>JBFFWQ010000228.1:0-1828 GCA_041570195.1 Promineifilaceae bacterium (SeqCode) | reverse complement strand
TACGAATCGCCGCCGCGTAGCGCAGGATAGCACCCTGCGGCCGCCTAAACAAACGGGGCTACGAATCGCCGCCGCGTAACGCAGGATGGCATCCTGCGGCCGGTTTACCAAACCGGGTTACGCTTCATCACGTTTCATGATGAGCGTTGTCTAATCGTAGCCAAATAACCCTTCGCTCCGCCTACCCTTTGTGCTAAATTGTCGTTAACGTTACTGAGTCATTACCGATGCATAACCACGCCCACGAGCCAATAGCTGTACCCGACAATCTGAACGTAGTCTTGCTCGCCGGAGGCGTCGGCGGGGCCAAGATGGCCGACGGCCTGGCTCAACTGCTGGCACCCGAAAGATTGACTGTCCTGGTCAATACCGGCGACGATTTTCGACACTGCGGGTTGATGGTCTGTCCTGACCTGGACACGGTCATGTACACCCTGGCCGGGCGGGCCAATCCTGAGACCGGCTGGGGGCGCACCGGCGAAAGTTGGCGGACGATGGAAGAAGTCGGCCGGTTAGGCGGCCCAGAGTGGTTCAAGCTGGGCGATCTTGATCTGGCCACCCATCTGACCCGGACCCATTTATTGGCGGAAGGCATGAGCCTGACACAGGCCACTGGCCAGCTTTTGGAACGTCTGGGCATCGCAGCCCGCATCTTGCCCATGAGCGATCAGCCGGCGCCGACGATGATTCGTTGCGACGAAGGGCTGCTGCCCTTCCAGACCTGGTTCGTGGCCCGTGGCTGGCAGCCGGCCGTGCGCGAAATATGCCTGCCGGAAGATGTGCGGGCCAGTGGTCAGGTGCTTTCGGCTTTGGAGGGGGCGGACTTAATTCTCATTGCGCCCTCCAACCCATTTGTTAGTATAGAACCAATCCTGAATGTCTATCCCGTGCGGGAGATGATCACCGATTTGCCAAAGGTGGTTGTCGCGGTCAGTCCTATTGTCGCCGGTCAGGCGTTGAAGGGGCCGGCGGCCAAGATGATGGGCGAACTGGGAATGGCGGTCTCGGCCTCGGCCGTGGCCGGCTACTATGGAGAGCTAATCGACGGGTTCGTCTATGATCGGCGGGACGATGAAGTAACGACCTTGCTCGCGCCAAACACTTTTAGAACCGATACTGTTATGCAGGATCGAGCTGGCCGGCGCCGCCTGGCGGCTGAGATCCTGGCCTATGTCGTGGAGCTGATAAATCAATGAATGTCTGGGCGATTATTCCGGTGAAGCCTTCTCGTGACAGCAAGAGCCGGCTGGCGCGTATCCTTACCGCCGACGAGCGCTCCGACCTGACCCGATACATGTTGAGCCGGACATTGGAAGCATTGCGCGACGTGCCGGCGATCACGCGTAGCCTGGTTGTCAGCCGTGACTCCGGAATACTGAAACTGGCCCGCCAGCATGGGGCGCTGACCTATGATGAAAGCGACAAACAGGATTTGAACATGGCATTGACCCGGGCGACCCATATCGCCGCCGCTCAGAAGGCCGACTGCGCGCTGATCCTGCCGGCCGATCTACCTTTCATCAGCGCCGATGATGTGATCGCCGTGATCGAGGCCGCTTCGCCCGAGAGTTGCAGCGGCGGCAACGGCTTTTTGTCACGCCGGCGCGGCCTGGCCATTTGCAGCGACAGTGAGCGAAACGGCACCAATGCCTTATTCGTCTGCCCGCCTACAGGCTTCAACTTCCAGTATGGACCGGGCAGTTTCCAACGCCATCTCGACGAGGCGACCCGCCTGGGTCTGGCCCACTGTATCGTCGACGTCCCAGGTATCAAGTTCGACCTGGACACCGAAGAAGATTACCAGGCCTATCTCGCCCGTCGGCCGGAG
>JBFFWQ010000227.1:0-2194 GCA_041570195.1 Promineifilaceae bacterium (SeqCode) | reverse complement strand
TGGGCACGATTCTACAAGAGGCCGGCGACTATGCTGAGGCTCTCGGCAGCCATCAGAAGGCGCTGGCCATTTTGGGGCGGATGCCAGTACCGGACCACCAGATGACAGCGCGTGCGCTTAACAACCTGGGCATGGCCTACTGCAGCATGGGTCGCCTCGAGGAAGCTCAACCTTATCTCAATCGGGCTTTGGCCATTCGAACCAGCGCACTGGGGGAACATCACCCAGAGACAGCCCAGACGCTGAGCAACTTGGCCTATCTTTTTGCGGCCGAAGGTCAGCAAGTGAAAGCGAAAAGCCTTTACCAGCAGGCATTGGCAATTAGGGAGCAGGCCCTAGGCTCCGAACACCCCATATCTATCCAAAGCTTGAACGATCTGGCAATGCTATTGCATGCCATGGGCGATCTTGAAGGCGCGTTGGCCCATTTGTCCAAGGAGCTAACTATTCGCCAGGAGGCGCAGGGAGCCGAGCACCCTGGAACCGCACTGTGCCATAATGATCTTGGACTGGTGTTTGGCCAGCAGGGCGATCTGAAAGGGGCTCAGCTACATTTGGAAAAGGCGCTGGCTATCATGGAACAGATCCCGGGCGGCGTCCTGCACCCTTACGCGGCTCAGATTCTCTACAATCTTGGCTTGCTGCTTTGGCAAATTGATGATCTCAAGAGCGCCCGATTCTACCTTCGGCGCGCCTTGACCATTTACCAGCTAAGGTTAGGGGTAGATCACCCCCAAGCTAAGTCGGTACGCTCGCACTTAGAACGGCTGAGTCGCTTTGATAAAGGAGTCTGGTGAAACAGCAGCTCGGCGAAGTTGGCATTGGCCCGCGGTTGGCTGCGGCTTTCATAGCCGTCGCCTTTCTTACGCTTGCCTCGGGTATCATAGGTCTGCTTGGTTTCTGGCAAGCGTCCACTGCAGCCCGGATCCTGGTCGAAAATACCGAAATGATTCGTACCGTCCAGGAGATTCGAGCGACGGTCGGTCCCTTGCTTGGGCCACCCGGCGATTATATCCTGACACGAGATCCTTCGGCGGCCGGCCGCTATGCCCAGTTAATAGATCAGGTAAGCGCAAGCATCAACACGTATGAGCAAGCTCACCAGGCGCATAATCATTCTACCGAACATAGTCTTTCGGCCGCGGCGCTCATTTCCTCAACCAGGGCTGACATCGTCCAGTTGAATCTCCTTGGAGATGCTTTATTCGCGACTGGTGATAACAATCAGGCCCTGAACCTGCTGGACGAGATGGAGGCATTATTGCTAGAAGCCAACGAGCGGTTGACGGCGTTGCTGGTAAACGCCGAGGAAGATATCCTGTCAGCACGCAATGCCCATGCTATCGCCCAGCGCAACGCCTACATCGGCTTGACAGTTAGCGCGCTGTGTGCCTTCAGCCTGGCAGTTGGCCTGGCCTTTTTCTTCACCCGCTCTATTAGTAAACCGTTGACGGAGCTTGCCGACGCCACCGATCGCATTATTGAGGGCGATCTGTCCACGCCTATAATCGTGGAAGCAAGCGGCGAGATCGACCGATTGGCAAAATCCTTCGAACGAATGCGGCTGACACTTGTGCGTGAACGAGGGCAGGTTCGCTTGTTGGCCGTATTAGAAGAACGAGACCGCATCGGCCGTGAAATGCATGATGGTCTGGCTCAGGTACTTGGCTACGTCAACACAAAGGCCCAGGCCGTACAAGAATTCCTTAGAGCGGGACAAACCGACCAGGCAACACAACAACTTCAACAGTTAATCGCGGCAGCTCAGGAGGCTTATACGGATGCTCGTGAGATCATCGTTGGTTTGCGATTGAATGACGTGCATGAACGCCAATTAACCGGCCTGGCTGAAGAGTATGTAGACCGATTTCAGCGCCGGAGTGGTGTGACGACCGACCTCATGATTGCCCCATCTTGGGACGATACGGCCGTTCCGGCGACGGTGAAAGCACAATCGTTGCGTATCATCCAGGAAGCCCTGACCAATGCCCGCAAGCATGCTAGAGCCGGTCATGTGGGTGTGACATTGGACAGGCGTGATAATTCGGCCGTAATCATGGTGAAAGATGATGGTTGTGGGTTCATGCTGTCACGACTGTTGCGGCCGGATTTCTCTCGATACGGATTGCGAACGATGCGCGAACGAGCCCAGGCGGTAGGCGGCACGCTTCGTATCGAGTCGGCGCCTGGTAAG
>JBFFWQ010000226.1:0-2942 GCA_041570195.1 Promineifilaceae bacterium (SeqCode) | reverse complement strand
TCGAGACGGCTTACGTACATATCCGGCCGGGTGGCGTGGCCTTGTTCGCCCCGGACGAGGTGCGCGAGACCTTTAGGCCCGCGACCGATCATGGCGGCCATGACGGCGACGGCCGGGCGCTGCGTTACCTGGAATGGACCTGTGACCCGGATCCGGCCGATAGCCAGTACATCTTCACCATGGTCTATCTGCTGCGTGAGGGGACAAGCAATGTCCGAGCCGTACTGGATGAGCATGTGTGCGGCCTGTTCGGCCACGAGGATTGGCTACGGATCATCGCTGAGGTCGGCTTTGAGTCGCATTGGAAACCTTTTGAGCATAGTGAAGTGCCGGAAGGGTCGACCAATGTCTACATGGGGCTGAAGACCGGTCGCTGAAACCGTGGCCCAGACGTCGAGCTAATTTGCTAATTGGGGTAAGCTGCCGATACATTAGTAGCCTGGAGAGTTTGCTCAATGCGCACGCGGGTAACAACGGCATTCTATTCTCACCGGTCACTGCTGGCCATCCTGCTCGCCTTTTTGATCCTGGCCACTTTCTATAACCTCTCTTTGCCCGTGTACGAGGCGCCTGACGAATATGCCCACTTTATCTACGTCAATTGGCTGGCGGAAGGCCGTGGCCTACCGAACCTGGAACGAGATAGAAGGAATGCGGGCCACGAGATCGGGCAGCCGCCCCTGTATTATGCTTTGTTGGCTCCCTTCGTTGCCGTCATTGAGACCAGCGATATGACTACCGTCGCGCCCAAGAATCCGTATTTCCGGAAAGGCGGCGGTATTAACGTCCACTATCATACACCGGCCGAGCGCTTTCCTTATCGAGATTCCGCATTGGCCGTTCACCTGGCCCGGTTCGTTTCAACCCCCAGTTTATTTTCATCGCTGGTGCGATTAGCAACGACACCCTGGTTGCCGCGTTGAGCGCCCTGACCTTGCTGGTACTGGTCTGGATCTTGACATCGGCCGGCACGGCTTGGTGGCGCTACTTGATGTTAGGAGCGTTCTGGGGCTTGTCGGTTCTGGCCAAAGTCAGTGCTCTAGGTCTGGGGCTGGTGATCGCCATTGGCCTGCTGCTGAAAGCCCGTTGGCGGCGCTCGTGGGCGGAACTCATCAAAGGAGGCTCGGCTGTGGGGCTTGGCCTAGCGGCAGTTGCTGGTTGGTGGTTCCTTCGCAACTGGGTGCTTTACGATCATCCCCTGGCCTGGAGCCAGTTTCTACAGGCTAATCGCGGCTTGGTGCGCCTGGAACCGCTTTCCTGGGCGGAAACATTTGGTGGCATCGCCTTCTTGAGCAAATCGTATTGGGCAATGTTCGCTCATGGCATTCGTTCGCCGTCGCCTTTCTATTGGTTGGTTAATGCCATCATGCTGCTGGCTCTACTGGGCTTGTTTCTTTGGCTGATTCGCAAGCGATACCGGCAAATGACCCGCCAGCAGATCGCATCTATCGTGCTTCTGGCGCTGTGGAGCCTGGTCGTTTTTATTTTGCTCATGAATTGGAACCGGCAAGTGAGAGCGGGTAACCAAGGCCGGCTACTATTTCCGGCGGTGAGCAGCCTAGCGGTGCTTATGGCGTTAGGCCTGACAAATATTGGTCGTCGCTGGCCTGGCTTGATACTGGTTTCTGTCCTGGCCGTCTGGGCTGCGATCCTACCGCTAATAGTGACGCGGCCGGCTTTTGAACAGCCTGAGCTTCTACCCCCCACCACTGAGGTCCCAAATCCAGTTGACGTGCGCTTCAATCAGGAGGTTGCTTTGTTGGGATATGAAATGGAAGACCGGGAAGTGGTCTCAGGCGAGCGATTGGAATTGACTTTGTATTGGCAGGCGCTGCAACCGATATATGAGAGTTACGCTGTTCATCTTCATGCCCTTGACTCGACCGGCCGCCGGGCCGCGAAGTTAGATACAGTCCCTTACCGAAATCGATATCAGACGCCTACGTGGCAACCAGGACAGATCTTTGCAGAGACTTATCATCTATCGCCAATCAAAGAGCCAGTCACGCCCGGAGTCGGCTCTGTGGAAGTGAGCCTTTTTCCTCTTGGGCGACCAGGAGAGAGATTGGCTGTAAGTTTGAACGAAGGGCCGATTGGCGATGCTTTTGCCATTGCCCATTTCAAAATACCGTCGCCCGAGCCGCAGGATTTTTCGCCTGAGCATCCGGCCGACACGATCTTTGAGGACCGTTTTCGCTTGATTGGCTATGATTTGCCGGAAAGCATTGACGCCGGTCAGCCATTCACCGCGACCCTCTACTGGGAGTCGCTGGCCCCCGACGGTCAGGATTACACCGTCTTCATTCATTTGTATGACGAGCATGGACAACTTGTCGCCCAAGCCGACGGCGCTCCACAGAATGGTGACAATCCTACGTCTTTTTGGTTGGCCGACGAGATGATAGAAGACTCCCATCAAGTTAATAGCCCAGCTGATATAACCGCCGGGAATTATCAGGTGGCTGTTGGTTTATACGATCCGTATAGCGGCCGGCGATTGGTCGCTTACCGATCAGATGGCACACAATGGCCAGATGACGTCGTCGCCCTGGGGGCAATTATGATCCGGGCGGACGAGAAGGGGGATTGAGGGGAACGAGAGCACCTAAAGGACTAAAGGAAACTTGTAGGAACTGAGGGGAACTTAAGCGGAGCGACGGCAACTGCTAACTCGCGACTCTGAACTGTGAACTGTCGGCTGAAAGCTGACGGCTGAAAACTGGCTGCTAGTCTACCGGAACCGAAAACACGTGCACTTCCTCTTTTTTGCCCCGGATTGTTCTGATACCCAGGTCTTCTACCTGGATGTCGCCGTCCAAAGCTTCGCGGGCGGTGCCGTCGATCAGAATGGGCTGGCCCACGACCTTGGTGTGTTCCTCGAGGCGAGCGGCCAGGTTAACGGTGTCGCCCACGCAGGTATAAGTGGCCCGGTGCATGGTGCC
>JBFFWQ010000225.1:0-3187 GCA_041570195.1 Promineifilaceae bacterium (SeqCode) | reverse complement strand
GCAGTCAATATCGGCTGTCCCGAGTATGTCACTGTCGATGATTTGGTCATGACGGCGGCCGAGGCGGCTGGCAAAAAAATCCACATCAAGCATGTCGATGGGCCGGTCGGGGTCCAGTCCCGTAACTTCAGCAACGACCGAATATACACCACCGGCTGGCGGGCCAAGAATTTCTTGAAGGACGGCATTGCCCAAACCTATCCCTGGATAGAAGAACAGGTCAAGACCAACAGATAAAAGGCAATAAAGACCCGGCGGCATTCTGGGCAGAGAAACCGCACTATTCCTCGATAACAAGGGTGTGATGATGAACGACATTGAATTAATCCGCCGCGAACCCAAGAATCGCCTCATCGGATCCTTGCCGAAGATCGGCATCCGGCCGACTATTGACGGCCGCCAGCGTGGTGTGCGCGAGTCACTGGAAGTTCAGACCATGGGCATGGCCCGTTCGGTAGCCGAGTTTCTGAGCGCCAATCTGCGGCATGCCGATGGCTTGTCCGTCGAATGCGTCATCGCCGACAGCACCATTGGCGGTGTGGCCGAAGCTGCCCAAGCGGCCGAGAAATTCGCTCGCGAAGGCGTTGGCGTTTCCATCACGGTCACTCCGTGCTGGTGCTACGGATCAGAAACCATGGACATGGATCCGCTCATCCCTAAGGCAGTGTGGGGCTTCAACGGCACCGAACGGCCTGGCGCCGTTTATCTGGCCGCCGTCATGGCCGGGCATGCCCAAAAAGGTCTGCCTGCATTCAGCATTTACAGCCACGATGTTCAGGAGGCCGATGACACTTCTATCCCGGCCGATGTGCAAGAGAAGCTCCTTCGCTTTGCCCGGGCCGGCCTGGCCGTGGCCACCATGCGCGGCAACGCCTATCTGGCCATGGGCGGCGTGTCCATGGGCATTGCCGGCTCTATTGTCGATCAAGACTTCTTCGAATCTTACCTGGGCATGCGCGTCGAAACCGTCGATATGTCCGAGTTCACCCGGCGACTTGAAGAAGGCATTTACGATTCTGTTGAGTTCGAACACGCGCTGAGTTGGGTCAAGGACAACTGCCCCGAAGGGAAAGAATACAACCCGCCGGAGCATCAGCGCAGCCGCGAGCGAAAGGACGAGGAGTGGGAGATATCGGTCAAGATGGCCCTCATTGCCCGCGATTTGATGGTCGGCAATCCCAGGTTGGCTGAACTGGGCTTTGGCGAAGAGGCCCTGGGTCGAAACGCCATTGCCGGCGGCTTCCAGGGCCAACGGCAGTGGACAGACCACTATCCCAATGGCGATTTCATGGAAGCCATTCTGACGACTTCTTTCGATTGGAATGGCATTCGCCAACCCTATATCGTCGCCACCGAGAATGATGCGCTGAATGGCGTGAGTATGCTGTTTGGTCATTTGCTCACTGGCACGGCCCAGATCTTTGCCGATGTGCGCACCTATTGGAGCCCCGAGGCGGTCAAACGCGTGAGTGGCTTTGAATTAGTCGGTCGTGCAGCCGGGGGCATCCTTCATCTGATCAACTCCGGGCCGGCCGCTCTGGACGGCACCGGCCAGCAAGAACGAGGTGGGCAACCAGTGATGAAACCCTGGTGGGAAATTACCCCCGACGATGCCAAGCGTTGCCTCGAGGCCACCACCTGGCACGCTTCCATCACCGAGTATTTCCGCGGCGGAGGCTGGTCGACCCGATACCGCACCCGCGGCGGCATGCCCATGACGATGTGCCGGCTCAACCTGGTGAAAGGCCTGGGCCCGGCCCTGCAAATCGCCGAAGGGTACAGCGTCGACCTGCCTGATGAGGTGCACGACATCCTGGACGAGCGCACCAACCCTTCATGGCCCACTACCTGGTTTGCACCAAATGTCACCGGCGGCGGCCCGTTCCGTGATGTCTACACGGTTATGAGTAATTGGGGCGCCAACCATGGCGCGATCTCTTTCGGTCACATTGGCGCGGATCTAATCGTGCTGGCGGCCATGCTGCGGATTCCGGTCTACATGCACAATGTGCCTGAGGAAAGCCTGTTCAGGCCTCACGTCTGGGCGGCTTTTGGCGCCATGGAGCCCATGAGCGCCGATTTTCGCGCTTGTGCCAGCTATGGACCTCTCTACGGGCTCTAGGCCGACAAAGCGTGCGAACATTCAGCGGACCATAACAAAATAAGGCGAGGTACTTGCAAAATGGCAGGATGGGTAGGTCGCATTCTCGACATCAGCCTGACCGACGGGTCTGTAGAAACGGTCCCATTAGATTTGGATATGGCGTATCTATACCTGGACGGTCGAGACCTGGGCGCCCGCTTGCTGTGGGACCTGGTCGGCCTGGAGGTTGAACCACTAGCGCTAGAGAAGGTGCTTATCTTTGCCACAGGACCTTTAACGGCCAGCGGGGCTCAAACTAGCAATTGCTTTTCTGTCACAACCAAGAGTCCACTGACCGGCACGATCGTGGATACTATTAGCGGCGGCTGGCGGGGGATGCGCTTCAAGCGTAACAGCTATGACGCGCTAATCGTGCGCGAAAATTCGCCCAAACCCACCCGGATTGAAATCACCCCTGATGGCGTCCCCATCAAAGATGCATCGCACTTGGGGGGCCGGAAGGTCCAGGAAACATCGGCCGCTCTGGGACAAAAGAGCAACAAACGAAACGTGCTATGCATTGGCCCTGCCGGCGAGAACTTGTCAAAGATCGTGGCCATCATGAACGATGGTCACCGCTCCGTGGCCCGTGGAGGAGTGGGCGCGGTGATGGGCAGCAAGAACTTGAAGGCCATTGTGACCGTGGGCACACAGAAGAATACCGCCCGCGACCAAGAGAAGTTCAAGTTCATGCTCTACGAAACGGGCAAGATCATCAAACAGAGCCCGTTGACCTCTAAGGCCCTGCCCCAATTCGGCACGTCTGCGGTCATGAATCCAGTTAACGCCATCGGCGCACTGCCGACACGAAACTTTCAACAAAACCAATTTGAGAACGCCGAGGCCATCAGCGGCGAGCGGATGGAGATGCCTGCTTACGATCCGCGTGGAATGCAAGGACAGGGACTCCTATATGCCACTTCGAACCGGGATGCCTGCCATAGGCGCGGCAACATGTTTGGCCCGGAAGTGTTAGCATTACCCCGCCTCGTCGACCGCCTGGCTACCCAGGACAAGGCCGGCATTGTGGCCGTTCACCACGAT
>JBFFWQ010000224.1:0-3271 GCA_041570195.1 Promineifilaceae bacterium (SeqCode) | reverse complement strand
TGCTGATTAGATGGTTTCTACTGGGTTTCCTCCGTTGCTCAAAATCGAATTATTTGGACGCAACGCCATGGTGTGCGCGGCTGAGTTCTCGCGATCAGCTTCACGCTTGCCCATCTGAAGTCTATATTGTCCATTGACACTACTTCAGGGACAAATCGCCCGTTTCAGATGAGCAACCTACTTTGATTTCGCTTCGTTTATGAGCCAACAGATTGGCGAATCTGATTTCCTAGAGCGTTTTGAAACTCATTAGCTATGGCGAAAGTGAGCTTTGATTTCCGGGATGCGTTTTCAGACTTTTCCTTAAGGAGAATATGGGGCTGTGTTTGCAAAGGGTCGGAAAGTGCTAAAAACGGGCGTTAATCGTACTTTTTAACGAGGATATTTTGTTTCTGCTTCTGGATTAATTTCGCCCTGTTTTCCAAAGAGGGCGTTAGTAAAAGGTCTTTGATTGGTGTCCAAAAAACGGTCAAGTTTCCGGACATGTCAGGTTAGCTTTCAATTCGCCGCTCCGGTTATCCATTAACCGGCCGGATTCGGGGCTTTTATCTTGAGAAGGGCGACCGGTATGGGATCAAACCATCTATTCCATCCCGGCCGCGTTGCCGTCGACGATTTGCCCATCCTGTAGCTTGACCACTCGCCGGGCATAGGCGACCACCCGGGGATCGTGGGTGGCGAAGACAAAGGCCGTTCCCGTCTCTTCGTTGAGGCGCTTCATGATGTCCATGGCTTGGGTGCCGTTGGCGGTATCGAGGTTGGCTGTCGGCTCGTCGGCCAGGACAAGCAGCGGATTGGGCGCCAGGGCGCGGGCGATGGCCACCCGTTGCTGTTCGCCGCCGCTCAATTGATCGGGGCGATGATCGGCGCGATCGGTCATGCCGACCGACTCCAGCAATGATCTCACCCGCTCCTCTCGCTCCTTGGCTTTAATATCATTCAACAGCAGCGGCAGTTCCACATTCTCATAGGCCGTCAAGACAGGGACCAGGGCAAAGAATTGAAAGATGAAGCCAATCCGTTCCCGGCGCAGGTCGGCACGTTGGTTGGCGCTGAGACCGGCGATGTCCTGGCCATCGATCTTCACCACGCCGCTGGTGGGCTTATCCAGGCAGCCCATGAGCTGCAGCATCGTGGTCTTGCCCGAACCCGATGGGCCAACCAGGGTGGTGAATTCACCATCCTCGATGCTCAGCGTGACGCCATCAAGCGCCCGGGTCTCGACTTCGCCAATGGAATAAATCTTGACTGCGTTTTCCAATTCGATGATTTCCATTAAATTTCTCCTAAATAGTGCCGTCCATCGCAGAGTTGACGGGCCACAGGGTGTTTTTTATAAAGCTTGAAGCGCGACGACCGGCTCCATGCGCGATGCATACCAGGCCGGATAGAGGGAGACCAGTAAAACGATGGCCAGCATCCAGGCCGAAAGAGTCAGGATATCGGCGGGCACGAAACTGGTATACATGGTGGTGCCAAAAGTCATCGCATCACCCATCAATTGGGACGAGGACTCGCCGATAGGGATGCCCGTCCTGCTCAGATAGGTCACAATGATTGAGCCGAGAAGGATGCCGACGGCGATGCCGGCCAGGGCCAGGGTCGCCGCTTCCACCAGGATCATCAAGCGGATATGTCGCGCCTTCATGCCCAGCGCCGACAAGATGCCGATTTCGCGGGTGCGTTCAAAGACGGCCATGAGCAACGTATTGGCGATGATCACGGCTACGATGAGGATCACGATACCGTACATCAAGTAATAAAAGCTGATGCCCGTTTCGATGGCGGTCAGCAGCACTGAATTCAAATCGCGCCAATCAAGGGTCGCTAATCCCGGCCCGACCAGGGCGGCGGCGACGGTTTCGGCGTCCTCTTGCTCGTGAAGCAGGATCACCACCGCGCTGGCCCGATCGCCGGTGCCGGTGAATGTCTGGGCCCGGGACAAGGGCAAGAAAGCGGTGCTTTCATCGTATCCGGGAAATCCGGTGGCGAATAATCCGCGGACGGTGAAAACCGCCTCTTCGGCATCGCCGTTGGCGTTGCCGGCGGCCAGGCTCACCCTTTGCCCAACCGTCACGCCCATCTCGTCGGCCAGGCGTTGGCCAATGAGGATGCCGTTGCGGTCATCGGGCGCCAGGTATTCGCCGGCCACGATTCCCTGCCGCACGGGATCATGGATGGGAGAAGATGGATCGATGCCTTTCACTTGCAAGCCGATCGATTCCTCGATGTTGCTGAGCACGCCGCTGGCCCATAAGACCTGGGTGGCGGCTTCGACCTCGCTCATTCCATTGACCTGGGTTAATAGCAGATCGGCGTCTTCCAATAAATCTCGCCACAACAAGCTTTGTTTTTCTTCTTCGTATGATTCGGCCCGGATTTGCACATGGCCGGTATTCAGACGGATATTGTCTTGAATGGCACTCTCTAACATCCCGGCGATCATGCCGCTCATAAATATGATCAAGGCCAGCCCCAAGGCGACGGCCAACGCCGTGAAAAAGGAACGCCGCCGGTTGCGCAGCAGGTCCCGGTAAGCGATGGTCCATAATTTACTCAATGCCATGTTGTCCACTCCTATAAAAACAATCAGGTCTGCCTAGCGGCCACCATTTTCGTTCATGGTGATGAGCAAAGAAGCTCATGGAGACCTTCCTTATATACATCAAGCCACTTGCCTCAAGCCACTTGCCTCAAGAATTAGCGCCATAATCCACCTCGGCCGACATGCCCCAGCGGAGCGGTAAATCAGCCCGCTCCTCGAGGTCGATCGTTACCTGGTAGATCACCTCGCCGCCTTCGCTCTGAAATCCGCGACTGATATCAATGATTTGCCCGTCCAGCATTTCGCCGCTAATAGCGTCAACGGTTACCTTTACCGGGGCGCCGATCTCGATCTGGGCGATATCTCGCTCGCTTAAATCGGTGGTTTCTAGCAACCAATCCTCGAGATCGGCCAGGGTCAAAACCGGGGCGCCAGGGACTATCTGCTGCCCGATCTTGACGTCGACCTGGCTCACAGTTCCCGGGAACAAGGCCAGCAGGGTCATCCGGTCCAGGGCTGTCTGGGCGGCGTTTACATCGCCCTGGGCGATCTCGACCGCAACTTCAGCCTGGGAAACGGTTGCCTGGGCGCGTTCAACCGCCGCCCGGGCTTGCTCGACCCCAGCTCGGGCCTGAGCGACCTGCAGCTCCGACCGCAACACTTCCTCTTCAGATGGCCCTGACAAGAGTGAATTGAGTTGGGCTTCGGCCAGTTCTTGATTGGCCT
>JBFFWQ010000223.1:0-3335 GCA_041570195.1 Promineifilaceae bacterium (SeqCode) | reverse complement strand
TCAACGCTGCGTCCCTTGAAAGAGCTTATAGCCATAATGCAGCACCTTCGCAATACCTCAGGATACCCGTAGTATACCAGTCAGTATACTACCTACGGGTATACAAGCTGTTAGTTTCTTATGACTACTTCCCGGTACACCTGAGTATACTGGAGAGTATACAGATTGCGAGATCCTAGCCACTATGGAATTGTTTGTCAAGATCTGTGTGGGGTGGGAGTGCAAGAATGCCTGATTGTGGGGCGATTGATGCTCTGAATGCCGCTTTGGCTTACTGGAACGTTCATCGTCATCCGTATCAATGGAAAAAGAAACCACAAGAGCAGTTTAAAATCCTGGGCGGGTACGGAATAACCGTCCCGTCCGATTGTTAGCTGTTTAGCGAGAGAACCATTAAGAGAACAGGATGCGACCACCTAAGAATTGAAGGACTTGATGACTCAACGCAAATGCTCCAGATTGCCAAAAGAAAATACGCGAACTGTGCACATATACGGCTCACGAAAGGCAGTCTTATCGAAAGATTGGGCTTCCCTGACCATCACTTTGATTGGATAGCCATGATTCACGTCTTGTACGGGTCGCCCAACCCGGATCGAGTAATAAGTGAACTGCTGAGAATCTTGAAGCCAGGCCCTTTACCCCCTGCGGTGCTTCCTGCCGTGCCGCCACGGCCGCCTGGGCTAGTATCGAGGAAGCTTCGGAGGTTAACAGTAGGCTAACAGCCGCATGGCCGCCCAGACAATGATATGGGAGTAGAGAATAATGGCATTGGAGACGGGAAAAAGGGGAAAGGGCATCTCTGGAGGGAAATGATGAGACAGACGATTCTGCTAATTGCTCTTTGCCTAGTGGCTCTGTTCCTGGCGGCCTGCGGCCGCTTGGATATGGCCATCGTGGAACCTACACCTGACTCCGGTGGAGGTGTTATCGTGCCGGTCTCCGATGCCGGGGCCAGCCGTAAGCCTGACCAACAGTCAAGCCCCACGCCAAAGCCAACCGATATGCCTTCAGCGGCCGAAACGCCAGAGCCGATCACACCACCGGCCGTGGTTCAAGTCGAAGAAACACTCGTAGTGGATCAGCCGTCGCCGGCCGATGTGACCGGCGAAGCGAGTCCCGAGAACGACCCGCCGCCGCCCCAGATCACAACCTGCACTGTTCGACTGGACTGGCCGCTCTATATAGTCGAGGGCGGGGACACCTTATTCAACATCGCCCGCGAGGCCAGTACGACGGTTAACGATCTAGTGGTCGCCAACTGTTTGGGCGACCCAGACCGCTTGTATTCTGGCCAACAACTGAGGCTTCCGCAGCTTCCACCTGATCCACCAGAACCTACGGCCACCGCTCAGCCTGAACCGTGGCAACGTTTTCATGACGACCTTTACCAGGTCTCATTCGAGTATCCAGCCGCCTGGCGCGATACCAGTAGTGAGTTAGTAACCAGGCTGACCGGCGAAGACGGCTGGTTGCAGGTGGCCGGCGCCGGCACCTCGGCCGATCTTGATTCCTTTGCCACCGATCAGGCATATCACAAGTTACAACCGTATGGTTCTGAGCCTGCCATCGAGCGCATGATACTTGCAGATGGGCGACAGGCACGGCTGATCCTGCCATCGGCCAATCAGCCTTCATCCTTGAGACAGCAAGCCATGATCATTACCCTATATGCCGATCCCATATTCATCGGCGACCATTCGGTAAATTATCTCATGCTGGCGGCCGATGTGGGCCACATCCGCGACATCGGCGCCACCCTGACGATGCCGCCCCCGGCCAATGACATCTTCATCGACCACTTTAGCGTTTCCGGCGAAGAGCTGCCGGCCGGCGGCCGGCGCCTGACTTTCCGCTGGCGGGCCGGTGGTGCAACCCGGGGCACTATCACCAGCGGCACCAACCAACGATTCCCGCCCAGGTGGCCCGTCGAGAGCGCTGGCGAGCTAATCGTCGACGTCGATGGAACTATCTTCCCTGACCCGGTGATGACGCTGCGTTTGGTCAATGATGTCACCGGCCAAATAGCAACGGCCACGGCCATGTTGTCCTGGGCCTGCGAGCACGACTACTTCTTCCAGCCCCCGCCGGAGACCTGCGCCCGGGACGCGGTCTTGCAGGTTGAAGGCGCCTACCAACCCTTCGAGCGCGGGTTCATGATCTGGCTGCCCCAGCCGGATGCGCCGCTACCTTCGATTTTCGTCTTCATCAACAATGGGCAGGCTTCGCTCTTTCCAGACACCTGGTCAGCCGGCGACCTGGCCAATTCCCTGGGCGAATCGTCTCCTGAGGGGCTAGTCGAACCTGTCGGCGGTTTCGCCAAAGTGTGGCGCGAGCATCCCTCGGTGCGAGAGAGTCTGGGGTGGGCCACGGCCGAAGAGAGACTCTATACAGTGAGCTACCAGGCTGAAGCCCGCGATTCGCTTCCTGGCGTTACTTATCTGACCCGACCAGATGGTGCGATAGTACGATTTCTGGATTCTAACTGGCAATTATATGTTCCCGGCCAGGACATACCCGGTTCCGGTGGCGACGTGGCCCCATGAAACGAGACTCAGCAGCGCCTTGCCTGATCAGTTTTGGGTATCGTCCGCGGCGCCGTCTCGCTACTCTTCAAACAACGGCCTAAGCGCTTCCCAAAGATCGCGCCTTGGGTACAATTATTGTCAGGTAACTATCGATTATCAATATCTTCTGCAGCCGCAGCTTTAGTGGTTCTCTCGCTAAATAGCTAACAATCAGTACAACAAGACCTATTGCACCTCTCATCTTGACAGGCTATAACTTCTATACGTTTATTTCTTCCCCTTTTATCCTGGCTTAAGGAAGTGGGGGACGAGATTATCTCGCCAGGTATGCGGTCGCCGTACCTGATCCCTCCGAAACTTCCTTTTATGTTTGATCACTCAAACATGGAGGTAGCGATGAGATCAGTAGGCTTCAAAATTCTGTTTCTCGTAATGGTGGCATTTGTGCTTCTGGGTAGCGATTTCCCAAGAGGCCTCAACGGTGACGCCATGAAGGAGCTCGGCGACGCCGGCGTGGATAAGTACCTCGGCGAGTTCACGCCGATTTCGTCGACGGACGTCGGCGATGGCTGGACGAAGCACACGTTCGACCCCGACGGAGGCAATGGACCCATCTGCATCGCCGGAACGCCTTTCTCGGCGTTCACCCGAGAGGGCAACCCGTCGAAGCTCCTGATCTTCGAGCAGGGCGGCGGCGCTTGCTGGCAGGATTTCTACAACTGCAACATCCTTTCCGAAGCTCAGGAGCCGCCCGCACCTCCGTCCGGAATCTGGGACTTCGCCTCGAAGGACAATCCGTTCCGAAAC
>JBFFWQ010000222.1:0-3347 GCA_041570195.1 Promineifilaceae bacterium (SeqCode) | reverse complement strand
GATATCCAGGCCCTTGTAGGGTCTTACGAAGCCGCAGAATAGCAACAGCGGCCGATCGGCCGGCACATCGGCCGGGAGTCTGCCGGCGCCAGTTTCGCCTAGAGCGGCGTAAGTTGGAAGCGGAGTCACCTCGACGCTAGCATTTGAAAAATGGGCTAGCAACTTGTCCGCGTCGGCCTGGCTGTGTACGAGAAATCCGTCCGCCGGGCTCAAGGCTAGTCGCAAGGCGGCCGCGTCGATCAAACCTTTCTCGTGCGGCAGCACGTTGTGGCAAATGAAGATCAGCTTTGGCGCAGGATTTTGTCGCTTCACGCCCCGGCCCAGGACTGACCAGGCTGGGGCCCAAAAGGGGACCCACCAGGGCATCACGACCACATCTGGCGCCCACTGGTCAATCCGCCGCAGTGTGCGCCGCCAGGTCAATGGATTGAGCGGGTCGAGTAGATACTCGACATCGGCCTTGAGCGGCTGCCGGCTAGGGTCACGATCGCTCCGGCCCGGGAAGAGCCAGCGAGGATATTGGCGGGTGAATGAAATGAACAATGTCTCGTGGCTCTGACGCAACTCGCGAGCCAGCAGCGTGGTGTAGTGAGCGATGCCGCCCCGAAATGGATAGGCCGGGCCGATAAGACAATACGATTTCATGTCCCGATTATAACCCGCCACGGTCCACGGCTAAAGGGAATCGCCAATCGCAAGGTACCTGTGGCTTACATTCGAATCGGTTTTACGCTTCCTGCCAGGCACATTACAATCTGTAACATGATCTTAATCACAGGCGCTACTGGTTTCGTCGGGCGCTCGCTCGTCCACGCCTTGCTTACGGCCGATCGGCCGCATGAGAGCTATATGGGCCGGGTCAACGATCCGATGTCCTTGCGCGAGGCCCTGAATGATGTCGATACTGTCATTCACCTGGCCGGCGCGGAAGCGCGCGATCGCGTGCGCTTGTTGCATCATGTCGACGTCGAGGGCACCGAACGGTTGTTGGAGGAGTGTCGCCGGGCTCAGGTCGACCGGGTCATAATCTTGAGCCGTCTGAAAGCCGACCCGGCCTCCATGCACGCGCTTCTGCGGGCCAAGGGCCAGGTTGAGCGTCTGGTTCGCCAGAGCGGCTTGCCCTATACGATCGTTCGCTCGGCCACGCTCTTCGGCCGCAATGACCGCTTCTTGAACGTCATCACCGGCCTGGCTTACTGGACCTGGCCCACCGTCTGGTTGCCGGGCGGCGGCGAGGTGGCCATGCAGCCCCTGTGGGTTGAAGATCTGGCTCGCTGCCTGGTCGCCTGCCTGGATCGACCTGACCTGGTTGGCCAAACCATCGCGCTCGCCGGAGCGGAACGATTGCGCTATCGGGAGATCGTTCGCCACGTCATGAACACGGCCGGCATCAACCGTTTCGCCGTGGGCGTTACGCCGAAGCTGGTCCGGCCGCTGTCGGCCGTCTGCTTCGGCTGGCAACGCCGGCCGCCGGTCACTCGCTTCTTCATGGACCGTTTCACTGTGCCGGAAGTGGCGCCGACTGATTCGGTTTACCGGGTCTTTGGTGTTCATCCCGGCCGTATGAGCCAACATACCTCCTATCTGCGCGACGCCGGCTTGCGCTGGCGCCTTTTGCGCTTGCCCTAGCGTCTCTCCAGTGATGAGTAGCATTAGCGGAGGCCTGTCCTAGCTGCTAGAATACCGGCGCTCGGATGGTTAATAGATGCCTGGCTTCTTGATCGTGGAAGCGCCTGTGCAGAATTCATTGAGAAGCCAGGCTTTTGGCGCCAGAAAACACTCAAGGTATGGATATCACCTATGGCGAAAGAGATCACGATAAACGAAATCGCACAGTATGAAGGCCAGCAAGTCACCCTAAAGGGCTGGCTTTACCTGAAGACCGGCAAGGGCAAGCTGCAGTTCCTGCGCGTGAGAGACGGGACCGGCATCGTCCAGTGCGTGGCTTTCCGGCCGGAAGTGGGCGATGAAACCTTCGATCTGATAAAACGCCTGGGCCAGGAGTCGTCCCTGGCCATCACCGGGACCGTTCGGGCCGATGAACGCGCGCCCGGCATTCCGGGCGGCTTCGAAGTAGGCATCCAGACCATCGAGGTGATACAGGATGCCGTGGACTACCCCATCAGCCCGAAAGAGCATGGCGTGGAGTTTCTCATGGACAATCGCCACTTATGGCTTCGTTCCAGCCAGCAGTGGGCCATCATGCGCGTGCGCACCACGGTCAAACGGGCCATCGTCGATTTTCTGGACGGCAATGGATTCTTGAATATCGATACGCCTATCATCACGCCGGCCGCCGGCGAAGGGACCAGTACCCTATTTGAGGTGGAGTACTTTGACGAGCATGGCTACCTGGCCCAGACCGGCCAACTTTACAATGAAGCCAATATCATGGCCTTTGGCCGGGTATACTGCTTTGGCCCTACCTTTCGCGCTGAGAAGTCGAAGACGCGCCGCCACCTGACCGAGTTCTGGATGGTCGAGCCGGAGATGGCCTTCTACGACCTGGACGATCTCATGGATTTCGAAGAGGCTTTCATCTGCGCTATCGTGGCCAGGACGTTGGAGGAGCGGGCGGCCGAGTTGGAAATGTTGGGCCGTGATCTGGGCCCGTTACAGAGCATCGCCCCACCATTCCCGCGCATCAGCTATGATGAAGCCATCGAACATCTGACAGCCATTCGCAAAGAGACTGACGATCCGGAACTGAAGGAGCTGCTCAAGATAGAGTGGGGCGAGGATTTTGGCTCGCCGCACGAGACTGAACTCACAAAGCAATTCGACCGGCCGGTCTTCGTCTACGGCTATCCCACCGCCGTCAAAGCTTTTTACATGGAGCCCTGGCCCGGCCGGCCGGAGGTGTGCAAGAGCGTCGACCTACTGGCGCCCGAGGGTTACGGGGAGATCATCGGCGGCAGCGAGCGCATCAGCGATCCCGAGGTACTCAAGCAGGCTATCGAGCGCCACCAATTGCCCATGGAGAATTACGGTTGGTACATTGACCTGCGACGTTTCGGCACGGTACCCCACAGCGGCTTCGGACTGGGTCTGGAGCGAACCGTGGCCTGGCTGTGCGGCATTTCCCATATCCGCGAGACCAGCCCCTACCCGCGAACGATCAACCGCATGTGGCCCTAGCGGTAAATACGGGCCGCATCGCCCAATTCCAAGTCTCGTTGACCCGCCGGCCGGGAAATCTCGTAATGTAGGCGGGGCTCGGCGTGGTGAACGCTGCAGTACAGTATCGGCCCGTTTGCCCATAGGCGGCGATGTGCCGGCCCAGGAACTATTGGTGCTGACCCCAGAGATCTGTACTCAAAGGGTATGTGGTGGTTGATCTCCTAAAG
>JBFFWQ010000221.1:0-3549 GCA_041570195.1 Promineifilaceae bacterium (SeqCode) | reverse complement strand
GATTCCTTTGAACCAGAAACGGCTGTCGCAAAGGTTTAAGCATCAATGATCTGGTGGCAACATGAGCGTTAACTACCATCAACCACTTGTTAGCTCCGGCGCCCATATAGTCAGGCCAACGGACGCTTTCCAGAGATGCAATGTCGGGGCAGGTCAGATCAACGGACAAGCGCCGGGCTCGGCGGCCCACTATTGCCAGAGCCATGTTGCCACCCCTGCCCCATTCAACGGACAAGCTGTCCGGGCCAAGGAATTGAAAGAAGCAAACACATTTCCGCTGAGTTCAGGTAGTACAAGACCGGAAGTAGCATGACAACCGCACGGCGATTTCGAGCCCCGTTTCTGCCCATTAACCCTCCTCCCATAAGGGAACGGCCATTAGTTGGCCTGGAGCGACTTATCAAAGGGGCGCTTTTCAACTGCAGTATGTGCGGTAACTGCTTGTTGCAAGAGACTGCTTATATCTGCCCGATGCAGTGCCCCAAGGGCTTGCGCAATGGCCCCTGCGGCAGTGGTGCGGCCAATGGCTGTTGCGTGGATTCGTCTCGTCCTTGTGTCTGGCATCTAATCTACGAGCGGGCCGAAGCACGCGGCGCTTTGGACAAACTTCTGGAAGTACAGGCGCCCCTGGACTGGTCGCGCACCGGCCGCGAAACTTGGGGCACCGTCGTCGCCGAAGCGCGTTCAAGGGGTTTGCTTTCACCGGCGTACTTCACGCGAACGGATGACTGGCGAGAGCGAATGCAGCAACTATTCCGAGACATACGGCAACCGGAGTGGTGGCAAGGCGACAACCGGTATCATCCGCCTCTCCCAAGCGAACCGGCCTCTGGGCTTCAAGCAGCCTTGATTAGAGACGAGTTCGTAGTAACAGCCGAGATTTCTCCACCTACCAGCGCAGATGCTGAGCAGATCCGCACCAAAGCAGGACTGTTAAGCAATATGATTCATGGGGCCAACGTTACTCAGAATCCCATGGCCACGCCCCGCATGTCGAGCCTGGCCTGCTGCGCGCTGCTCCAAGAGGAAGGCGTGGAGCCGATTCTACAGCTGACAGCCCGTGACTATAACCGCTTGCAGCTACAAGCAGAAGCTCTGGGCGCTTCGGCACTGGGCATCCACAATATTCTTTGCCTGACGGGTGATCCACCGACCAGCAGCCGCGGGCCGGCGGCCGGACTTCCTTTCGACCTCGACGCGACTCAGATGCTCTGGATTCTGCGCAGAATGCGCGACGAAGGTCAATTCCTGGACGGCAGGCCGATCAAAGAGCCGCCTACTCTATTCCTGGGCATGGCTGCTTCTCCTGGTGATTCAATGCCACAACACGAAGCCAGACGATTGGAGAAGAAGATCAACGCCGGGGCTCAGTTCATCCAGACCCAGCTAGTCTACGATGTCAATCTCCTGGAACGATGGTTGGCAGCCTTGGAAGCGCGCGACCTGCTAACGAAAGTCCACATTCTGGTCGGAATCGGGCCATTGCGCTCAATTCGAGTGGCCCGCTACATGCTCGAACATATTCCTGACATCGCCATACCGGCCCAACTGGTCGAACGGATGGAGAAAAGCGCCCAACCGGAGGAAACGGGCCTGGAAATCGCACTAAGATTGATTGAGGAAGTCAAGCGGTTACCTGGCGTAAGCGGAATTCACCTGATGAGCGTTGGCTGGGAAGCAATTCTGCCGCGCCTCCTGCATGAGGCAGGTCTGTTCACGCTGCCAGGCGAATCTAATCTTGGTCAGTTATACGAGTAGCGAGATGAGGCTAACTTCTTCAGAGCCGGAAAGGCGAAATCCTTCCCTCGGCGTGGCGAGTTCGGCGCTACCTACCGGTCGCCTGAACCTGGCGCCGTTGGGACAAGCCCGGGACGTCTCGCTCTTATTGATATCAACGGCCTTTTCTGAAGTGGCGAGTAATGTCGTCTACGTGGTGCTGATCGAGCGCGCTTATCAGCTAGGCAACGGCGCTGCGGCTATCGGCGTCGTGTTCATCCTACAGGCGGCGGCCCAGGTCATTTTCGGCTTCTGGGCGGGTGGAGCCGCCGATCGGTGGGGATTCAAGAATGCAGCCAGCATAGCGGCATTGCTTACTATCCCGCTGCTGTTTGCGCTAGCTTTTACCCAGAACATATTTCCTGTCTATATCCTCGCCTTCCTCTTAATGCTGGCCAAACTGCTGTTAATTCCGGCCCGTTTTGGCCTCGTCGCCCAGTTGAGTAACAAATCCAGGCTTGCCGAAGCGAACACTGCTCTCTTAATAGTCGCCGGCGCGGGTAGCTTCGTCGGACCCGCCATTGCAGCCGCCTTGTTACTGGTTACCAGTGACTTCGGCCTGCCACTGCTGGTAGCTGGCACGGGCTGGCTTCTATCGATACCCCCATTGATAATGATCCGGGCCCAGTCAAAGATGCCGGTCACTATTCGGCTACCATCCTTCTTCGATGAAGTACAGACTGGCTGGCGCCTGATCCGCAAACGAATTACTATCAGCCAGGTGTTGGTCTGCCTGGTACTCGTGGCCCTGTTATTAGGCGCCATCACACCCCTATTTACTCCGCTTTCTCGCCAGCTCGGGCTGGGCTCAGAGGGCACAGGCGTCTTCTTCAGCGCGCTGGGGTTTGGCTACCTGATTGGTCCGGTCATTGCGACAGCGCTCTTCAAGCGTTTACACTTGTCTACCGCGTTGTTGATCGCCGGCTTATTGGCCCCGATTGGGCTTGTTCTGGTCGGCACGCTCGAGAACTTGGCCGGCGTATTGATTGCCATCGCGCTGGTGTCGGCCGCCGGCGCTGGCGTCAATGTCATTGCCACAACCGTCACCCAGCGATTGACCTCTGCCGATCATCGGGGGAGTGTATTGGGCACTGAGCAGACAATAATTGGCCTGGCCTGGATCGTTTCTCTCGGCGCCATCACTGCAATCACGGCGGTCTGGAAAGCCGAGTCTAATGCCCAGCTGCTGTTCCTAATATTGGGTAGCATTGGATTCATTTTAATTCTTAGTTGCTGGCTATGGAATAAACGGCCGATTCAGGCAGCCTGCACGCTGTGTGAACCACGCTTCCGTTTGTCGCCGGTAGCCTGTGGGGCTCTGCAAGGCGCGCCTCTCGGGTTGTCTGCTGTCGCGTGCGGTGCAGTCTGTGGTGAGGAGTGCCTATGTTGCTCCTAGTCACGTTGCCTGGCCAGGGCCACGAGTTGGTGCCCCATAACCCCATCTACAGCGGAATTGAACTGTCAATGTTCGGATGTGTCGCTAGAGAAGAACGGCGTCCTGCGCAGCGCCGGAAACGCGGTTGCAAGCCCCGCCACATCCGCCTATCTTCATATCCTACGTTGGGTGAACACGCAACCGATATGAGCTATCAGAGACGCCAGCCGGCCGTATCGCGAGTTTCCACTCAAACTCCTACTGCCACTACCCTTTTTCCCGGCCCCCGCCAACCCGCCCTTGCGGAAATTCGGCGCAACAGACGGCCGGCTGGCAAAAATTCCCATATTTCTTTATCGGATGTCGACCATGACTGGTCGGCCCGAGAGCACGCCAAG
>JBFFWQ010000220.1:0-3719 GCA_041570195.1 Promineifilaceae bacterium (SeqCode) | reverse complement strand
CCGCCCATCACGAGCATTGAGGCCGAAGGCGAGCTGGTGCCCGAGTCATACGTCAATTCAGCCTTTGACAGGGGCGGGCGCGTGACGGCCGTTTCGGCCAGTGCGGACGATCTGGTGGCGCAGGGCGATGCGCTGGTCGAACTGGAACAGGATTCCCTGCAGCTGGCCCTGGACCAGGCCAACGCTCAGGTGGCGGCGGCAGAAGCGGGGGTCGCCGCCGCAGAAAATCAGCAGACGCTGGCCGAAACAGCCGTTGCCAAGGCAGAGGACACCGTCGTTATCGCCGAGGCCAACCTGGCCCTGGTGGAAGCCGGGGCTCGCCCGGCCGAGATTGCAGCCGCCGAAGCCAGGCTCGCCGCGGCCGAATCGGCTGTCACCCAGGCGCAGGCCGGTCGCAATGTCGCCCTCGACACAGTGACCGACGCCGATATCGCTTCTGCCGAGGCCGGCCTTGCCGCGGCAACGGCTGAAGTGCGGCTGGTGGAAGAGAATTACGAGCAGATTATCGACGCCTGTTTTGATACGCCGGATGGGCAAACTATCTGCCCCCTCTACGGGCCAGTCGAGGAGCAGACGCGAGCGCAGTTGGAAGCGGCTCGGGCCAATCAGGCAGCGGCGCAGGCATTATTGGATCAGTTAAGGGCCGGGCCGACAGCCGCCCAGCGTTCGGCGGCGTCTGGGGCGGTTGCCGTGGCTGTGGCCAACCGGGACGTGACCCAGGCGCAGCTTGATTTGCTCCTGGCGGGCGCTTTGCCGGAGCAGATCGAAAAAGCCGAAGTTGGCTTGGCCCAGGCGGAGTTAGGTGTGACCAGGGCGCAGATGGAGCTGGGGCAGGCGGAGGCGGCCGTGGCTCAGGCCGCAGCGGCATTGAGCGGGGCCGAAGCAGGCCGGGACGCGATCCAGGTCACGTTGGATCGCCTGACCCTGCGAGCGACTATGGCTGGCACCGTGACCGACATCAACGCCAACCCGGGCGAGATGGTCGCCGAGGGCGCGCCGTTGGCGACGCTGGCCGATCTCTCCGGCTGGCTGGTGGAGACCACCGACGTGACGGAGCTGGACGTGCCCTTCATCGCCGTCGGCAACGCCGTCGAGGTGCGCTTTGACGCGATACCCGAGCGCGTGGTAGCCGGCGAGGTCACCGAAATCGCCCAAATGGCTGACTTGCGCCAGGGCGACGTGGTCTATCAGGTGACGGTGCAGTTGGAAGATGCGCCAGACCTGCCGTTGCGCTGGGGCATGACGGCATTCGTCGAATTTGACCTCGACTAGTTCCCGATTATTGGCCGGCGCTGGCCTGTGCGCAGCACACAGCGCCGCGTTGTGAAAGCCCTATTCCAGGTCTCATCGACCGGCCGCGAGGCCTCGCAGAGCGGCCGATCCTTGGCGCAATGAACGCTGCTGTACAATTTCGGCCAGTTTTCATTCGGTTCCCGATTGCTGCAAATTCGCAGATGTGCTGAATTAGCTAACTTGATCGTTGCTGGCTCACATGGTGGCCTAGCTATAATCAATCCATAGGCCGATCTCAGACTCGATCATGAGAGCGCAAAACACCGATATTGATAAGACTTTTGCTGTAAGGACCGCGGTGACGAAGAAGGTGAGCCCGTAGCACCTCTAATCATGCTACGGGCCCGTGTCTCCTAATCACCTAAGAGTGGCGCGGCTTATCGTGACCGCGAGCATCAATACTACGGCAACGGTAGTCCAGGCACGCCAACGTCAACCCGGATAATGTCAGTGGGAATACCGGAATCAAAATTGAAACTGGTGATGAATACACTCTGTTTATATCCCCCGCCAGTTCCAAATGCCATGCTTGCTGGACCGGCAAGTCCATCACTTTCATCGGCTACTACAGTGATTGAACCATCAACTCTATCAATCCGGACTATCGAGCTAGAACCAATATCACAGACATAAACATTGCCGTGAACATCAAGGGCAAGCCCATCTGGAATGAAAGTGCCAGCTGCAAATATCTCCGGTTCACCCGCACTCCTATCCTGGAGAACCGGAATTCGAACAACGGTAGACTTCGTTAAATTGGCTACAAAAATCTCGCCGTGCTTGTAGACAATTCCATTTGCACCGAGGGGGAGCGGCAATACTGGAAGAGGTTGTCCTAAAAGGAGATCGCTCTCTACCCAAACATCGGCATCCCCTCCATCACGGGGTACTCGCCAAATCATTCCCCCCCATGTATCGCTGACGTACAAATTGCCAACCTCGTCAAAGACAAGGGCATTCGGAAAAGCGATGTTCTCCGTCCCTGGGAGCCGTTCAGCAATCCCATCGCGACTAATACGCCAAACGCCATGATTGGCTATCCCGGTATTCAATGCAACATAAACATTTCCAGGTGCATCCACTGCCAACCCCAATGCACCAAACCCTAAAGGACCCATCGTTTGGGAGTCCAGATCGAAATCATAGAAAGTAGATACAGAGCCATCTGTACTGGTTTTTTGGATCTTACCGAGCCAGTTCAAGCTGACATAAATGTTCCCGGATTTGTCGACAGCTATCCCCTCACTGCTATCCTCCAAAGTAGTGACGACTTCCGAATGTGATGTAGCCGCCGCCTGGCTATGCCCCATCATGAATATCAATATTGTTAGTGACGCGAATAGTACGAAACGGATTGCTCTATGTAGGTTCGTCTTCATCGGAACTTTCTCCTTCATTTGAATAGTTCTTTCGAACCGGACAGGATGCGGATGGTCACCGCGCTTTCTTCCGTCAACAACAAATCAACAGCATCTTGCGACCGTCCAATCTTCATTTTTGTGTGTTCTATGATTGACCAAAGTTGTCTTCATCTTTTACATATGTGTGACATAGCCATGGGAAACATTAAGGATATTCATTCGCTTCCTCCTGCAGCAATTCTCCAATAACATGGTTGTTTTATTGAAGCCTGTAGCACTGGAACTGACTAAACTGAGCGGCGTGTGGTTGAAATGCCTAGGCTGTTCATTACGAGCGTAGGCGCTTTTCCGACACCCACCAAGAAATGGCACAACCTGCCACAAGGTCGCAGCTTTGCGACGATTGCTGCCTTTTAGCACATCATCATGTAAATGCTTATAGTGCCACTTTCGCAACTCCTTCATACCCCGGCTAATGATCGGTGAATCCTTGATGGCTGCACCGATGGCCAAGCTAAAGAAGACGGGACTGAGGCTGTTAAGGACATACGCAAGCGTAAAGAAGAAGAGAGCACCCAGCGGCAGCCGCCAAACGGTCGTAAGCTGCTCCAAGGCTACAACGGCGCTAACACCGGCGTTACGCAGCGCGGCCAGCAATAGCACCAGTTTTAATGCCATAAAGACAGTAGCTGCAATAAGACCAGATGGTTTGAATATCTTGCGGAAATCTTCTGTAAAGGCTCCGCTAGGCCGGCTGGTGAGGGATGTAAGTGCTGGGAACTGCATGCGTGCACCCCTTATCTAAGCCCATCACAGCCCGTACCCTGCGACCAGTCACCTTTGTGCAGGTCAATGACACGAGCTGGACTCCACTCTTATCATTGTGTTTGATTTGCTGCGCAATGTCAAGGGCGTCCTGTAAGCGGGTGTAGTAAAAACCCGTAAAGAAAAGAGGTAGACAAAAAGAGCCTCTTGTGATTCTGTTATGAAGACGCAAAACAAGAAGCACAAGGAGGCTCAAATGGATTTTAGCACAAAGCTAGCCCAAGAAGGTGTAGAGCAACT
>JBFFWQ010000219.1:0-3905 GCA_041570195.1 Promineifilaceae bacterium (SeqCode) | reverse complement strand
TCCACTCCCGCCGCACGGTCTGCATCCGGCCAGAGCCACCCTCGTGGGTGACGGCCTGAATCTTTTCGCCCTGTCCGTCCTGTGTCTTGCAGACCATGAGCATATAACGCAGCGGGTAATTGCAGGTTGGCTTGGTCAGGTCGGCGTAATAGTCGGCCGCGTCTTCTTCCAAAATGACCGGTGCGAAAGGGCGGAATGGCTCGCGGAACTTGATGCGCTCGTTGACGATGTTCTTCATTTCCGCTTCGCGCGGGTCGGCCAGAATAGAGCGGTTGCCCAGGGCGCGGGGTCCCCATTCGAAGCGACCCTGGTAGAGGCTAATGACCTTGCCATCCAGCATGTCATCTACCATCAGCTCCGCCAGGCGATCGGGATCTTCTACCCGCTCGTACGAGCGGCCGGCCGTCTCAACGGCGGCCTTGATCGCATCAGGCGAGAAACTTTCGCCCCAGTAGGCATGTTCCATCACAAACTTACGCGGCTGGCCCAGCAAGACGTGGTAGACGTAAAGCGCAGCGCCCAACGCCCCGCCGGAGTCGCCGGCCGCCGGCTGGATGAAGACGTCCTCAAAGGGCGTCTCGCGCTGGATGCGGCCGTTGGCCACCGAATTCAAAGCCACACCCCCGGCCATACATAGCTTGTCGAGGCCGGTGGTTTCATGAGCATAGCGAGCCATCTTGAGCAGCGTCTCTTCGGTCGCCAGCTGGGCGCTGGCGGCGATATCGGCATAATGTTGATTGCGGGCGGCCGTGGCCTCATCCCACTGGGGATGATCTTTGTTGGGGTGGGTGGTCGGCGTGTAAAAATCCGATTCATGGACTCTCGGCTCGCCAAACAGCTTGATAAATCGATCATTGAAGGTGCGCTTGGTGGAGTGATGGAAGGAAAAGTACTCCATGTTCAGCCGCAGGCCACCACTGTCGTCGACGTCGATCACCTTGTAGACATCTTCCATGCGCGTCGGCCGGCCGTATGGGGCCATACCCATGACCTTATACTCGCCGCTGTTAACCCGGAAGCCCAGAAAAGCGGTAAAAGCAGAATAGAATAAGCCCAAGGAGTGGGGGAATTTCACCTCGTTTAGGAGCTCGATCGAATTGCTTTGCCCAGTAGCCTGCGCACCATTTCCCTGGTTGCTTTCTGTTGCCAAGCCCGGCGGACCTTCTGGCCAGTAAGCTGTGCCTCTACCTACTGTCGCCGTGGTCCATTCGCCGACGCCATCCACGGTAAGGAGGGCCGCCTCCTCGTACGGTGAGCAGAAGAATGCGCTGGCGGCATGGCTTAAATGGTGCTCTACAAAAAGCAGCTTCTCGTCAGGAATATCTAGCTTGGTCAGAATGTGGCCCTTGACCCACAGCTTCTCGTTGAACCAGGCGATCATCGATTCACGGAATACAGGGTACGATTGAGGGAAGGTTTGCAATGTCGTGAGCAAAATGCGCTCAAATTTGAGCAGTGGCTTCTCGTAGAAGACGACGTAGTCAAGATCTTGCCCGGAAATGTCTGCCTGACGCAGGCAGAAGTCTATGGCCTGTTCAGGGAAGCCGTAGTCGTGCTTTTTGCGGCTGAAGCGCTCCTCCTCGGCCGCCGCTACCAGCATGCCGTCATGAAGCAGTGCCGCGGCCGCGTCGTGATAGTAGCAAGAGATGCCGAGGATATACATCAGGCCAATTTCCTTGCGCTCTCGAGTGAATCTTCGTGGGTATGGCGATCGAGCCAGTTCCGCTGCAGCCGGTGTTTAATCGCCAACGGGTCACTCAAGAGCCGAACGCCCAGGCCAAAGGGGACGAATATTGTGAAGTAGAAGATGGTCAAGACGATGCGAGCAATGAAATCGCCGATGAGCAGAGCTATCCGTTTCCAAAGCTGCCATGCAGTATGCAAATAAGTCATCCTGTATCTTCTCCTTTATTCTTCCGAAAAGTCTGTTTTGCCATCACGGCTAACTTCCTCTCCTGCGTATTACCAGGGCCGCAAGGCCAAAAACCAAGGCAATCAGCAAGGCGGCCGGCAGCAGGCTGACGATGGTTCCCACCATGCTATCATTTGTATCGACGAATGGTAGGGCACTGCTTTGCTCGGTTATGTTGGAAAGGTCGGCCGTTGGCGTTGGTATCGGGCCAGGGGTCGCCGTGGCCGTGGCCGTGGGCAACGGCGTGGGTGTCGGTGTTGGTAATGGCGTTGGGACCACTAAAGGCAGCTCAACCGGCCGGTCACTGTAGAAAAGGTCGTATAACGTCTCGTCACCCTCGGCACCGGCGGCCGGGCCAGAGAATACGACCGAAAGCCCGCCTTCAGGGGAGTATGTGGTTGCAATACCCGCGGCGCCACCCATTACCAGATCGTCCAGTCCTTCGAAGCCTTCCTCTGATTGCCACTCGCCCTCGTTCCACAGCCTATAAGTCCCAAAAGTTTGGGACGCTTGCACAAAATGCAGCCGCCCTCCTTCGTCCGCAGTGACTGCCGCCGGACCGGACGCGTTAGAAACAACAACTGGTGCGTCCCAGGTTCGGCCGCCATCCGATGAGCGATCGTGCTGCACGAATGAGGCGCTGCGTGAATCGGCCAGCCAGAACCTGTGAATCGCCCCTTCCGCTGTGGCCAGGATCTGCGACCAGCCAAGCGGGCCTTCTGCCACCAATTCGGCGTCTGCGAAGGTCGCGCCGCCGTCGTCCGATCGGGCGTAAAAAAGAGCTTGCGCCTGGCCTTCATCTGACCCGGATAACGTCTGGCGGGACCAGATGAGATGGAGTTCGCCTTCCGGTGACAGGGCCAGCTGAGGCTGACTAACCATCTCCCATCCAGCGGTCGCGCCATCAAATACTTGCACCGGGCTGGTCCAGGTGCGGCCGTCGTCCTCGGACTTGGTCAGATAGATACCGCGCATCTCGTTCAGCGGTATGGCATAAGCCACGTGCATCACGCCATTTTGGTCAACGACAATAGACGGGTCGGTCGCGCCCTGGCGTGGAAGCGGCAAGGTCACGGGCGCAGACCAGTTGGCGCTGACGAAGGCCTGGTCCGAATTGGCTTGACTGTAATAGATGTTGCCAGGCCCTCCGCTCCAAACCACGAGCAGGTGACCGTCAGCATCCAGGGCTACGGCCGGTAGTCCGGTGTCTCCGGATGGAGAGCTTAATAAAGGAGATGGCCGGGTCCAGCGATCGTCGGCCGAGAACGCGTAAAAAATGCTTGTATTTCCGCTGTTGTCGGCGCTTGACTGACTCCAGAAAGCGTGCACGCGGCCGTCTACGTCGGCCAGGATTACCGGGTCATATGGCTCAGGCGCATCATTGGCGATGGTGGTCGGCAGCGACCATATCGATTCGGGCGGAAACCAGGCTTCGATATCGCCGATCACCCGGGAGGTAGTCCATATATCCGGCGCCAGGCCCGTACTGCAACCGGCAACGAGCAACATTCCTCCGTCAAGTAAAGCGGGCTGGAGACAGCCAAACTCTATGACCCGGTATGTTGCTGGATTGGTGAAACTGGTCAAGTTCGTTTGGGGCTGCGGCTCGCTCCACTTCCCGCCAGCCCAAGCCGTCAGGACGGACTGCTCCGGGAAGCTGCTCAACAACAAGGTCAAGTCGGCAGAGTCACCAATCAGCACGGCGTCATCTGGACAGCTTTGAGATCCCACGTTCATCACCTGTCGTGGCAGCCAGCTATCGCCGCCGTCCGTCGAGAGCTGATGATACTGGTCACATTCGCTCAGTTCATGGCCGGCGCGCCAGATCAAATGCACGTCCTGTCCCGACGTTTGTACTCTGATTCCCGATGGGCCAACAGCGTCCGCCCCATCTTCTGGCTGGCGCTGGTCCACCGTGATGGGTTCATCCCACGATTGGCCGCCGTCTGTTGAGCGGACGACGAAGACGCTTTCGAGCGCGCGATTATCCCAG
>JBFFWQ010000218.1:0-3922 GCA_041570195.1 Promineifilaceae bacterium (SeqCode) | reverse complement strand
TTCAGCAGTCGACCTGAAATGCGGGCAACATTGTCATTCCTGGTACTATCGCTCTACCCGGGTAGTTCATGGCTTCTACTGCGGGAACGACAATATTAATGGCAGGACAAGCCGGCTATCAGACACGGGTTGGCCGGCACCATCAATGACCTGGAGGCGCTCGCCTGAAACGGGATCATAAACTCCAATAGCCACACCATATTGACCAACTGCCACGCCGTCGGTCGATATACTAATCGGATCATCGATTAGCTCGTCTAGACCCCATAAAGAAGTAGGATAGCGCCAGTTTCGGGGCATGGCATCATTTTGGGCGACCGGAACACCGGTGGCGGGATCAAAGATGTGAACGAATACTTTGTAATCGGCCAGCATACGCCGCTCGCCGCGCCAGTAGAGCGTGACTGCCACGGCCTCTTTGCCCTGCACCAGTTCGTATCCTAGCAGTCGCATCTTATGCCCAAAGGTAGCATTGGAAGCTTGCGCTCCGGATGGCAACCCGTAGGCGCAAAGTTGATCCTGTACGACCACTTCGCCAAGAACCGTCGAAGGTCCGTCTTTGTGTCCGTCGTCCAGTAGAGTGGCACTGAGCTGGTAAGGGCCGGCTTCGAAGTCGGCCGGAATCGGCCACTCGTAATAACCTAAGACAATGGCATTTTCCCCCCACTCCATTATCGGCCTGTCGGCGATTGGAAACCGATGCAACTGTCGCGGCTGTTCCTCACTGCGGCTGAGAGCCATTTGAACCTCGTACTCCTGGCCGACGAAAGTCGACGTCCCCCAGGCGATTTCTACTGCCAGCGGTGACTCCGGGTTCAGGCAATTAGTCGACAGTTGGCTGCCGATGATGCCTATGCCAGGCGCAGACTCGGCCTCAAGGGAAAAGTCCCGGCCGGCTTGCAGTTCTGTTCTGTAGACCAATACGGTGTCATCTTCGTACCAGGGGTCCATCGCCAGATAGCGACGCCATTTGTCCATGGCTCCGGGTTCAATCTGCTGCTTGTGGAGGACCATATATCGGATGCCCACCTCAGCCAACTCCGCTAATTGACGACTGACATCACCCTGCAGTGGCGGCACCTGGTCGAACTTCATCATGCTGCTTAGCCAGGGTTGATTCTCAAGGTATTCGAAGGCACCGGCCGGGTAACGCGATGAGTGCCCTTGAAGTATGGGTCGCCCATGCACAGTCTGGGCCTGCATGTAAGGCTTTGACTTGTAAGGGTCAACAGGTACATTCAGGATCGCAAATTCTCCAGGCTCGGCCGCCAACTCGTCAAATACTGGCGAGACTCGCGCTGGTTGTATTGGCATTGGCACCGAAAGGTATTCCAGCAGGATCAACGCCGCTAGGGCCGGCATTGCACATGCCGCTAGTCGTCGATCGGACGTTTTGTTCGACTGTAACTGCCCGGCGCCGTAGGCGGCCAGCATTGCCACGGGCAAGGCCAAGAAGATGTTGAACCGGTCCGGTTCTCGGAGAAGAACCGGAATGACGAACGGGCGGACCAGGTCATAAGGCATCGGCAGATCCACCAGCCGCCCGCCAACCCGAAGAACCGGGCCGAGTGCAAGGAGAAATAGCAGGGCGGCGATCGCCAGCCAGGGCAACGTCTGGCCTCGCGGTCCCTTCCAAATGGCAAGGACAACCAGGAACAGCGTAGCTAGTCCGATGTAGGGCGAAATAGCGCCACGACTACCTCGATCGGCGTAATAGGTCTCATACAGGGTTTCGGTCAGGTTACCGAGCAAGAAATGGGAACCGGCCGGCGTCACATATGCCAGCAGATCCGTCTGGACAGTGCTTTCGTCCGAAGCAGCGACTACATCTATTGGATTTCGACTCATCTCGGTTGCCAACAGGATCATCGGCGGCAGAAGCGTCAGAAAGCCTATCGCGCCGCCCAGAGCGAGAACGCCCGCCGATTGGCGATTGAGTGCTTTACGTTGACCCAGGAGCAGGTACAGGCCGCCGACGATCACAGCGCCAATCAACAACTGCCAGCGCATATATCCCACCAGCGCCAGTGATAAACCGGCCCAAATCCCATCTTGCCAGCGCCGATACTTGACTGCTCGAATCAGGAACAGCAAGAAGAGAGGAATAGCCCAGGTGCTCATCAGGTTTGGGTGACTGGGTTGTGTTAGCCGGTGTGGCCAGGCCTGGTACACGAGGCCGGCCAAAAGGGCCGCACGCCGGTTGCCAATCACTTCGTAAGACAGCCAACAAGCAGCCAGGCCGCATATGGCCAGGTTCAACAGAAAGACCACGTTGTAGGCGTCAACCCCGCCAAGCAGCGGCCGCATCACCAGCCATCCGACGATATGAAGCCAGGCGAAATTGTTAAAAACCATGCTCAGGCCGTTAGGGAAAAAGAGCAGTTTCGTGAAGTAAGGCGATTGCCCTGAATTGAGAGCTTGCCAGCTCATCCAGCCGTTCCAGTAGTGGAGCAGCGAGTCTGTACCGTCCGGCAGGTGCGTCGATAGCTTTGATGCCAACGGCCAGGTCAGCACAACAGCCAGAGTCAGATAGGCAAGAAACGGGAGCAACCACTGGCCCATTCTGCTTTGTCTGAACTTCTTCATGATCCTCAGTTACCCAGTCGGCGACTTGGCAAGATCAATGACGACCAATGGGATGGCTCTTCAGTCAGGTTCTGTGACCTCATTTGGACAAGCCTGACAGATCTAAGACCACGAAATCCTCTTCGTACTGGGCTCTCTGCATTCGGCGCCGTTCTCCTGTCATGGCGTCGTACAAACCGATGCGCAAGCTGGAAGCGCCAGGATCGTACACCTCTGGCAACTCGATCCAGTGCCAATCCACGACTGTTTCACCGGCATTCCAGGTCGAGGTGGGTCGAAAACCAACACCGGGAATCCCATCATGCTGGGCGACCAAACCGTCCTGGCCATCAAGCAGATGGACGAACGCGACCAGATCCATCACCGGTCGCGACTCGGCCGCCCAGTAAAGACCAATAAGGAGCGCACCATGGTCAGTATCTTTCATCTCAACATTCATCAGGGCGATGTCAGGTTCATAAACAGCTATCGGCTCGTTTGACTCTGGCGGCGCTGGACTATTGGGCAGATACAAAAACACATCACCCTGATAGGGGTAGCTGAAGAGAGCTGCAGGAAACCACTCCTGCCAGAGGGCATCACGCAGTTTCGGCGATAATCGATCCTCCAGGTATCGGCGCGAGAGAATTACCGCTCCGACATCGCCTCCGCGGAGCGCTGCCAGCATATCGGTCTCCGCTTCAGGCCACAATCGCGAACTCGGTAGATACTCAGGCAGGACGAAGTAGCGGTTCGCCGGCCGTCGTCCTGCGCGGCGATGGAAGACAGTATTGCCCAAGACCATGATCGGTTCTTCCTCGCCGGTCACCGCCGCCGCTGCCCGACCGATTCTCACCTCGTCGTCAACGGTTGGTAATGGGTAATCGCTTTCTGCGATGGCGAAGTTGAGATCTGTCAGCCAACCCGAACTCATGGCCACTGTCAAGACCAACACGCCGGCCGCCAGAGCCTTCTGCCCGCGCCTGCCTATCATCCATAGATCCAACTGGTGAACGCCAATACCCCCCAGCAGCGACGTGGCGGCCAATGCCGGCAAAGCATAATGTGAGATGCCGCCCCAGCCAAAATCCAGCCTTGGGGGGGCGAGCAACACCAACACCTCGGCCGCCACCCATAACAAGGGCAGCCAAGCGAGGATCCGCCGGCTGCGCACGGCCGACAAACCACCCAGCGCAGCGAGAACAAGCAATGGCCGTCGCATTACCCATTCGATCAGGTCCTGCGCTTTTTCCTCCAGTCCGGCAAATGGCGCCAGCCGGTCGATCGCCGACAGCAGATGAAGGAATTCGTCCAGCGCGCCTTGTAGCGCCAGCCAGGCCAGGAAGACGACGATGGG
>JBFFWQ010000217.1:0-4049 GCA_041570195.1 Promineifilaceae bacterium (SeqCode) | reverse complement strand
GGCGCTCAAGGCGGCCGTGGCCCTTTATCAGGGGGAGTTTATGGCCGGCTTTTCCGTGCCAGGCAGCCCAGATTTCGAGTTCTGGCTACTTAGCCGGCAGGAAAGATACCATCGTCGCGCGTTGGAGGTGCTCGGCCGGTTGGGGGCCTTCTATGAAGAGACTGGTGCTTTCAGCCAGGCGGTCGGCTGCGCCCAGCGATTGGTCGGCCTGGAGCCCTGGCGGCAGTCGTTCCATAGGCTGCTCATGCGTAACCTGGTTCAAGCAGGCCAGCGGGAGGCGGCGATGGCCCAGTATGCGCGCTGCCGGCAGCTGTTGGTCGAGGACCTGGGCGTCGAACCGTCAGAGCAAACTCGGCGACTTTACGAGCTGATCCGCGATCGGGATGATGAGGCGCTGAGGCACAGAGGAGAAAGGGAGAGTAATGGGCGGCCTGTGGGGCCACCAGAGAGAGGATCAGTTCCACTGTCTGCCGGAAGAGGCGAACATACATCCCCTCAGACTTTCGTCGGGCGCGAAGACGAACTGTCTAAGCTAAACGCCCATCTGTCGCGGGCCCTGGCCGGCCGGGGCCGGGTTGTGTTCATCTGCGGCGAGGCCGGCAGCGGAAAATCGACCCTGGCGACCGAGTTCGGTCGCCGTGCAATGGCCGACGAAGAAAGGCTATTGCTGGCTCACGGCGCCTGCGATACCCGGTTGGGATTTGGCGACCCATACCAGCCCTTTAGAGAACTCCTGCGGCAGCTAAGTGGTCGGGCGGACAATGATCCGCCATGGGAACCTGCCGGTAGAGAGTCGGCCCGGAGATTGCAGGAAGCTAAATCGGCGATCAGACAGGCCCTGGTCGAAGCAGGACCTGACTTACCTGGTACCCTGCTGCCGGCCGCGTCAGTATCGGCCGCCGGCGCCAGGCAGGCGGCGGTGGATCGAGTGGCCTTATTTGAGCAAGTAACTGGACTACTGCGGGCCGTGTCTCGACGCTGGCCTTTGTTGCTGGTGCTGGACGATCTCCATTGGATAGACAACACCTCGGCCAGCCTGTTATTCCATCTGGGCCGGCATCTGGCCGATAGCCGGATACTCATCATTGGCGCTTACCGGCCGGAAGAGTTGGGTGGGCCGGATCGACCTGTTCCGGCCGCGAGCCGCCATCCTTTGCTGCCAGTGATCACTGGCCTGCAGCGAATTAGCGGGGCCAATTACGTTGACCTGAATCAGGCTGATGGCCGGGCATTTGTCGAAGCCCTCGTCGATAGTGAACCTAACCGGCTTGGAGCCGACTTTCGGACCAGCCTGCACGGGCATACGGGCGGAAATCCGTTGTTTGCGGTGGAGATTCTGCGGGGTTTGCAGGACCGAGGCGAATTGGTGAAAGATGAGCAAGCACAATGGGTCGTCAGACGGCCGCTCGACTGGAACCAACTACCGCCCCGGGTTGAGGCGGTCATCGGCGAGCGATTCGAACGCCTGACCGGTCGCTGCCAGGCACTGTTGACCGCCGCCAGTGTCCAGGGTCAGACGTTCCTGGCCGAGGTCGCAGCTGAGACTCGGACATTCGACGCAGAACCGGCCGTTACTTGTCTGAGTGAGGTCCTGGGCCGGCAGTATCATCTGGTCGAGGCGAGCGAGCTTGAATGGTACGGTGATCGGGCCCTTTCCCGTTACCGCTTTCGCCATCATCTTTTCCAGCAATATGCTTACCAGCAGATGGACCCTGTTGCCAGGTCACGATCACACCAAATCACGGGTCTTACCCTGGAAACGCTCTACAGCGGTCGTGAGGAAGAGCATGCCTTCGAGTTGGCCGGCCACTTTGAGGCGGCTGGGATGCTAGAGAAAGCGGTAGGCTATTTGCTGGCCGCGGGCAGAGCTGCCTACCGGCTGTCGGCCAACGAATCGGCATTAGATTATTTCGGCCGGGCGCTGGACTTGCTCAGAGAATGTCCCCCTGGGCCAAAGCGGGATCGCGCTGAAATGACGCTTCACCTGGCGCGGACAGCCCCGTTGCTGGCCATGCGCGGCTATACGGCGCCTGAGATCCAGGAAGCCGCCAACCGGGTCATACACCTGTCACAGAAGCTAGATGAACCCGATTATCTCTTCCCCGCCCGGCTGCTGCTATTGACCCATTATGCTATGCTGGCCGAATACCACCCGGCTATGGAATTGGCTGAGCAATTGCTTAAGCAGGCTGAGGAAAGCCGCAATCCGCTGCACCTGACCCAGGCCCATCATTTCCTTGGTTATTTGGAGTTCTGCGGCGGATCATTTGAAGCAGCGCTGAATCACTTCAATGCTGCACTGGCCTCCTACGATCCGCAGAGTGAGAGCCGACTCATATCTGGATTCATCGGACAGAATGTGTGGCTGACCAGTCTCTTCAGGAAAGCCTGGACATTATGGTTTCTCGGTTATCCTGACCAGTCATTAGCCGCCGTGGAAGAAACCATGACCAAGGTTGAACAGTTGGGTCAAGACCATGACCTTGCTTTCACCCTGGCTATTGGAATCTGTCCCATTCTTTGCCTACGACGCGAATTCGATCGGGCCGAGGTCCAGACGAAACACCTGCTGCAGCTCGCTTCCAGAAAAGGCTTAGATTACTTCATTCCCTTCGGAAAAGTGAACTTGGGCTCGGTTTTGGTGAATCGCGGCCGAATAGCCGAAGGTCAAAACGAAATTAGAACCGGAGTTCGGCAATACAGCGAAGGTGGTCAAAAGACCTTCCTAACCTTTTGTCTGTCGCTGCTGATCGAGGCCCTTGGCAAAGATGAGGAAGCGGGGGAGGTCTTGGACGAGGCGCTGGCGCTGGTCGAGAAGACGGGCGAACGGTTCTTTGAAGCGGAGCTACGGCGGCTGCGCGGGGAGTTTTTGCTGAGGCGGGAGGAGGATCCGGCCGAATCTGAGGCTTGTTTCCAGCAAGCACTGGACATCGCCAGCCAGCAGGGGGCCAAATCGCTGCAATTGCGCGCGGCCACTAGCCTAGCCGAGTTGTGGAGCAGCAATGGCAGGTCCAAGGAGGCTCATGACCTGCTGGCCGGAGTGTACGACTCGTTCGGCGAAGGCTTTGCGACGGCAGATCTGCAAGATGCACAAACACTGCTCATAGAACTAGGCAGTTCGAAATAGCGTTCTTTTAGTGTAAATTAGGGTCATGAATAGCCATGAGGCCGATGCCCTTGGTAAACGCATGGCCCAATGCCTGGCAAGCGGGAACGTTACAGGAGCCTATGCCGTGCTCGAGCCGGTATTAGCGCAGCGTAAGCCCTTTCGAATGCTGGACCGGATCGCGGCCGCGGCCGGAGCCGGGCAATGGTCACATACGAGCTCCCTCCTGGATCTGATCGCTGCCGATCAAAGCGAAGGTGGCTGGGTGGTCATTGGTGGGCTTTTGCGGCAGCAGTATCCTCGCCGGCCGTCGTCTGTCTTTTCCGAGTGCCGGCGTTTCATCGTCGCCGCCGACAAGTGGTACGGGGCCGATATCTTGGGCGAACGCGTTCCGGGACCGGCGCTGGTCGAGGATTTCGACCAGGCCGTGGATCTACTGGCGCCCTGGCGAAGCGACCCCAATCGTTGGGTACGCCGTTCCGTTGGCGTAGCCGTCCATTTATGGACCAAGCGGGCCCGCGGCGAACCGGCGTTGGCGGAGCAAGCTCAGAATTTGCTGGCATTTCTGGAGCCGATGTTTGGCGAATGGGAAATGGACGCCGCAAAAGGCGTTGGTTGGGGCCTCAAGACGCTGGGCAGATACTATCCGGCTCAACTGACCGATTGGCTGGTAACCCAAAGCGGCCGGCGGCACCGCCGGTTGATGTTGCGCAAAGCGCAAACTTACCTGCCGCAAGAAGAGCGCGATCGCGTCACAGGAGCCTATGGACTGTGAGTATTGAGTTTCAGACTTACCAGGCCAGAAAGATCGTCAACGTTCATAAACACGTCGACGGCCCCTGGTTTTGGGGCAAGTATACGGCTCATCCCTATATTGGTTGCCGTAGCGGCTGCGAATTCTGCTATCTGCGGGGCAGCCGCTACCTGGGAAAGAGAGACCCTG
>JBFFWQ010000216.1:0-4235 GCA_041570195.1 Promineifilaceae bacterium (SeqCode) | reverse complement strand
GCCAGTCAGGCGCGATCGTCTTGACCAGTTGAAGCTCGTTTGCCAGGTAGTTATGAAATACCTGTCCTTGCTCCGCGTGCTCCGGAAAATGGTGTTCCATGGCTGCATTATAGAATCTGTGATAGTAACCACTGCTCAGGACAACATACTCGGCGCCTGTTTGTTCAAGAAACGGTCTCAGACTCTCGGGATCAAACTGGTCTATCCCATCAGTGGTGCCCTCAAGCAGATCGTAGATGTGATATGCCGGCCGGCCACCGGGCGAACTGGTCCTTGAGGCGCCGCCAAGGATACCTGGACCATAAGGTTCAGTGACTATTGCCGTTCCGGCCGGTATGTTTGCCTCTATCCAGGATGCGGCAATATTCCGCGTGTCTTCCTGCGTCAAAAGATAAGTGTGCCGGGCCACATTGATCGCTGGAATCGCGATCACGGCCAACAATACGAGTATCACGCCTAATCTGGCCCATTTCATTCGGCTATCTCTTTCTAGGGCCTGGCGTACGAGACCGAGCAACCTGTCGATGCCGTAACCCGCGCAGACGGCCAGCAGCGGCAGAATGGGCAGCACATCGCGATCGGCCGCTCGCTGCAACCGGCCAATGGGCAACAGAAAGGCCAGCACCGTAAACAGAAGCAACAGCACGCCTGCCCTGTTGCGCCGCTCAAAAATCATGAATCCTGAACCGAGCAGGGCGAAAAGGTAGGAAGTAATGCCCAGCAATCGGGGCAGGCTCGAAGTCAGGTGATATGGCAAACTGGCGTCAAAAGTCGATAGCCCGCCTAATTTGCTAAATGACTCCCGTTGGCCGAAGCGACTGGCCATACCAATGATGGATCGGGGCGCCTGGCTGATATCGCCTCCAAACGTGATTTGTAGGCGAATAACTTGAGATGGACCGGCGATCATGATATAGGACGCCAGGCAGACGAACAAAGCGAACACGTATTGCCGGCTGAATACCGGCTTGCGGACAGGCAGCATCCAATCCCGGTCCGGATCGAGGAACGGGATCAGCAACAGTGGTCCCAGCAAGGCGAATCCGCTAAGTTTCGTCGCCGTAGCGGCTGCCACCACGAACCCGGCCAGCACGTACCAGCGCAGTTTTTGGTCTTGATCATAGATCATCCTCAACAGTAGATAGAAAGCCAGAACAGTCACGAATGGCATCAGCGAATCGAGGCGAAAAATGCGCGAATAAGTGACATGGCCTAACGATAGCAACAATACCGCAGCCGAGACAAAACCGGCCCTCTTTCCGAACAAGCGCCTGGCCACGACAAACGTCAAGAAGACGGTCAGAACGCCCAGCAACACCATGAACACCCGGCCGACCAGAATGAAATGGGCCAGGTCCCGCTGTTGCCAGGCAAGATACTCAGCCCAACTTGTGACCCGGCCGGTCGCCAATGCAAAGAGAAAATACAGTGAGAAGTAAATGAACGATAGAAAGTAGAAGAACGGTTGCAGGCGGATAACAGGATACTGATAGGCTCGTTCGCCCAGCAACAATGTCGCAATAAGCTCCGATGTCTCGTCGGGCACAAACAGTGAATAGTAGTACGCCTGATTTGGTAGGCCCCAGCCGATCGCCGTTAACCTGATCGTTAACGCCACCAGCAGCATCAGGGCCAGGCCACACACCCATGCCAACCGCCGGTTACGCTCCAGCCATCGCCGGTATCCGGTTGCTTCCATCTTCATTTTGCGAACTTCGCGAGTGCTGCTGCTTTCAATCATCACATGATCGGTCCAGAAATGGTGACCCGGGCCACTCAGCTACTTCTGGAAAAGACCTCGATTTGTTGTCCATTCCTATCAAATATGGTCAGCAACTCGTAATACGCTCCCAAGTAGCCACGGAACCGTTCATAGTCACTCAAGCGCACCAACTGATGAGGAATTGGATCGCCTCCCTCCACGTGCACCAACACCAGCCTCACATCATCCTCTTCCATCCGCTCGATGAGCAGATCGCCGGTTACAAAGCCGCCCTGAATCCTGCCTCCGGCTATGATCGAGGCCTCATAGATCGAGCGCCTGTCGGCAAAGAAGTTGATGCCAGCGTAATCAGACAGGATCACCTCGTCTGGCTCGCTGTGATCGGCGACGTAGGCAGCCAGCGCCATCGTGCCGTTTTCGCGCCGAAGCAACAACTCCGGAATTCTAGGATTAGTGAGGATCAGGGCGAACAGAACAATCAGCGCCGACATCATCACGGCCGCCGCTGTGCCCTTCGGCGATGCCGATAGTTTCTTAAACATTAGATCCAGTTGCCAGGCCAGCAGTATCGCAAAGACTGGCACGAGGAAGATCATGTAGCGCGGATAAAACGGCCGCGTAAGGGCCACGAAAAGAAGGGGGGCGGCCAGCTGCCATAGCAACAGCCTCACCTCCGGCCTCTGTCGCCAATCCGCGGGCCGGTTGAGCCACCACAACGGGATGACAAATAGGAAGACCGGGTGGGCCAGGAAGAACTCCACATAGGCCACCGGCGGCCGCAATAGGTTCAGCAGCCAGTTGAGATCGCGACCCAACGCCGCGTGCTGTCGCAGATTCTCTAGATAATAAAGATCAAGGCCAAGATGTAGGGCGCCATTCACCACGATTGCGATGAAGCCCAGCGGCAGACAGAAGCGCAAAGCGTTGCCAACGACCATCTTCCGTTGGCCGGCCGAGCGGAACAATTCATGAGCAAAAAACAATCCCAACCCAAATACCGGAAATGCGGCGAATGGCTTCCAGAGAAAAGCAACGCCAAATGCGACTCCCGAGGCCAACCACCAACGCCGGTCAGTTCCGGCCGATGCCAGCAGCGCCGCGCCCAACCCGACCATTGTCCAACTCAACATCATCGGATCAGGCCGGTACAAACGCGCTAGCGAGTAGACCATGCCGCTTGTCGCGACCAAGAGAAGCGTCAGTAGACCGGCCCGCCGGCCAAAGGCCCGGCCAGAGGCATAGGACAGGAAGAACATTCCGAGAAGGACTTGTACTGCCGATAGCAATCGCAGCGGCAGCGATTCCAAACCAAAAGACCGGACTAGCGCACCGCCGGCCATCAGATATAACGGCTGTTGCTCAGCCATGAAATCGGTCCCCGGCCTGTCCCCATGGGCCAGCCGCCACGCTTCGTAGAAATCGGTTCCCTCGTCATCATGCATCAACCAGCTGTCTATGTTGACCAGGTACGCGCCGACAACAATCATCGCTAGTACGATGATCAATCCGATCGTCACCATGCGTTGTGCGCTTGCTGAATCCGATTTCATGCCGTCTGGGCCGGCCGCTGGTCAGAAGATGCGCCATTTGGGAGCGCTGGCGTCAATTAGCTGCCCTGATTATCATCGCCTTATGGTCGCCGACAATGGCATTTAGGTCACCCTGTAATGGAATCACTTTTGGCCCCCTTGATCCTGAAGCAGCGCGAGTAGACGGGCTACCACCATGTCCATGGCGACTCTGTTCAACCCCCCATGTGGAACTATCACATCAGCATAGCGCTTACTGGGTTCCACAAATTCAAGGTGCATGATACGCACCGTCTCCATATATTGCTTGATGACCGAATCTAGCGACCGGCCGCGCTCGTTCATGTCGCGCTGAAGCCGGCGAATAAACCGAACGTCGGCGTCAGTATCCACATAAACTTTGATGTTCATCAGTTCTCGCAACTGGGCGTTGGTAAAGATCAAAATCCCATCGATCAGGATGATCGGGCTTGGTTCCACCGTGCGCGTTTCCTCGGTTCGCCGGTGCTGCGTGAAGTCATAGACAGGAACTTCGACGCTTTGCCCATCTATCAGTTGCTCGACATGTTCGATCAACAGCTCAGTCTCTAACGATTCGGGGTGGTCATAGTTGAGCTGAGCCCGCTCCGGCAACGGCAAATGTATCATATCTCGATAATAGGCATCGTGCGGCAAATAAGCCGCCTGCGATCCGCCAACCGCATTCAGAATTGCCTCAGCCACGGTAGTTTTGCCCGATGCCGTACCCCCGGCTACGCCAAAAACGATCGGATTGCTCTCATTATTCATGGATCACCTCGGCCATCGATTGCCTCGGCCACATTGCCGTTCTGGCGATGCAAGACTATGGCGTCTTGCTAGATCCAAATTACTTGCGGCGGGCACCCAAACCAAATTGCTGCGCAAAGGGCAAGGGCAGCAGACAATAATAAAAAGCCACCCAAGGGACTTGAACCCTTAACCTATCGCTTACGAAGCGATTG
>JBFFWQ010000215.1:0-4264 GCA_041570195.1 Promineifilaceae bacterium (SeqCode) | reverse complement strand
TCGGCATCCAGCAGGAGCTGGGCCTGGCCCAGGTTGGTGTTTTCGGGCAGGCTGAAGGCGAAATCGAAGCCGCCGAGGGCGTTGACATCCGCCCGGCCGCTGGTTAATTCGTTGCCCTGGGGGCCGACAACCTGGTAGCGCACGGCCGATAAAGAATCGCCCAGCAAGCCCACGTCGCCATCCTGCTTGCCGCCGACCAGCCGGATCCAGCCTTTGAGATGCACTTCTTCGCCTGGCCGGTACATTTGCCGGTCGTCGAAAACGTGCCAGCGTAGATAATCGTCAACGGGCCAGGGATCCCAGCGATTATCACTCCACATATAGGCGGATCGGGGCAAAAAGGCGACGTCCGCTCCCCGATTGGCCACCAGCATCGAGATGCCGTCTGGGGGCAGGGAAAAGCGAACGGTACCGTCGCCGTCCGTGACCACGCTTTGGCCCCTGGGTTCGAGGACGATCGTCGTTTCAGCCAGCGGCGCGCCGTCAGCCAGAGAGCTGGCCCAGACGACCATTTCGCTGTGATCGACCAGGGCATCCAGGCCGATCTGGGTCACCTGGACCCAGGCCTGGACGATGTCCCGGTTGCGATCCAGGAGGCCCTCGACCAGGTTGCGGGCCGGTTCGACGACCACCACCAGGTGGCCGTAATCGCCGTCCAGGGCCTGGCTCAGATCAATCCCCACTTCAGCCAGGGAATCATCTTCAGCCTCGACGGTGATCGTCTCGTCCAGGACCAGCCGGCCGGGTGGATCCGGCGCGGTATCCTGGTGCCGGAAATATTCCTGCAGATAGCGTTGGAAGGCCGGCCAATCGGCCGGTTCGACAGTATAAGCTTTTACCTTCAAACGATCATGATTGATGGCATAGACGGTGAACTCTGGACTGGGCGCGGCCGGGTCCAGGGTGACGAAGATATCGTCGGGGCCGATCAAAACCGGTTCGGCCGGGCCGACCTGGAAAGTCAGTTCCGTATCGCGGCCTAATTTCTGGCCGAAAATATCCTGGAGCTCGGCGTCCAGCGTCACCCGGTAGCGGGTCTGGCCGGCCGTGGCGCCCCGGATGGTAATGGAACTGCCGGCGATGTTAACCGTGGCTCCCGGAATGGCCGGCTCGATCTGGATCATCGTCTCATCGTAAGCCTCGACGTCGAGGGGATTGTTGAAGCGGATATAGAAGGGCTCCAGCGGCCGGCATTTTTCGTCGGACCGGTCGCAGTTTTGATCCTCGACCCGCAGCGGGGCATAGGTGCGGAAACTATAGTTCTGGGCCTCGCTGGTGACCAGCGGCCCTTCGGCCGAAGGGGTGCCCGGCCCGATGGTGACCGAGATGGCCGCATCGGCCGGCAGGGGGCTCGCCGCTTTAAAAGCCAGCCAGCGCCCTTCGCCGGCGCCTTCGACCAGATAATCGACCCGATCGTCGGCCTTCACGTCGGCCTCGCTGGCCAGCCTGAGGCTGACCGGTTGGCCCTCGGCCGTCACTTCGATGGTGCCCAGCACCGAATCGGGATCCACCCGCTGGTCAAAGGAGATGAAAAAGAGCGGCTCCAGGGGTTGGGCTTCGCCATGGGGGTAGGAGCTGATCATCTGGACTGGGGGCGTGCTGAAGCGCCAGCTAACGGATTCGGCCAGGACGCCGCCAGTGGCTGACTCGGTCCCACCGGGTACTGTGGCCACATATTCGGTGGCCATGGGCAAGCGATCGATGGTCTCTGAATCATGCTCGAAGGTCAGTGTCTTGGTACCAACCCATTTCCAGCGTCCAGGCAAGTTTGGAACGATCTGCACCGGCACTTCTTCTTCGGCCAATACATCCAAAGTGCTCAAAGGCACCATGGGTTGGTTAAAGGTCACATTGACGAAGGGAGCCAGGCCGATTTCCCCCTCGGGCGCGAAACGCAAAACCTCCAGCGGGCCGTCGGCCACCTCGACGGAGACAGGCGGTGCTTCTGGCGGCGGGAAGGGTTCGTCGATGGTCTCGCCGGTACGCGGTGGCGGCAGCGATTCGGGCGGCAGCCGGAAATCGACGCTATCTCCAGGCTCGGTTTCCAGCGCCGTCAGACGGGCCAGGATAGCTTCGATCTCAGCCTCAGTCAGCGGTTCGCCAGTGACCAGCCGGTCTGGTTCGGCCAGGAGCAGTTTCGCCTCTCCTTTGCTCAGGCGGATATTTAGCCGAGATTCACCCGTCGCCTCTCCACCGCCTGCACCACCAGGAAATCCACCTGGAGATCCAGAGACCGCTTCGACTGCGGGTCCGTCGCCGTTTCCCGAACCAGCAGTTATTGGGTTTACGAGGACTGGATTGCTTTTGGTCCCATCCCCACCTCGCTCGCGGGTCAGCAGGTAAATGCTGGAGGTCGCTGCTGCTACCACACATACAACCAGTAATACTCCGGCGATGGCTATTAACCCTCGCTGGCGGCTCGTTAGTCCTTTCATCTTTTCTATCATGGCTGTTTCCCTTGTCACGGCATGTATTGCATAGCTACGAAACAGTTGAACCGCGACACTTAGATAAGTATCTACAGTACAAACGTCCGCCAGCGACCAGAAGTTCCAGCTTCTACATTATATGATGAATTTTGCCCTTTTGAGTCAAAGGTGTTTATGGCAAATTCTACCTATCTCGACTTCTACCATCATCAAAAATCCTAAAGCGTCTATCGTAACGTTTTCCGTAACGATTCAGAGACGGTCGGATGATAGGATCTTGTTAGAGGATAACGATAGAACCGATTCCATACTAACCGCGCACCAATCGAAAAGAGGTTCAATCGATCCAGTTCGATAACCCCGGCTATCGGGTTTGTTAGTCATGGGTACTGCCTTATCAACAGGAGGATATTGTCATGCGTAAAGTACTGAAGTGGATTGGGATTGTATTGGGAGCCTTGATCGGCCTTCTTGTATTGGCTGTCGTCATACTGAACATCCTTGCTAGCCTGCGCCTTAACCGTACGCACGACGTTGAAGCTGCGGCGATGACCATTCCCACAGACGAAGCGTCGCTTGGGCGTGGGGAGCACCTCGCGACCGCCCTTTGCACCGAGTGCCATGGGAAGGACTTGTCGGGCGAAGTGATGATCGACGAAGCAGGTATGGCCACTGTATATGCCTCCAACATCACACCATCAGAGGCCGGCGTGGGCGGCTTCAGCGACGCCGACTACTTGCGCGCTATACGGCACGGCGTAGACCCAGAAGGGAAGGGACTAATGATCATGCCGGCCGAGATCTTCATTAACTGGAGTGAGGAAGATCTGGGCGCGACCATCGCCTACCTCAAGAGTCTGCCCCCCAACGACAACTCGACACCTGAAAAAGAGATCGGCATCCTGGGGCGGACTATGCTCACTGCAGGGCTTTTTGGCGACATTTTTCCCGCAGAATATATCGATCACAGAATACCTTTCCCGGAAAGTCCGGAGATTGGAGTGAATGCCGAGTATGGCGCCTATTTCACCCGGGCCTTTGCCTGCACGCTCTGTCACGGCGACGACATGAAAGGTGGCCCACCGCCGCCCAGTATCCCTGAAATTGGCGAGATCCCATCGGCCGTGACGGCCGCCGGTTGGTCGACCGAGGCATTCCTCAGGATGGTGACGGAGGGCGTCAAGCCGGACGGCAGTCAGATCGACCCTGAGGGCATGCCCTGGGAACTATACGCAAACTTCGACCAGGAGGAATTGCAGGCCGTACATCTTTACCTCCAAACTTTGACGGGGCAGTAAAGGAGGCTCCTATTTCTGGTGGTTCCAGGGGTTTTGTAGTGGCTACTTGTAGCATACGAGATCTAAGATAAAATCGAACCTGTCGATCTTATAGCGTCGGACGCTCGCAGGGGGTTTACTATGTTCAGGCGAATTTCTAACAGCTGGGAATTGGTCAAGGCAAGCTGGGCCGTTTTGCGGGCCGATAAAGAGCTGATCGTTTTTCCCATCGTATCGGCTATCGCATCCCTCATTGTCCTGGCTACCTTTGCCGTGCCCTTTTTCTTATCTGGCTTATTTGAAGCCATGTTCGCCGATGATTTCGGGCCAGCTCGCCTCGTCGGTTACATCACCCTTTTTCTCTTTTACCTGGTGCAGTACTTTGTCATATTATTCGCCAATACCGCCCTGGTTGGAGCGGCTATGATCCGACTCGACGGAGGAGATCCCACGATTCGTGATGGATTTCGCATCGCTTGGGAGCACGTGGGTGCCGTCTTCGGTTATGCCATGATATCAGCCACTGTGGGGCTTGTTCTTCGCTGGCTGGCCCAACGC
>JBFFWQ010000214.1:0-4291 GCA_041570195.1 Promineifilaceae bacterium (SeqCode) | reverse complement strand
GGCCGCCAGCAAGAGCAGTAGGGCTAATAGAAGGATCGTTACTCGCATCATGTTGCATCCTTTCAGGAACGAATCTCGTATTAAGTAGACGTCCTGACCTGGCGAATAGTTCCCTACATTGTATCGTGATATTTTGGGGTTGCTGGGTCTAGAAATCAAAAAAGGGCTCCCCCGTGATGAAAGAGCCCTCTGTCTAACTATGCCAAAACGCCGTGGTGAATCAGTTGGCCGGTCGCGGACGGTAATGGCGCGACCTGTTGTTCTTCTTGTTGCCACCGGGGCGCTGGTTACGGCCAGAGCTATTGCGCTGGCCATTCGAGCGATTGTTCTGCCAGCCATTGTTCCGGGTGGAGCCGTGGTTCCGGCGGCCATTGGCCGAACCATTGGCCTGGAATTGGCTCTCCGGCCGGAAATCGCCGTAGTTGAAATCGGTCAGCCGCCGGCGCTCGATGGGCTGGCCCAGCAACTTCTCGATGTCCCGCACCTGGGCGGCATCCTCGGGTGTCGCCAGGGTGAAAGCCTCACCGCTTAACTCTTTGCGGCCGGTGCGGCCGATGCGATGGGTGTAAGCGTCGACTGTGTCGGGCATGTCGAAGTTGATGACATGGGAGATGTCGTCTACGTCGATACCCCGCGAGGCAACGTCGGTGGCCACCAGGATGTCGTATTTACCGTTGCGGAAGCCGTTGATAGCTTTCTGGCGCTTGTTCTGGGACATATTGCCCTGTAGAGCGGCAGCGTTGTAGCCTTTTTTCTCCAGGTCGCGGGCTAGGAAACGGGCCCGGCGCTTGGTGCGGGTGAAGATCAATACCCGGCCGGTCGCCGTCTGGTTCAGCATGGAGAGCAGTAACGACTTCCGGAGGCTGTTGGTGACCGGGTAGAGGGCGTGAGAGACTGTTTCGGCCGGGGCGATCATGCCGATCTGGACCGTGACCGGATCGTGCAGGATGTTGTCGGACAGCCGGCGGATATCGGGCGGCATGGTGGCCGAAAAGAAGAGGGTCTGCCGTTGTGTGGGCAGCAGTTTGAGGATGCGCTTGATGTCGGGCAAAAAGCCCATGTCGCACATGCGGTCGGCTTCGTCCAGCACCAACACTTCCACGTGGGATAGGTCGATGTGCCCCTCGCCGGCCAGATCCAGCAGCCGGCCCGGACAGGCGACGACGATTTCGACGCCGCGCTTCAGGGCGTTGATTTGGGGCGCTTTGCCGACGCCGCCGTAGACGGCCGTGCTGCGCACCTTGGTGTATTTGCCCAGCTCGACGTGACTCTGGTGGATCTGTTCGGCCAACTCGCGGGTGGGGGCGACGATCAAGGCCCGTACCCGGCGCAGCGGCCCCCTGGTCAGGCGTTGTAGGATAGGTAGGGCGAAGGCGGCCGTCTTGCCGGTGCCGGTCTGGGCCAGGCCCATGACGTCGCGTCCGTCGAGGATGGGGGGAATCGCTTGTTCTTGGATGGGGGTGGGCGTTACATAGCCCACATCTCTGATGCCGGCGTTCAGACGCCCGTCGAGGGAAAATTCTTCGAATTTCATTGAAAGTACTCCTTGACTTCCTTGAGCCAAGTCGCACTCTCGGCCCGCAAGTGATTTGTCCCGTCTGTGCCAATTCGTCCTGGCACCTGAGACAGAGATTAACAAATCATGTTGTTAGTGGGTTTGAGCATAACACTTTCGCCCAAACCGCGTCTAAGTATAGTGCCATCTCATAATTAGGCGAGTTTTCACGATTATTCTCATGTTAACTGTCAACCCGGTTGTTAGCTGTTAACTCGAAAACGAGTTAACGAGTCCATATCCCGATGTTTGCGATGCCGAAAACGACCGTTAAAGAACTTGTTTCAACACCGAACATTCATTGCCCAAAGCTAACCTCAATCAGTGATGTATGAACACCATGCTGGTTATTCTTAGCTTTTTTGCTTGTCTCTCTTTTATCTCAACTGTTCTGATCCTTTTCGCCGTGGCGCGGTCGAGCCAAATCAGTCGTTGGGAAGAGGGCACGGGGCAATGGGTGGACCACGAAAGAGAGGCGGGATCTGAAACGGTGGGAGAGCTACGGAGCGAATCGGCATCCGCCAGCTGAAGCTGACAGCCATTCTTAGCGGTGAAGGGTGCGACATGGGATATATCTGCGGCGACAGCGAGCCGCCTTCTACTAGATCTGACACGGGCGAGTGACATATGACCATCACCCTCATCGTCATCGGCGTTTTAATCACCCTCTCCACTCTCTCCTCGATATTGATCCTGACTACCCTGGCGCTTTCAAGTCAGGGTAGCTATTGGGGCGAGGAAGTGGGGCAGGAACTGATTCCCGCCCGGGAATCTGAAACAATAGGGGAGCGTTAAACCGAATCAGCGGCCGCCTGACAGCCTTTCTTAGCGCTGAAAAGGCGCGATCCGGAACTCGCCCAGTGTTTCAAGGGAGTGGGCCAACTGGCTGGATAACCGGCCGACCCAGTCATAGGCGCGGCCGGCGGTGGCCAGGATTTTGCTGTCGCCGTTGGCTTGCTGGGCCAGACGATGGCTCTCGGCGGCCTTCAACTGAGCGCTGATCCTTTCCTGGGCGTAGAAACTGTTAAAATGGTAATTGTCGTTCATCGCTTGCTCCTGTTGGTTTAGTTACTCGCTTTCCCAATTCGTTGATCACAGGGTAACCGGCCGGCGTGACACGAGCGTGACACAAACGGTACTTGACAAATAATTATATACATGCTAGTATGTATGTATGAGGCGAACGAAAGAAGAAGCAGCCAAGACCCGACAGGATTTGCTCGACGCGGCCTTACAGGTGTTTAGCCAACAGGGCTACCAGGCGGCCCGGTTGCAGGATATCGCCAGGGCGGCCGGGGTCACCCGCGGGGCCATTTACCATCACTTCGGCAGCAAGGCCGAGCTGTTCAACACCTTGATGGACGAGGCTTCGGCCCAAGAGAGTGGGGTGATGGAAGCGGCCGTGGCCGAGGGTGGCAGTCTGGCTGAGATCATGGCCCGCATTTTGCGCTATTCGCTGGCCCTGTTGGAAGAGGACCAGCGCCTGCGTCAGATCTTCGAACTGTCTCAGGTCAAGGCCGGTGCCGATCCTGAATTGTTAACCGTCCAACGTAAGCGGGCGGAGCAAACCGAGCTCCTGGTCGGCAGCACGGCGGCGATCATGGCCCAGGGCATCGCCGACGGCCAGCTGCGGGCCGGCCTGGATCCGGACACCGTCGCCCGGGCCTTCATCGCCTACCAGAATGGCGTGGCCACGCTGTGGCTGAGCAATCGCCAGGCCTTTTCGCTGAAGCAGCAGGCGGCCGACTTCGCCGATATCTTCATGGCTGGTCTGGTCGCCGCATAGGCAAAGGGCTCTTTTTTTGCCCGATTTACATACGTTCTTGCATGTATATAAAGGAGATTCTCATGACGACGACAGCGACTTTAGATCGACAATCCGGTAGCGATTCAAAAGAGTCCCAGGCAGGGCTGAAGCCATTGCCATTCTGGGGCTCGCTCATCGCCTTCGGCGCCCCGGCGCTGCTTTTGGTCTTTAGCTACCATCTTTTTATGCCCTGGCTGCGCATGATGGGACTGGCGGCGGCCGAGAGTTTCGTCGTAGCTCACATCGCACCGATGGCCGTCCTGTTGGCCGTTTCCCTGCACGTATTCCATGATGTAGAGGGCTGGCCGCTGACCCGAGCCGCTTTCAGCCGGCGCTTCCGCTATCCACGCTTGACGGTCAAGATGGTCCTGTTGGGACTGGGTACGTTCCTGGTCCTCAACATCGCTTACGGTGCCTTTTCGCAATTGGGCGCAGCGCTGAGCGGTCCGGGCCTGGCGCCAGCGGCCGGTACGGTCACATCAGTGGCCGACGTGCTGGGCGCAGATGTCCAGGGGCGGTGGGAGTTCGTCTTCCTGTTCTTGCTGGTCTTGGCCTTCAACGTGGTCGGCGAGGAATTGTGGTGGCGGGGCATCATTCTGCCGCGACAGGAACTGCGGCACGGCCGGCCGACCTGGATCGTGCACGGCCTGTTGTGGACCGCGTTCCATGCCTTCAAGTGGTGGGACCTGGTCGGCTTGCTGCCTGTGTGCCTGGTCATCGCCTATATCAGCCAGCGGACCAAGAACAACTGGCCGGCGCTCATCGCCCACGGGTTGTTCAATGGCCTGGCGCTGTATTTAGTGCTAGCGGCCGTGTTGGGTTGAGCAACAGTAGCCAGCCTCAATGGCGCCCTGGCAGTTGTGACTTGGCAAGTGTCAGGGCGCTTCCGGGCATTCGTCCAGCGACAGGTAAGTCCGGCACTCTGCGTC
>JBFFWQ010000213.1:0-4360 GCA_041570195.1 Promineifilaceae bacterium (SeqCode) | reverse complement strand
GTGCAATTGGCGTCCCAGAGCCACACATAGAAATTGCCGTCAGCCTGGTTGGCGTGCGCGTACCAGACGGCCTTGTTGCAACTCCCAAACTCGTAATTCTCAGAGACCAGCGTGTCGACGCCGTCGAGGCGGAAGAACTCCTCTTTCGGCATGGGCTCAGGCTCGGCCACGACCTCCACAATCCTCGTGACCTCGATTAGCTGCTCCACAACGCGCGTGACCTCAACCTCGACGACTTCCACCTCGACCTCGCGGTTGAACAGGTCGCGAGAGGCCTCAACCTTGACGACTTCGGCCGCGACTTCGACGATGCGGGTCACCTCAAGCGGCACTTCGACAAGTCTTGTAACCTCAACGGTTTCTGGCTCCGCCGAGCAAGCCACCATTATCAACAAGAGAAGAAGCAAAGCAACGGTCGTCTTCATGGCATGCCCTCCTAGCTCGGCACGGTCCGCTATGCACGATAACAATAGCACGCATTTGGCAGGGATTACAAGTGATAAATGTCATTTCATTCAGCCCCGTTTCGGCCGCGCGAATACACGCGCTTATCGGCCCTGATCTTCTTGACAGGCGCGGCAAGGGCGGATGGAGCGGCGGATGTGGGTGTGGCAGGGTCGGCAGAGCCAGGCCGGGCCGCAGAGGTTGTCTTGCTCGACGAAGTGGACGCTATTGAAGGGGCGGTCGCGGTCATCGCAGCGGGGGCGGGTGTCGGGGGGCGGGCCTCAAGGACCAGCCTGAGCTTCATGGGGGAGTATTCGCGGCCGCGAGACGAGCCGGCGTCGGCGCTAAAACTTGACGCGCACCCTCTTGTGAGAGATTGGTTGGCCTGTGTGTATGTATGAGTTGACTTGTCGACACTAGATGCGTATTCTGTTAGGTGATGGCCAACGCCTGCACAAGAACTAGAGGCTGGTGAAACCAAAAGCACGATAACTATCCTGTCAGGATTATAGCCGTAGGTGTTGGCCGGTTCAATTGGTTACTGTACACGCAAGGAGGATAGCACAATGGACCTCTACCGGATTTACTTTGTTGGTACCGCCCGGTCGAGACCGGGAAAGGCTAGCGAGGCTAGCAAGTGGTGGCGAGAAGAGGGCGAACCCTTCTACGCATCACTACCAGGCGTCAAGTCTTTGCAAACTTATGCGGCTCAATTTGGCCTTGGTGGAGCGTACAATCTAGAGTTTTGGTACGAGATAGATGACTACGCGGTCATGGACGCGTGGGACAAGGTCATGTCCGAGGACCCTGGAAAGTATGGTCCGAACTTCGCAAAGTTTGCCGAACTGTTTGAAGGGGGTCCGAGTCGCATCATGGGCGATTGGCCCGAGTCACGTCTCGTCGATTAGCACGGCCGGCAACTGCGCTTTTCGAATCTAGTCGCACATCGTCGGAAGGATGAAGCCGGCGGGCCTGGCCAGAATGTGAGCGCGCGGTCCGGAGGGCTTGTGCCTGGCCAGGCCGCGCGCTCTGCCAGCCGCCGGAAAGCTTGTACTTGCTCGGCGGAGGGCAGGTCGGCGCCAGCCGACAACTCGCCTCGCCTGGCTGGGTTAACAACCGCGAGACGGGCCGGCGTCCTGGGCGCGCGCCGTTCCGCGCGCCAGCCGGCGCCCCATTAAGAATGTGCAGAACGGCGAAGCCGTTGCCCAGTTATGTCAAGTATTACGTTATGTCAATATAGCGTCGATGGCTTCCCATTGCCAGGTCGCGAACCAAGTCGCTGACCTTCGGGTCACTTTTTACATTATGTCAACTCATTGTAGCAGCTTTTTTTTGCCAGACGGCGATTTCGTTCGCTGGCGTGCCGCGGCTGGCCGGCCGCAGCATAATCCATCACCATTTCCCGCATTTATGTCAACTTTTTTTAGCGGGTTCCACGTGCTGTACGGCCGATTTTGCTCATTGGCGACGAGATACAATTTCGTCCAACTTGGCCCGAGCGGCCGGTAGCTCCGTGCGACCCACCGGCTACTGTGCATTTATGTCAAGTAGTGCCACGACGATGACCTCGCCAACATGCCACTGGCGCAGCGGCCGGGGAGAGAAGAGTACTTGTCTGGCAACAACTGGATAGCCGGGACGACAAATCAACTGTGGCTGAAAACTTTCCCGCTGTCGGCATGTTTCTGGAAACGAAACGTGATGGGGCGCGCCGCTTAGCCGTATAGGTGAAGCAGATCTAGCGGAGCGCGATCTTGTTCAGCAAATGCTTTGATCAAGATGCCGCGTCAGGATGCCGCGTCAGGATGCCGCGTCAGGATGCCGCGTCAAGAAGCTGATGGATTCTGTCTGGGATCGGCCGCTGATCCCAACCATCGCGCGGCGGCGGTGGCGAGAAGAGATCGGGCTCGATTTGGGCTGATGAGGGATAAATCTCAAAGTAGTTGGCCCGGCTGTAATCGCGCAGGGGAAGGATGAGCTTATTAACCTGATGGTGGATATCGCCAAAGGTCACACCACCGCCCAGATTCCAGATCGCCGCCCCTTTCACCTGAGGATAGGCGGCATATAGTTGGGCTGCCCAGCGGATGTCGTCCATCGCCTCTGCCACAGCGGGCACATCCTGGTATTCCCAACCCCATTCGGTGATGAGAACCGTCGGGCGCGGGATATCGTATTTATCGCAGGCCTGGAAGAGGAACTGGAAGCGGCCGATGAGATAGGGATAACCCTGGCCGATGTAATTCTTATTGTAACTATATTCATGCAAGGCAACGGCCACAGTGTCGGGATTAGCGGCCGCCAAGCGCAGGAACGCCCGCATCCTGGGCCCTTCCCAATCCTCAGGTTCGGGCTCGCCCGCAGACCAACCAAAGGCTGCCCAACGGTAATCGTCATTCGGGTCGTCGGGATTGCCCTTGGCCAACCTGACTGTCTCAATGGCGAACTCGGCCAACCATTCCGTATTGGTCAAGATCCAGTTGCCGGCGTCATCATCTTTCTGCCGTTTCGACCGGTAGGGACTATCGCTCAAGGGCGAAGCGTCGAGTTCTGCTTCAGTGCGGAATTCAAAGCTCCTGGCAATTTCGTTTAATGTCTCAAACCAAACGTATTTGCGATCCAATTCGGGCGGAAAACGGCTGGCATGCAGGGCCCAATGCTTCTGGGCCGCTTCTTTGGGCGGCAGGTAGTAGTCAGGAACATCGTACTCCTGGCCGTCAGGGCCGACCGAGAATCTGAATACCAGCGTATGAGGCACACCACTTCGTTTGGCCAACTCTTGCACTTCGAACAGAGGGCCGGCCGAATCACTGCTCTTCAAGAAGACGGGCACACCGGCCGGATCCAGGCCAGGTTGATAATCACACTCGTGTTTAAGTCCCTCCCACCAACAACCAATGCCGTTCAGATTGCCAGTGGGGCCCACGTGGAAACCAATCTTAGCAAAAGCCAGATCCTTGTTTTGTCGTTGCAGGTCAGAGCGGATGGTGGAGAAGTCAATGGGCGGTGTTCCAGAAACCGGTATCGGCGGAGGGTTAGAATTTGAGAGATCGAGACTGCGGATGATTAATGGAAAATAGGCTCGCGATTCAAAGATACTCGCCTGCCCGGAATCCAGGGCACTGCCATTGCCCTCTGTGGCCGAAACCACTTGAAGCCCGGCGGCTATCAAAACGATCAAGAAGAGCGTGATTCCAACGGCAACGATCCGATAACGGCTTTCTTCCACGAGAGACATCCTAAGGCAAGCCAGACAACCAACCCGCACGAGAGCGACTTATTCAGGCCGCACGGCAATCGGTATCTTGTGTCAGCAGAATGGCTTCGCTGCGCTTCGTCCCGATATACGCCTAACGAACTGAAACCTGCAGATCAGGCAAGCAAAGCGCTGATCACTGACGGCTCAGCACTAATCGCTCACCGAAAACACTACGCCCTATTGTGGGGCGCCGAGCGGAGCGGGTGGGATTCGAACCCACGACCGACTGTTACACCGGTACGCGATTTCCAATCGCGCGCACTAGGCCAACTATGCGACCGCTCCCTCAATTCACCGCCGGATTATAACAATGCGCCCCGCGGAGGCAAGAGTACTGTGGTCGGTGGACAGCAGCAAGCTGTCAGCCTTAATCGTCGTCCAGGACCGGCGCGCCTGGCCGTTCACCCGTTCACCCGCTCACCCACGCATCCTCACATCCCCACCGCCGCCCCATCCTTCCGCGGGTCGCTGCCGGCGATGAGCACGCCGCTGTCCGGATCGCGAATGATGATTTGGCCGCCGCCGAAGGAGACGCCCTGCACGGCCGGATCGATCACATCGTGGCCGCGGCGGATCAATTCGCGACGGACGGTATCTGGCACGGCCGCTTCCAGCGCCACTTCCCTGTCACGCAGCCAACGAAAGCGCGGCGCGTCC
>JBFFWQ010000212.1:0-4434 GCA_041570195.1 Promineifilaceae bacterium (SeqCode) | reverse complement strand
GTCACCGTGAATCGCATCGCCCACTGGGATGGCAACAACTGGCACGCCCTTGGCAGCGGGGTGAACAAGCCGGGTGATGATGGCGTGTGCTGTCTAGCCTTGGACGGTGATGACAACCTGTATGTTGGAGGTACTTTCAGCGAGGTCGGCGGCAAGCCTGCGGCAGGCATCGCCTTGTGGACAGAAGTGATTCTTAATCACTGGGTCTATCTGCCGCTTGCAACAAAGTAAGAGTCGGTCGCGACTAGGTTGAAACCTCTCGTACGCGCCCCGAGAGACCAGTTCGAAGGTGCGACGAGTGTCCGTCGGTTCGGTTTATCCTTTAGCACAACTGCTAACGTATTGGATTTCAGGGCGATCGTTCCGCCATTTGGGCGCTATATCGACAGGTGTGCTGCGGAAGCGCCAAGCGCCGCCAAAGGGCATTTTCATGCCTAGTCGGACGCCCAGCTTTCTGGTTTGACGTCCCACTGGCTCGCCGCCTGGGAACTCTTACACGATCTTGCCGTCCTCAAGATGATAAACCTCGTCGGCAAAAGCATCCACAGCCAGGTCATGCGTCGCGATCACAACTGTCGTCCCTTCCGACGTCGAAATGTGGTGGAACAGCTGTAAGATCTGCTGCCCGGTGACGGTATCCAGCTCCCCTGTCGGTTCGTCGGCCAGGATAAGCGCCGGCCGGGCGGCGATGGCCCGGGCAATGGCCACCCTTTGCTGCTGCCCGCCTGACATCTCGAATGGCCGGTGGTCCAGCCATTTCTCCAGGCCGACCAGCGTGAGCGCTTCCTCCACCCGTGCCCGTCGTTGCTTGCGGCCGATGCCGGCCAGGCGCAGCATGAGATCGACGTTTTCGCGGGCCGAGTAAGTCATCAACAAAGCATGGGACTGGAAGACAAAACCGATCTGCTCGCGCCGCAAGGCGACCAGTTTCCTTTCTGGCAGCTCGCCGATCTCCTGTCCCTGAAACCAAACGCGGCCTGACGTCGGCCGGTCCAAACCGCCGATGCAATTTAACAGCGTCGTCTTGCCCGAACCCGAGCGGCCGCGCAAGGCGATCACTTTTCCACTCCCGAGGCGCAAGTCAACCCCCTGTAAAGCGGCCACTTCTTGCGCGCCGACCCAGTATACTCGAGTCAGCTCCTCGGTTCGCACTAACGATTGGTTTCCTGATTCCGACATGATCTTATATTCGATGGTTAGGTACGTGACGGTAGGGGCGGGCACAGGGCCCGCCCCATGTCGCACAAACAACGTTTAGCCGCCAAACAGGAACGGCGGTAACGTCTCGTCGATCTCCAGCATACAAGCTTGCTGGGCGTCCTCGTCGTCAAAGGCCTCGGCCGCAATCACACAGGCCCGGTAGTCATCCGCCATCTGCTGAGCGTTCTCCAGAGCCTCTTCGACCGACAATCCGTCTCTCACGATTTGCGAATAGGCGCCGTACAGCCAGATAACAGGGAAATTGAGCCAGCTGTTCTCGTCGGCGATTTGCTGTGAATAGGGCGGTTCGGTGGCGTTGGCCATGCTGGCCAGGTACGCCTCAGCCAGTTCTGGGCCAACCTGCTCGCGGAAGGCGTCTGACTCGGCCAGGGCCTGACGAGCCGGTAAACCGGTGCCCAGGTTGGGCTGCTCGGTCAAGAACTTGATCCACTGCCAACAGGCGTCGCGCACCTCAGTGTCGGCCGAGATGAAGTAGCCGGTGGCGCTTTGATAGCCGCTGCCGCGCGTTTCACCGGTCCCAGCCGGCAATGGCGCCGCGCCGGTATCGAACTCCGCCTCATCGCTAGCGCCCAAGTCCACGTTGAAGGCCGAATTCGACCACATCGCCGCCCGCCCTTGCGCCAGGGCCGCTTCACGTTCCTGAACGGCGCTGACTGGCGTGTCGGTCAGGCTGGTCATCAACACCGGCTTGATGCCATGTTCTGTGCTCAAGCCAGTATACCAACGCACAGCCGCGACGGTAGCCGGATCCGTGAGGGCCAAAGCCGGTGGGTCCTGCCCATCATCGATCAGCTTGGCTCCCAGCCGGTCCATCATGTTGAGCATATCCGACGGTTCAAACAGGTCGGAAACGTAACCATATTGCTTCGTGTCCCCCTCCCCTTGCGTCAGGGCCACGGCCATGTCCAGGAAATCATCGGTCGTCCAGTCAACGCCCGGATAATCCAGACCCGCCTCGTCAAACAGTTCCTTGTTGTACTCGATCAGGGTGATATTCACCTGGCCGGGCACACCCCAGGTCTGGCCCTGGGCCGTGAAAGCCTCAAAAACGGCCGGATAGAACTCATCGGCGTTGATCTCCGAATCGGCATCCAGGAACGGATCCAGGCTCAAGAGCGCTGCTTGCGTCTCCTGGTTGGTGAAGTCGCCCGGGAACCACTGGAAGCAATCCGAAACGCCGGCTATGTCGGCCATCGACGGCGTGCCTTCAAGCAAGTTCGGTTGCGCCACGTCAACCACGATGCCTGGATTCTCTTCCAGGAATTGATCGGCAAGATCGCGGAAAGTTTGCATTTCAAGAGCACCGGTTACGGCCACGAACTCGACGGTGACCGCGTCGTCGCTGGCCATCGTCTGCGCCTCGTCAGCCTCGACCACGATCTCTTCCTCTTCGCCTTCCTCGGCCAGGCTTTCGTCAAGCGATTGCTCGGCCGCGATCTGTGCGTCGGCCAGGGCTGCCTCGACCGTCTTGTCCTCGGCCATGACCGCTTCAAACGCCTCATTGAAGGCCTCGTAAACGCCACTGGTCAGCTTGGTCGTGTAGGCATGATCAATGGCATACGCCAGCGCCGCGCCCAGCTCTTCATCCACTTCATCCCAGAATCCGCTTGCTTCGGCCACTGATGTGCGCGCCGGCAGGCTGGCCCGGCCGCCAAAAATCGCCGCCAGGTCACTTGTTTGCCGGCTCAGGAAGTCGACCCAGCGCCAGGCGGCCTCTGGATTCGCCGTGCCGACGCTGATTGACAGACCGCTGGGTTGCAACAAACTGGTGGCTGAATCAGGTCCATCGACCGGGAATGGCGCGACGCCTATGTTCAGGCTCATTTGTTGTGCCCGAAACGGGAAGGCGGCCGAGGCGTCGGGCCACATGGCCGCCTGCCCGGCTTCAATCGTCAGATATCCTTCTGGGATATCCAGGCCGCTCGGGTCTTCACCGCCCGGAGGATAATAAGGGGCGACCTCGTGGGTCAAATACAGATCCGTGTACCAGCGCATTGCATCGGCCACTTCCGGGTCGTCCAGGTTTACTAGGGGCGGATCGGCCTCCATATTTACCATTTCGCCTGCCCGGCTCTCCACGAACTGCCCCGCATAAGGCGCGATTTCGGCAAAACCCCAGAGCGACGTCTCGTCACCTTCGCCCTGTTTCAGGGCCTGGGCCATTTCCAGGAACTCATCCCATGACCAGCCTGCTTGAGGGTACTCTACGCCGGCCTCGTCAAACGCGTCCTTGTTGATGAACATCAACCGGTATCCGACCTCCGTCGGGATGGCCCAGGTGCCGCTGCCCGACTGGAAAGCTTCCAGCGCCATGGGATAGAAGTCGTCTTCGTCAAAGTTGCGGTCCGATTCCATAAAAGGCTGCAGGTCGAGCAGCAAGCCCTCCCGCGCCGCCTGGCCCGAGTAGAAAATGCTGGAAACATCGGCCCCTGACACTAATCGACGCCGGGCGTCATCCGGCCACTCCTGGCCAGGCGTTTCCAGTTCCAGGATCTCTTCGATGGAAACCAACTTCACCGCGATGTCCGGGTTTTCTTCTTCAAAAGCCTTCACCAGATCAGCGTATAGGGCCTGTTCAAAATCGTAAACTGCCATCTGTATGGTGACCGGCTCTTCCGCCTCGCTCTCGACGGCCGCCGGCGTTTCTTGTGATTCCGCTTCGGTCGCGGCCGGTTCTGGCGTCGGTATTGGCGTCGCTTCTTCCTCGTCGGCGCCGCCGCAAGCGGTTATCAACACCAGGATGATGAATAATGCTAGCCACAGTTGTTTCTTCTTCATGTCTATCACCTCGTTTTAAGGCCGGCCGAATCAAGTCGACCAGACCAATCCACTACTCTTCCTCTCGTCCAAACCAGCGTCGCACGCCAGAGCGCACGCCTTGGCGTACGCTGCGGTGCGCGCTGGCGCGAGTTGTCTTAGGCGGCGGTTCAACTTCTAGCGGCTGAATGGCCGGGCTTTCGCCCTCGGACTGTCCGGCCGCCGGCCGGATCAAGACGCCCTCTTCAGTCGTCTCCAGCGTCACCCGCCGGCCGATGCCCGATTTCTCTCGCATTTCAGGCGGTATTTGCAACCGGCCGGCGCTATCTACGACGATAAGTTCCTCCAATATCATGGAATCATTTTCCGGATCAACGTCCTGCTCAATGCCTTGGACCCCAACCCGTTGGGCCAGGACCGCTTCCACCTCGGCCACGCGCCGGACCGCCTCACTGC
>JBFFWQ010000211.1:0-4436 GCA_041570195.1 Promineifilaceae bacterium (SeqCode) | reverse complement strand
GATGCTTGGGCGCAAACATCATTGCCAGCCATAGTGGCATGGGATATGCACTAATGAAGCGGAACAAAGTCTCCATTGTAACCTCCAACTCGTAGTTTGATTCGTTCACGCATCGGCCGTTACTTATGCGGATCTTTCCAATAGTTTATACCTCTTTCCAACCAGCTACTATGGCTCACCGTTTCTGCCAGGTCAAGGCTGATCACTATATGTATATAAGTTTGGTGATGCGCCTGTTTTCGCCTGAACGAACCTGTTTCCAGATTGCCTGTCGCCGTATTGATGAACAATGCCTATTCAGCTCCGTAGCAAGACACGGGCCGTAGTTCAGAGTAATCGAAAAGACATTGACAAGGTTACGCTTTGTCGACTCCTTGACATTCAATACGTTCTTATCGTTCGTTACGTGCTCCGCATGGATGGAATGACCATTAGTCAATGAAAAATCATATACATTGTTCATGAATGACCGTGATATCGCCCTTTCTTCATAGAGCTGGGGCGTGCGTTATGGCTTTTGTCAACCCGCAGCGCTCTAATTCAGGATAACAACTAGTCAAAATATAGACAAAACCTTGACAGAAGTCTATTTCGACAGTATTATTATGCTGCGAGACATCAATGTTGTCGTCCAGCAAAGCTATAGGTTAACTGTAGACGTGGTAATGAACCTCAACGGCAGCTTCAGATATTGGTCTTTTAATCTCAAGAGAATTCGGAAACAATGGTGATGAAAGTAGTTTGGTTTCTTCTAGGTGTCGCGACGCTCATCGTGTTTACCGGCCTGTTGGCCCAAACAACGATGTGGCTTCCAGTAAAGTCTTTGGCAGTAGTGCCTATTGCTGCCGACGCGTCTTCCGTTACAGAGAGCGACAAGGAGACGATGCCGACTGATACGACCGCTGATGATGCAATGAATACGAATGAGGAAGGGGTTGTGAAAAGGGATGATGAGATGTCCGAGCCGCCGAGCTCAAGCGCTGTGGTCAGAACCGTTCTATTTGACTATGATGAGGACGAGCCAGCGTGGTATACCGTCAACGATGACGTGATGGGCGGTGTCTCAACCAGCATGGTAACGACAGATGCCAAGACCCAGCGCCTGGTCTTTTCGGGCAACCTTTCCCTAGAGAATAATGGCGGCTTTGCTTCTATTCGATCGCAATGGTCAGATTACGATCTCACGGGTTACGATGGGATCTTCCTACGTGTGCGCGGCGACGGTCGCACCTACCAGTTCAGGATTCGGACGGAAGAAACCGGATCCGAGATCGCCTACGCTACATTAATCGAGACGGAGGTTGGTATTTGGAAAGATATTTACGTCTCTCTTGAGGAAATGATCCCGGTTTACCGGGGCGTTATCGTCAGGCGAGCACCAGCCCTAAACCCAGGTTCCATTCGTTCTTTTGGTTTCATGCTAGCCGATAAGCAAGAGGGTGAATTCTTTTTAGAGGTGGAGACGCTAAGCGCGGTTGTCGCAAGCCATCGCCAGGTCTGAGAAAGCAAACCTGGTAAACATATTGAAGCTGAGCAAGCAGCTCTTTGAACTGATTCCAGCTTCAAGTTGTGAGTGGGCAGTAGGTCAATGCTCGCCGAAGCTGCCTTCTCTGCAAATCAGCAGAGTCTCTTTGGCCTTAAGTAGCGTCTGGATAGCAAGCACAATATACCACGCCAATCGTTAAGTGGACGCTTTGAGAACAAGCTATCTACCCCTGTTGAGTATCAGCGGTTTTCTCGAGTTAGACGCCGTATTCATTATCCTACATACGCCCTGAGTAGGTTGGCTGCATTTCGCCGCCCCCACAATCGCCGAAAAGGCGCCAAGACCCCTATCTCGTGGGCGGCACACCTCCCAGAACACCCAAGAAACAACGATAAATACCACGCCTTTCGATTGTGACAGATGTCACATATAAAGCCTTGACAAATGTTGCTATCCCCAGTCAGCCAACCGTGTCGCGCCACCTGGCGGTGCTACGCCAACGCTCTCTGGTACTCGCCAATCGTGACGGCGTAGCGGTCACTTATTCGCTGGCCGATCCGCGTATCATCGACCTCCTAGACACCATGCGCCAAGTGCTGCGCGATGCGCTGGCCAGGCAATCCAACTGGCTGGCGTGAGTAACATGCCTTCGGAGAACGGGGACAGCCAATTCCGGTAGCAACCGGGATTCCTCAAACGAAGACATCGTACGACTCAATGGGAGATTTGATGAAAAACTTCAAGTAAATTTGGGTCGTCGTCCTCGTTGTCACGCTGCTGATAATCGTTGCCCCCATCGTCGCCTTTGTTTCGGCTGAGCCGAAGCAAACTGACGATCCCTGGTCAACGCTGCCGGTCCGCGAGCCCCATGTCGACCACACGGATTTGCTGCCCGGACCCTATGAAACGGGATCGGACGTGACAAGAGCCTGTCTTGAATGCCATGAAGATTCAGCCCACCAGGTCAGCCAAACTGTCCACTGGACCTGGAAAAGCGAACCAGTATTGCTGGAAGGCCGCGACGAGCTGGTGACGATCGGCAAAAAGAATTCGATCAACAACTTCTGCATTGGCATCCAGAGCAACTGGACCGGCTGCACCCGCTGCCACACCGGCTACGGCTGGGAAGACGCCGATTTCGACTTCACAGCCGAGGAGAATGTCGACGGCCTGATTTGCCACGATCAGACCGGCATCTATCGCAAGAGCAATGCCGGCCTACCCGATAGCAGCGTGGATCTGGCAGCCGTCGCCCAAAGTGTAGGCACGCCCTCCCGGACCAATTGCGGCAGTTGTCACTTTAACGGTGGCGGCGGAAACGCCGTCAAACACGGAGACTTGGACAGCAGCCTTTTCTTCCCTTCGGAAGATGTGGATGTTCACATGGGCCGTCATGACTTCTTGTGCGTTGACTGCCACCAGACCGAGGATCACCAGGTCAAAGGGTACGCGATTTCGGTTAGCGTCGACAACGAGAACGAGATCGCCTGCACAGACTGCCATAGCGAAACTGTCCATGATGACAAGTGCATTTCGGTCCACCTGGATACGGTCGCCTGCCAGACCTGTCACATCCTTCAAGGCGCCGTCAGGGACGCGACCAAGATGAATTGAGACTGGTCGGTGGCCGGCCAGGATATCCCCGAAGATCCTCATGAGTACCTGAAGATCAAGGGCAGCTTCGTCTACGAAAGCAACTTCATGCCTGAATATACCTGGTTTAACGGGCAGGCTGACCGTTATATCCTGGGTGATGTCATCGACCCGGCCGAGTCAACCATGCTGAATATGCCCCAGGCGGACATCGCCAATCCAGAGGCCAGGATATGGCCGTTCAAGATTCATCGGGCCAAGCAAATCTATGACGCCGGCTACGACCATCTGCTGCAACCCAAGACCGTCGGCGAAGGTGGCTATTGGACGGAATATGACTGGGATCTGGCCGCTCGTCTGGGCTCAGAAGCGGCCGGCCTGGAATATAGCGGCGAGTATGGCTTCGCCGACACTGAAATGTACTGGGCGCTCAGACACCTGGTCGCGCCCAAAGCAGAAGCGTTGCAGTACAGTGAATGCCGTGGCGAGGACGGCCGCATGGATTGGGAGGCGCTCGGCTACTACGGCGATCCCATCCGCTGGGGTGGCCGTAATCAGACTATCGGCTTGGCCGAATTAGAAACAAGCGAATAGACAACCATGTCCCTTTTGATATCACTTCGTCCCGTATCACCGCCTACGCGCGGACTGGCAGCAGCCGGATTGCTGCTAAGCCTGCTACTCGTCATATACGGCACGGCCGCAGCCCAAGAACCGGCGGCGAAGTCCCCGGCAGCACAGTCGCCGACATTTCATCCCACGTTCCCACTGCTGGACCAGTCGGGCGAAAACGTCCTGGATTCAGGCGAGCCAGTTTCCACCCTACAAACGTGTGGCGCCTGCCATGATACGGAATTCATCAAGCAGCACAGCTTCCACGCCGACGTGGGCCTGAGCGACATGACAGCGCCCGGTGAAACCGGCAGCGGCCGCGACTGGGATACCAGCCCGGGACTTTTCGGCCGCTGGAATCCTTTGGTCTACCGCTACTTATCGCCGGCCGGCGGCGAGCGGCCGGACTTGCCCACGGCCGACTGGATTCAGTCGCTCGGCGCCCGGCATGTCGGCGGCGGGCCGGCTGTCTATAGTCGCGACGGCCAAGAACTGGCCGATTTGGCGGCCGGAAGCAATGATCTTGAAACGGGCATCGTCGATCCGGAATCGGGCCAACTCGTGGCCTGGGATTGGCAGGCGTCCGGCATTGTGTAGATGAATTGTTTTCTGTGCCATTTGCCGGAACCGGATAATGAGGCTCGTCTTGGGGCGCTGCATGATGGCCAATTCCAATGGGCCAACACGGCCACGCTGTTAGGCAGCGGCATTGTCCAGCAGGATGGCGATCAGTGGTCGTGGAACG
>JBFFWQ010000210.1:0-4476 GCA_041570195.1 Promineifilaceae bacterium (SeqCode) | reverse complement strand
GTCGGCGTATTGGTTGCTGTCGCCGTCGGCGTGCTCGTCGGTGGTATTGGCGTGTTAGTAGCCGTGGCTGTCGGTGTGACCGTCGGTGGTATTGGCGTGTTGGTCGGGGTGTTGGTCGCTGTTGCCGTCGGCGTGTTCGTTGGTGGCACCGGGGTGTTCGTCGGCGTATTAGTCGCTGTGGCGGTCGGCGTGCTCGTCGGTGGTATTGGCGTGTTAGTAGCCGTGGCTGTCGGTGTGACCGTCGGCGGCACCGGCGTGTTTGTCGGCGCATTGGTTGCTGTCGCCGTCGGCGTGTTCGTTGGTGGCACCGGGGTGTTCGTCGGCGTATTGGTCGCTATGGCAGTGGCCGTTGGCGTGTTGGTGGGTGGAACGGCGGTTGGCGTGGCTGTCGGCGGGCTACCAGATGCGCCCATCACCACCAGAGCGTATGGTTGGGGTCCGTTGGGCACGTTAAAGCCAACTATTTCAATGGTCCAGACGCCAGCGGTCGCCGCTTGAATGTACACGTTTTCCACGTTGTTCACCCTGTCTGCGCCGCCGCCCGTCTGGGACCAGCCGCTACTGAAGACATTGCCTTTGTAGATCGTCGTGCCGTCAGAAGCGGTGACGACCAGATCCAGGTCGTTGACCAGGTTGGCCGCGGCCGCCTCCGTGGACGGATAGTCGCTCCAGACCAGGCTGGCCTTGAAAGGATTGCCGCCCGGGCTAACGTCAAACTCGTACACGGCCGTCGCGCTGGTGTTGAGCCCGATCGCCTCGTCAACATATTCTTGGTTGCCGTCTGTGGCCGTGGCCAAATTCACTCGGCCCCAACCCTCATGTACGTTAGGGATGGGGAAGTCGTTGTCGTCGGAGCCGTCATTGTTCTCGTCCAGCAGGTCGACGGCCGAGTTGATGAGCGTCGCCTTGACCAGGGCCGCGCTGGCGGCATGACCCTCCGCCTTCTGGTAATAATCTCGCACCACCGTTGCCGCGCCAGCGGCGATGGGGTTGGACATGGAGGTGCCGCCCATGTACTTGTAATCGGCGTTAACGGGCATACCCCAACCGTCCCACTGATAAGCGCCGTTTTGTGGATTGACCGGATCGCTCTCATACTCTTCCTGGTACAAGTCCGAATAGCCCGACAGGATCCAGGCGCCGGGAGCGACGACATCTGGCTTGATGCGGCCGTCGTCGGCCGGACCCCGGCTGGACCAGGAAGCCATCTGTTCCTGGTTACCGGCGGTTACATCGTCCTTCAGTGGATTCGTCGGGAAGCCATAACGCTGGCCCCAGGTGCCCAGGAAGCTGCTCTGGTTGCCGCCCATGCTGGTGCAGGTCTGTCCGGTTTGATAGGCGTCATGGGAACTGTAAGTCAGGCCGGTGTCGCATTGGTAATTGCCCTGGCGATCGTTTTCGCTGGCGCCGACGGTGATGACGTTTTTGGCCGTGGCTGGCGAGCCGATGGAATCGTCGTCGACCACCCCGTCGGCGTCATTGTCGACGCCTTCATTGCCGGCCGAGAAGGTAATGGTCATATCGCCGTTAATCCAGATAAAGTCATCCGTATTGGCGCTGTCGAGCGTATAGTCGCCGGCCAGAGCCGCGCCCCAGGAGTTGGAGTGGATGCGGGCGCCGTCGTCATAGGCCTGCTGGTACATATCCCTCAGGTCATCTGGCAAGCCGGTCAGGAAATAACCATTCGCCGGCCACCCCCCTAAAGCCCGGCAGGGCCCCGTTATCGTGGCCCAGTTTTCAGTGGCCTGGAAAACCAGATTGGCGGCCGGAGCCGTTCCCTTTCCTTCCCCGCTTGTCCCACCATCGCCCAGGACGGACACGGCGGTGTGAGTTCCGTGGCCGCTGTCGACGTCTATGGGGCCGTCGTCAGTGATTGTTTTGAAACAGCCGCCTGCGGCGCCGGGCCAGTTATATAGGGCCATAATTCGACCTGAAGGAATATCGGGATGGGCGGTGGAAGCTGTACCGCCACCCAGGCCGGTGTCAGAGACGGCCGCGATCTGGCTCGAGCCATCGTAGCCACTGGCGTTGGCCGCATTTGCGCCGAGGATGACACCCGCGCCATACTCGTTATGCTTTTGGGCTAGGACGTAAGGCTCCATCCAGGCCACGTCCAGCATGTGGGCGATCTCCCGCATTTGGCCCGCATCGGCTCCGATCAGCAGCAGATTCTCACCTCGATCCAGGATGGTCGCTCCGCTCCTGGCGACGGCCGCTGTTACTTGACCGGCGTCGGCCCCACGCTCGACTCGAACGCGCAGTAGGTTCACTCCCTCGGGATCGATGCTGGGGCTGATCTTGTAGGCCGGCTGGAACAGGCCCACCCAGGCCACTGTATCGAGGTCGGACACTCGCGCCGCCTGGGCCGGGTTCATACGGGCCTTGTAGGCGAAGTCGGGGATATAGTCCAATAGGTCGGCGCCGGCGGCCGAGACTTGCTCTTTCCAGGCTTCCTGCACCGGGCCGGCGAACTGGACGATGTAGTAGCCGCGGGTGCCCCTGGCGTAACCGGAGATGGTCAGGCCGGGTGGGATATCCGGCTTCTCGCCGCCGGCCGGGTTAAAAGTCGTAGCCTGAAGGCGGATGGGCGCTGGCTGCACCTGGCCGGCCGAAGAGGCTGGCTGGCCGGAGGCCAGGAGTATCATCAGAGCGACAAGCGCCAACGACGATAACGGCAATAAACTCCGGTCTCCAGATAGGTTGATACGCATGTTTGTTGCAGGATAGTAAGTGTTCCAGCCAGGGTTGGAAGCTAGTCTATATCAACGCCTTCGCTTTTCCAATGATTATCGGCCGAATGACCCCCGGGTGGGCATAGGAAATGTGTCCCTCATGAGAGAGAGAGATGGATTCTGAATTGGCCGGTAGAAAACCGACGGCTAAGCAAATGCTTTCAGGGCGCTCCGCGCGGCGTGATAACCGCACATGCCGTGTACGCCGCCGCCCGGCGGTGTGGCCGAGGAGCAGAGGAAGAGGTTGGGCAGCGGCGTACGGTAGGGATCCAGGCGGGCCACCGGCCGGGTGAAAAGCTGGCGCCAGTCCTGTGCCCCACCGTTGATATCGCCGCCGACATAATTGGGGTTGTAGCGCTCATAATCATGGGCGGTCATGGTGTGCCGGGCCAGGATACGATCGCGGAAGCCAGGGGCAAAGCGCTCGATTTGGTCCTCAATAATCTGGGTCATGTCGGCGGTTGATCCGTTGGGCACGTGGCAGTAGGCCCAGCCGGTATGCTTGCCGGCCGGCGCCCGGGTATCGTCAAACAGGCTCTGCTGGGTCACCAGTACGTAGGGCCGTTCCGGATGTTTGCCCTGCCAGACTAACTTCTCGCCATGGGCGATTTCAGCCAGCGTGCCCCCCAGGTGCACCGTCCCGGCCCGACGGCAGGCCTCGGCCGTCCAGGGGATCGGTCCGTCCAGCGCCCAGTCGATCTTAAAGACGCCTGGCCCGTAACGGTAGCGCTCCAGCCGCCGCCGGTAGCCGGGAGGCAGCTGGTCGCCGGCGATTCTCAGCGCTTCGCGCGGGGTGAGGTCTAGCAAGATGGCCCGGGCCGGGGGCAATTCGGCCAGCGCTGTCACCCGCCGGCCGGTGACGATTTCGCCGCCCAGATCGATCAGGTAACCGGCCATGGCCTCGGCGATGCGCTGGCTTCCGCCTTCTGGCAGTGGCCAACCGACGACGTGGGCCAAGGCACCCAATACCAGGCCGAAGGCGGCCGTCGCCGGCCACTCCAGGGGCATGATGGCGTGAGCGGCCAATCCGGCGAATAGCCCCCGAGCTTTCTCCGTACGGAAGGCCAGACGGGCGGCCGTCCTGGCCGGCCATAGAGCTCTCAGACCGAAGTTGGCCATCGCCAGCGGGTAGCGGGGCAAACGAAGCGGCCCCAGGAATTCGTGGGCCAGCTTGTCCCAACCCGCCACCAGCGAACCGAACAGTCGCTCGTAGCGCACGCCGTCCCGGCCTAGATCATCGACCGTTCGGGCCAAGGAACGGTGAACGGCAGCGGCCGAGCCATCGTCAAAGGGATGGGCCAGCGGCAGATCGGGTTGGATCCAGCGCAGGCCATAGTCGGCCAGGGGCAAGTCGCGAAAGAACGGCGAACCCATGCCCAGCGGATGGACGGCCGAGCAGATGTCATGCCGGAAGCCGGACAACGTAACTTCGGCCGTACGCGTCCCCCCGCCGATGGTTTCACTGGCTTCCAGCACCAGGACCCGCCAGCCCTGCCGGGCTAAAGTGATGGCTGCCGCTAAGCCGTTGGGTCCAGAACCGGCGATGATCGCTTCGTAATCAGGCACAGATGGGCGGTTCAAGCATTAGACCTCGCAGGTTATGATGGTCATTGACTAATTGATCCAGTGGTATGCAGGACGTGTCGAGCTTGTCATACTGAGCAGAGTCCTCGGAGTGAAGTATCCCTGATACCTTTGGTTTTGTACATCGCCAGGGATCCCTCCCCTTCGACATTGCTCAGGG
>JBFFWQ010000209.1:0-4615 GCA_041570195.1 Promineifilaceae bacterium (SeqCode) | reverse complement strand
TTCCAGCCGTCGGTCGCAAGAAAGTGACGGCGGCGTTCGACGGCGGCCTGATTTCCTCGGACGGCGGCCTGGTTTTGCTGCGCGAGGAGGAACGCCGCCTCGCCGTGGCCGACCTTGTGGCCGCTTGCTTCCGGGATCGGCGCGATCCGGCTCTGGTCAGCCATAGCCTGGCCGAGATGCTGCGCTTTCGGATGCTGGCCATCGCCTGCGGCTACGAGGACGCCGACGACTGCGACAGCTTGCGCTTCGACCCGCTGTTCAAGCTGGCGGTGGGGCGGGCGCCGGAAAGCGGACCGGACCTGTGTTCACAGCCGACCATGAGCCGATTGGAGAACATGCCGTCCCGCATCGAGGCGGCGCGGATGATGGTGGCGCTGATCGGCATCTTCTGCAGCAGCTTCCCGCAACCACCCGCGACCATCACGCTGGACATCGACGACACCTGCGATCGGGTACACGGCCACCAGCAGATGTCGCTGTTCCACGCCCACCACGACAGTCGCTGCTTCCTGCCCATCCACATCTACCACGTCGAGAGCGGCAAGCCGGTGGCGGTCTTCCTGCGGCCAGGCAAGACACCCTCGGGTCGCGAGGTGCGCACCGTGCTCAAGCATCTGGTCCGGCACATCCGGCGCCATTGGCCCGACACCCGGATCGTCTTTCGAGGCGACGCCCACTATGGCCGGCCGGAGGCCATGGCTTGGTGCGAGGACAACGGCGTCGATTACATCTTCGGCCTGTCGGGCAACGGACGGCTCGACGCCCTGGCGGCGGACGTGGCCGACGATCTCAAGGTGCGCCGGGCCGAGGCCGGGGCCGAGAAGATGCGTGCCTTCACGAGCTTCGCCTATGGCGCCAGATCGTGGAAATGCGAGCGCCATGTCGTCGCCCGCCTGGAGGCCTCCACCCGCGGCTTCGATGCCCGCTACGTCGTCACCTCGCTCGAGGGCGAGGACCGGCACCTCTACGAGGATGTCTACTGCATCCGCGGCCAGGCCGAGAACCTGATCAAGATGCACAAACGCCAACTCGCCTCCGACCGCACCTCCTGCCAGAGCCCGGTCGCCAATCAGGTCCGCCTGGTCCTGCATAGCTGCGCCTACTGGCTGATGCTGTCCCTGCGCGACGCCGTGCCGGCCGCCAGCCCGCTCGCCAGGGCCGAGTTCACCACCCTCAGGCTGCGGCTGCTCAAGATCGGCGCCCGCGTCGTCGAAAAGGCCGCCCGCATCCGAATCCACTTCGCCTCCGCCTGCCCGGATGCCGCCCTGTTCCGCCTGCTCGCCGGACGCTTCGCCACCGCAGGACCGTGAAACACGGGGCAGCGTGCCCCGTCAAACCCCAGCCCTTCAACCCCCAGCGCCCGCCACAACCGAGCCCGAAACCAGAGGCCCAAAGGCGTCACGAACAGGCTCGTCCCCGCTCCAAATGGGCCGTCAAGCACCGTCAGGATGAATAGATCAGGCTAGGGCCGCTTGCATAACGAAGGCATCGATGGTCATACTTCGATCGAGTAATTTCGACCCACATCTTGCGCCTCGTTGAGTGCTAGACGCGACTACCCGACCACAACTGACCAAAATCACAAATCTTTTTGCGGACCAGACAGCTAGGCCCGCTTGCTGCGGAGCGATTGTATGGGCATCAACCCCATTTTTGTATTCGGTGGCGCAAGATCAGGTACAACATGGCTCGCGAAGATATTAGACAGCCATCCTCGGGTACTCTATCGCCACGAGCCGGATATTCCAGATGATCACGTGGACCTACCCGTTTTTTGCCGGTCCAACGAAGTGGAGCAATATCTAGAGGCGGCGCAACGCCACATTACTCAGTTCACGTGGACGCGTCATGTCAGAGCCGTGGGTATTCGCCCGTTTTTTAAAAAGCAGTATCTGAGTCCGCTTCAAGCTACCGCTCGCAAATCATTGATTTTGGGTCTGAGAGGCCTGGAGCGCCTGGGGCCACTAAGGCCATCCGTCTACAGGATATACGTGCCCGATTTCGTAGACATAGAGAAGTCGAATTCGGTGACCGTCGTTTTGAAATCCGTTAATTCACTGGGCCGCCTGAACCTGATGTTGAAAGCAGCGCCTGCCAGCAAGTTCATTCTGATCTCGCGCCACCCTTGTGGCTATGTAAGCTCGCGACTCCGCATGCTCCGAAATGTTGACCGAGACGTACGAATTGGCAACGCCTTGCTAGCCAGCGAACAAGCGAAACGCCACGGTCTTACCGATAAGGCACTAGCCAAAATGTCGACGCTTGAACGGTTGGCGTGGGTTTGGCTGGTCTTCAATGAAAAGGCGTTGGAAGATGTCCAGAATGCCGCGAATGTTCACTTTCTAAAATACGAATCCCTGTGTGAATCGCCCTTTGATGTGGCCAAAAGTCTGTTCGAATTTGTTGGTCTGGAATGGGGCACCCAAATCGAACATTTTGTTGAGCAGAGCTCTGGAACGGCCTATTCGGGAAAAGATATGTTTTCTGTAATTCGAGATTCAAAATCCGAAATCGATAAATGGCGTCGCCAATTGAAGGCTGAGGAAATTGTAACAATCATGAACATCGTCGCCGATTCCAAGCCTGGCCGACTTTATATTTAGACCGCAAGGGCCAGTTTTCGCGGATTGGCGGTCCTTAAATCGTTGGCGATTTCACAGGATGAAAACGGCACATTCATCTTCACGCACCGGCTGAAATCAGTGGTCCAAGGCTATTGTCCAATTAAGAGATGGCGGATAGCATTATGGTAGCTCCGTTGAAATCGGTGGTATCGATGCGTATGTCCGTTCGTTTCTTGATGTTCTTGGCGCTCGTAAGTGTCTCTGCATGCGAGACCGGTGAAGAATTGCCGCCAGCACCTGTGGCCGACGAAGCAGAGGGCCCCATGTATCTCATCGGCCCCGGCGACGGACTGCGGGTCTTCGTATGGCGGGAGCCCGAACTATCAACAGGGGTGACCGTAAGACCGGATGGCCGCATCTCGATTCCCCTGATCGAAGATCTGGTTGCGACCGAGAAGACACCCGCCGCGCTCGCTCGGGAGATCGAAGCAGAACTCAAGCCCTATGTTCAGGATCCGTTCGTCACCGTGATTGTGACGGGATTTTCAGGACCTCCCTCGCAACAGATCAGGGTGCTGGGACAGGCGGCATCTCCTCAGGCCATCCCTTTTCGGGCCAATATGACGCTTCTCGACGTCATGATCGCAACGGGTGGTCTGACGGAATTCGCCGATGGAAACGGCTCCGTATTGGTTCGCAATATGCAGGGCGTGCAAAAAGAGTATCAAGTCAGGCTCGATGATCTCGTCAGGGATGGCGATATCACCGCCAACGCCCAAGTGCGTCCGGGAGACGTTCTGATTATCCCCGAGGGTCTGCTATAAACTGCCTGTGACGGCACGGCCGGAGCCTCCCCCCTTTGTCGGTTATCCCGTTTGGATTTGCCGAAGACGGTCGCAATCGTTGTTTACGGATCATGTCATCAGCGAACGTTGTTTTCGCGACGGCACGGATAGATTCGCTCGGTTTCAGAAATATTGAGGCAAATTGTCGTGATTTAAGGTGTTGGAATTCAGCGACTTTAAAGATACATTTCGGCAACGATAAGAGCTCCGGCGGGTGTTCTTGAGCTGAGCATTGATTGGGGTCAAGGCTTGTTTAGCGATGTGCGGCAGCAAATAGGCTTTTACGTCAATGCCTTATGGCGTCGGCGCTGGTATGGATTGGGTGTCGCCTGGTCGATATGCCTTGTTGCGTGGGCTTCTATCATTTTCATGCCCGACGTGTACCAGTCAAGCGCCCGCATCTACGTAGACACCTCCGGAATGCTTCAATCGCTCCTTCGCGGAGTGGCGGTAGAATCGAATATGGGGTTGGAAGTGCGCGTTATGGGACAGTTTCTCCTGAGCGAACCCAACCTCAGGAATGTCGTGCGGCAGGTCGATCTGGATCTGACGGTCAATACCCCTGAAGGCGAGCGACAACTTGCGGCAAGTTTGAAAAATCGAATCAAGATAAATCTACAGAATGAGAACCTATTTTCGATCAGCTATGAGGATAAGAATGCCGAGCGCGCCCACGATGTCGTACAGGCATTGTTGACGAATTTCGTCGAACAAAACCTGGGTCACAGCCGCGAAGATATGGACACGGCACAAACGTTCCTTCTTGACCAGATCGCGAGCTATGAGAAACAGCTTGTCGAGGCTGAAGAGAGATTGGCAAAATTCAAACAAGAGAATATGCATCTTTTGCCCGGTGAGTTGGGGTTTCAGGGAAAGCTAGGCGCGGTAACCGCGCAACTTTCTGAGAGCAGAGCAGAGTTCAAAGACGCGGTCGCACGTCGCGATGAACTCAAGCGTCAACTGGCCGAAATTCCCGCCACCTATAGCGCTGACCTTGCTGGCTCAGGAATTGGACCGCCATCGAATCTGGAGGTCCGTATTCTTGAGTTTGAATCGAGGCTTGACGAGCTTCTGATAAAGTATACGGAACAGCACCCCGACGTTTTGATGATCAGGAGACGCCTTGAGGCACTGCAAGATCAACGAGAACAGGAGCTGAATGCCTTTGCTGAGATGGCTGACTCATTGGCCCAAGACAGTGACTCT
>JBFFWQ010000208.1:0-4770 GCA_041570195.1 Promineifilaceae bacterium (SeqCode) | reverse complement strand
GCCATTGCGCAAGCCCTTGGGGCACTGCATCGGGCAGATATAAGCAGTCTCTTGCAACAAGCAGTTACCGCACATACTGCAGTTGAAAAGCGCCCCTTTGATAAGTCGCTCCAGGCCAATTAGCGGCCGTTCCTTTAAGGGAGGAGGGCTAATGGGCAGAAAAGGGGCTCGAAATCGCCGTGCAGATGTCATACTACTTCCGGTCTGTACTACATGAACTCAGCGGAAATGTGTTTGTTTCTTTCAATCCCGTGGCCCGGACAGCTTGTGCGTTGAACGGGGCAGGGGTGGCAACATGGCTCTGGCGATAGTGGGTCGCCGAGCCCGGCGCTTGTCGGTTGATCTGACCTGCCCCGACATTGCATCTCTGGAAAGCGTCTGTTGGCCTGACTATATAGGCGCCGGAGCTAACAAGTGGTTGATGGTAGTTAACGCTCATGTTGCCACCAGATCATGGATATCTAAACCTGTGCGACAGCCGTTTCTGGTTCAAAGGAATCGCTCTGGCTCCTCTCTCCCTTTTTGGAGCTGCCTTCATCGCGCAGGTAACTGGGCCGGATGTCCTCCCTGCGCAGGAGATTGGCATTGCCGACCACTGTGATCGAGCTGATGGCCATGGCGATCTCGGCCAGGACAGGATGCATCCAGCCGATCATAGCCAGCGGAATCATGACCACATTGTAGAAGAAGGCCCAGAACAGGTTTTGTTTAATCTTGCGGAATGTGGCATTGCTGAGGTTGATGGCCTCAATGATGCCCGTTAGTTCGCCGCGCACCAGCGTCACGTCGCTGGCTTCGATGGCGATATCGGTGCCAGTGCCTATGGCAATTCCGACATTCGCTTGTGTCAGGGCAGGTGCGTCGTTGATGCCATCACCGACGAAGGCTACCATGCCAAACCGGTCTTGAAGCTTTTGGACTTCGGCCACTTTACCATCCGGTAGTACCTCGGACAGCACGTAATCGATGCCCACCCGGCGGGCGATCGCTTCGGCCGTCCTCCGGTTGTCGCCGGTAACCATGGCTGTCTGCAATCCCATGAGGTGCAGCTCGCCGATAGCGGCAACGGAGTCTTCCTTCAACGTATCAGCCACGGCGATGACGCCAGCCAGTTTACCATTTGCGGCGATGAGCATTGCCGTCTTGGCTTCGTCCTCCAGGTTTTGCAGCGACTGTTCCAACGGATCTGGGTCAATGCCATACTCTCGCATCAGGCGGCGAGAACCAATCAAAACTTCTTGTTCGTCGACCAGGGCCCTGATCCCTTTGCCCCGTATCGCCTGAAAGCCCTGCGGTTCTTCAAGGGTTATCTTCTGGCTTTTGGCCTGTGTTACAATCGAAGAACCCAAGGGGTGCTCGCTTCCTTGCTCAGCCGAGGCGGCCAAAGCCAGAACCTCAATCTCGCTGAAACCCTCTACCGGGACGATATCGGTCACCTCCGGTTTGCCTTTGGTGATCGTTCCCGTCTTATCAAATGCGATAACCCGGAGGTCTTTTATCGTCTGGATCGCCTCGCCGGAGCGAATCAGGATCCCGTGCTCGGCGCCCTTTCCAGTACCTACCATCAGGGCGGTGGGCGTCGCCAGGCCCAAGGCGCAAGGGCAGGCAATGACTAATACGGCGACTGTGGATACTATCGCCAGTGTAATCACGCTTAAGTCAGGATTGACCCATGGCAAGAATGATCCCAGGTCAACCAGATTTAGCATCAGGTCGGAGAACAGGAACCAGGCCAGGAAGGTAAAGATGGCAATGCCGATGACAATGGGTACAAAGACGCCCGTGACCTTGTCGGCGAATTCCTGGATGGGTACCTTGGTGCCCTGGCACTCCTCGACCAACTTGATTACCTGGGAGAGAAACGTGTCCTTTCCGACCCGGGTGGCTTCAACCCTTAGCAGACCTTCTTGATTGACAGTAGCGCCGATCACCTCGTCTCCCGGATGCTTGTTGACAGGCATTGACTCGCCGGTAGCCATCGATTCGTCGACGGCGCTGTCGCCCGCAACTATTAGACCGTCGGTCGGGATTTTTTCACCCGGCCGGATGACCATCAGGTCGCCAACCTGGACCTCTTCGATAGGAATTTCAACTTCTAGACCGTCACGAATGACATTGGCCGTCTTGGCGCCTAACTCAAGCAGCTTGCGGATGGCTTGGGAAGCCCGACCTTTGGCAGTCTCTTCCACGTAGCGGCCGGTAAGGTGAAAGGCCATGATCATGGCAGCGACGCCGGCGTAGTTGGCCACCGGGAAGAAGAAGGAAGCCGGCCCTGTGAGCAGCGAAACACCGGTTCCCAGGGCGATCAAGGTATCCATATTGGGCTGGCGGTGCCTGACAGCGGCCAATCCCCCGCGATAGGTATCTCGCCCAACCCAGAAGAGGACGGGCAAGGCTAGGAGGATCATCCCCAGATTGAAGATAACTTCATTGGGCCAGATGATTCCGAAGAACATCTCAGCGAACATCCACAAGATGATAGGAATGGTAAAGGCCCAGGCCACCCGCATTCGGAACGTAGCCTGACGCATCTTCCTTTCCGTCTGATCTTCCTGGTCTTCGGGTACCGAACCTTCGGAGCTTATGAGCACCTCGTATCCCACGTCAGAGACTGCTTTCTTGAATTCCTGTAGCGACGCCACTCCGGGAACGTAAGCAACCGTGGCCTTCTCGGTGGCCAGGTTGACTGTTGCGCTGACCACCCCGGGTACATCGGCCAGCGCCCCTTCAATAGTAGTGACGCAAGAAGCGCAACTCATGCCGCCGATCGGCAGTATCATCGTCTCAGCTGGTATGCGGTACCCAACGTCGGCGACCGCATCAACCACCTGATTAAGATCTACTTGTCCGTCAGAGAAGGTAACCTTGGCTTTTTCGGTGGCCAGGTTAACGCCAACCTTCTCGACACCGTCAACCTTGCCGATCGCTCCTTCGATCTTGGCGACGCAGGAGGCGCAGCTCATCCCTTCAACGGGTAAGCTAATACTATTAGTAGTCATTGTGAATTCTCCTTTATGAATATTCTTTGGCAGTTCCGGCGTACCAGCGCATGTCGCAGACTTCATCGCCGTCAGACAAGGTGTGCTCTCGCTCGTACCATCCATCAGCAGTCATAATCTGGGCCAGGGCCCAGTCATACATGCACCATGTGTTGAAAAAGAAGGCTAGCTCTCCTTCGCGGCCGTGGATTTTGACATACTCTAGAGGCGCGCATCGAGTCCAGTCTGTGCGAAAGTGATCGGCCTCTTCGCTGGCCTCGCCCTGATAGCCGGGTTCGCTGAATGGATAACGCATGAATGCGCGCAGGATGAAGTTCACCTGTTTCTGGGGCTCGTCGCGATAGCGCAGTCGGGCCAGGAAGCGCAGGGGCTGGAACAAAGCTACATATACCCTCCATCCAATGTCTGAGAACAGCTCGGTAGCGTATGCTGGCTCGATACCATCATCTAGTAACGCCCGGTAACCGGCCAGGCTCGCGACGGACATGAAGACGTTTTGCCGATTACCCAAGTTCGTTAGCTGATCCAGCTCTGCCTTGGGCTCCATGGCATCGAGGTTGCGCCAGGTCCGGTGAAGAAAACGATTGACCTGCTGGCGGCTAAAGCGCCCTCTCTGGGGCTGGTTTCGGTCTATGTATCGACCCTCCAGGATTCGGTAGGCAGCCCGCTTAATCGTCCACTTCATCCACAATTTTATTAACCACATATTCCACACCTGCTTCCATATCTGATATGCATCCAACTGCTTTTTCGCCTGTACATTCTATTAATGAGAATGATCTCCTGATCAGCTTCCTGTTATGATCACAACTCCGAAAGGCCTGTGACCATAACTTCACCGTGCTTTCGTAGACGCTCCCGAATCAGGTGGCAGTACTGGACATTTACTACAACCAGGAGACGTGCACCAGGATCGCGTTGGGACACTGCGAGAACCTGCTCGGTCAAATAGTCGGCGTGAGCCCGGGCACCGCCTCTTCTATCGCTATTGGTCAGCCTCCTGGTCGCGTAATAAAGGGTGTTGACCAATTCGTGCCGCCAGCCGCGGTTCAGTGCCTCAGGGCTGGGCGCTCTGCGTTGTATCGCGCTGATCCAGCTGCGCAGGCGGCACGTAACCATAATTCGCCATCCAGCCACTACTTCAGCGGGCCAGTCGATTTCGCCGCCAATGGGAGCCACCACGATGTCAGTCTGACGCGCCAATGGCAAAAGCGCGTCCCGGTAATCGGGTGGCAGCACGTCAAACTCTCGCTCACGCCACTGCTGCGGTGTGATATCCAGACAGAGCAGGTCTGGGTTAATACTGGCAACCAATTCCAACAAATTAGACATATCAAAAGGTATTGCTCCGTCGTGGAACTCAGCTAGTGTGCCCAGGACAGCAACTCTCGTGCGTTGATCACTTGCGATGGTAATGCTCATTTCCCTAGTCCTACAAACAGCATACACGTGACGACACCAGTTCGAAACGGCAAGAACACTGATTTGGCCGTAGGTGAGATCACCTAGCTACAGCCCGCTAAATTGCCTGTACATACGAAGAGCGTTGCAGTACAAAGTGCAGGGGCTTCTGTGTCCTGGAATCGGAAGACAGCAACATGGGCGCCGTTGACTCTTCCAGGCGAGTGTGGATGACTAAACTCGAGCTGCGTTAATCTGGGCCTGTGCTTGTCGATCCGTCATGACGCATTGCCGGCGACGTGACATCTGTCACGGTTTGCTGGGTTACAAAACTCATATGGGCACCCGCCGAATTGCCTATGTTCAATCT
>JBFFWQ010000207.1:0-4787 GCA_041570195.1 Promineifilaceae bacterium (SeqCode) | reverse complement strand
CAGCGCCGGACAAAGCGCTAGCCCGATCGAGCGGGTGAAATAAGCCGTCACGGCAAAAATTATGCAAAGCGCGACGTCGGCGCTCGTTATGGTTTGTTTTTCAAGCGACCTCTCCGCGAAGAACAGGGCCAGGACGGCCAACGCGGCCAAAATCAGGCCAACTTTTCTTGTCTTAAACATTTGTGTCTCCTCCAAAATCAACTTCTATCTTCCGATTTCTTACAAACGGTCAATTCAAACATACGCTATCGTCTATTGTCAGGCATCACCTCCTCGAAGAGCAGTTAGCTGTTAGCTCTTAGCCGTTAGCCAGCTTTTCCGGCAACGCTCATAGCTAATAGCTCACCGCTAAGGGCTTATTTCTATACAAAATTCTCCGCGTGGTGGCAGGCAACCCAGTGCTCGGCGCCGTTCACCGTCAGATTGCGAAACTCCGGATCTTCATCCTGGCATATCTCCGTGGCGTAACGACAGCGCGGATGGAAGCGGCATCCCGTCGGCGGATTTGCCGGGCTGGGGACGTCGCCTTCCAAGATCAGGCGCTGGCGCTTTTCTTCTTTTTCCGGATCGGCTATCGGAATGGCCGACAGTAAAGCCTGCGTATAAGGGTGCAGAGGGTGTTTGAAAATACTGTCGCGATCGCTCAGTTCGACGATGCGACCCAGGTACATCACCGCCACCCGATCGCTGATATAGCGCACCATCGACAGGTCGTGGGCGATAAAGAGGTAGGTTAAACCTAGCTCACTGCTCAAGTCATCCAACAGGTTGACGACCTGAGCCTGAACCGAGACATCGAGCGCCGATATGGGTTCATCGGCCACGATGAACGACGGATTGGTGGCCAGGGCCCGGGCAATGCCAATACGCTGCCGCTGTCCGCCAGAGAATTCGTGGGGATAGCGGTTGACGAAGAAAGGGTTCAAGCCCACCAGGGTTAGCAGCTCCTGGACCCGTTCTTTGCGGCTGGCGCTGTCGCCGATATTGTGAATCGACAAAGGCTCGCCGACGATGCTGGCAACGGTCATGCGCGGGTTCAGCGAAGCGTACGGATCTTGGAAGATCATCTGCATTTCTCTGCGCGCCTTGCGCATGTCCGATCGGCTCAAGCCCGTCAACTCTTTGTCCGCATAGAAAACCTGCCCATCGGTCGGTTCTAGCAATTGCAGGATGGTCCGGCCGGTCGTCGATTTGCCGCAACCACTTTCGCCTACAAGACCCAGGGTCTCGCCCTGATAGATATCGAAAGTCACCCCATCGACGGCTTGAACGGCGCCAACCTGGCGCCTGAAAACGCCGCGCTTGATGGGGAAATGCTTCTTCAGGTTCCTGACCTTCACCAAGACTTCTTTGCCATTTGCCTCGCTCATATCTTATCTCCAAACTGCATATCGATGCGTATCTCTTCCCAACGCCAGCAAGCAGTTTGATGATTCGGACCGGTTGGCACCAGTGACGGATTTTCTTGCCAGCACTTGTCAATGGCGTAAGGACAGCGTGGAGCAAATGGACAAAATTCTGGTTCTTGCAGCAAGTCCGGCGGCAGACCTTTGATGGTCGCCAACCGTGTATCTTTGTCCTGGTCCAGTTTGGGGATCGACTCCAATAATCCCAGGGTATACGGGTGACGCCGTTTCTTATAAAGCGAATGCACTTGCGCCATCTCGACAATGTGGCCGGCATACATGACAGCGACCTTTTCCACCATGCCGGCGATGACACCCAGGTCATGGGTGATCCAGATGATGGCCATGCCCAATTTCTCCTGGAGTTGCTTGACCAACTCCACAATTTGCGCCTGGATCGTCACGTCCAGGGCGGTCGTCGGCTCATCGGCTATCAACAGCGATGGGTTACAGGAGAGGGCCATGGCGATCATGACCCGCTGGCGCATGCCGCCGGAGAATTGGTGGGGGTAATCGCTCAGCCGGTCTTCGGCATTAGGGATGCCGACCAGCTCTAGCATTTCGGCCGCCCGGCTCTTCGCCTGAGCGCTGTTCATGCCCAAGTGCAACTTAAGTCCCTCGGTGAGCTGACGGCCAATGGTCAGCACGGGGTTCAGGGACGTCATCGGATCCTGGAAGACCATGGCGATCTCCCGGCCGCGAACCGAACGCATCTCTTCGGTGGATACTTTTAGCAAATCCCGGCCGTTGTACATGACCGTGCCATCGTCGATACGCCCGGGCGGGTTGGGGATGAGACCCATGATCGAAAGAACGCTTACCGACTTCCCGCACCCACTTTCACCCACCAATGCCAGGGACTCTCCCTCGTCCAGTGTGTAGCTAATTCCGTTGACAGCGTGGACAACGCCATCCTCAGTGTAAAATCTAGTCACAAGGTTGTTAACTTCCAGTAGTTGGGCCATTGATATCCTTGATAGATAGACTTTCTGCGTAGGCGCCTAATGCGCGTCGCTTCAGCGCACACAACAGCATCCAGAGCAGGTTCCGCGATTGGGAAGCCCGGCTCATGGTGCTATTGCTCCAGATGCAGCTTGACGCGAAGCAGTCACCCAAGGGGTCGGAATCCTCCTCTCCTCGCTCCAGTTGGTCAAGACTGAAAGCAGATCCTCTATCTCATACCGAAGGATTGACCGAATCCATTGTAAATTAGTTAACAAAAAATGTCAACTTGGTGGCATTCGGGTGACATTTAAGAGACATAAGCGGATAGTTATGGTCAAGTACGGACCTTTTCTTTCATCTGGAGCGACGATTTGATGCCACGATTAGACACGGGTCATGGCGGTATTGTGGTCAACACCAATTTATCCTCCGCCCACTTTAATGGAAAATGAGAGCCACATTCTACAACGGGAAACGGGATGGGACAAAGTAGGAACGGCATGGCGTTCAAGCGTCGAACTTCGACAAGAAAATGAACCCTTGCCGCCGGCCGTGTTCGTAAAGTTGTGCCAGACCTTCTTGTGTGGCGCTGGTGTAGTTGACGTCCTTTTGGGCCGGATCGTATTCCGGCCGGATGATATGGATTGGCCGGCCTTGCCATTGGTCGGGGATTCTCTGGTCCTGAAAAATGTCCCGGTACAGAATCGGTTCTGTGGCCAGGGCGATGACCCGCTCAAAGCCCAGGACGGCCACTTCGAGGGCCGGACAAGAGCAGGTGTAGAAAGCATCCACATAGGGTCGCCCGTCGATCCAGGCTGGAATATCCCAGGCATGCAACATGCGCGACGAAGCATAGGCGACCTCGTCGAGATTCCACTCCGACAGGCGATGCCGGTCATCTTCGGCCTCCGTATCGAACAACTGTAGCGTCAAATGGTCGTCGATCCAGCGCCGGTCCCCTCGAGCGGCCTCCAGCAATAGCATCCGGCCCCGTCGCCTGGCCCGTTTGTCCTGGGTTTCTTTCGCGCCCTCCTCATCGACGGCATTCGTTGCAATCAGAAATCGGGCCGCTCCTTCGGTGAACAGCATCTGCCTTAGCCAGGGGCTGTTGTGGGCGATCCCTTCCAGGACCATGGCGCTCATATTTGTATCCGGCCTGGCCATCATTTTTTGGCCATCCAGCCAATGAGCCAGCCCCAGCCTTTGGCTCTGGCCCACGGCCGCCGCGGCCGCTGGAAGCACGGAAGACGAAGCTGAGGCATAGGCGGCGGCCCGGAATTCGCTGGCTTCGAACGCGCTCAGAACGCCGGCTACGAAGACGCCCTTGAAACCGCCGGTGGCGCAGGCAATGGCTGTCGTGGAGGGTTCAAGGTTAAAAGAGATGGCTGTCATCCTCAAGACTCAGCGCCGGTCCGCCATTCGCGGCGCAGCAGGCCATAGAGGATCATGTCGTGTAAACGGCCGTCGCGCTGCAAGTATTCGCGATAGACGCCTTCACGAACGAAGCCCAGCTTCTCGTAAAGCGCGATGGCCCGTTCGTTGTAGCTGAAGACCGTCAACTGGACCCGGCGCAGATTCAACTCATTGAAGGCGAAATTCAGGACCAGTTGCGCGGCTTCGGCGCCATAACCCTGGCCCCAATTGTCGCGCTCCCCCAAACCTAATCCCAACCAGGCTGTGCCATTGGACCACAGGATGCCATCCAGCTCGGCGTAGCCCAGCAGGGTTTGCCCGTCGACTGGCCTGATGCCGAACAGAAAACCACTCTTGTCATTCTGCATGTCTTCTAGCCACTGGCTCAACGCTGCCTTGCTTTTGGGCGCGGCCGGCGTGGCGTCGAACAAGCGGGCGAAGCCGGCATCTTCGAACCAGCCGCCGATAGCCGGCAGATCGTCCTTGTCTACGGCCGTCAGACGGATCCGTTCGCCACGCAAGATATTGACTTCGCGCATCTGTTCTCCTCGTCATCCAGTCTGGCCCACCTGAGCATAACATGTCGGATGGGGAAGGGCAAAAGGAGGGGATCAGAGGTTGGGGGCTGGGGATCGGAGATGCCGCCTAGCGACCGCTTCGCGAACAAGGATCGGGAGCCGAAGGTTTGCCTCCCAGATGCTCCGCCCGGCGTAGGGAGCCCGAGTACGCTTCCGGGAGGCTGGCTCCGAGGAATCTCTGATAGAAAGTCTAACTACACTATAGCGCAAGCGGTGTGCGAAAGTGTGGTAAATTTGTGCGTTTTTGTGCGCCTAGCGTACGCTGAACGGCGGCCCGCTAAACAATCGGCAACATCACCTGCATAAGCCGTGAAATCGGATTTCGTTTGGATTGAAGTTGGTGTATTATCTAATCGGCTGTGGCCAAAGCGTTGGGCGGTGCGATGCCGTTCTGAGTTGTTTCTGATACAGAGATGATGTATCGATTCCGTAAACAATAACAGTT
>JBFFWQ010000206.1:0-4803 GCA_041570195.1 Promineifilaceae bacterium (SeqCode) | reverse complement strand
CCAACCGAGCTGGCATCGGGCGAGATCTGAGCTGCCTCGTCCGCCGCGACTGCTGAGTCTGGGTATTCAAAGACCTGCACATCCTCACCGTTGACAACGATGACCTGTCCCGGCGCAGAGATGAAAGGTTGGTCGATCAGGCCGCCAATCTCCACTGATTGACCATCCATACGCAAGGCGTCTGTGAACTCAACCAGGCCATACTCGTCGTTGACCTCTGGTGAATCGCCTTCAGCCTTTTTGGTGGCCATGAAGTTGGCAACATCTGGGTCGCTTTCAGCCAGGGCTGCGATAGCCTCGTTGCTCCGCTCTAAGGCTGAAAGATCCCGCTGCAATTGCTCAACTTGGACGCCATCTTCCCTGATGTTTACCAAGAACATAGCGCCTTGCGAAAGATCGAAGGGCTGGTCTTCGATCCACATCTCGGCCGTCACGCCGTCCGTCGTATTGGCCTTCCAGCTATAGTAGCGCCCTTCAGGCCCGAGGACGTCACATTCAAGTCTATAGGCTGGATCGTCAGTGGAAGCTGTCCCCGAACAACTTTCGCCAGTGGCGTAGGATGTATCTTGCCAGAGAAGGATTGCCAACCCTTCTTCCCAATAATGATAGGAATACGAACCGCCATCCACGACGCCGCCGATTGAATTGGCGCCTGGCGGCGTGCTTCCCGGAGAGCAGCTGATGAGAAAGCTAGAAATCAGTAGAAGCCATACCCAAATGAATCTGGTCTGCATGGTAAACAATTCGGTCCTCCTTAGTTGGTCCAGTGAATTTCTCAGTCCTAATGAACAGTCTGCTAGAAGGCGATTTGGGCTACGATCAACATCGCCATGCGCGCAGTACATCTGTCTTGACGTCTTCCTGGCGCAATTAGTTCCACTTCGCAATGTAAAATAGACGACACTGACCAACGTTTGCTCTCTGCCAGCAATTGAATAGCAAATCGAGGGCGCAGGCTGAGATTGCTGCCACGAGCGATCCGCCGGAGCAGGCTCAACATACCACAGGTGCGCCGGCATACTACACGATCCTCAAACTAACTGACCGGACATCGGCTATTTCGCAGCATCAAATGCTGGAGTCTCGCCGCCCACAGACGCAATCAGCGTATCCGTGCCGCTGCCGTCGTTCAAGAGCAGGTCCCAACCCCTGTCCGATGCTTGCAAATATAGGTAGCTATTGTCGTCGAGCCAACGAACGTCGAGGGCAAGCGACTCGCCATTGCCTACCAGCTGCGATTCTTCTTCCAGTTGGCCGGCGAAGATACTGACAGTGGCTGTCTCGCCAGGCGACCGGGCGAAACTGAACCGTTCTCCGCCAGGCGACCAGTCGTAGAAGGAATTGACCTGGCTGGTATAGAAGATGGGATCGCCGATCCTGTCATCCCAGCTGACAAAGAGCAAATCAGTCCGCTCCGGGTCAACCTCCGAGCTGCTTAGATAGGCGATCATCTCCAGCGTGGGGTTGATGTCGGGTACAGCCAGCCCACCCCGAGCTTCGATGGTGCCAGCATGCCGGGCCGGCGTCCCGTCGGTAGGCAGGCGCCAAATACCATAGGCCAGGTTGGGGATTACCACGCGGGTCGACGATTCTGGCGGGGGGAAGACCACGCCTGCCAACGGGTCTGGAGGGGGGACAGCCACACCTAAAACGTCACTGCTAGCCGACCAGACAGGCCGGGCATAGTATTGGACCTCGCTGTAGGTGATGACAGGTGTGTAACCGAAGATGCGCTGCTTGTCTTCGCCGTTTATCGTGGTCAAGGAGATGCTATCTGGCGTAATTACAGCCACTCGATTTCCGTCTGGCACGATGGTGAAATTGCCGCCTTCCCCAGAGGTGAATAGATTCTCCAGGGTCAGCTCGTCGGCATCAACCCGCCAGAGATCATCGGACAACAGAATTCCGGGTCCGTCAATAAGTATTGTTGTATTAAACAACAGTTCATGGCTGCCCGGGATCCAGGCCAATTGGTTAATCGTCATTCCGGTGACATAGTCGGCCCATTCTGGGACTGGCAGGTCGCTCTCTTTGACTAACTGGCGCTCGTTGCTGCCATCGGCATCTACGGCCCAAATGCCATTGCCCCGGCGAAAGGCAATAACGCCCTTGTCGTCGCTCAACAGGACCTGGCCAACGCCATCATCTATGGTAAGCTGGCGCTCGCCGCTGTCTTCGGTCCACAGCCAGGCATTGTTATCCTTGCTAAAGACGACGACCAGGTCATCTATCGGCGCTGGCGTGTGGGTCGGCGTGTCGATTGGAACTGCGGTCGCAACAGGAGTTTGTGTAGCTGTCTCAGTGATTGTCGTTTCGGTTGGGTCTGCAACCGATGCTTGGGTTTGCGTGACTAACTCGGCAGTTGGTGGCGATGTGGGCCTGCTAGTCGTGGTAGGAAAAGCCGTTGGGTCTAATTCAACCTGGGCTTCAACTTGTGGCTCCTCGGTCGCTGAGGCACAGGCTGCCAGCAAGAACAGTACAGCCAGGATCATGAAGACAGATTTATTTCCTCTCATCTTCAAACTCCTGCTTAATGACGAAATTTCGGTCTCATTCCCATAGGGTTTTGTCCAAAACTCGACTTCTATCCTCAAGTCAAAATTGGACGGAACCAAATCCAATAGGTAGTTCAGGCTTGTTGGTGACTTCACGCGAGCATGCTCCACAGCTCTTGTCAATCCACCGGCAAGATGGAAGTCTTGGGAACGACTACTAACAAGCCATGGTCCGGGAAGAAAAGTTGGTCTGTATGAGGATCATGGCCTGCAAGCCGGGCTTCCTGGATTGGCGATACTTAATACCTACTGGTCAGTCTCTGGTGGATACACCAATATCTCGGCCGCCTCTGAAGCGAACATCACTGTCTGTGGTGGCGGATCGATGAGGTCTGCGGCCTTTTGCTGGAAATAGAAGTCCAGAGGCATACCTGCCAAACCATCCAGGCGAACGATATAACCTTCATCGTTGACACGGAGAATCACGGATACGTTGTTTGATTGCCCACTGGACACGGTGGTAAAGAATAGAGCATATGTGCCGAGAGGAAAATCAGCTCGATCAGGTAGATCCTCTGAGACTACATAGGCCGCATAGAGTGATTCAGCTTCAAATCCCAGCACGCGACCTGCTTCTGACGCTGGAACGGAGTGACCTTCGCCTGGGCCACCAAGCGGAAAGAAATCCACGAGCGTACCCTCCGCCTGACCATTCTCACACATTGGTGTGGTTCCTAATGCAACAGCCGTGGTGCAGCCGAGTGTCACAAACCGGACTAACGCCTGACGCGCCTCAAGATCATTGCTCAGTACGGTGTCGATGACGAAATCAATCTCGGGAATGCCTGTTCTGGTATCTCTAGGAACCGGCGAAGTTGGATCAGGGGCGATGGTAGCTGTGGCAGTTGGCGTTTGGGTTGGCTCTGCCGTTGCCATCTCGGTTGGCATTGCCGTCGCTGTCGGGGTTGCCGTTTCGGTTGGCATTGCCGTCGATAGCCGAGTTGGCGCGGCCGTTTCTTCAGTTGGTGGCAGGGTAGTCTGAATCGCTAGGGAAGCTGTAGCCGCTGGATCTAAATCAACCAGGTCGTCCGGTTCCTGCTCGTCAACCGGAGAACCACAAGCTACCAACAAGAGCAGCACAGACAAGAACACGCAAACAGAAAGGCATCGTTTCATCATGAACCTCCATCGCAAACTGCAGCAAGCTGCTGACTGGCAATTTCACCTACGATCGACATTGCTATGCCCGTGGTACATCTGACTTGACGTTCTATTGGAGAAATCGGTTCCGCTACACAGTGTAAAATAGATAACACTAACAAACATTCGCATACTACCGGCAATGGAACGAAAGCTCTAGGACGAACGCTGAGCTTGTTTCCACAAGCGATCGGCCCGAGCTGTTTACATAGCACACCGGCATAGTACATCATCGGCAGACCGGCTTACCTATCATCAGCTATCTCCACAGCATCAAGTGCCGGCGGTTGGCCGCCCACAGACGCGACGAGCGTAACCGTGCCGCTATTGTCGCTCAAGAGTAGATCCCAACCCCTGTCTGATGCCTGTACATACAGGTAGCTATTATCGTCGAGCCAATGAACATTGAGGACAACCGACTCGCCATTGCGCACCAGCCGCAGCTTTTCATCGATCTGACCGGTGAAAATGCCAACGGCGGCCGTCCGGCTCTGGCTCCGACACTTCGGCATTCTCTGGAACTAGGACTTCATAGCCGTATCGAGGGTGGACGTAGCCTACCAGGGTTTCCCAGCCAGCCGCCGGCTGCGGCGTTTCGCAAGGCATCGCCGGAATCACTGTCCCAGTGTCTTGAACAACGCCCGATTCTGGCGAGGTTGCAGCCTGGGCAGGCCCAGGCGTCTGGTCGAGGCTATATCTAGGGTGCCGCAAGACGTCAACGCCAGAAGTAGCAGCAGGAACATCATACCTGCTGCCAGGTTCACGAAATGCGGTTCGCCAAAGTTGCTAATCATGTCATCTCCAAAGCACAGCACGACGAGGCCTGTATAGAATCTATTGTGCTCGGCGAAAGCGCTTGGCAATGCATCTGCATCGCCAATCTTTTCGTGAAATCGCCGGGCCTGTCAATGAATTCCAATTTCGCGTTCACCGAAGGTCTTTACCAGGAGGCGGGTGATGGCCAGTACGCTTCCTGTGTAGAGCAGTAGAACGTTACCGATCTGGTAGAGGTGGGCATCGTCGGTGGTAAGCATGAACTGTTCCCAGCCGGGAGATTTGCCGTAATAAATGGCCGAGGCGACGTTAGTTGCCGCGATGATATCTGCGT
>JBFFWQ010000205.1:0-4814 GCA_041570195.1 Promineifilaceae bacterium (SeqCode) | reverse complement strand
TCAGGCTTCTTGGGAACTCAAGTCGCCGATATTTCTTTTACGGAGAAGCCTGACTTCTGGCTTGTTAAGTTGCTGGAAGGATAGCAGGGGATTGTGTAGAGATTGTGTATGGAATTTGTGAGTTGTGTGCGGGTTTGGGATCGGGGGCCAGGGGCTGGGGATCGGGATCTGGTGGTGCGTGGGTGCGTGTGGACTTGCGAGCATGTGGATGGTACCATAGCCTGCAGCACAGCGCAGCCCACAACGAATACATCGGCATCCCGCGTCCAATTTCTTTAGCCGGCCACGTATGTGCCCGGGTGGTCGTCTTGACGATGAAGCTTCAGACTTTCTTTGCCTACGATCCGAAAGATACGGACGAAATCGCGGTGGAGATACTTGCCATTTTTCTGGTGGCCAGCGGTTGCATCCTTGCCGGCCGCTAAGCTAGCGAATGAATTCGCCGCCTGGTAGCACGAGAAACCCGTTCAAGCGGATTGACATAACGTTGGGCATTTGCGTGATGGGAGAATAAGCGTGGAGATTGGCAAGACGCTTTATGTGACGGAACGTGAGGCCTGGCGGGCCTGGCTGGCTGACCATTACCGAAGCGAGTCGGAGATATGGCTCGTCTATTACCGCAAGGAGTCGGGCAAGCCGCGGATAGCCTACAACGATGCGGTCGAGGAGGCGTTGTGTTTCGGCTGGATCGACAGCATCATCAAGAAGCTGGATGAGCCGCGCTCGGCCCAGCGTTTCTCGCCCCGAAGAGCCAGGAGCAGCTATTCGCAGACGAATATCGAGCGGCTGAGACGGCTGGCGGCTCAAGGCAGGGTCATGCCGGAAGTGTTGGACGGGCTGGGCGACCTCTTGGAGCGAGAGTTTGAGTATCCGGCCGATATCGTGGCCGCATTGCAGGCCAACGAGGCCGCCTGGCGGAACTTCCAGACCTACTCAGGCCCGTACCGGCGGATCCGGATCGCCTATGTGGAGGCGGCTCGCGAGCGGCCGGGAGAGTTCGAGAAGCGGCTGGCCAACCTGATCAAGAAGAGCGAGCAGAATAAGCAGTTCGGCTTTGGGATTGAAGATTACTACTAACTGGGCGGAGGGTCGTAGACGAACGCCGTTGGCGTAAGGCTATCAGGTGGCAATTCGGAGGATTCTTATGACGCACAGGTCAATGTGGGCGTAATCGGCACAAGTTCGTGGGCAGACATGATGTTTCTGCCGAGTCTCGCCAGCCATCCGGGGGCGAAGCTGGCAGCCATTTGTGGCCGGGATGGCGAGTTTGACCCTCCCCGCCCAAATCTTTAGCGATTTTTAAGTACTATCCGCGACCCGATCCTCTCTGTAAGTTCAAATGCGAACAGACAGGGCATCTCAGATTTAAGCCCGCGGGCCATGAGCAACGATTCGGTCCACTGGACCTGAGTGGCGCGAAGCGCGAACAAGCCCGAACAGGAGGAAGGCGACAATCAGCCCCTTGTTTTCCATCATCGACGCATTCATCACATCATCATGGAGACAAAAATGTTTAAGTTAGTAGGAACAGCAGGACTATTTTCATTGCTCGCCGTCACGCTGGTAATGGCCGGCATAGCGATCGTCTCTGGCGGAGAGCCAGCGGCCGATGCCGTATCCAACGCATACTGGATAGCACTGGCCTTGTGCGGATTACTCTTCTTGAGAAAGAAATCAAGACCACAATCCAGGAAAATCCGCCAGCGACGTGTGGGCAAAATGCAGTCGGTAGACGAATACCTCAGTCAACAGCGTCGTCGGAAGGACAGCTAGATCGTTCGACGACACGCCAATCAGTTGGCAAACAGGGGAATCGCAGGCGCGAACCAATACCTATTTGGTTCTTACCAATCATTGCCATGGTCGTGGGGGCCGACAGCGGAGTGTGGCGCGAAACTATCCGCGAGCGGATAATAGCTCCCATGACCATGGTGCTGTTTCACTGACAGCGACGACAGTGTATGATGTTTCCAACCAGGATCTTTCTTCTGACTGGTTTGGACGCCTGGAGTGAATATTGGACGACTTTAACTGGTCCTTCCCTGCTATTGCCATGGTCGTGGGCGTCGGCCTGGGGCTCCTCCTGGTTTTGACATTCGGCATCTGGAAGTCGCTGCCCATGTGGGTAAAAGTCCTGGTGGCCCTGGCCCTGGTGGTTTTCATATTGCTGCTGGGAGCGGGCCGGATTCCTTTACCGGTGATCGGCGACTAGGGGTTGGGGCCGGCAGTTAACGCTAATCTGCCAAGGCACAAGCCACCGCCTGCTCCAGGGTCATGGCCTGGCCCTGGCGCCAAGCCGTCTGAAAATCTACCTCTCCCAGCTGAGCCCGGGCCGCGGCCGAGTACTTGGCCAATTGCTCAAAATCTGACGGATGATCGGCGGCCCCCATCTCTTCAAACAAAGCGGCCGAGGCGCCTACCAACCGCGCGGCCTTCGCCGGCTGCCCCAACCTACTCAAGGGTCCGGCCAAGTTCCACAGGGCAGAAATCGTCCCTTGCCGTATGCCCGATTCATAGAACCGCTCGAGGGCTGACTGGGCCAGATCTCGCGCCTCGCGGTATTCTCCCTCGTTATAAGCGATCATTGATAGGTTGGCCTGGACCATGATCTGGCGAAGCGTCTCGCCAGTTTCACGGCTCATCGCCAGCGAGGCTAAGTACTTCTCACGGGCCAGCTTATTGTCGCCGGCCATCTTGGTTAGTTCTCCCTGAATGTTGAAGGCCTGGGCCTGGCTCGGTTTGTCGTCTGAAGCCTGGAATATTGCGAGCGCCTGTTCGGTGCGCCGCCACTTGGCCGAAAAGGTCTCCTTGTGGCTCGGATCGACGGCGATAAGCATTAACGACCAGGCCTCACTACGTAAGTCGCCCAGTTCCCGGGCTAAAACCAATGCGCTTCGATAGAATTGCCTGCCCTGAACCGGATCGCCATTAACTGTGGCCAACTGCCCGGCTCCCAACAGCAAGGCCGGACGGAAAGCTTCTGAAACTGCGTTTATCCCAGGCAGCACGCGCCTGTACCAGCGGAAGCCTTCAACTGGGCTGTCATAGTAATACCAGAAGTAGCTCAGTGATGAGATGAGCCGCGCCGCTGCTTCTATTTGCTTAGTCTCAATCGCCCAGTCGAAAGCGGCGGACAGATTACCCTTTTCGGCAACGGTGTTCGCCAGCAGGCGTAACTGACCCTGGCGCCGGTAACCGGCCGCCATCTCCTCGGCCAACTCCAGAAAGTATTGTAAATGCCTATCTCGCATCAATCGCGCTTCGCCGCTCACATTCAATCGCTCATGAGCGTATTCATGGATCGTCTCCAACATGACGAAGCGCGGCTCGCCACCCGGGCCTTCTTCCTGGTAAATGAGGCTCTTGTGCAGCAACGACTCGAGGCCATCAAGGGGATCGATAGTAAGCCCGGGCGCACATATCGTCTCGACAGCCTCAATGGTTCTGCCGCCGACGAATACGCCCAGCCGCCAAAACAGACGCTGTTCATCCTGCTCCAACAGCCGATAGCTCCAGTCAATGGTGTCGCGCAGCGTGCGTTGCCGGGCCGGCAGGTCGCGCGGCCCGCCCTTCAGTACCTCCAGCCGTCTCTCCAGGCGGGCCAGCAGCTGTTCAGGGTCAAAAAGCCTGAGCCTGGCGGTGGCCAGCTCGATAGCCAGAGGCAGCCCGTCAAGACGGGCGCAGATGGCGGCCACGGCGGGGGTGTTCTCAGCCGTCAACGCGAAATCAGGTTTGGCGGCCTGGGCCCGCTGCAGGAAAAGCGCCACCGACTCGTAAGTCGCGACCGACTCGTAGTCGGCAAGGTCTGTCAGGGCGTCGAGATGGGCTGGATCGGGCACGGTCAGTGGCGGCACGGGGTACTCGTGCTCGCCACTCAGGCGCAGCACCTCGCGGCTGGTGGCCAGGGTAGACAGCCGGGGAGCAGCGGCCAGCAGATCAGAAACCAGGGGAGCTGCCTCCAAGACGTGCTCGTAGTTGTCCAGGACCAGCAACGCATGTTTGTTTTCGAAATAGCGCGCCAACAACTCCGGCAGCGATTGGCCGGGTTGTTCCAACAAGCCTATCTCCCGGGCGATGGCGGCCGGGACCTGTTCGGGGTCGGCCGTCGAAGCCAGGCCGACGAAGGTCACACCATGGGCATAGTGATCGGTCGCGGCCGCGGCGACCTGGAGGGATAAGCGGGTCTTGCCCGTTCCGCCCGGCCCGGTGAGGGTAACCAGTCGAGTCGTTTGCAACAGCTCTCTCACCTCGGCCAGCTCCCGTTGCCGGCCGACGAATGAGGTGAGTTGAGCCGGCAGCTTCGACGGGGTGAAGGGCACGGTCGCGGATTTGGCAGTCTGCTCGCCGTCAAGCAAGCCCATCTCCCGGGCTCTGGCGGCCGCCTGGGTGCGACTATTCACGCCCAGCTTGTCGAAGATCTGTTTGTTGTACCACTTGACCGTTTCCGGGCTGAGGAAAAGTTTGTCGGCGATTTCGCGATTGGTCAGTCCATCGGCCAACAAGCGAACGATCTCAAGCTCGCGGCTTGACCAGGGCTGCACATAAGGATGCTCGTGAAATTCGTCCATCGGGTGCCTGAAATGGGCCAAGGGTGTTCAGCTGCTGAACATGTTAGCTGCCGAACGTTTCGGCTAGCGAAATTATACTCAAAGTGGCCCTTGGGCGACAGAACCCCCCGGCCGCCCCCCGTTTGGGTGGTGACTTCCACCCACGCCGTTCCCTATACTGGGAGCATATAAGTCACCGGACGGAGGTAAACGAAATGCATCACCCACACCAGTTCAACTTGATGGCCAAAAGCATACAGGACGATC
>JBFFWQ010000204.1:0-5091 GCA_041570195.1 Promineifilaceae bacterium (SeqCode) | reverse complement strand
TGGGCGAACACGCCAGCGATCTCCGGTTCAGCCTGGAGGATATTCTCGAAAACGCTCAAGCCCTCGGCCCGGTTGAAGTTAGCCGTCTGGCGGGCCACGATCTCAGCCCCAGCGCAGTTGGCGCTCATGTAGTCATTGAAGCCCTGACCCCGGTCGCGAGCGGCCGAGGTACCGGCGATGCCTTCCAGTTCGACGACGTTACCACTGCCGCCCAGGGCGTCGCATAAGAATTCGGCAGCCATGCTGCCGCCGGCCACGTTGTCGGAGGCAATGTGAGCGACCACGTCGCCGCCAGCCGCGCCGCGGTCGATGGTGAAGACGGGGATGCCGGCATCATTGGCCTTCTGGATTGAAGGCACGATGGCGTCGGCATCGGTGGGATTGACCAGGATGGCGTTCACGCCACGCTGGATCAAGTCTTCCATGTTGGTCGCTTCCTGGGCCGGATCATCCTGGGCATCTACTACGACCAGCTCTACACCGGCCGCGTCGGCCGCTTCTTGGGCGCCTTCGGCCAGGGTAACGAAGAAGGGGTTGTTCAAGGTTGACAGTGACAGACCGTAGACTTGCCCTTCAGGAACGTCGGCGGCTGACATGTCACCAGCCACCAGGGCCAGATCGACCGGAGTGAAGTCGGCGACAGATCCGCCGTCCAGATGGGTCAGCGCTGTTTCTACGCCCAGCTGGCCCATGACGGCCGGCTGTTGGGCGACAGTTGCCGCCAGGTCACCGGCATCCACGGCGGCCACGGCATCGTCGACGGCGTCGAAGCCGACGAAGACGATCTCGGCGTCGCGTCCGGCGGCCTTGGCCGCCTCAATGGCGCCCAGGATCATCTCGTCGTTGTGGGCGAACACGCCAGCGATCTCCGGTTCAGCCTGGAGGATGTTCTCAAAAACACTCAGGCCCTCGGCTCGATTGAAGTTGGCCGTCTGGCGAGCGACGATTTCGGCCCCAGCGCAGTTGGCGCTCATGTAGTCATTGAAACCTTGGCCCCGGTCGCGAGCGGCCGAGGTGCCGGCGATGCCTTCCAGCTCGACGACGTTACCCGCGCCGCCGATGGCGTCACATAGGAATTCACCGGCCATGCTACCGCCGGCCACGTTGTCAGAGGCGATGTGGGCCACCACGTCACCGCCGGCCGCGCCGCGGTCGATGGTGAAGACGGGGATTCCGGCGTCATTGGCCTTCTGGATCGAAGGGACAATGGCATCAGCATCTGTGGGATTGACCAGGAGGGCTCCTACGCCCTGCTCGATCAAGTCTTCGATATTGGTGGCTTCCTGGGCCGGATCATCTTGCGCGTCGACTATCACTAATTCCACGCCGGCCGCATCGGCCGCCGCCTGGGCGCCGTCGGCCAGGGTGACGAAAAAGGGATTATTGAGTGTCGACAGCGACAAGCCCAATGTGATCCCGGTATCGGCCGGCTCAGCCGGTTCGGCTGGTTCGGCCGGCTCAGCTGGTTCAGCGGGCTCGGGCGTTGCTTCGTCCGCACCACAGGCGGCCAGCACGAAGAGAAAAAGCATTAGCAACAGTATCTTTGTAAGGTTTTTCATCGTAATACTCCTAACTTTCTTCTCCAGACCTTGTCGGTTGATTCAAATTCGGGTTTCAGTTTGTTTTCGATATTATCCAATCTCCTTTGGCTGGCGTATTGCCAGTCCGGACCGCGCAAAGTTCGGTCCTATTTGGTTATGTCCGACCTACTGCTCGATGCAGTAGCAAGGCCAGGGCGATAACGACGCCGGAAACTACCGGTTGGTAAAAAGATGAAATGTTGAGCAGGTTCAGGCCGTTGTTGAGCACGGCGATGATGAGCACGCCGATCAGGGTGCCACCCAGGCCGCCTTGACCTCCGGCGAAACTGGTGCCGCCGACGACCACGGCGGCGATGGCGTCGAACTCAAAGGCGATGCCGGCCGTTGGCTGGGCTGAATCCAGGCGGGCGATCAGGATGAGGCCGGCCAGCGCCGAGAGTAAGCCGCTCATCATGTATACCAAGGTGATGTTTAAGCTCACAGAAATGCCCGCGTAGCGAGCGGCCACCGGATTGTTGCCAATGCCATAGATGAATTGACCGAGCGACGTGCGCGTGAGCAGGATGTAGCCGACGATAAACGTCGCGGCGGCGATGACAATAGGTGTGGGAATGGGACCAATGGAACCAGTGCCGACGAAGCGAAAGGCGTCCGGCAAGCCGGTGATCGACTTGCCTTCGGTGAAAACCAGGGCCAGGCCACGGGCGATGGTCATCATGCCCAGCGTCGCCACAAAGGGCGGCACGCCGGCGCGGCTGATGACGATGCCGTTAAACAAGCCGCAGGTCGCGCCGATGCCCAGACCGATCAAGATAGCCGCCGGGACTGGCAGGCCGGATTGCAGCATACTGGCCGTGATGACCGATGACAGGGCCAGGATCGAGCCGACCGATAGATCGATGCCGGCCGTCAGGATGACGACAGTCATGCCGACGGCGATGATGCCATTGATTGTCGATTGGCGCAGGATGTTGGTGGCATTGCCAACGGTCAAAAACCGGTCGGATAACAGGGCGAGGACGATGCAAAGCAGGAGAAAGGATAAGATTAGCCCGTAACGCTGCAAAAACTCACGCCGGCTTGATTCTTGGACCTGGGCGATCTGGCTCATCTTAGAATACAACTCCAGCGATCAGGATGATGTTAGCGTAAGGGGTAAACTCACCGGTACGAATCACGGCTGTGGCCAAACCTGTTCGGGCCTTAAACGACTCGTGGGGAATGGTCTCCAAGGGTACATCGCCGAGCAGCGCATCTGTGGCCTCAAAGACCGTTGGGCTCACGTTGCGCATTTCTTCGGCGACTACCGCGCGTTCGATCTGGAGTTCAGTTAACACGATGCGCAACGTATCGACAAAGCGCGGCACGTCCCGGGTCAGCGCCAGGTCGACGCGCCGGGTTGTCCCGGGAATGGGTAGACCGGCGTCGGCGATCACTAATTCATCCATATGCCCCATGCCGGCGACGATGGCCGAAATGGGCTGATTCAGCAATTGGCCCTTTTTCACAGTTGGACTCCTTGAAGCTGCTCACGTGTCGCCCCAGCCAGCAGCGCCTTTACTTCCTGCCTGGTAGGCAGCGATGGCTGGGCCCCGGCCCGAGTTACTGCCAGCGCCCCGGTCGCGTTGGCCCACGGAAGCGCCTCGTTCAAATCCTTACCCTCGGAAATTGCCGTGGCCAGGCCGCCCATGAAGGCGTCGCCGGCGGCCGTGGTATCGACCACCCGATCCACTTCGAAAGCCGGGTAGCGACGCGTACCGTCTTCTTGGGCGAGTAGCGCGCCTCGCTGGCCCAAAGTCAGGATAACGACGCCTGCGCCCAAATCACGTAGCCTGCTTGCGGCCGCTTCTAGTTCAGCTGTGCTGCCAGTAGGCATGCCACTCAGTTGGGCCGTCTCGGTTTCATTGGGAACGAGGATGTCGACCAGGGCCAGTAACTCGGCCGGCAAGGCTCGGGCCGGAGCCGGATTCAAGATGACTTTGACCCCGTGTTCGCGCCCCAGCTCGGCTGCACGCAAGACAGGTTCCAGAGGTATTTCTAGCTGTAGCAAAAGTGCATCGGAGGCGGCAATGGCGGCCGCGGCGGCTTCTACATCGGCTGGCGTTATTCTGGCATTTGCGCCCAGGGCCACAACAATGCTGTTTTCGCCTGCCTCGTCCACGACGATCAGGGCCACGCCTGAAGCGCTATCAACGCTTTCGAAGACGTAGGTCAAGTCCACATCTGCGGCGGCCAGATTCTGCCTGAGCTGGGGGGCAAAAGTGTCGTCACCCAGCCGGCCAATCATAGACACATGGGCTCCGAGACGAGCCGCGGCTACAGCCTGATTGGCGCCTTTGCCACCGGGAATAGTTCTGAGATCGCCGCCAATAACCGTTTCACCAGGCCTGGGAATGTGGCTGGCTCGGGTGACTAAATCGATATTGATGCCGCCGACAACGGCGATGTTCGTAGCCATCATTATACCTTGCCGCCAGGCTAATCCCGCTCCGGCGGGGCGGCCGTCGAGTTTCTTAGTCGTAATTCAGTATCAAGGCGCGCGAATCGGGGTCGTGCATCCGGATCGCCAATGCGTTCCAACAACATTTCGGTCGCCAACCGGCTGATCTCGTGCTTCGGTTGGGCGACAGTGGTCAAAAGCGGATTGGTAAATGAAGCCAGGCGCACGTCGTCGAAACCGACGACGGACAAATCGATCGGAACGTCATAACCGAGCACGGCCGCCGCACTAATGCAGCCCACGGCCATCAGATCGTTGCAGGCAAATATCGCCGTCGGCGGCGTCTCCCTGCGCAACAGTTGGTGCGTCGCTTCATACCCGCTCTCGTATTGGAAATCGCCTCTTACTACCAGATCCTCGTCAAGAGCCAATTCGTTTGCCTTCAGAGCGTCGCGGTAGCCGGTCACGCGTTCGCTGCTTGGTGAAAGCTGGGAACTGCCGCTGATACAGGCGATGCGTCGATGGCCCAAGTTGATCAGGTGTTGGGTGGCCAGTCGGCCGCCCTGGGCGTGATTGGTGAGAACGGTATCGACCTCGACGCCTGGCACCTCGCGGTCTATTACGACCAGGGGCACCCGCCGCCGCCACAGGTCATTGATCAATTCCGTACTGATGCCGGCAGCCACGAAGAGAATGCCGGCCACACGTTTTTCGATAAGGACATTGGTATAAGTGCGCTGTTTCTCTAGGTCACCTTCGGAATTGCAGAGAATGACGCTGTAATTCTGGGCGAAGCTGGCATCTTCGATGGCCCGGGCGATCTCGGCAAAAAACGGATTGGCGCTATCGGGCACGATCATGCCGATCGTGTTGGTTTGCTGTCGGCGCAGGGAACGGGCCAGGGCGTTCGGTCGGTAATCCAGTTCTTCCATGGCTTGCAACACGCGCTGGCGGGACGCATCGCTCACAGTTCGGGAGTTATTAATGACATGGGAGACGGTTGTAACGGAAAGGCCGGCCCGTTCGGCCACGTCGCGCATGGTGGTGATGACAGCACCTCCTGACCCATAGATACGAGATTCAAAGCCATGTAAAACGTTTGCGCAAACG
>JBFFWQ010000203.1:0-5465 GCA_041570195.1 Promineifilaceae bacterium (SeqCode) | reverse complement strand
GCCCGCGTGGAATGTCCACAAACGTCCCTTCTGAGCAACCGAGAAGGGCTGCACCCTCCGTAACTTCAAAGGTTCCACCAAACGGGAAACTGGCAAAGCTAAGCTCTGTCTCAATTGTTACGGGACCAGAAGGCTGAGTGGCCCCTGCGGCCGGCACCAAAGCGAGTAGGAACACCACCACGATCAAAAGTAACATAAGTTTGCGTTGCATCCCTGCCTCCTTCAAGATTCGGTCCAAAGCTCGTTTTCTCATCTTGTACTCCTGAAGATAATCTCACTCTTTTCTTCACAGATCACACAGAATCACAGTCCGCTATGGATATGCCTCACCTCCTTACGATCTATCCCGGAACACTGCCAGCTGTTCAGAAAATTGCACGATTCGGCCGGTCGTGCCGTTTAGGGTCACCTTAACATGACGAGAGCCGGTTTGGGGAGGGGGGAAAGGGGAGGGAATTTGACGATTCCCGCCTAGAATTGCGTATAATGGTAGTTGCATTCGTGCCTGCAACATCTCCAGTGGCGTCCAACCCGTGAAGAAGGGAGGTTCCAATGGAAAACCGGACCGACCAATCCCTGAAGGGCTACGAGTTGTTGGAGCGGATTGGCAGCGGCGGCTATGGCGCTGTCTACCGCGCCTACCAGTCGACCATCGGCCGGGAAGTGGCCGTCAAGGTCATCTTACCGCATTTTGCCAACCAGCCCGACTTCATCCGCCGCTTCGAAGCCGAAGCCCAGCTCATCGCTCGACTGGAACACCTGCACATCGTGCCTCTTTACGACTACTGGCGTGAACCAGACGGTGCTTACCTGGTTATGCGCTGGTTGCGCGGCGGCAGCGCCAAAGATGCCCTGGGCCGTAGACCCTTTAGCCTGGAATCGACCGCCCTCCTTCTAGAGCAGGTCACCGCCGCCCTCAGCGTAGCCCACGTTGCCGGCGTGGTTCATCGCGACTTGAAACCGTCCAACATTCTTCTCGACGAGGAAGGCAACGCCTATCTGGCCGATTTCGGCATTGCCGCCGACCTGCGGCGCGAAGTCGGTATCGGTCGGGAGGACGAGGCGACCATGGGGTCCCCTGCCTATCTGGCCCCAGAGCAGGCGCGTGGTGAAGCAGTGTCGCTGCAGACAGACATCTACAGCCTGGGCGTGACCCTGTACGAATTATTGGCCGGCGCCCATCCCTTTCCCGACCTGAACGCAGTCGAACTTCTCTACAAACAAATCAACGAGCCTTTGCCCGAGCTGACCGTCGTGTCTGAAGATGTTCGCCCTGACGTCAACGCCGTCATCCAGCGGGCCACGGCCAAAGATCCACGGCAACGATACGACGATGCGCTCTCTATGGCGGCTGCTTTTCGCCGCGCGGCCCGGCTTAAACAGCGTGAAGCGGAGGAAATGGCCGAGTTGCTAACCCTGCGGGAACAGGACATTCTGCGTCTGATTGCTGCTGGCCTGACCAACCGCCAGATCGCCCAGGAACTGTACGTCGAACACTCGACCGTCAGATGGTACATCCGCCAGATCTACGGCAAACTGGACGTGCGCAGCCGGCAACAGGCGATCAAGCGAGCGCAGGAGATGCAGCTTGGCGAAGCGCCGGAGGTCACGGCCGGGGCAGAAACCGGCACTAGCATCAGCGTGGCGTTGCCGGCCCCAGTGAACCCTTTCAAGGGACTGCGCGCCTTTGCCGCGGCCGATCGGGGCGAGTTTTTTGGCCGCGAAACGGTGCTTAATCGGTTACTCGATGCGCTTGAGTTGCCGCCGGCACTGCGCGCCCACAGCGCGTCCCCGGGTACAGGCCGCTTTCTGGCGATAGTGGGGCCCAGCGGCAGCGGTAAGTCCAGCCTGGTTCGGGCCGGCCTGATCCCCGCCTTGCGGGATGGGCGGTTGCCCGGTTCTGAGCGCTGGTTTGTCGTCGAGTTAACGCCCGGCGACCATCCCCTGGACGAGCTGGAAGTGGCCCTCATTCGGGTTGCCGCCGATCAGGCCGGCAACCTGCGCGAACAACTCCTGCGAGATGCTAACGGGCTACTCCGTGCCGCCGAACTGATTCTACCCCGAGACGAGAGTGAACTGTTGCTGGTCATCGACCAGTTCGAGGAGTTATTCAGTCTGGTGGAGGAGGAGAGGGAGCGGGCTTTTTTACTTGATTTGCTAGCTACTGCGGTCACCGCCCCGCGCAGCCGGATACGAGTCGTGCTCACCCTGCGGGCCGACTACTATGACCGCCCGTTGCAGTACGCTGAGTTTGGCGGGCTGGTGAGACAGCAAATGGAGACGATCTTGCCCCTGAATGCGGAAGAGCTGGAGCAGGCGATTGTGCGCCCGCCGGAAGCGGTCGGCGTCACCTACGAACCGGGCCTGGTGGCAACCATTATCGACGACGTACTCTACCAACCAGGCGCGCTGCCCCTGCTGCAATATGCGCTGACGGAGCTATTCGAGGAACGCGACGAGCGAACCCTGACCCACAAGGCGTACGCGGCCATCGGTGGCGCAACTGGTGCACTGGCGACGCGGGCGGAGGAACTGTATCTGGAGCAAGATGGGGCCGGCCGCGAGACAATCCGCCAGCTTTTCCTGCGCCTGGTCTCGGTCGGCCGGGACGATGAGAGCCCGGCCGACACCCGCCGACGGGTGCCGCAGACGGAACTACTGGCCCTGAGCCCCGATGAAGATTTACTGGAAGAGATCGTCGATATTTTTACTACTTATCGCCTGCTCACCCTGGATCATGACCCGGCCAGCCGGCGGCCCACCGTCGAATTGGCACACGAGGCCTTGCTCCGTGAGTGGGACCGCTTGCGCGAATGGTTGAACGAGAGCCGGGCGGATATCCGTCTGCAGCGGCAGCTGGCCCGGGAAGCCCGCGAGTGGGAGGATGCCGGACGAGACGCCGGCTTCCTGATCCCGGGGGGTGCCCGTCTGGAGCAATTCGAAACATGGAGCGGGGCCACCGAATTGGCGATGACGCCCCAGGAAGCTGCGTATTTGGATGCAAGCCTGGAAGCTGAAGGCGAGCGCCAGGCGCAAGAAGCCCGGCAGGCCCGCACGCGACGCAACTTGCGCCGTGCCCTTTTCGGTGCGTTAAGTGTGGGTTTGGTTGTAGCAATTGGTCTGTCCATCTTCGCTTTCAGCCGCCAGCGGGCTGCCGAAGCATCCGAACAGGAAGCCCGGCGTCAGGCCAGCATCGGTCTGGCGGCTCAGGCCCTGGCTCAACTGGAGAGCGATGCGCCAGAACGTGGCGTGCTGCTGGCGCTGGTAGCCCTACAGGAGTACCCTTATACGCCCCAGGCCGAGAGCGCGCTGGCGCAGTCAGTGTATGGCTCACATCATTACACAACGTTGCCCATTGCTAGCCCGCGCGTAAGCGCCATCGACTTTTCACCGGATGGTACGATGATCGCCGGCGCCCACATGGTGTGGGATTCCGCCACCGGGGAAAAGATCACTGAATTCAACACGCCAGTTCAAGAGGCGCCCAATTTAAGTCTTGATTGGCTTCCAGATAGCCGCGGCTTGCTTGCTGCGCAGATGGTAGATGGCGGCCGCGTAAGTGTGCGAGATGCCGTCACGGGAGAGGAACGCTTGCGCCATGAATATGCCTGGGTCAATAAAACCTATGCCAGCACCGACGGTCGCCGGGCTTTAAGCGCTAGCGCCGACGGTACGGCTCGCATCTGGCTCATAACCAGCGGCGAGGCCGTCCGTAATTTTGTCGGACATGCGGGCAGCGTCAATGACGCTATCTGGTCGCCGGACGAGGGCCAGGTGGCAACTGCTGGCAGCGATGGAACTATCCGTATCTGGGATGCGCAGACCGGTGCGGAGCTGAAGCAGATTGATGCCCACCTTGGTGGGGTTATGGCGCTATCGTGGTCCTCAGACGGGAGACGACTTGCCAGTGCAGGTAAAGATGGACTGGGGCGCGTCTGGGATGCCACGACGGGAGATCTGCTGTTGACGCTGATCGGCCACGGCGCGGACGTTCAGGATATCGAATGGTCACCCAATGATGGGCTCTTGGCCACGGCCAGCGGCGACGGTATGGTGCGCGTGTGGGAATCACGGTCGGGTATAGAGCTATTCTCACTGGCCGCTTCCGACACAGAAGTCACCGATATTAGTTGGTCCCCCGACGGCCGGCGACTGGCTGCCAGCGGAGGGGAGTTGCCCCGGATCTGGGACATCACCACGCCGATCGTGCGGCTGGTCGGCTATGAACCGGACTTCGAGGGTGTCCTGACCTTCTTTCCCTACTGGTCACCAGATAGCTCCTGGGTCGGGGCGGGCGGTTCGAGTGATCAGACGTATCGCCTTTGGGACCCGGCTACAGGCGAGAACTTCAGAACCTTTGAAAGAGTGCTCGGCGGATCTGGCGCCCCCAATCCGGCCGGCACAAAGGTATTCCTGGCCGATCCGCCGCGCATCATCAACCTGGAGACGGGTGAAGCGCGCCCCATATCCGTCCCTAAAGAGTTTCCTGACTACCTTGTCGCCGAATGGTCGCCTGATGGCAGCCTGATCCTTCTGGGAGAAGGCCATGTTCCTGAATATGCCGTCTATGATGCCGAAACCCTCGATTTGTTATTTAAGGGAAGAGACCGAGACTGCACCTTTCGTCCAGTCCCCGTAATCTCTCCAGACAATGAGTATCTCGCCCACGTCTGCATCGAGGAATCCACCTCATCAGTGCTCATCACGGAAAGCCTGACTGGGGAAGTCGTCAAGGAACTGAAGGGACACACCCAAAGCGCAGGCTTGGCCAGCTGGTCACCGGATGGGTCGAAACTGGCCACAGCGTCCTTTGATTTGACGCTTCGCGTGTGGGATGTGGCAACTGGTGAAACCCTGACCGTATTTACGGGACATACGACTCCCGCTTTGGTGGACTGGTCACCGGATGGGTCCCGTTTGGTTTCTGGCGACGCGGCCGGCAATGTTCTAGTCTGGGACGCCGAGACCGGCGGCATAGTGAATCGCTACAATGTGGGCGGGTCAACATTTGGGAACAAGTGGTCTCCCGACGGCAGCCGGGTGCTGACGACGGGCTGGCTTGATGCACCCGATATTCGTCCCGTCTGGCAATCGACCAAAGAGCTCATCGAATATGCCTACGACTGCTGCGTCTTCCGCCAGCTGACGCCGGAAGAGCGCGATCAGTTCGGCCTGCCGCCGGCCGAGGATGCCGAGGCCAGCAGTGCACCGTAGGCGCGACCGGTCGCTTGTTTGGTCAGCACCACAACTCTTTGGACTGATCTCATCTCTTGGCCTCGAAGAATCGCTGTCGCAAAAGGTACAACTTCTAGCCAGCTCGAAGCGGTGCTATTCGTAGACTTTTATCCCTGATAGCCCGGGAATTTGTAAGTGCAAATTCACGTCGAAACAGTAGCTCAAACAGGAGATCGGTAGTTCATACCAGGTATATGAATTCAAACGATAGCATTCCCCCGCGCCTCCAT
>JBFFWQ010000202.1:0-5511 GCA_041570195.1 Promineifilaceae bacterium (SeqCode) | reverse complement strand
GCATCCGTGCGGAGTGCAATGGCATCCGTGCGGAGTGCAATGGCATCCGTGCGGAGTGCAATGGCATCCGTGCGGAATGCAATAGCATCCGTGCGGAATGCAATAGCATCCGCTTGGGCTTCAACTACGTCAAAAATCTGCGCGAAGAGAACGTCGAACGGCTGTTAGCCGCCCGGGAGCAGGCGCCTTTCACGACGCTGGTCGATTTTTGCAAACGCGTTCGAACCGGCCGGCAGGCGACGGAGAACTTGATCCAGGCCGGGGCTATGGACGGTTGGGGACTACCCCGCCGCCAGCTACTGTGGGAATTGGAGGAGTTGGACGATCAAGAGGGAGAACTTGACCTGGTCTTTGCCGGGCAAGAAGTTGCGCTGCCGGCGCTTTCACCGGCCGAAGCCATGTTGGGCGAGCAAGACGTGCTGGGATTATCCACCGGCGACCACATCATGACCTTCTTCCGCAACTGGCTGGACGAGCGGGGTGTCCTGGATAGCGAGGGCTTGTTAAGGATCGCGGACGGCCAGCGGGTGCTCGTGGCCGGCCTGGTGGTCGTCCACCAGTCGCCGCCCACGGCCAAAGGCCATCACTTCATCACCCTGGAAGATGAATCGGGCATGATCAACGTCATCATCCGGCCCCGGGTTTACGCCCGTTACCAGCGCACCTGGCGCGAATCCCGGCTGCTGATCGTCGAAGGCGACGTGCAGCAAGAAGGCGGCGTGACCGGCCTGCTGGCTCGGCGGGCTAAGCCTCTTCAGTCCAACTAGGCCTTGTTATCGCCATGTTATAATAACCTCAAGCTGATCTGGAGTCGTTAACAACCGTACTGTCACTGTGATAGATCAAAAGGAGCCGCCAATGACTGATGTGACATTAGACATGGACACAGAAACCGTCCGCTCACTCGGCTATCGCATCATAGATATTGTTGTCAGCGAGTTGGCTAACCCATCAAACCGACCCACCAGGCCACCCATACAAAGTGAAGATACGTTAGCAACCCTTTTTGCTGGGCCATTGCCGCGCGAAGGGGCGGACCCTGATGAGCTTCTCTCCATCGTTCAAGATCATCTGATTCCAGCAACAACCAACCTACTCCACCCTCGCTGGCTGGCCTATGTCTTGGCCGGATCCTTGCCGCTGGTTGGACTTACTGGGGCTTTAGTCAGTACCCTCAACCTGGGTCCATATGACTCAGCTAACACGCGCCTCACAAGGACCGTCACCCGTTGGTTAGGCCAGATGCTCGGATTCGCGCACGACGCGGCCGGTTATATAACCACCGGCGGCTCCTGGGCCAATTTGGTTGGCCTGGCAGTCGCTCGAGTGCGTCGCGCAGGTTGGGAAGTGCGCATTGAGGGCCTGGCAGACCATCCCCCACTTGTGGCCTACGTTTCCGAGGAAGGTCACTCATGCCTAGACAAAGGTATGGAACTTCTGGGAATGGGCAGAAGCCAACTGCGGAAAGTCCCTGTTGGCTCCGATTATCGAATCCTCGTCGATGCACTGGAAGAGGCTATCAAGGCTGACCTAGCAGCTGGCCTGCAACCATTCTGTATCATTGGGAACGCGGGCACGGTGAACACCGGCGCAGTCGATCCTTTAGATACCCTTGCCGAACTTGCCGCCCACTATCGGCTTTGGTTCCATGTGGATGGAGCCTATGGCGCTTTTGCCGCCATGGTGCCGGAAGCCCAGTCATTGTTCGCTGGAATCGAAAGGGCGGATTCATTGGCGGTGGATCCGCACAAATGGCTTAATATTCCGATTGAAGCTGGCTGTATCCTGGTCAGAGATTGGTCGGATCTAACTGACACCTTCAGTCTCGTTCCCCCGTATTTGCGTGCCGCTGTTGCCGACAACGAGATAAACCTTCGTGACTGCGGGTTTGAGCTGACGCGTACCAATCGGGAGCTGAAGATCTGGCTCGCTTTACGACAGTACGGGATAGCTCGATACACGCAGCTCATTGCCAATCACCTGGCCCTCACGCGCCAACTGGCGGCGTGGGTGGAGGAAGCGAAGGAATTCGAGGTTGTTAGCGAGCCATCCCTGAGTATCTGCTGCTTTCGCTTTGTCCCGCCTGAATTGAAGCCACTAACCGAGGAGTCAGAAGCCTATCTCAACGACCTGAACCAAGCCATCGAGATGGCTTTGGCTGAAGACGGGCGAGCACTGGTTTCCGGGACCCTGTTACATGGCAAGCGTGTTCTGCGCGCTTGCATTATCAACCATAGAGTGACCCAAGCTGGTGTAGAGGAGACGCTCCTGCTACTGCGGGAGTTGGGGTATCAGCTTGATAAGCAGCTGCGGACACAGGAGTGTTGACGATGCCAGTCACCCCTGGTGACAACCAGCACAGCCGCTAGCGACCGTGGGAGGCTGAGAAGGTAGCGCGCAGTATGCAAAAATGATCCGATTGGATTACGCAACCCCAGGATCTTGACAAAGCGGCCGCTTCTGCGATATTCACAGAGTATTATCCCGGCTACTGATTGGCAAGAATCCGCGCGTAGTTTCTTCTTCTCAGATCGCTATGGCATCATTATTCGACCAGCCCCACCGACGATTTAATCCATTAACTGGCGAGTGGCTGCTGGTCTCGCCTCATCGAGCCCAACGGCCGTGGCAGGGTCAGCTTGAAAAACGTCCGCCCAAGGATAGGCCAGCCTACGATCCGGACTGCTACCTCTGCCCCGGTAACCATCGAGCCGGCGGCGCTCAGAATCCTGACTACGAGTCGACCTTCGTCTTCACCAACGACTTTGCAGCTCTGCTGCCTGATGCGCCTGCGACTCAGAGATTGGCGGCCACCGAGCAAGAGCATCCGTTGCTGCAAGCTGGCGGTCAAAGCGGCACCTGCCGGGTGATCTGCTTTTCGCCGCGCCACGATCTCACCGTGCCCGAGATGGCTCAAGGCGAAATACGCCAGGTGATCGACGTCTGGGCCGAGCAGACGGCCGAGCTAGGGCAGGAATATCGCTGGGTTCAGATCTTCGAGAACAAAGGCGCTATGATGGGCTGCTCCAATTCTCATCCACACGGCCAGATCTGGGCTGGGGATGCATTGCCCAACGAGCCGGCAAAGGAGGATCGCCAGCAGCGGGCTTATTTCGTTGAGCACGGTCGTTTACTTCTGGATGACTACGCGAAACTGGAACTGGCGCAGCGGGAGCGACTGGTGTTGGCCGACGAGTACTGGCTGGCCGTCGTGCCCTTCTGGGCCATCTGGCCCTTCGAAACGTTGCTGCTGCCCCGGCGGCACGTCGGGCGGCTGCCCGATCTATCAGCGGCCGAGCGGGACGGCCTGGCCCAGATCCTCAAGCGTCTGCTGATCCGCTACGACAATCTCTTTGAGACGTCTTTCCCCTACTCCATGGGCTGGCATGGCGCCCCATACGACGGCGAAAACAGCGACCATTGGCTACTGCACGCCCACTTCTATCCGCCCCTCTTGCGTTCGGCCACAGTCAAGAAGTTCATGGTCGGCTATGAACTGCTAGCCGAAGCCCAGCGCGACTTGACGGCCGAGCAAGCGGCCGCCAGGTTAAAGTCACTACGCGAAGAACACTACCGGAGTCATAGCCGATGAGTGATACGAAAAGCCCGCCCGTTAGCCTGGCCCTCGACCAACTTGGCGTCGCGCACCAGGTTTTCCGCCATGCCGGCCCAGTTACTTCCCTGGAACAGGCGGCCGAAGAGCGAAACCAGCAGCCGGAACAGGTCGTGCGCAGCATCGTCTTCCGCCTGTCCAGGGGCGAATACGTGATGGTGCTCATGGCCGGCCCGGATCAAATCTCTTGGAGCGCCTTGCGCGCTTACCTCGGCCGCTCGCGCCTGACCACCGCCAGCCGGGAAGAGATCCTGCAAGTGACCGGTTACGAACTTGGCGCCGTGGCCCCCTTCGGCTTGCCAGCGCCGATGCAGATATTGATTGATGCGAGCGTTCTCGAGCAGGAAGAGCTCTCCCTCGGTTCAGGCGTGCGGGGCGCGGCGATTATCATGAAATCGGAGGACCTACTTGCGGCCCTGGGTGGGGTCGAAGTCGGTCAATTCGGCAAGTCGAGTTGAAGTCGTCGAGATTCAGCGCGTTAGAACACTTGTTCTATTTTACTTTTTGGGATACACTTGCTGCTCCTGACACTTGACGGGCACGTTCCCACGAGGAAATAGGAGAGGCAATTCATGTATGGTGATGCGAGCGAGGCTTATTTACCTTCCCATTATCCCTACGGCCGGGCGATAACCATCGATTTTCGGCGTATCGCGGCGATACTACTCGACGTCGGGATGCTGTTGGCTGTAGCCCTGGTGGCATTCGAGATTTTCAACTTCAGTACGACTCGTTACGCGTTGGCCAGCTTATTAGGCGACGTCAGCTTCATCAGCATACGCTGGGCCACGATCCTGGCCATCGCCTTTTGCGCCATCGACTTCGCCAGTTTGCTGCGTTTCTTCGCGGTAAAACACGAGGGGAGCAATTCGGCCGAAGCCTGGTATTGGATGGGCGCCTGGCTGCTGGGCGCGACGATGAATGCCTGCACGGCCTGGTGGGCGACCACGATCATGCTATCGGCCCAGGGCGGCAGCTCACTGGCGTTGTTAGACAGCCTGCCCTTCATCGTGGCCTTTCTGGTCTGGCTCACCCGCGTCCTGTTCATCGGCGCTTTTGGCGTGGCCAGCGGCTATCTCTTCGGTCCGGCCGACGCATCCTGATAGATCGCTCGTCTAGTTGCATTCAGATCCGGCTCTTCCTCCCCCACTGCCACGGCCGACGCTCGCGCCATCCCACTTGCAACTCGCTAGCTGCTACCTGCCCCTCTAGCACTAGCTTGCCGCCCCGAATTTGGGCATAATCTGATCACAAGAATCTTGCCGAGATGCGTCAGTTTCTGGGAGGCAACCGCATGGAACTATCCACTGTCAAGATCGACAAGCCCGAGACAACCAATCTCATTTTGGGCCAGTCCCATTTTGTCAAGACCGTCGAGGACATTCACGAAGCGATGGTCTCGGCCGTGCCGGGGATAAAATTCGGCCTGGCCTTCTGCGAGGCGTCGGCCAAGTGCCTGGTGCGCTTGACCGGTACCGACCAGGCGCTGATCGAGCTGGCCAAGACCAATGCTCTTGCTATCGGCGCCGGGCACAGCTTCATCGTCTTTCTGGGCGATGGTTTCTTCCCGATCAATGTTCTCAAAGCCATCCAGGGCGTGCCTGAAGTGTGCCGCATCTATTGCGCCACGGCCAATCCGACCGAGGTCATCGTCGCCCAAACAGATCAGGGCCGGGGTATCCTGGGCGTGGTCGACGGTTTCAGTCCAAAAGGCGTCGAAGGTGACGAAGACATCGCTTGGCGAAAGGGATTCCTGCGCCAGATAGGTTATAAGCTGTAGAGATCGCAGGCGGAGTATCCCAGAGTGAATCGGAACTGAGGGGAACTACGGGCACTGAAGAGAATTACTCCTCAGCGCCTCGGCTCCTAATCTCCCTTGCCTCCGGCTCCAATGCCCG
>JBFFWQ010000201.1:0-5773 GCA_041570195.1 Promineifilaceae bacterium (SeqCode) | reverse complement strand
GAGCCGATGCCGGCGATGATGAAGCGGCCGCCACTATTCTGCTGATAGTTCTCGACCAAGGTTCGCCAGCGCGACAGGCGGAAATTCTGCTTATTAGGATCTGGGTCACCGTCGCTGCCGCTGTAAATCATCGGCATCAAGGCGTCGATATAATCCTCCTTGATCCAGGTCTGGGAATCTTGGTAGTAATCGTAGTAACCCTGGCTATAGGGATACCCGTCATAGGTCTTCCAACCCCAATAGTTGATGTAGGTCGGCCAGACCGCGGCCGACAACATCATCTCTGGGTGATCTTTGCTGATGAGATCGTAGAACTTCTCTACAGTGCCGCTCACCTGTTTACGCTGCCAATCCTGGTAACTGGCGTAGTTTGCTGGTGCTTGTGCGAAACACGGTACCCCCGAGTAGTAGGCGCTAACCGGGTCGCAGGAAGAACTCCGGCTGCCATAACGGATATGGTCCAGGTGCAGACCGTCGATGGCGTAATTGTCGGCCAGGTAGCGGGCGACTTCCAGATAATGGTTGTCGGCGAAGATCGAGGCCGGCGTGGCCCGCAGGTAGGTGGAGCAGAGCACGTTGGCGTCGGTAGTCCACTGCAGACCGTTGAGCTTGCCGGCCGTCACGCCGTGGTAGTCGCGCAATTTGTAGTAGAAGTGCCGCGGAGTCGTAGCTGGCGGCGCCTGGTTGCAGGGATTCCAAACCGGATAGATGTTGATATAGGCGTGCAGTTCAATGCCCTTGTCATGGGCCTTCTCGACGAAATAGGCCAGGGGATCCCAATAGGGGTTCGGCGCCACGCCCAGGGCAATGCCGCTGACCCGCTGGGCCCACGGCTCCGGCCCGGGCGTGTAATAGGCGTCGGCTATTCCCCGTACCTGGAAGAGGATAACGTTAAAACCGGCCCGCGAGGCGTCGTCGACGATCTGATCAATGCGCCCTTTCTGGGCCGGTTGGCCGTAGTCGGTCCAGTCGAAGCGGGTCACCCACAGGCCACGGACCTCGACCACGGGCATTAGTGGCTTGTATACCTGTGGCAAGTAGGCTCTTGGGACCAGCGTCGGCTCACCGCCGGCCACCGAGGCCAGGATGGCCGGAATCAATACACCAATAGCCGCTAAGGCTATCAGTAACACTTGTCGAATGCGTTGGCTGAACTTCACTCGTTTTTACCTAACGCCCATCGTCGTTAGTATTCGTTCGCGGCCGGAGGGGCGCCATCATCGACGGCCGTTTAATGCTCAATTGGCGACCAACTTGTGCAACGACCCGCCGCCAAGATCGACCAAGTATAATTCGCCGTCGCCATCTTTCGCAAATGAGGCCAGCCGAATATTCTCAGCGCGCAGCAGCCTGTCGATCTTGGCTTTGTCGCCGTCCATTTCGAGCGACCAGACAAAACCCGAGCAGAAGTCGCCGTAGATATATTTGCCGGCCAGATCGGGTAGGGCCTGGCCACGATAAACGTAGCCGCCGGTAATGGAGCATCCGCCCAGCGCCAGGTGATCATATTCGACGACCGGAAAAGTGAGCTCTGGTTCGGACGGCACGTCCCTGTCTTCAAGGAATTGTGATGTACCCTCGTAGTACATCCAGCCATAGTTCGCACCGGCGCCTTGTCCGGCTGGCTGGTAGTTGATCTCTTCTCGCTTCTGCGCGCCAACGTCGGCGATATATAGGTCGCCGCTCACCGGATCGAAGTCGAAGCGCCACGGCTGGCGCAGGCCGCTGGCCCATATTTCCGGCCGCGCTTCCGTATCGCCGGCATAGGGATTGTCAGGAGGTATCTGGTATGGCGGATCTCCGCCCGAATCATTCACGTCCAGCCGCAACAGCGAGCCCAGGATGTTGCCGGCGTCTTGAGCCGTGCTGGGCCAATTCTCATCGCCGCCGTCGCCCACACCCAAATAGAGATAACCGTCTGGCCCAAAGGCCAGGTGGCCGCCATTGTGATGGGTGGCCAGTTGTGGGATGTCCAGGAGAACTGCTTCGCCCTCGGCCGGTGCGAAGTCAGGATCATCAGCCGAAATCTGGAAACGGGACAATACGGTCCGGTTATCCGGTCTAGCCGTGTAGTAGAGGTAAAAGAAACCATTCTCCTGAAAGTCAGGATGGAAGGCCAGGCTTAACAGGCCTTGCTCGCCGCCTTCCCAGGCGACCCGATCGCTGATGTCCAGCAACGGCCTCTCCAGTACCTCGCCGTCCTTCACGACCTGCACGACGCCCAACTTACCGGTCACAAAAAGCCGGCCGCTGCCGTCAGGTGGGGCAGCGCCAAATGTCGGCTGTTGGAGTCCGCTGATAGCCGGTTCGATGGCGTAGCTAGATGGCAAGAAGTCCCGGCTCAAGGTCACATAGGCCCAGGCCCCGCCGGCGATCAAGATCAAGACGACGTAAAGTCCGAGGCGCACCTTGCGTGGTAAAAGCAGCGTGGCGACGACGACGATGACGGCGATAATGCCCAGGGCGATTAAGATGTATCTCAGGCGTATGTCCATAACCCGATACCTCCGATTAACGGCCGTTATAGCACATTTCAGAGCCGCGGCAACGAGCCTTTGGGCCTATCAGGCGCCCATCATATTGCCCCTGGAGCCCTGCGGTGATAGCCTTGTCAAAGCTTGCGATCCTGTGAAACTTGAGAATACGCGTCCGACTTCTTTCCCAACGAGTCAACATGAGCCAGTCTATGGTCGTGGGCAGCTCACTGGCAATTAACGAAAGTCGCAAGGCAAGATCGTAAAAATCCGTGCATTCTGCGGAAATCTGCGTCCCATTTCCTAAAGGAGTATCATGACCATACTTGACATAAGTCGAACACTCGTGACTGGTACGGCTGTTTGGCCGGGCGATACACCCTACAGCATGGTCAAGGTCTTGGAGCGGAGCCAGGGTCACGCGGTCAATTTGACCACCCTGACATTGAGCGCGCACACCGGCAGCCACGTCGACGCGCCGTTACATTTCGCCGATGTCGATGAGAGTATCGATCAAATGGATCTGAAACTGTACTGGGGCCACGCCCAGGTCGTCACCAGCGCCAAGCCGGCCGGTCCGCTGTTTCCGGATGATTTCGCCGGCTACGATCTGTCTCTGGCGCCTCGATTGCTGGTCAGGTCACCGGCCAGCGACTTGGAGCAGACCGTCTTCCCGGCCGAATACGTCTACCCCACTCCGGAACTGGCGGCCCATTTGGCCGGGCAAGGCGTTATCCTGTTCGGCAGCGATGCGCCATCCATGGATGCCATGGACAACAAAAGCCTTGCCGGTCATAATGCCTTGCTGCGCCACGGCGTCGCCATATTGGAATGGCTGGATTTGCGCCACGCGGCCGATGGTTTGTACGAATTGGTTGTCCTGCCGCTCAAGATCGCCGGCGGTGACGGCAGCCCGGTTCGCGCCGCTCTACGTATGGACCTCTCGTGACAGCCGCTATTCAGCGCCAACATGATCCCCACCTTCAAGAGGAAGGCGCCATGACCTTTTCCACTGATATCGCTTATACTGATGAACTGGATCGCCGCGACGAACTGGCTGCCTTTCGCCAGCGCTTCGTCATAGACGATCACGAGCTCATTTACCTGGACGGCAACTCTCTCGGCCGCTTGCCAAAGGAAAGCGTGACCAGAATGCGCGACGTGGTCGAGCGGCAATGGGGCGTATCGCTCATCCGGGGCTGGAATAACGGCTGGATCGATTTACCGGAAAGAGTGGGCGGCAAGATGGCCGCGCTGGTGGGCGCCCGGCCGGATGAGGTGATCATGGCCGATGCCACCTCTGTTAACCTGTTTAAGTTGGCCACGGCCGCGCTACGCGCCCGGCCCGGTCGAACCAAGATCGTGACCGACGACCTCAATTTCCCTTCCGACCTGTATATCCTGCAAGGCATCTTGGCCGCGGCCGGCCCGGATTACGAGTTGCAAATCGTGCCCTCGCCGGACGGCATCCACGGGCCGGTCGATGGGCTGTCAGGGGCCATCGACGATCGAACTGCCCTAGTCGCCCTATCGCTGACGGCCTTCAAGAGCAGCTATACCTATGACATGCCGGCCGTGACTGCTCTAGCCCACGACGCCGGCGCCCTGATGTTGTGGGACGCGAGCCACGCCGTAGGCGCCCTGCCCATTGCCCTGAACGAGGCCGGCGCCGACCTGGCCATCGGCTGCAGCTACAAGTACGTTAATGGCGGCCCGGGCAGCCCGGCCTTCCTATATGTGCGCCATGACTTGCAGGAGCAATTGGCCAACCCGGTTTCGGGCTGGATGGGCCAGAAGAACGCTTTTGACTTCTCGCTGCAATACGAAGCCGCGCCTGGACTACGTCGTTTTCTGACTGGCACCCCGGCGGTACTCTCCCTGTCGGCCGTCGAAGTCGGCGCCGACCTGCTGCTAGAGGCCGGCCTGGATCGTTTGCGGGCCAAATCGGCCGCTCAATCCGAATACCTGGTTGCCTTATGGCGTGAGATGCTGGCGCCGCTGGGCTTCCGGCTCAAGTCGCCTCCCCGGGTGGAGCGACGTGGCTCGCACATCACCCTGGGCCACGACGACGGCTGGCGCATCGCCCAGGCGCTGATCGACGAGATGAAAGTCTTGCCCGATTTCCGCGCCCCAGACAACATCCGTTTCGGCATCGCGCCGCTCTACAACACCTTCGCCGACATTCACGCCGCCGCCACGCGTCTTCGCCATGTAGTCATCGAAAATCGCCATGAAGCCTACCCCGATTCCGCCAAAACCGTGACCTAGTCGCACACCGCTTCATCCCCGCACCCGCTCACCCCTTCATCCTTCACCCTTCAGCCCTCCTCCTTCCGCTATCACCCCCACTCCGATTACGATATAATCAAGCCACCATGAAAGACGTGTCCCGATACGTCACCGCTGCCGGCCGCACCATCTACGTGTTTCAGGCGCAGGCCTTCCCAAGCCTGGTGGCCAATATCACCGTTATCAGCGACGGCCGGCGCCGGGTGTTGGTCGATTGCGGCTCAGGCATGGACCGCTGCAACGCCGATCTGTTGGCCGGCCTGGCTCGGATTGGCGAGGCCTATGGCGAGCCCATAGAACTGGCCGACCTGGATGCCATCCTGGTTACCCATGGGCATATTGATCACTTCGGCGGTCTCGGCTTCGTGCGCCACTTCAGCCAGGCGCCTATCGGCGTTCATCCGCTCGACAAGCGCGTCCTTTCCCATTACGAAGAGCGGGTGATCGTGGCTTCTCGTTACCTGGAACGCTTTCTCAAGAGTGCCGGCGTCCCCAGTCAGCATCTGGCTAACCTGATGAACATGTATATGTTCGCCAAGGGCGTCTACCATTCGACGCCAGTGCAGTTCGCCGTGGAAGAGGGCCGGCCGCTGCCGGTCGACCTGGGCCTGGACGAAGTAGGGGTTTATCATGTTCCCGGCCATTGTCCGGGCCAGGTTTGCCTGCAAGTGGACGATATCTTGCTGACGGCCGATCACGTCCTATCGCGAACCACCCCCCATCAAGCGCCGGAGAGCATCACCAACAACCTGGGTCTGGGCCATTTCCTGCTTTCGCTGGACAAGATAGAAAAGCTGGACGGCGTGCGGCTGGCCCTGGGCGGCCATGAAGAGCCCATGGAAGATCTGGCCGGCCGCATCGGGGAGATCCGCGATATGCACGACGAGCGTTTGAACCAGGTGGCCGAGATCTGTGACGAACCCAAGACCATCGCCCAGATCAGCCGGGAGCTATTTGGCCAGGTGAGCAGCTATCATGTGTTGCTGGCCTTAGAGGAAACGGGCGCACAT
>JBFFWQ010000200.1:0-5797 GCA_041570195.1 Promineifilaceae bacterium (SeqCode) | reverse complement strand
ACCAGGTGCCAGATGCCCTGGACCTTACCGAGGTGAACGGGACGCCCTACCGGGTCTTTGACTGGTCGCCCATCGAGTGGAATCTGCCAATTGGCGAGCAGATCGTGACCATCATCCTGCCCGTCGAACTACCCGCTGACGTCACCCAACCAGAGCAGGTGACTGATGAGTTAGTTGACCAATCGGCCATCCTCGTCGACGACGCCAACGTGGCCTCCTTTGACCGCTGGGTTTATTTCCCTACCCCAGATGAGACCACCGGCAAACAGTTTCTGTCGGTCTTCGTCTCTAAAGAAGACCTGCAACCGGGCACCCACTTCCGGCCGCGCCTCTTCATCCCTGACCACTATTACACCATCCCGGCCGTAGTGGCTGGAACGGACGAGCGTGGCGAAGAAGCCTTCGCCCCCCCGGTGGAACCGGAAGCACCCTCATTGAGTGCTTTATCGCCTTTTGCTATTTTCTTCTGCCTTGGCGCCTTGGCTCTGGCTGGTGCTATTGTCTTCGTCATCTTCCGTCAGGCTTCACCCAAGGAGGCGCCGGAAGAGTATGAAGCGCCGGAAATCGAGATAGAGACTTTTGAGCAGCCGGGATTGGTGCCCGATCTAGATGCCATAGAAGCGGCGATGCTTATCGGCGACACGGCCAAGGTGCTCACCCTGGTTCTGATGGCCTTGTCGCAGCGCGGCGTTATTACCGTGCTCGGCCGCAAACCACTGCAAATTGAGGTCAATGACGCCGCCGGGGCGACGGCAGACTATGAGAAGGCATTAGTGGAAGGAGTGGCTGATGATGGAACCCTGCCTCAAGCGACCGTCGACCGGGTGCTGAAACTCATTTCGGCGAGGCTGCAGATTAAGGTCTGGAACGCCGACGCCGAGGCTACCCGGGAAACATACCGGCGGCGGGCTGAAGAGGCCTGGGATGATTATCGTCGCCAGGAGCGGTCTCGTCGCTGGGGCTGGGATCATCCCAGTGTACCCTGGATCATCCTGTCATCTGGTTATCGTCGCCATCGGCCGGTAGCCAGGCCAGCCACCGCCGGGACGCCTATTGATTGGCGTGACTCGCCCATGGTGGACGCCGCCGACCGGATGGCCGGCATGATGGAAGGCGTGGCCTCAGATATGGCCGACCGAGCCGAAGGAGTAGCCACCTCAGCCACAGGCGTCTTGGATCGCCTGATGGGCCTGGAGGAAGCTGGCTACGACGCTTGTCACTCGGCCTGTCACAGCGCTTGCCACAGCGCCTGCGTCCATGATGCCTGCCACAGCGCCTGCGTCCACAGCAATTGTCACTCAGCCTGCCACAGCGCTTGTGTCTGCCACTCGGCTTGCCATTCGGCCTGTCACAGCGCCTGCGTGAGTAGTTTCTAAACAAGGTAGATAATGAACGAACAGCTGCAACAATTCGCCGCCTCATTTGTCGAAAGCACCCGGGATTACATCTTCATCCGGCCGGAAGACAATCTACTCATCTTACGGCCAAACCGGGTTCACTATCTCAACAAGACGGCCGTGACTCTCCTACAGAAGCTCTACGATCAAGAGCCTGTGGATGTCGCTAGCCTGGCTAACGAGATGGCGCTCCATTATGGCAGGCCAACTGTCCAGATCGAGGAAGATCTGGATAAGCTACTACAAAGCCTGTCTCTGATCCTGCAGAACAAGGCTGGCGCCGCCCCGTCAGTGAGGCGGACACCTTTTGGCAGCCACCACCCTACTTACCCGGTCCTATCAGAGATCGCCTTGACTTACCGCTGCCAGAATCGCTGCTTCTTCTGTTACGCCAGCGCCCCTGACAGGGGCCAGATCGTGCCCGAAATGAGCACAACCGAAGTGAAGCTGATCCTGGACAAGATCGTCGACCAGGCCCGGGTGCCGACGGTTAGCTTCACCGGCGGCGAACCAACCACCCGGCCAGATTTGCCAGAGCTGATCGCGCACGCCCGCCAGCGTGGCTTGCGTACTAACCTGATCACCAACGGTTTGCGAAGCGGTAGCATCGCTTACGTGGATCGTTTAGCTGAAGCTGGCTTACATTCAGCCCAAGTTAGTCTGGAAGCTGGCGATGCGGCCACCCACGACGACGTGGTCGGTTTACCCGGGGCCTTCGGGCTAACCGTACGCGGGGTGCGCAACCTTAAAGCGGCCGGCATCCACACCCATACCAACACCACCATCAATGCCCGCAACCGCCATGCGCTTTTGGACCTGGTCGACTTCCTGGCGGATATGGACCAGGAATACCTCTCGATGAATATGGTCATCCGCACCGGTGGCGCCGTCGGGGCTGACGACATCAGTTATGATCAAATCGCCGAAGTAGTCCTGCCAGTAAAGGAGCGGGCGGAGGCCCTGGGCATGCGCTTCGTCTGGTATTCACCGGTGCCTTACTGTCTTTTCAATACGGCCGCTAATGGCTTGGGGTCGCAAGGCTGTGCCGCGGCCGATGGTCTCTTATCGGTTGCGCCGGACGGCCAAATTTTGCCTTGCTCCAGCTTCGAACAAGGTATCGGCAATCTGTTGACCGAGGATTTTAAGACTATTTGGAACCGGCGCAGCGCCCGTTACTGGCGCAATAAGGAATTTTTGCCGCCTGGCTGCAAGGGATGCGAACATGTTGAACTTTGCTGTGGCGCCTGCCCGCTCTATTGGGATGAACGGGGCGATTTCCAGGAGATAGCTCCCTTTATGCAAGATACCGGCTCTTGGGAACGGCTGGTTTGGCAGACCAAGCGACGCCTGATCGGCCGGGTAACCGGCGTAGGTATCAACTCTTAACTGAGGCTACTATGAGTAAACAATTCTCTCTTGTTGAGCTTACCGATTATCTGGATGAACAGCTCGGCCAGATCAGCGCCATGCGTCGCGAGGTAGAGGAGATTCAGGTCGGATTCAATTCAGCCTACGTGGAGTGGAAGGCCGCCCACGATGCCTCCTTGGAACAGTTGACCGAGGCCATGAGCGCTGATTTGAGCTCAGTGAGCCCCGAACTGAAGCATCTGATCCGCGCCCGCCTGGAGGAGGAACAGCGCATCATCGCGGCCCGCTACCAGAAGCTGCAGGAGGAATTGCTTCCCCAGGCGCAGCAGGCGGCCGACGAAGCGCTGGCCGGGGGACAAGAATTGATAAGCCAGCTCCGTGAAGCGAATCCCCGCCTAAATGCCCGCGAAGAGCGGCTTAAAACCCAGCGAACGGAGTTGGAAGACCAGTTAGCCGAACTCAACCAGCAAATAAAGAAGATGTCGGGCTTTCTAGGCGTGGTGTTCAACTACTCGAAGATCAGCAAAGCCGATCGCCAGAGACAGCAGATCATCGGCAGACTCGAGGCGATCCAGCAAGATTTGAAAGAAGTACGCCAGGAATGGGAAGCATTGCAAAAAGAGACCGGTCGCCAACAGACCGATTATCAGAAATTGTGGCAAGAGTATACTTTGGAGTTAGCCCAACTACAGGGTGAATACGATTATCTGGACGAGCCGATCAGCGCCGAGAACCTGGCCCGTAAACGTTCTATCCGCTATGTGGTCGATCATCTAAAGGAACCGGCTCCGGCCGGTATAGACGAATTGCAACCCACTTTAGATTCCATGGTCGAGTACAATATTCAGACTGACGATTACCAGTCCGGGCTGGGTTCAGTGGGTAGCATGCTGTCCCTCCTGGACGGCTTGACCGAAGGGCTCAATCGTTTCCGCGAGAGTGTCGAAGGATTGCTAAAAGAGCAAGAGATGCACTCGGCTTATTTGTCAGATTTGGATGTGGCCTTGGAAGATGCGGTGCTGGCCTTTCATCAACAATGGGATAGCTTAACGAACCGGGTGCAAGATGACGCCCACCATAGCGCTAACCCCAGCGAATTTGTCCGTGCCGTCCAGCCTACTATTGCGGCCGATTTAAGTGAAGAAAGGATTCAAAGCATGTTCGACAGCCTGGGCAAGTCACTTACCCGGGCGACGAAAGAATGGGGCTAATTATGAACCGAATTATCGCCTTCATATTATTGGCAATAGGGATCGCAGGGCTGGGACTGGGCTTACTTTTTTTATGCGCCTCGATTAATGACACAGGACGGTTACCTCTGGCGATCATCCTCCTCGTCCTGGGTGGTGGGCTGGCGGCCGGAGGCGGTTTTCTGTTACGACGACAGCGGGAGCTCTCCCCGGAAACGGTGGCCGATCGCATTCTCGTGCTGGCCAAAGCCGATGACGATGCCGAACTGACCGTGGCCGAGGTGGTAGCCGGGCTGCGGCTGCCCGAAGCGGCTGTGCTCGAAGCGCTAGAACTGCTTAAGAAACGTGGCCGATGCCGGCAAGAGTACCATGACGATCATGTTGTCTACGTGTTCCCCGGCCTGAAAGAGAGCAAGCTGATCCGCAAATGTGCCTATTGTGGCAGCACCTATAGTGTTAAAGAGCCGCTCCACACCTGTCCTAAATGCGGCGGCGCAGTGGAACTAGTGCGAGAAAGGAGTTAGACAAAAGTTAGGGCGGCTGGGGAGCCGGGCGCTGATTAATATCACAACGCATCGCATGAGTGATGCGTGTTTTCTCCCCTTCAATTGTAAGGAAAGAACAGCGACTAATTCCTCAATATCCCATCTGTCATATATCTAAGGGTGTGGTACAGTTCCCGCCATTACACGTTCAAAGATCTGGTATGACATTGACCGCTTCTGCGATTTTGAATTCTCCATCCCGCCATCTGGCTGCGCGCCTACCCTTTTATTACGGCTGGATCATGCTGCCAATTGCGATGCTTGCTGCCGTTGCCACCAGCCCAGGACAAACCTTTGGCGTATCCATCTTTAATCCCTCTTTTCGACTGACGCTAGGTCTCAGCCACAGCCAATTAACCGCCGCTTATATGGTTGGCACATTGTTGGCTGCGCTGCCCCAACCGTATATCGGTAGTCTCATGGACCGCTTTGGTATCCGCCGGGTCATGTTCGTCATTGTTATCTTGCTGGGTCTGGCCTGTATTTTCATGTCCCAGGTCCAAAATCTACTGATGCTGTTTCTGGCTTTTTTCTTGTTGCGATTGTTAGGTCAGGGGGCGTTGGCATTGACGGCAAATAATACTCTTGCCATGTGGTTTCAAGTTCGGCTGGGTACCGTGTCCGGCATGATGAGCGCGGGTGTGGCCGGATCTATCGCCTTGATTCCTCCGTTAATTCTGGTGTTAATCAACCAATTCGGCTGGCGTGGTGCTTATGCGCTGCTAGGCATAATTGTGTGGTTGGTAATGCTACCGTTGCTGCTGTTTCTTTATCGGAACCGGCCGGAAGATCTGGGCCAATCGCTAGACGGCCACTCTTCTTCAGAAGCAGCCAACAATATCGAGGAAAAAGAGAATGCGGTATCGTTCACTCTTAGAGAAGCTTGGCACACGCGCGCCTACTGGATCCTATTGCTCTTCACCGCTACCTGGGCACTGACGGTCACGGCGATCTTTTTCAACATCGTCCCTATCTTCACCAATCAAGGATTGACAGACGCCAACGCCGCCGCTACTTATACCACGCTGGCTATTGCCCTGGCAGCGGCCCAATTGATTGGCGGATTGCTGGCTGACCGCATTCGCTTGAATTGGTTGGCCGCCTTGTGTCTCACCTCGATTATGGTTGGTATTTGGGCACTCGGCAGGGCAGATTCTGTCATTTTAGCCCAATTTTATGCTCTTTTCATCGGTATAGGTCAGGGCTTATTTGGCGCTGTGGACAACACGGTGTGGGCTCGTTATTATGGCCGAGCTCATTTAGGCCGTATTCGTGGCAGCGTGGTTATGGCCTTGGT
>JBFFWQ010000199.1:0-5864 GCA_041570195.1 Promineifilaceae bacterium (SeqCode) | reverse complement strand
GTGCTGCGGCCGGGCGGCTTCTTGATGATCAGCCGCCGCTGCGGCTGGGAAGGCCGGCTATTCTTCGGCCGCTACCGGGCGCACGCCGCTGTGGCAGCCAGCCTGGCTCATCTAGGCTTCGTCGGCATCCAATCTCACCGCTGGCAGGCGAATTACAACATGGTGACCGCCTGGAAGCGCACCGCGCCCTGACCACCGACCAGACGGCACTATTGTGATATGATTACCACACGAGAATGATTCCAACAGCCACGCGGCTGACAGCTGAGAGCTGAAAGCTGACAGCCATCTTCTAAGGAGTAATTTCAATGACGACCATTTGTTGGGGTTTAGTCTCAACAGCCAACATCAATCGCAGGCTGATTCCGGCCATCAGGCAATCAGCCCGCGGCCAATTGACGGCCGTGGCCAGCCGCGACATTGGCAAGTCGACGGCCTACGCGGCCGAATGGCAGATCCCGTCCGCCTTCGGTAGCTACGAAGCCATGCTTGCCTCTGACGAGGTCGACGCCGTGTATATCAGCCTGCCCAATCACCTCCATGCCGAATGGACGATCAAGGCCCTGGAGGCCGGCAAACACGTCCTGTGCGAGAAGCCATTCGCCGTCACGCTGGAGGACGTCGATCGCATGATCGCTGCCGCCCGCCGGACCGGCCTGGTCCTGGCCGAAGCGTTCATGTACCGCCACCATCCGCAGACCAAGATCGTCGGCGACTGGGTCCGCGAGGGTCGCTTGGGCGACATCGCCCGAATCTCGGCCGTCTTCAACTTCAGCGGCATGCAGCCCGACAACGTCCGCCTGAATCCCGAGTGGGGCGGCGGCTCGCTGTGGGATGTCGGCGTCTATCCAGTCAGCCTGGCCCAATACTTAATGGGTGGTCCACCCAACTGGGTTTTTGGCGACCAGCGGCTGGGTCACAGCGGCGTTGACATGGTTTTCGTCGGCCAGATGCACTACGACGGCCAGCGCATGGCTCAGCTCTCTTGCTCCTTCCAAACGCCTTTTCACGCCCGGGCCGAGATCACCGGCACCGAAGGCACGCTTACCTTGCAACGGCCGTTCACCTTCATGGATGACGGCGGCCAGTACTTGTATTTCACCCCGCCCGATGGCGACCCAGAGCCGGTGCCAGTGCCTGATAAACCCCTCTACCTGGGAGAAATCGAGGACATGCACGCCGCCATTCTAGACGGCCGGCCCAACTACCTGACCCTGGCCGAGACCCGGGATCATGTCCGCACCACCCTGGCCCTCTACGACTCCGCCCGCAACCACGAGGTCGTCCACCTTGACTAGCGCCTATTCTTCTAGCCAAAAGCTAGCGGCTCAAAGCTAAAGGCTATCTACATGACCGAAATCGAACAAGAAATCTGGGCTACCGTCCACCGCCACCTGGCCGGTGCCTTCAAACAAGATGTCGACGCCTATTTGGCAACCACGGCCGAGGATCTCTCCTTGTACGAATGGTTCGTCACGCCCCATCGCCAGGACGGTCTGCCCTTTCACCTCTACATGATCGAAAATAATTGGGCCGGCTCAGACGACGGCACGCGCTATGATCTGTGGGAACCTCGCCTGCAACTCTACGGCGAAACGGCCATCGTCAGCTACACCTTTATGCTATCCACCAACGTGGACGGCGTCATGCGCCACCGCAGCCACAACGAGAGCCGGGTCTTGATCAAGAGCGAGGATGGCTGGCAGATTGTCCACGTCCACAAGTCGCCCGCCTGGCCTGCGCCATACGACCCTGACTGAGGAAATAGTAGCGCCAGTCCACATCAATGAGCTGCTTTTCGTAAGCCGCGCACCTTCTTCGCGGCCGCAAGTCAGGTATAATGTCTTAAATCGGTGAGATCTGCGTTATTCCGCGTCCCATTTCTTTCCGCTAGAGAGAACAACAGACGATGAGCACTGGGCTTGACTGGCAGATGGACGAAGAAGGCGACGAGCCGCCGGAGTTCAAACGCGGCCGCTGGCCCGTTACCTCCTTGGTCATGATCGCCGCCGTCGCCCTGGTCATCGTCGTGGCTTTCGGCATTTGGGGCGCCGGCCGGGAACAGGCTGCCAGGCGAGAGGCCCAGCTCGAGGCATCCATCCAGGATCTATTGGATCTCTTGCAACGCGCCTATCTGGCCGGCGATGGCGAGCTGTTCTTCGCCAACCAGGCAGACGATCCGGCCTGGCTGTCAGCCCAGTTGCGGCCGGAGAACCAGGTCGTTTACCTGGCCGGTCCGACGGTCACCCGGGTCGAGCGCTTTGGAAACGACATATGGGCCAATATCCAGTGGCAGAGCGACCGCGAAACGCTTCAACGTGTCGCTTTCTTCCGCTGGCGCGACGGCCGGCTGATCCAGGTGCCAAGCGTCGACTCTTATTGGGGGCCAATAGAGGAGTCAACCAAAGCCTTTGGTACTCTGAAGCTGCATGAGATCGATCAGCCCTGGGAGCGGGAGATAGCGAACTTCACCGTCCGGGTCATCGCCGGGACCTGCGGCTCCAGCGCCAACGGCTCTTGCCTGAGCGACGGCCGGCCCTTCTCCCTGACCATCGCCGACGATTTCGCGACCACGGCCGAGCCTGGCCAGATACGCGTGCCGTCGCCTAGATTATTGGGCCTGGATGAGCGCGGCCGGCCGGCCGACATCTTCTGGGACCAATTGCGCCAGGCGCTGGTAGCCCATCTCACCCCTGCCTCCGTTCGTTTCGCCGTGCCCGAGGAGTTCCTGCTTGCCTATCAGGATGCCGCCGAGGCATTCGCAGCCGGGCAACCAGATATCCGCGTCGAAATCGTTAGCCTCGAATCACTGCCGCCCGATCCCCTGTCCTGGCCGGCCGACATTGATGGCGCGGCCATGACGCCGGACGAACGAATGATCACCGCCGGCCGGGTGCTAGATCTGACCGATTTTGTCCAGGAGGATCCCTCCTTCGACGTAGGCGACTTCTACGAGCAGATCTGGCAGGGCGGCTTGTGGCGAGAGCGCATGTGGTTGGTGCCCCAGGCGGCCGACATGCGGCTTCTGTTTTACGACCGCCAGGCTTACCAGCGAGCCAGCATGACTGAGCCTTCTTTGCGCTGGACCTGGGAGGAAATGAATGATGACCTGGCCGATCTGGCCGCCAGCCCTGAGTCAGATCCCTTCAGCGCCATTTTCCTCGATCCCAGCCGCGACACCCTGTTCTCTTATGCTTTTAATCTGGACAGTGACTGCCCGGGTCAGAAGACAGTTCGCTGTATTCAGCCGCTTTCAAGCCAGGCGGTTAACAGCGCCCTGGAATGGTACCAGTCACTGTTGGCTGTTGATGGCATGACGGTCGATCTATCCACGCTATCGCCAGCAGACCGTGATCATGTTGTCATTAACCTCATTTCGCCGCGTCATGTGATCATATGGACTGAACAACCTGTGCTCTTCGAGCATCACATTCTGTACCAGCCAACTGGGGTGGTGCCGCTTCCAGGCTCCGAGCGATTTGACGGTATCAGCCCATTGTGGGTGCAGGGCAGTTTCATCAGCCAATTCAGCAACCATCCGCTGGCTACGTGGGAGTGGTTGAAAATCCTGAGCTATCAGAGCCTATCGCGCCAGAAACGGCTGGTGCCGGCCCGGCCGTCGGTGGCCGTCGAGACGAATTACTGGGGCAAGCTCCCCCGGCCGCTGAGTGAAGCGATGCGCATCGCTTTTCCTTTCGCCCGGCCGGTGCTCATCGAGGAGTATGGCTATTTCGCCTGGGAACAACTGGCCGCCATGGCGTCCGGGGAGCAGTCACCGGCCGAAGCAGCCCAGGAAATGGATCGCGTTCGCTGGTTCGGCCGTGACTTTCAGTAACATGGGAGGCAGTCAAATGAAAATCGCCGTATTGGGATCGGGAAACGGCGGCTGCGCAGTGGCTTTCGACTGTGCACAGCATGGGCACAACGTCAATCTGTTCGATTTCGAGTCATTTCCAGATAATCCGAAGCATCCAGGAAGCCGGTGGCATCTACGCGGAGGGCCAGTTGCAAGGGTTTGCGCCGATCGATTACGCTGGGCATGATATCCGAACCGTTTTAAGCGACGTCAAGACGATCATTGCCGTCGGGCCGGCCTATAGCACGCGGCCCTTTGCCGAAGCGTGCAAACCGTATCTTCGCCAGGGGCAGGTGGTTTTGATTTGCCCCGGCTCTTGTGTGGGCAGCCTGGAATTCAAAATCGGGGCTGGATTAGCGCTTGACGACCGAGAAGTCCTTGTGGCTGAGACCTCCACGCTGCCCTATGCGGTTCGGATGGTCGGGCCAGCCACGATCAAGGTATTTTTGAAACTCCAGGGTGGGCTGTTCGTTTCGGCCGTCCCTGCCAACGATAGTGGCAAGGTTCTGGATGCCGTTTCTGATGTCTATCCGGCCATGGTGGCTGCGCGCAACGTCCTCCAGACCAGTCTACAGAACGGCAACCCGGTCATTCATCCCACCGTCAGCTTGTTGAACGCGGCCCTGATCGAGCGGACCCAGGGCGATTTTCACTTCTATGAGGAAGGCATCACGCCGGCCGTCGGCCGCCTGCTAAAAGGCATTGATCAGGAGCGGATAGCCATCGGCCGGCGTCTGGGTCTTGAGATCCTGTCAGAACCGGAAATCGGGACGATTCAAGGCTACATGCGAGAAGCGACCTATGACCGGGGCTACGCTGAGGCGCCTGGATTTCAGGGAATCAGAGCGCAATCTCAACTAGACCATCGATATATCCACGAAGATGTGGGTTATGGTCTGGTACTCTGGCGGAAACTTGGCGAGCAGATTGGCGTAGATACACCAAATATCAACGCGGTCATCCAATTGGCCTCGACGGTGATGGACCGCGACTATTTAGTAGAGGCACCCCGCACGATGGAATCTCTCGGTTTATCGGGCCTAACGCCAGATGAGTTGACACAGCTTCTGGCCTAGCTCTAGGAAGATTTCCAGCTACCACTCTTGGCGCCTGTACCAGGCGTTCATAGAAAAAGGCCGGCTACGCTTGCAACCGGCCTTTTGATTTCTTCATCTCTTCAGGCACCAAAAACCTGACCTTGGCCTACCGAGAAGTAGAGCAACAAAGATCAGTGGTGCAAGATCTGCGACAAAAACAACTTCAGGCGTTCGTTCTTCGGACTATCAAAGAACTCGTTTGGTTCATCTTGTTCCAGGATCTCGCCATAATCCATAAAAACGATGCGGTCGGCCACGCCGCGGGCAAAGCCCATCTCGTGGGTCACGGCGATGATCGTATAACCTTCCTTGGCCAGGTCAGTCATCACGTCCAGCACCTCTTTCACCATTTCCGGATCCAGGGCCGAGGTCGGCTCATCAAAGAGCAATACTTCCGGCTCCATGGCCAGGGTCCGGGCGATGGCCACCCGCTGCTGCTGGCCACCCGACAGCTGTGTTGGGTACTTGCCCGCCTGCTCAGGGATGCCTACTCGTGTCAGCCACTTCATGGCCGTCTCTTCCGCCTTTTCCCGCGACCACTTGCGCACATTGATGGGCGCCAGGGTGATGTTCTCAATCACCGTCAGATGCGGGAAAAGATTGAATTGCTGGAAGACCATGCCCACTTCGCGCCGAATCTCGGCGATGTTTCGCACATCGTGCGTCAGGGTAATGCCATTGACGATGATGTCTCCTTCGCCATGCACTTCCAGGCGGTTCATGGCCCGGATAAAAGTGGATTTACCGGAGCCCGATGGCCCTAGTACGACGACCACGTCGCCGCGCCTGACGGTTAAGCTAACACCGCGCAGCGCTTCAAACTCACCGTACCAGAGGCGAACGTCCCGGCATACGATGACCTCTTCAACCGATGTGGGATCCGCGTATCTCGTCATGATTCTTCTCCTTCT
>JBFFWQ010000198.1:0-5908 GCA_041570195.1 Promineifilaceae bacterium (SeqCode) | reverse complement strand
GAGTTGATGACCCGAGTTTTGCACAGTTGGGCGGGAAGGGCAAGTGAGCGGGTGAAAGGGTGAGCGGGTGGCGGTTTGATGCCCTGGTAATTGATTTTCCGGTACATCTCGCGCCAGTTTTTGATTAGGAGAAGGCGAGAGGCCGATGGCAGAGGGTGAGGCGCAAGCAGGCGGGCGGGGGAGGGTAAGTCGAAGGAGGTAGGGGGCAGTAAGGCGGCCGGGAAGAGGTGGCATCAGGATGGTTTCCGCAGGGGATAGGTTCCGGTAATTGTTTTGGGCGGGTCTTTTTTCCTCGAGTTGTGACCCCGGTAATTGTTTTGGGGGGTTGGGGGCCGGTGGTTGGCGGCTGGATGAGACGGGTTTCTGCTGGCGTTCTTGGCGCATGGGTGCTGGCTCCGGGGCAATTATAGCACGTATGTTCTTGTATTCCTAGCCAGCTGTGTTTCTTTGGCGGTGCTGGCCCCGGGCCCAGGGAAGATGGTGGCCGGCATGTGGCTGGATCGACAATGGGCAAGATAAGGGCGATTCCTGGCGAGTCGGGCTTGAGCGCTGAGTTTGCCCTCTGCGCTGAGTTTGCCCTCTTGACAGAAAGGACGCTAGTATTTTACAATGTTCGTAACTTCTTCGCGGATCAAGTTTTGGCGCATGGTTGGGACTGGACGGGAGCGGGGAATTAAGTGATGGCTGAACCACATACTGACATTATAACACTGAAGCCCAGGTGGTCCCTGTCCGACCTGTTTGGCAGACGCGGCCAGGCCAAAAGTAGAGCCAGAATTCTCCGACAGCTGGACGAGATGTACCTGTCCGAAGGCTGGCAATTGGCCGACGACATTCTGTGGGGCAAAGGCGACGGTTTCGCCGTCATGAAAGTCGGCCGACCGACCGTCAGCTAGCTCTCGGAATCGTCAGTCGCGCCGACCAGGGGCGAAAGTTCTTCTAATCTGGAAGGGGTTGGCGGCTGGGGGCTGGCACGGGGCATGGGACGCGGATCGGGAAGGGGCTGGGGGTTGGTGGCTGGGAGCTGGCACGGGGCATGGGGTGCGGATCGGGAAGGGGATGGAGCAGGTAGGGAACGGTCTCGAGGCGGTGGGCCAGTACCTCGACGGTGAAGAAGATGTCGCCGACCTTCAGTCCATTACTAGCCGCATTGTTCATGCCCCAGGCCGGATTGTTGGCCACCAGTATGGTGATGACGCCGACGTCTGAACCCGGCCGGTGGGTGCCGGTCGCCGCGGGGCCGAAGGGAAGCCGGCCGGCGATGTTGGGGTCGCGTTAGGCCGCTTGAAGTAACTGACTGACTATGTGGTTGTGTTTCATCAAGTAACGCCCGGCAAGAGGTGTTGTTTTGGCCAGGTTAAGTGTATACCGGGGGAGGGGCGGCCGGCTTCAGGCTGGGGATGGATTGGAAGGTGGATACGAGGCGTGTGAAAATGGATGGGTACAGCGCAGCGGGACGATTGGCCTGGTGAGCCAGATGTTGAGCGAACGTTTACGGCCGTAGCGTGCTACGAGGCAATGATCAACCTTCAGTCTTATAGGCTTCGGTCAGTAGCGCCACTTTGCCCTTGGCCTGGCCATCGCGCAGGTATTGCAGTGCTTGTTGCGCTTCTTCCAGAGGATAGGTTTTATCGAGCACCGGATTGAGCCGTCCGGCCGCCAGGTGGTCACTCAACAGCAGCAGATCCTGGGCATACATTCCGGGCTTCTTCTTGTAGTATGTGGTGACGTCGAATAAGCGAGCCGAACGGCGGTTGGGCCATAGATTCCAAAGCTGTAAGCGGATCAGCCCGACCAGCGACTCCAGCATCCCAGAGTGACCCATCGCCGCCGCATAAGAGCTGGTGGCAACCAGGGTTCCCTCAGGGCGAAGGCATTTGAATGAGCGGGCCAGGTGACTGCCGCCCATGTGATCGACGACCATATCGACGCCGCCCTCGCGGTTGACCACGTCCACAAAATCCTCGCTTCTATAATCGATCGGCGTCCCGCCAAGGCCCTTCACCAGGTCGTGTTTGGCCTGGGAGGCGGTGCCAAAAGCCTGGATGCCCATCATCTGGCACACATCCAACATGGCCGTGCCCATGCCGCCACTGGCCCCATGCACGAGTACGCACTGCCCGGCGCTTACGTTGCCAATCCGGTTGATCAGGGCATAGGCGGTCACGTAGTTCAGCGTCAGGCAAATCACTTTGGCCGGGTCCAGGTCGTCGTCGACGGGCGTCAGCGCATCTGACGGCCAGCAGCTATATTCCGCGTAGCCTCCCGTTTGCACCAGCGCGGCCACGCGCTGTCCAATGGCCAATCGTTCGACCCCGGCGCCTATTTTGTCCACGACACCTACGAAATCGTAGCCCGGCGAATACGGGGGCTTGGGACCGCCGGGCACCACACCGGACATCCACAACAAGTCGCCAAAGGCGACGCCGGCGGCCAACACCTTGACGCGGGCTTCGCCAGGGCCCGGTTCGGGCATGTTTTCTTCTGACAGGACCAGGACTTCCGGCCCGCCAGTGCGCTCAGCAATCATTCGTTTCATCGGGTTAGTCCTTCTCTTCCAACTAAACAGTTTGGCAGGAGATGACCATTTTACCATACAAGCCGCAGAACCATCGGAGGCTAAGGAGCTGCAATAGGGCAATCGTATATTCTTCTCGCGAGACTCATTTCAGGACAGCAGGGCTAGGTTAACGCAGAATCCTCCCAGCAAAACATGTCATTCCTTCGGCGTTGCTCAGGACAAGCCTGAAGCGCTTTTTGCTGAAGAATCCCTTTCTACGCACAAGTTTAGAGGGATCCTTACTGAACCATGTTCAGTTGCTCCGTTCAGGATGGCAAATGGAGTAAACGATTGCCCCGGGAAACGCCGCTGCCGCCTGTCGCGCCGGAATGGTTATTGACGGTAGCCAGGAAGTGCGGCAACACGGCAGGGCCCCATCAAGATGGGCATCCTCGGTCCTGGATACCGGTCTTCGCCGGTATGACACGCTTTAGTCGATTGGCTCTTGGCTCAGCCCACCTGGGCGTAGGCGATGGCCTCTTCGAAGGAAAGCGCCCGCCCTTCGGCCCAATACTGCTCCAGTTCCTCAGGGTCCAGTTCTGACCGAACCTGGGTGATACTGCGGTCGATCTCTACCTGGTCGGCCGGCTGCAGGCTGACCGACATGCGCTCGAACACCGCTTCCGCGGCGCCGAGCAACCGGGCCGCCCGGCGAGCTTCTCCTTGTTCTACCGTCGGTCCGGAGAGAATGGCCAGCGCTATGGCGGCGTGATAACGCAATTTGAGCTGGTAGAGCAGCGCCATCCCCTCGCGCATGTAGCGCTCGGCGGCCAGGAAATCCCCCTGGTGTTGGCTTAAGTAGCCGAGATTCACCAGGGAAATGGCCTCGCGGCGCCGGTTTCCGGTGCTGCGGCAGATGGCCAAGGCCGTTTCGTAGTTGGCCCGCGCCTGGCTAAGATCGCCCAGCAGCCGGCACACCTCGCCAATCTGGTTGTACCCCCAGGCAAGCCCGTCCTGGTCGTCCAGTTCATGATAGAGAACGACCGCCTGTTCGGCCAGGGCCAGCCCTTCCATGTAATGCTCCGGATCCGTTGTGCCGTGGGCGCTGATCCAGATGAGCGATCGGGCCTGGCCGTCTTTGTCACCCATCTGCACGGCGATTTCCAAAGCCGACCGGTTGTAAGCCATGCCTTGCTCGTGGTCGCCCATAATGAATGCCAGCATGCCGGCGCCATTGAGCACGTTGAAGCGAATGGCCGCTGGCGCTTCATCCAGCCTTTTCAGGGCCACGGCCGTCCATTTTTCGCCCTCGGCCACCGGTCCCTCGTAATACCAGTATTCAGTCAGGACGCCTATCATGCGCAGACCCAACGCCGGTTGGGGACCGCTTAATGACCAGGCGAGCGCGGCCCGTAAATTGTCGTACTCCTGGCCCAGAATGTCGGACCAATGGGCCTGGTTTGGCCCCCTGAGTTCGGGCCCGCCTCGCTCGGCCAGGCGAGCGAAGAAGCTGGCGTGGCGCCTGATCAATTCCTCGCGCTGCGGAAAATCGGCCAGCTTCTCCCGCGCGTACTGGTGAATTGTTTCCAGCATTACAAAGCGGGGCGCCCCGCCGAGCCCTTCTACCTGGATGAGCAGGCTCTTGTCTGTCAACGACTCTAGCGCGGTGAAGACGTCCAGCTTTTGATCAAAGCCGCATACTTCGGCGATGGCTTCCAGGCTCCGCCCTCCGGCGAAGACGGCCAGGCGGGTGAAAAATTCTTGTTCCTCGGCCGGAAGCAACTGGTAGCTCCAGTCGATGGCCGCGCGCATCGTTTGGTGCCGGCCGGCACGGTCCCTTGGTCCACCGGTGAGCGCGCCCAGCGCGTCGTCGAACTGGGCCAGCAAGTAGGCCGGTGAAAAGAGGCGCATTCGGGCCGCGGCCAGTTCCAGGGCCAGGGGTAGACCGTCCAGCCGGGCGCAAATCTCGGCCACCTGGCGCCCATTCTCGGCCGTCAGCCGGAAATCGGGATTGACCGCCTCCGCTCTCTGCACGAACAACACGATCGCCTCGGCTGATTCTAGATGGGCAAGCGAGGCGCTATCGGGCCGGTCCGGCAGGGCCAAGGGTCCCACCCGAAACTCTCGCTCGCCGTACAGGCGCAGGAGCTCGCGGCTGGTGACCAGCACGTTCAACCCGGGCACACCGGCCAATAGCCCGGAGACAACCGGTCCGGCCTCGATCAGTTGTTCCATGTTGTCCAGCAGAAGCAAAATCTCTTTGCCACGCAGGTGGTCGGCCAATTCGGCCACCTGGTCCTCGGAGGCGCCGACCTTGATGCCCACGGCCTGGGCGATACGGCTGGCAACCAGATCGGGGTCATTGATGGGCGCCAGGTCGACGAAGAAGGCCCCGTCCTGGTAGTTGGCCGCCAGCAGGTGGGCGATCTGCTGCGCCAGCCGGGTCTTGCCCACGCCGCCCGGACCGGTGAGCGTGACCAGCCGGCAGTCGGCCCTGGACAGCCAGGTCGTCACCAGCGCCACTTCGGGCTCGCGTCCGACGAGCGGCGTCATCAGCGCCGGCAGGTTTCCGGGCCTGGTGGCTTGGGCGGCCGGCAAATCCAGGACAGGCAAATGGGCCGCTTCGCCCTGGCTCAGGGCTTCCAGGGCCGCGCCCACCAAGCGTACCGAGTGCAGCCGGTGGTCGTAGCTCTTGATCAGCATCAGGTCGATCAAGCGATAGAGATCCTCGGGCAGACCCGGCCGCAGCGTGGCCAACTCGGGCACCGGCCGGTTCAGGACGGCCGTGATCAGGGCGACCATTGTCTCGGCCACGAAAGGCTGGCGCCCGGACAGCATTTCGAAAAGCATGACCCCGAACGACCAGACGTCAGTCCGCTCGTCGGGTCTCTGGCCCGTAAAGGCCTCGGGCGGCATATAGGACCCGGTGCCGGCCTGGCTGCCCGGCGGCGCAATCGAGGTGCGGTGGACAAAATGGGCTACGCCGAAGTCACTCAGCCGGGGCGTGCCGTCGTCGGCCAGCAGCACATTCTCGGGCTTGAGATCGCGGTGGATGATGCCCAGCCGGTGAGAGCGGGCCAGGGCGTCGGCGATGTCGAGCCCAATGCTCAGGACGCGCTCATAGGGTAGTTGGGGCTCTTCGTCTAGCAAGACGCGCAAGGAGCCGGCCTCGGCGAATTCCATGATCATGTAGTGCGAGTCGTCGTGGGTGATCAGGTCCAGGCCGGCGACGATATTAGGATGGTTTAGCTCGCGCAAGGCCCCCGCTTCGCGGCGAAAGCGGGTCAACATGCCCGGGTCCCGGGCTATGATATCAGGCCCGAGCGTTTTGATGGCCACCTGCTTGCCCGAGGTCAGATCCCGGCCCACGTAGACCGGCCCGGCCATGCCTTTGGCCAGCAGCGACTC
>JBFFWQ010000197.1:0-5940 GCA_041570195.1 Promineifilaceae bacterium (SeqCode) | reverse complement strand
GTTGAAAGCAACCATGTTCTTGACGCCGGCTTTCTCGACCGCATCCAGCATGGCCTTCGATTCCTCAGCCGAGCGGGCCAGCGGCTTCTCGCATAAGATGTGTTTACCAGCCTCGGCCGCGGCGATGCACGGCTCGGCGTGCACGTTGTTGGGGCCGCCATTGTCAAACAGCTGGACGCCGTCGTCGGCGACGAGGTCTTGCCAGTCGGTATAGTACTTCTGATAGCCATACCGCCGGGCAGCCTCGGCCACTGCAGTTTCCGTACGGCCGGCGATGGCCACCAGCTTAGGAATGGCCGGCGGCGGGTACATCATGTAAGGGATGGTCTTGAAGGCGTTGCTGTGGGCCTTGCCCATGAAGTCGTAGCCCAGCATGCCGACGCCGATCTCGGGCGCTTCACCCTCGGCGACCGCCTTGGCCATGCTCGTGAATCCTGTTTTCTCGCTCATCTACTCCTCCTGTTTAACGTCTTTCCACATACTCTTGCGGGCTTATCATATCGTCGTCGCTGGCAAAAGCAGCGTCGAAGGCCAGCTCTGAGGGGGCGAAGTCGACCTGGCGGACGTAGGCGCAGGATTCCCTGGCCCCATGCTCGCGATCCATCCCCGGATCCTCCCACTCGACCGAAAGCGGGCCGTTGTAGCCAATCTCGTTCAGCGCCCGGAGGATAGCTTCGAAGTCAATGGCTCCGCGGCCGACTGAACGGAAGTCCCAGAAACGCCGCGAGTCGCCAAAGTTAAGGTGGCCGCCAAATACACCAGCTTCTTGTGGCCCTGACGACCAGGTGACATCTTTCATGTGCACGTGGAAGATGCGCGAGGCAAACTTGCGGATAAACGCCACATAGTCAACGCCCTGGTAACCAAAGTGGCTGGGATCGTAATTGAAGCCGAAGGCCGGGTGGCCATTGAGCGCGTTGAGCGCATTTTCGGCGCTGGCGATGTCAAAAGCGATTTCCGTCGGGTGCACTTCCAGGGCAAACCGCACGCCGGCTTCCTGGAACACATCAAGGATGGGCGTCCACAATTCGGTAAAGAGCGCCAAGCCCTTCTCCAGAAAATCAGGCGGGTTTGGGGGGAAGGAGTAAACCATATGCCACACCGGGGAGCCGGTGAAGCCGGGAACCACGTCGAGACCCATCAATGCGGCGGCGCGAGCAGTGTCCTTCATTTCTTCGGCGGCCCGGGCGCGCACCCCGTCTTCCTTGCCGTCGCCCCAAAGGCGCGCCGGCAAAATACCCTTGTGGCGTTCGTCAATACGATCGGCGACCGCCTGACCAACGAGATGGTTGCTGATGGCGAAGACCTTCAGGCCGTGTTTCTCGAGGATGTCGTGGCGCGAGCGGACATATGCATCGTCGCTAAGGGCTTTGTCCACCTCAAAATGGTCGCCCCAACAGGCGATTTCGACACCGTCGTATCCAAAGGATTTGGCCTTTTCGCAGACTGTATCGAAGGTCAGATCGGCCCATTGGCCGGTAAATAGTGTAACTGGTCTAGACATTTTGTCCTCCTTCAAGAATCGACAGGATTAACAGGATTCACAGGTTGCTTGTCTGGTCAGATTTTTAATGACTTGAAAGATCGCGCTTGTTGTTCGATGGCCGGCTCGGTGGCCAGGCGTTCGATGCTTGAAGCGCCAAAAAAACCGCTGATGCCGGATGTGTTCTTCAGGACGTACTCGACGTCGCTAGGTTCGGCGATGGGTCCGCCATGGCACAGCACGATGACGTCGGAATTGACTTCCTTGGCCGCATCGTGCATAGCCTGGACCCGGGCGGCCGATTCTTCCAGGGTCAGGGCCGTCTCCGCGCCAATGGCGCCCTTGGTGGTCAAACCCATGTGAGGCACCAGTACGTCGGCCCCGGCGTCGGCCATCATCCGCGCCTCTTCAGGATTGAAGACATAGGGGCAGGTGAGCATGTCGAGCTTGTTGGCCTCGCGGATCATCTCGACCTCGAGCTTGTAGCTCATGCCGGTCTCTTCCAGGTTGGTTCGCATCAGGCCGTCAAAGAGGCCCACGGTCGGGAAATTCTGGACGCCGTCAAAGCCCATGTCTTTTAGTTGGCGTAAGAAAACGGGCATCAGGCGGAAGGGATCGGTGCCGTTGACGCCGGCGAGAACCATGGTGTCCTTGACCACCGGCAGTACCTCGCCGGCCATTTCGACCACGATGGCGTTGGCGTCGCCGTATGACAACAATCCGGCCAGGCTACCCCGGCCAGCCATGCGGTAGCGGCCGGAGTTGTAAATGATGATCAAATCGACGCCGCCGCGCTCGGCGAACTTGGCCGAAATACCGGTGCCAGCGCCAGCGCCGATGATCGGTCTACCGCCGGCGATGTCGTCGCGCAATCGCCGTAGCGCTTCTTGTCGTGAAATGAAGGGCATGACGCTTTTTCCTTTGTTACTAGCCCAAGAACGCCAACAGCCGGGCGGTAACCGCCTCGGCGAAGGCGTCGTCGTTGATATTGTTGTCCAGCTCAAAAACCGGAATATCGGCCCGGACGTGGCGCTTGATAGCGTCGAAAAGGGCCTGGTCAGCCTCGGGCCACCAAAACTCATTGCCCGGCGAATCGAGGACCGAAACGCCCTGCAAGGGCAGGAAGAAGGCCACCGGTCCGTCGGCGGCATTGGCCTTCTGGGCCAGGATACGCCCCAATTCCTCGTTTTCCTCGGGCGTGGTGCGCATCAGGGTCACATTCGGGTTCCATTCGTAAAACAGCCGGTGATCGTACTTTTCGGGCACGGTGTCGCGAGCCCAGAAATTGGCCATGTCCAGGCAGCCAGGCACGATGACCTGGGGAATACCGGCGCTGGCGGCCGCGTCGAGGCGAGTAGGCCCGGCCGACAGCACGCCGCCAACCAGCTCGTCGGCCCACTCGGTTGTGGTGACATCCAGCGCGGCGGCGAAGAAACCATCTTCTATCAGGCTCTCCATGGTCTTGCCGCCAGAGCCGGTGGCGTGGAAGACCAATACCTCGTAGCCATTCGACTCCAGGATTTCACGGCAGCGGTCGACGAGTTGGGTGGTATTGCCGAACATCGAGGCGGCGATGAGCGGCTTCTGCGCGATCTGCGGCGCGGCCGTCTCGACCATGCCCACGACCGCGCCCACGGCATTGGCGTAAATCTGGGCGCTGATCCGGTTGACGCCGGACACGTCAACTACCGAGGGGAACATGACAACGTCCTTACTGCCTACGTAGGGGCTGGTATCGGCCGCGGCCAGGGTGCTGACCATCACTTTGGGCAACCCCACGGGCAGAACGCGCATGGCCGAGGTGCCGATGATGGTGCCGGCCGAGCCACCCATACCCAGGATGCCATCCACCTGCCCCTTTTCATGGAGCGCCTGAACCACGACGGCCACACCCTCGGTCATGACGGCGATGGCCTGGCCCCGATCGCCCTCCTCGCGCAGCGCGGCCAGGCTGGTCCCGCCTGCTTCGGCGACTTTCGCGGCTGAGATGTCAGGTTCGAATGGCGGTTCGCCCACGACGCCAGTGTTGACGACCAGCGCCTTATGGCCCCGCGCCTCAATGGCCGCTTTTACAAAAGCGAATTCCTGACCCTTCGTGTCAAGCGCACCCACCACCACGATCATCTTAGACATCATGCACGCCTCTATCGGAGGACATTTTCAACGCTGCCCACAAATGCGGGCTTCGCACCGGTACCAATGGACACAGTTCTTAACGGCGACGTAAAGATCCCATAAAGCCTGAGAATCTGGGTCCTATTCCAGAGGGGAAGCCAGGCCCATTCGCGAAGCAAAGCTTCGAGGCCTGGCTTCCATCTCCTCCCTAAACCAGCTTCTCTTTCAGGAACGCCAATCCGTCGGCCGCCAGAGCATCCTGGCTGTCGGCCAGCGAGCGCCAGATGGCCGCCGCTTTGGCGATGCTTTTCACCTTGGCCGTGAACGATTCGATGACCACCGGGCCGTCGTAGTCGATATCCTTCAGCGCCCCGGCCACTTCATCCCAGGCCACGTTGCCTGAGCCGGGTGCGCCGCGGTCGTTTTCGCAACTATGCAGATGAATCAGCCGCGGCCCGGCGGCGCGAATGGCCTGGCCCACAGATTTCTCCTCGATATTCATGTGAAAGGTATCGAGCATGATCTGGCAGGCCGGATGATTTACCCGGTCGACGACTTCAATCGCCTGCTGGGCCAGGTTGATGAAACTCGTTTCAAAGCGATTGAGCGGCTCAATGCCCAGCTTAACGCCATGGTCGCCGGCATAATCGGCCAGGCCCTTCAAGGTGTCGACCAACAGGTCCACGTCTCGGGCCCGCTCGTCGGGCGCCGCCTGCCAGGTACGGCCGACGGCCGAATAGATGGGCCCCACCAGGTTAGGCGAACCCAGCACCTCAGACGCGTCGACGGCCTGGCGGATGTATTCGGCGCCGCTCTTGCGCACGGCCGGATCGGGATGAACCAGGTCGCGGTCAGGCCCCATGGCCACGCAAGTACTGACGCCCAGGCCATGTTCCTCAACCAATTCGGCCGCCCGCCCAGTGTCAAAACCGCCGATCTCCTCCAGCGGAAACTCAATCCAGTCAAAGCCCATGCCCGCCACCAGGGGCACCAACTTCTCCACATCTTCGGTTGTCAGGGGCGCGGTCCACACCCAAGTGTTTACGCCAAACTTCATCTTAACTTCTTCCTTCGCAAATGTACGGGTAAGGCAGTCGGGCGAGGCGTCATCTCCCGGAATCAGGCTGTCTCCCGATTGCCTTACCCCCACCTAAATGCGATTACCATCGCCGTCAAAATAATGCAATCTATCACGGACAACATCGAAATGAACGCTATCACCAATTCTCAGATTGCTTAGGCCAGATACAAGGCTTGTAATCGATTGCTCGCCGACCGTAATGTGGACGACCGTCTCAAGACCTAGCGGCTCGACGAGGATGCAATCTCCCACAAACTGTCCCTCAGGATCGGGAATGATATCTTCCGGCCGCACGCCCAACGTGAACGATCCCGGCAGATCGCTGTCTGCCTCGTCAAGCGGCAACTTAAGCTGGCTGTCTTTAACACGCGCCGTCCCATTCTCTCTTTCGGCCGGGAGCAGATTGATGCGCGGAGAACCCACTAGCTGGGCGACAGAAACCGAAGCCGGCCGATCATAGATCTCAACCGGAGCGCCTACTTGTACAAGTTTTCCTTCCAACAACACGCCAATTCGGTCGGCCATGGTCAGGGCCTCAACTTGATCGTGAGTGACGAACAAAGTTGTGCTGCCTTGCGTTTTCTGTATATGTTCCAACTCGACCCTCAAGGCTTCTCTAAGCTTGGCGTCGAGATTGGAGAGCGGCTCGTCCATCAAGAAAAGCCGTGGTTCGCGAACGATGGCCCGGCCGATGGAAACGCGCTGCATCTCGCCGCCCGACAGATTGGCCGTCTTACGATTTATCAGGTGCGTGATGCGCAATATCTCGCACGCTTCCTCGACGCGCTGTTTAATTTCATCTTCCGGCAGCTTGTTCACGGGAGAGCGCAGCGGAAACGCCAGGTTGTCATAGACGGTCATGTTGGGATACAGTGAATATTGCTGGAAAACCATGGCCACATTGCGTGACGCTGGGGTCAACTCGTCGATAGCCTGGCCATCAAAGAGGATTGAACCACTGTCAAGCTTCTCCAGCCCGGCAATCAACCGCAACGTCGTCGTCTTCCCGGCGCCCGTGGGACCCAGCAGGACAAAGAACTCCCCGTCCGTTATCTCGAAGGTAACACCGTCGACGGCCGTCACATTCTTGAAACGCTTGGTGATGTCTTTGAGAATGACCTCGGTCATGATGTCGCCTCCAACAAGATCGCCTGCTCGGTGACTGGGTCGAAGAAGCGGACCATCTCTGAATCCACCTTGAAGCGAATATTGTCGCCTATCTCATGACCCGAACCTCGCTCGCCGCGGATATGTACCACCG
>JBFFWQ010000196.1:0-5958 GCA_041570195.1 Promineifilaceae bacterium (SeqCode) | reverse complement strand
GCCTCGGCGATGACGAAGCCGTCCCCCGCCTTGGCGACGGCTGTCTCGGCCAGCGTCTGCTGCTTTTCTGCGGCGGCGACGCCCGCTTCGGCCGGCGCCACCTGGGCGTTGGCCTGGTCCAGGGCCACCTGCAGGGTATCCTGTTCCAGTTCGACCAGCGCATCGCCCTGCGCCACCAGATCGTCCGCACTGGCCGGAACGGCCGTCACGCGCCCGCCCCTGTCAAAGGCTGAATTGACGTATGACTCGGGCACCAGCTCGCCTTCGGCCTCAATGCTCGTGATGGGCGGCGCATCGACTGCATTGTCGGGCAAGTCCGCGCCTTCCTTGGTCAACACATTGACAAAGGCCGTCATTCCCCAGCGCAGCGGCAGGTCAGCGGTATCGATCAGATCGATGGTCGTGACGTAGGTCACGTCGCCCAGAACTTCAGCCGCACTGGCGGCAATATCGCGCACCTCGCCGCTCAAGATCTCGCCGGGAAAGGCGTCGATTTCCACGGCAACCGGCAATCCCTGGGCCACGGCGACCACGTCCAACTCTTTCAAGTCGGTGGTTTCGACCTGCCATTGGCTGAAATCGGCCAGCGTTATCGCCGGCATGCCCTGCTGGATGGTTTCGCCCGCTTTGGCGTGAACGGCCGTGACGGTGCCGTCGAAGGGCGCAATCAGGGTACGTTTGGCCAGGTCATTTTCGGCGACAGCCAGTCCGGCCTGAGCCTCCTGCAACGCGGCCTCGGCCTGTGCCACAGCTGTCTCCGCGCCGGCAACGCGGCCTTCGGCTTCACTCACGGCTGTTTCTGCACTGGCAATGTTGGCTTCGGCGATGGTGAATTCCTCAACGCGAGCGCCTTCCAACAGCAAATCAAGTTGCGCCTGGGCCGCGTCCCGCTGATTGGCGGCGGTGGCCACGTTGCTGTTGGCTGCAACCCGTTCCGACGAGGTGGCACCCGCTTGCAGGCGGCTCAACGCTTCCTGCGCTGCCGTCGAGTTCTCCCGCGCGGCGGTCAGGCGTAGCGCGGCCTGCTCGCGTTCATCTTCGTCGCTGTCCGGATCTTGCAGGATGGGTTGGTAGGTCTTCAGGGCGTCATCATATCTCTTCTCAGCAAGCGTCAACTGGGCTTCGGCGGCCGCAATTTCAGCGGCGCTCGTCCCTTCAAGGGCGGCGGCGCGATTGCCTGACGCTTGCGTAATGCCCGCCTCGGCAAGGGCGACGTTCAACTCGGATAAGGCTATCTGCTCCTCCGTGGCGCCCGCCTCCAGCAGGGCCAGGTCCGCTTGCGCGTTGCGCACGGCAAGCTGCGCCCCTTCCAGGCCGACTTGCGCCAGTTTTAGCCCTGCTTCAGCGCTAGCGAGATTGGCTTCGGCGAGTGCGACGTTTGCCTCCGCTTGCCGGACGGCGATTTCCTCGTCAACAGTGTCCAGCTGCTTCAGGGCATCGCCCGCCTGCACCACGTCGCCCTCTGCCACAAAGACGGCCGCTACCGAGCCGCCGCCGGTAAAGGCCAACATGGCATCCCGGATCGGGACCACGCGCGCTTCGGCATTGACCACTTCCGTTTCCGTCTCAATACGAACGTCGTCGGCGGGCGCGGCGGGTTCCAACCCTTCGTCTGTAGCCTGAAGCTGTTGATAGCCAAAATAGACACCCACAATTAGGACGACCAGCACCACCATGCCGATCCCTAGCCATTTTCGGTTCATTTACTTATTCCTGTTCTCGCAATCAATCCGCAAAGACGCTCCCGCTTTCGCCGGAAGCCGTCATCATTCATAGGCCTATTCGTAAGCCAACACCTCACGAATGGTGAGGCGTGCCGCGCTGCGGGCCGGCACCATGCTTGCTACGACCGACAGAAAGACCACCACAGCCAGCCAGATCAAGAAACCGGCAGGCGTAACCGCCAGGGGGAGGATAGCATTGACGATAGCCTGGCCAATGATGCGCAGTAGTACAAAACTGATAGGGAAGGAAAGGAAGATGGCAACGACCCAGCTAATCAGGCCAATCATCATGCCTTCGATGACCACCGTCTTGATAATCTCCATGTCCACGGCACCAATTGCCCGCATGACACCGATCTCTCGCGTCCTTTCGAGCACGTTCATGCCCATCGTGCCGGTGAGGCCGATGCTGCCGACGACGGCCGTCAACAACGCCATTATCAACAAGAAGATCACCAAAATGTTGATGCCCTGCGCTTGCTGCTGGCGCGTGACCAGGCCGGCTTCGACGTTGCTGACTTTGTAGCCCCGCTGGCGCAAATATTGGTCCAGTTCTCGGCTCACCTCATCCTGGCGCTCCAACGTCGGCGCATCGGCGATGACCCTGAAGGTTGTCGCCTGCCCGGGGACATTTATTAACCGCGATATCGTTTCATAGTTGGCATAACCAAGGGAATCGCCGAGCATGTCGGTGAAGCGGAAAATGCCGACCACAGGCCATGCTTCTGCGCGATTGCCGGGAAATTCCACGCGCAGCGTATCCCCCGGTTGTAAGTCGGGGTAATTGCTCCAGATCGAGTCGGACACGACCAACGCTTTGTCATCTTCTGGTTGGAGCCAACGGCCGGCGAGCATATCGGCTTCCAGCAAGGTCGACTCGGACGGTGGCGCGAACATGTACAGATTTGATTCGAGATGATCGTCCTCGTCCAGTATTCTTCCGGCGGTTGTGGCCCAGCCTTCCACGTAGTCTACGCCGGGGATTTGATAGATATCTTGTTCCACCTGCGCGACGCGATATGGTTGACTGAAGGAGGCTGTGACATCAGCCATGAAATGCTGTCCTAGCGTGTCCATGAAGCTGTCGAGGGAGGAGCGGACATTGAACACGGCGATAAAAACTGCACCGGCGATGATCAATGAAAACAGGGTCAACGCCAGGCGCCCCTTGCGTCGGAACGTGTTGCGGATGGAGAGGATAAGCGGCCGGGACAGCCATTGCAACCGGGATCCGAGCCGGTCTAAAACGCCCGCACTGCTTGCCGGTTCGCCGGGCCCCTCTTCACTAATCGCGCGCCGGACGGTCGTCTTGGTGCCCCTTTTGATCGGGAAATATCCGGCCAACAGCGGCACGCCGATGGCGACGATCACCTGCAAAATGATGGCGATCGGCACGAGCCGGAATCCCTGCAACTCGACGCTCATCATCTCGCTGATAAAGAGTGCCAGGCCATACCCGGCGGCAATGCCGAGCGGTACGGCAAAGGCCAGCGCGATGACGCCGTAAGCGATGATGAGGGCGATGTACATGACCGAGATCTGAAAATTGCGGGCGCCGACCAGCTTCATCACGCCAATTTGCCGCCGGTGCTGGGTCAGCAGCGCATTCAGGGTGTTGATAATCAGCGAGCCGCTCAGGATGGTGATCAAAACGCCGAGAGCAGTCAAAATACCCAACACAGCCAGGGCAAGTGAGGCCAATGGGTGCTCCGTGGTCCTGTTGGTGTTCGTGCGATAGACGTTGCGCCCGGTGCGCTCCAGCTTGTCCTCTACCTCGTCAGCAATGGCGGTAATGGCCTGTTCGTCATCGCCGGCCTCTACCTGAACGTAAAGGCGGTTGTAACTTTCCTGCCCGCCTAACCAATCGGCCGTATCCAGGGTAACGTAGGTCCGAGGCGGGGCGGCAAAATCGCCCGCCGCATACTGATCGCCAACCTCACCCACCACCGGCATCTTGCGAATGGTACCGTCGGTTAACTGCACCAGAGCTTCGTCCCCGGTCACCAGACCGGTACTATTCAACAGATCTGTGCGCACGACGAGTTCGCGGTCGTCGGGATACGTGGCGCCGTCTTTCGGCGTCAAAAGGTTGATCTCGGACTCCACAAAATCTTTATTGGCGATGACGTCCACCGCCATCCATGCCTCGCCGTCGGCGCTGATACGCACGCCCAACATGTGGCGGCCCTCAGCAGCTACGACCCCGTCCATATCAGCCACGGAATCCACCAGGTTGTCGTCAAAGGGATCGGTAATGGCTTCGATATTGGCCGGCTGCGCCGCAGCGTAGCTAACGGCAATATCCTCGCCAAAGACGACGTAGGTCGTCGTGATCGCTCCGACGGCAAAGGCGCCCACGGCAATCGAGGCGACGACGAGTAAGGTTCGCGTGCGATTGGCCCACAGGTCGGCCAAAACCTTGCGGGCACGCGGGCTGAGGATGCTCATTTTAGATGGCTCCCTTGGCGCGACGACGCGCCAGATTCTCTTCGCGCCGTTTGCTGGCAACTTGCTTGAGCAGCTCTACGGTTGGCGGCGATTCCTCGATGATTTCGAAAAACTGTTCTCTGGGTAGCAGGGCCAGTTCGACGGGCGCGCTGCCGGCGCGGGCGGAGGCCATCGCCTCATCGTGGCCCATCAGCTCAATTTCGCCGAAGAATTGATAGCTCGACAGCGTGGCGGCGTCTGTCCCATCCGCATCAACGATATTGACCTGTCCGTCAATGATCATATAGAAATGGTTGACCAGTTCATCCTGCTGAATAATCGTTTGGCCGGGCGCGAAGACAAGTTTCTCTATCGAGCGCGTCGCCTGCAGCATTTGATGATGATCCAGGGCGGATAACAAGGTGGCGATCACCGGATCGACAAGCTCACCGTCGGCGATGATAATGTTGCGGTCGGTGCGGCTGGTCAGCGATGGGTCGTGGGTGACAATGAGAATCGTCTTGCCCTGGTCCGCCAGATCTTGGAAGACTTCGATCACCACATCGGCCGCGCGCGTGTCGAGATTGCCGGTGGGTTCATCGGCGACGATGATCGGCGGGTCGGTTGCCAGGGCCCGGGCAATTGCGGCGGCCTGCTGTTGCCCGTTGGACACATTGGCCGGTAGGTCGTGGGCTTGCTCTTCCAGGCCAACCATGCTGAGCAGTTCCATCGCCCGCGCCGGCCGTTCCTGGTATGAGTAAACGCCGCAATAATCCATCGGCAAAATGGTGTTCTCTAGCAAGGTCAACGTCGGCAATAACTGGAAGAATTGGAACACGATCCCGACGTGCCGCCCGCGCCACAGTGCCCGCTGACTTTCAGACAGCCTGTAGATGTCTTCCCCGCCGATGAGCACCTTGCCCGAGGTGGGGTGATCGATGCCGGTAAGCATGTTGAGTAGTGTCGATTTGCCGCTGCCCGATTTGCCGACCAGGGAGACAAACTGCCCATAATCAATTTCCAGGTCAATGCCTTTCAGCGCCGGAAAGCTGCCGGCGGCGTTGACGTACGTCTTGACCACATTTTCCAGGTGGATAGCCGGTTCGGAGGTGTCGAAATTGGCCTGCCCGTTGCGCCTGGCGCGCCGGGCCGTTCCAGGCTGTCCATTGTTCTCTGTAAGCGCGTCGGCAGCGACCTCCTGTGCAAGCGGCTCCGCCGCTTCATCATGGTGGCCGCTGTCGGTCAAACCATCCACCAATTGACCGTCGGATATGTGAAGACAGCGCGAAAAACGAGGGATCAATTCCACGTCGTGGGTGACCATGACGACGGTTTTCCCCTGCTCGACCAGCTGGACGAAGATGTTAAAGATGGTTTCGGCCGTGACCGAATCGAGGCTGCCAGTCGGTTCATCGGCAATGATGACTGCGGGATCATTGACCATTGCCCTGGCGATGGCGATCCGCTGTTTTTGACCGCCGGAAACGTGCGCCGGAAGCTTGTAGGCGTGTTCAGTCAGCTCGACCATGTCGAGCAACTCCATCGCCCGTTCCTGGCTAATCCCGGATTGATAGTAACCCATGAACTCCTGGGGCATCATGACGTTGTTCAGGAGGTCAAGTTGCGGCATTAGTTCAAAGGATTGGTAGACAATGCCCATGTTCTGACCGCGCCAGGCTGCTAACTCATCCTGGCTCAAGGTGCTAATCGAAATCGGCTGCAAGGAGCCGTTGCCGGAGGCTCGTTCTTGCGGGTAGAACAACACTTGGCCGGACGTAATCTCGCTGACGCCCGAAAGCATGTTGAG
>JBFFWQ010000195.1:0-6123 GCA_041570195.1 Promineifilaceae bacterium (SeqCode) | reverse complement strand
GGCTCGTAAGTCATTTTGAGGCCCCGACTCTGCTCCCGGGCATCGTGGACGGCTTTGACCGACTCGGCCACGACGTCCATGTGGGCCTGGGTGTACACTCGCCGGGGGATGGTCAGTCGCGTTAGCTCCAACGCCGGATAACGATGGTCGCCTGTCACCGGATCGCGACCAGCGCTGACGATGCCCCGCTCCATGCTCCGCACGCCCGCGTCCAGGTACAGCTCAGCCGCCAGGGTCTGGGCCGGGAAACGATCCTGGTCGATATGGGGGTAAAAACGCTTGGCGTCTAGGAAAACCGCGTGGCCGCCGACCGGGCAGACGATGGGCACGCCCCAGTCGATCAACAAGTGGCCCAGGTAGCGCACCTGGTCCACACGGCTGCGAACGTGTTCGTCTTCGACCGATTCCTCGATGCCGATGGCCAACGCTTCCATGTCGCGGCCGGCCATGCCGCCGTAGGTGTGCAGCCCTTCGTAGACCACGACCATATTGCGGGCCAGGTCAAAGACCTCCTCGTCATTCACGGCCAGCCAGCCGCCGATATTGACCAGGTTATCCTTCTTGGCGCTCATCCAGGCCCCGTCGGTGTAATCGCAAAACTCCTTCAGGATAGCCGCCACCGGTTTGTCGGCGAAGCCCAGTTCCCGTTCCTGGATGAAGAAACAATTCTCCACCATGCGAGTAGCGTCCAGGTAGATGCGGATGTCATAACGGTCGCACAGCTCGCGTAGGGCTCGGACATTGGCCATGCTCACCGGTTGGCCGCCGGCCATATTCACCGTGCCAGCCAGGCTGACGTAACCGATCTGGTCGGCGCCGACCTTGTCGATCAGAGCTTGCAGCTTGTCCAGGTCAACGTCGCCCTTAAACGGATGCTCGCTGCGCGGGTCGTGAGCCTCGTCGACGATCACATCCACGAAGGTCCCGCCGGCTAACTCTTGGTGCAGGCGAGTCGTGGTGAAATACATGTTGCCAGGGATGAACATGCCCGGCTTAATCAACGCCTGGCTGATCAGGTGCTCAGCCCCCCGTCCCTGGTGGGTGGGCACGACGTAACGGTAGCCATAGTAACTCTGGATGGCCTCTTCCAAATGGTAAAAATTGCGGCTGCCGGCGTAAGCCTCATCGCCCAGCATAATGCCCGCCCATTGGCGATCGCTCATGGCGCTAGTGCCGCTGTCGGTCAGCAGATCGATGTACACATCTTTCGACTTCAGCAAAAACGTATTGTAGCCGGCCTCCGCGGCCGCCCGCTGTCGCTCCTCCCGGCTGATCAGTTGAATCGGCTCGACCATCTTAATCTTCCACGGTTCAGCCCAGGAACGCCGCCCGAACTGCTGGCCCATAGTTTGCGGTCTAATTTGGCTCATTTTGCCTCCAAAAAGAAACAATCATCCTTCAACCTTCATCCTTGATCTAGATCGGTAACGCCGTCGTCGACTTCACCTCTGTCAATACCAAACTGGTGTAAATGCGGGCCACGCCCGGGATGGGCGTCAGCTGCTCCACGACAAAACGCTGTAGATCTTTGCGGCTGCGGACGACGACTTTCAACAGATAATCAAATTCACCGGTAACGTGGTAGCACTCCAGCACCTCCGGCAACTCATTAATGATGGCTCGGAACCCCTCCAACTCCTCCACCTGGTGCAGTTGCAGGCTGATATTGATGAAACAGGTCATGTCGTAGCCAACCTGCTCCTGGTCGAGCAAGGCCACATATTTGAGAATCGTGCCTTGCTCTTGCAGCCGTTTGAGGCGGGTGTGGGTAGCCGGCGGGGAGAGGTTGATGTGCTGAGCCAATTCGACGTTGCTCATCCGGCCGTCGGCCTGCAACGCGCGCAATATGGCCAGGTCCAGCTCATCCAGGTCAATCATGATAGGGCAGCGTATATCCTGCACAAACATCATACCATGATCATGGCCAGAATGTCAATGATTATTCGGCATATAGATATATTAACAGAATAATAGTATTCCAATACCAATAATTACAAAATACCATTCGTTCAGGGCTGTGAAAGGCATATCGCGGCAGAAGAAATGAAAGCCAATGCCGCCTGGGATAAACGGACCGCATCAGCGTTCATCCGCGCTTGTCCACTTCCCGTCCTGTTTGAAGTAAACTGCTGCAAACCCTACTCCCGGCCGACCAAACGTGGCAAAACGCGATTGTTATGTTACTATGGTCCCATTGGTTTAGCCGACAGCGAGGCTTTTTGGCTTCGTTCGCTTCTAGTTGGAACCGTGGGTGAGGGAGCCCGGCTCCAACTGCGACACCGCCTGATCGGCGAGATCGACATGTAACTGGTTGAATGCTTTTTGCGCCAGTGACACGAACTGTCTGATCGCTGCCTCAAGGCCTTTGTCGAAGAAGGCGTCTCCATCCGAGGAATTAGCAAAGCGGCCGAGAACGAGACTATGGTGATGATGCGGAGGCAATGAAATGACAGAGGAAGCGCAACAAATAGCCAACGGCGATTGGTTTGTCCATGCCTATTTTGGCGTGGGCCAGGTCAAGGGGCAAGAAGTCAAAACCATTGGTGGTCAAGATCAAACCTACTACGAAATTGAAACTTCTGCCATCACCTTGTGGCTGCCACACGATCAAATGGACGGCCAGAAAATCCGCCCGCTGACCAACCATGTGAAGTTTCAACAAGTCATCGATTTGCTCAAACGGCCGCCGAAAAACATGGCCACCAAGGCCGATAAGCGCAAATTGCGGATCGCCCGGGTTAAGTCGGCTAACACCGTGCAGGATACGGCCCGCTTGGTCCGGGATCTGTGGGCCCGCCAGCGGGCAGAAGGCCAGCTATATGATTGGGAGCGCCAGGCTTGGCGCGACTTCAGCGCCATCCTGATTCAGGAATGGGCCATAAGCCAGAGCATTAGCCCCGCAGAAGCCCGGCAACAGATGGCCAGTAACCTGCGCAAAGAACAAAGTACGGTAGCCGACGAAACGGCCGGCGAATCGGCCGCTAACAAGAAAAGAGCGGACTCGGCTAAAACGCGCTCGCTGTTGGAAGCCGTGACCGAAGACGAGCAGAAATGGGCCGCCTGGCTGATCGAAGCCGCCGGCTGACGATCGCGGTGTGAATACACTGGCAACGAAGTAGCACTGGCCAAGAAACAAAGGTTGAAAAGATGCCCCGGGCGCGGCGCCCGGGGCATTTCATTTACCCTGGTAGCTATTGCCGGGCCATGATAGCGCGCATCTCGGCTTCTGTATCCACGATCAGGTCGCCACTGACATCCACGGTAACCGAGTGAAGGATTCCACTGAAAGGGAAGGGCGCGTGATACCGGTCGGTAACCGGCGAACCCGGGTCCGCCCCGATCGCCACCCCGCTGGCCAGGCCGAGAATGATCGGATTAGTAACCGGCATCTCCACCTGGCCCACCAATTGGCCGTCGATATACAATTGGCCCCGGCCGGCCGCGCCTTTGCCTTTCAAAACATCCGGCGCGCCGGTCACTTCGAACTCGTAATGTAATTCATGCCGCCCAGCCGGCACGTCCACGTTGGATTCGACATGGAAGAAGTTTCGGGCCACATAGTTATACACATACTGCAGCTTGCCATCTTGCACATAGAAGCTGTAGCCGCCGTCAATGCCGCCTTGAGAAATGAGTACGCCCCCATCGCCCTCGGCGAACTCCACGTCAGCCGTGATACTATGCGGCCGGTTGACGATCTGAGCTGCGGCGTTGATCGGTACTTCCTGCGTACCCGGATAGTATTTGTAGCTGCTGCGATCAGCGGCGATTTGCGGTCGTTCCTCGGCAAAACGCTGTTGGCCCCGTCCGTCGACCGGCAGAACATTATATTTGCCCGCCTCCACATACCATTGGCCGATCAGCTCGATCAACTTGGCCCGGTGGGCGGCCTCTTCTTCCGTCTCTTCCGTCAGGCCCAGCGCCTCGCCGACAGCCTCGATCCCTTTCAGCCTTCTAGGCGCCAGATCGTAGTTCTCGGCCCAGTCTTCGGCCACATGGTAGAGTTCCCAGGCTGTGGCGTCTAACTCGGTCAGCATCTCGGCCGGGATAGGCGTGCCGAAAGTCCGGCCCGATTCGACGAAAGACGTGCCCGGCCAGGGACAGACGGCCCGCCAGCCGTCGTGGTAAATCGAGCGATGGCCCAGCATCTCGAAGTATTGAGTTTTGTGCTTGGAGGCCGTCAACGGATCTTCGAAGCTTTCAGCCAAACTGACCCCTTCGATAGGCGACTGGGCGACGCCTCTGATACTCGCCGGCGGTTCCAGGCCCAGGGCGTCCAGCACCGTCGGCACCATGTCGATGGCATGGGCGTATTGGTTACGGACCTCACCTTTGGTCTTGATGCCATCGGCCCAATGGACGATGAACGGGTCGCTGATGCCGCCCCGGTACGTCTCCCGCTTCCAGCGTCGGAAGGGCGTATTGCCGGCCCAGGTCCAACCCCAGGGATAGTGGTTGAAATACTTGGGCCCACCCAGCTCATCCAGGGCCGCCAGGTTCTCTTCCAGCGACTCAGGCACAAAGTTGAAAAACAGGTTCTCGTTCACCGAGCCCTCGGGCCCGCCTTCGGAACTGGCCCCATTGTCCGACAGGACCATGATCAACGTATTATCGAATTCGCCGATGGACTTCAGGAACTCCAGCACCCGGCCGATTTGATGGTCGGTGTGAGTCAGGAAGCCGGCAAAGACTTCCATCATGCGCGCGTAGAGCTTGCGCTCCTCGGCCGAGCACTCGGCCCACGGTTTCACATCTGGGTCATGGCGCGATAATTCCGTATTGGCTGGGACGACGCCTAGTTCCTTCTGGCGGGCGAAGGTCTTTTCGCGATAAGCTTCCCAGCCATCGTCGAAGACGCCTTTATACTGATCGGCCCATTCCTTGGGCACGTGATGGGGCGCATGCATGGCTCCAGTGCAGAAGTACATGAAGAAAGGCTTATTCGGCGCCACTTGCTTGGCGTCGGCCACGAAGCTGATGGCCTTATCGGCCAGGTCCTCAGTCAAATGGTAGCCTTCTTCAGGCGTCTTTGGCGGCTCGACCCGGTGATTATCATAGGTCAGATCCGGGTAATATTGGTGAGTATCGCCGCCCAGAAAACCATAATAGCGTTCGAACCCCCGACCCAAGGGCCAGCGATCGTACGGCCCAGCGGCCGAGATCTGATCGGCCGGCGTCAGGTGCCACTTGCCGATGGCGAAGGTGTTATAGCCATACTGCAACAACATCTCCGACAGGAAACCATTCTCAAAGGGGATGTTGCCGTTATAACCGGGAAAGCCGGTGGAGGCTTCGGTGATAGCGGCCATGGCGTTGGAGTGGTGATTGCGGCCGGTCAAGATGCAGGTCCGCGTCGGCGAGCACAGAGCCGTGGTGTGCATGTTGCTGTACCGTAGACCGTTATCGGCTAGAGCGTCCAGGTTGGGCGTTTTGATGGGGCTGCCGTAACAGCCCAATTGCCCGAAGCCGGTATCGTCCAGGATGATGAACAGTACATTGGGCGCACCTTCCTGGGCCCGCAGCGGTTCGGGCCAGGCTGGCTCAGACTGGTCAAAGGTCCGGCCGACGACGCCGCTAAACGCGGCGCCGGGTTTATACTCTTTCAAGGACATTTTTCACCTCGTGTTTGGTGGGTCAATAGATACGAGTTTCAGGGCAGACTTTCCCCCCAACAGTTACAGGTCAGGGACAGCTTGCGGGGGAATGTTAAACTCTTGTCTTGCACGACAAGGGCCGGCCGGCTCCATGAAGTGCGGTTCTCCGGCCGACGACCAATGGTACCTCAAATGTGCCATTCGATCACAAAAGCGCCGTCCCGAGCGTGGGATGGCGCCTCTGTTTCAAGCGCGGCCTAGACGTTCTCTAGTAAGAGAAGTCAGACTTTTCCATGAATGGAGAGCCCGGTCACATATTTGCCAAAAAAGTCTGACTTCTGCCCAGGCGATCAATCCTTACCGGTCACCGCTGGCAAGAACACCTCCCGCGACGCCAGCCGAATCCTCACCTCCACGGCCGCCTAACCAATAGAAGTCAGACTTTTCCACTAAGGAGAGACCGGTCACATATTTGCCAAAAAAGTCTGACTTCTGCCCAGGCGATCAATCCTTACCGGTCACCGCTGGC
>JBFFWQ010000194.1:0-6207 GCA_041570195.1 Promineifilaceae bacterium (SeqCode) | reverse complement strand
TCGGTAGAGGAAAAGAAGGGAGGCTTCAAGTTCCCTACTGCTTATACCGTTTTGTTCCTGCTACTCATCCTGGTGGTCATTGCTACCTGGATCATTCCGGCTGGGCAATACGACAAAAACGAAGACGGCGAACCCATCCCAGGTAGTTACCACGAAGTTGAGCAGAATCCGCAGAAGATTCTTTCCGACGGCCTGATGGCGCCTGTTAACGGCATGTACGGAATCGAAGGCGAGGACGGGTCTGTCAGCGTCTACAACTGGGGTGGTCTCTACGGCGCCATTGATGTTGCCCTATTTGTGCTGGTCATCGGTGGCTTTTTAGGCATGACCATGGCTACCGGTGCCATTGACGCAGGCATCGGCAAGATCACAACGGCTCTGAAAGGGCGAGAAAAGTGGATGATCGCCATTCTGATGATTGTCTTTGCCCTGGGTGGGACCAGTTACGGCATGGCCGAGGAGTCCCTGGCTTTCTACGGGCTGATCATCGCCGTCATGATCGCCGCTGGTTACGATGCCTTGACCGGGGTGGCCGTCGTCATGCTCGGGGCCGGAATCGGTGTGCTGGCATCGACGGTGAATCCCTTTGCCACCGGCATAGCCTCCGGTTTCGCCGGCGTCTCCATCGCCGATGGGTTAGTGTCGCGCATCATCATCTTAGTGGTCGGAACCGCCGTCGGGATCATCTTTGTCACGCGCTATGCCGACAAGGTGAAGAAGGACCCCAGCAAATCCCTGGTCTACGATCAAAAAGAGGACAACGAGAAACGGTTCTTGAGAAGCGGCGGGGCCGAGGCGATGCCAGAGTTTGACGGCCGGCGCAAAGCTATACTTGTTCTGTTCGCCCTGGCCTTCCTGATCATGATCTACAGCGTGATCCCGTGGGAAGACCTTGGGCTGCCGTTTCCGACGTGGTGGTGGTGGTTCGGTGAATTCACGGCTCTGTTCCTGGGATTCGCCATCGTCATCGGCCTTGTCGGCGGCTTAGGTGAAGCGGGAATATCCGAAACATTCATCAACGGCGCCAGAGACATGCTAGGCGTTGCCCTGGTCATTGGGTTGGCCCGGGGTATCAGCGTCATCATGACCAACGGCCTGATTATTGACACCGTCTTGTTTTGGGCTGAGAGTGCCGTCGGCGACTTGGGAGGTGTGGCCTTTATCAACCTCGTCCATCTGCTCTACCTGCCATTGGGCTTTCTCATTCCCTCATCCTCCGGCCTGGCCACTGTGTCCATGCCTATCATGGCCCCCCTGGCAGATACCGCCAGCGTTGACCGCAGCCTGGTCGTCACCGCCTACCAGTCTGCCAGCGGCTTGCTAAACATCGTCAACCCGACGTTCGCCGTCGTGATGGGCGGTCTGGCCCTAGGGCGTGTGCGCTTTGACAAGTGGCTGCGCTTTACACTGCCGGTCCTGATCATCTTGCTCATTCTATACGCGGTGGTCTTGAGCATTGGCACCTTCTTCCCCGATAGCATGATTTTCTAGTGGGAGGGAGTCAAGGTTGTAAACGGTAGCTTCAATCGACAGCAAGCTCTAAGCCGGTCCGGCCTCGAGGAGTCTGTGTTAAAGAAACTCTGGTTATGACATTTGTTATTGAAAAAGGAGACAAAGAAAATGGCTTTCAATTTGCGCAATCGCAACTTCGTAAAATTACTGGATTTCACACCGGCCGAGATCAAATTCTTGTTGAAGCTGTCGGCCGATCTCAAATCGGCCAAGTACGGCGGCTATGAGCAGCAGCGTCTCAAGGGCAAGAACATCGCCCTGATTTTTGAGAAGTCTTCGACCCGCACCCGCACATCTTTTGAAGTGGCGGCATACGACCAGGGTGCCAATGTGACCTATCTAGGGCCGGCCGGCTCTCACATTGGTCACAAGGAGACCATGAAGGACACGGCCCGAGTGCTGGGCCGCACATACAACGGCATTGAGTACCGGGGCTTTGCCCAGGCGACCGTCGAGGAATTGGCCGCCTACGCCGGCGTGCCGGTGTGGAACGGCCTGACGGACGAGTTCCATCCCACCCAGATCCTGGCTGATGTGCTGACCATGACCGAGCATACCTACAAGGATCTGCCGGATATTGCCTATTGCTTCATGGGCGATGCGCGCAACAACATGGGCAACTCGCTCATGGTGGGCGGTTGCAAGCTGGGCATGGACGTGCGCTTGTGTGGACCAAAGCACCAATGGCCGGAAGAGGCCTTGGTCGCCCAATGTCGCGAAATAGCGGCCGAGACCGGCGCCCGCCTGACCTTGACCGACGACGTGGCTGAGGGCGTCAAGGGCGCCGACTATCTGTATACAGACGTGTGGGTTTCGATGGGTGAGCCCGATTCGGTCTGGGAAGAACGGGTCGGATTGTTGAAGCCCTATCAAGTAAATGCCCAGGCCATGGAAATGACCGGCAATCCTGATGTCAAGTTTATGCACTGTCTGCCGGCCTTCCACAACACGGACACCGAAGTTGGCAAGGAGATGGAAGAGAAGTTTGGGCTCGAGCAGGGCATGGAAGTGACGGAAGAGGTCTTTGAGTCACCGGCCTCTATTGTATTCGACGAAGCCGAAAACCGTATGCATACCATCAAGGCCATCATGGTGGCTACTTTAGGAGACTGAAGCATGTTGGAATTACTTCCCCAAAGCACAGATACATGCCTTGGTTTCAAAGTGAGCGGCAAGTTGAGCGCAGAAGATTATGATGTGTTCCTACCCAAACTGGATGAAGCCATTAGAGAGCATGGCAAGATTAACCTGCTCTGCGTAATGGATCATTTTGAAGGGTATACCGATATCGAGGTGGCTAAAACTGATTTCGAGTTTGGGAAACATCAATACCACCAGGTGGAAAGAGCCGCTTTTGTCGGTGACGAAAAATGGCAGAAGTGGATGGTGAAAGCGATGGATCCCTTCACCCGCCGTACCGATGAGCGCTTCTTCGGACCTGAACAACTAGATGAAGCCTGGTCATGGGTTAAGGAAGAACAATAAGAATATGTTGCGGCGACGATGGTATGGCGAGAGATCCCATGCCATCATCGCCTAAAGGAGGTTTCCTATGCGCGTAGTAGTTGCCTTAGGCGGGAACGCCTTGCTGAAACGTGGTGAACCGATGACGGCCGAGGTCCAACGCAGCAATGTCCAAGTGGCAGCCAGATCGTTGGCCCCGGTGGCGGAGAAACACCAGCTTGTGTTGTCCCACGGAAATGGCCCCCAGGTGGGGTTGCTGGCATTGCAGTCAGCGGCCTATGAAGAGGTTGAAGCATATCCGCTGGACGTGCTAGGGGCCCAGACAGAAGGGATGATCGGCTACCTGATCGAACAGGAGCTGGGCAACTTGCTTCCTTTTGAAGTGCCTTTTGCCACCATCCTGACGATGGTTGAAGTAGATCCGGAAGACCCGGCGTTTCAAGATCCGACCAAGTTCGTCGGTCCGGTCTACGAACGAAAAGAAGCGGAAAAACTAGCGGCCGAGAAAGGCTGGGCCATCAAACCGGATGGCGATAAATGGCGGCGAGTCGTCCCGTCGCCGCTTCCCAAACGCATCTTTGAGATGCGGCCGGTGAAGTGGCTGCTCGAGCATAACACCGTTGTCATTTGTGGCGGCGGCGGCGGTATCCCCACAATGTATGTTCCCGGCGAAGAAAGAAAGCTGACCGGCGTAGAGGCGGTGATCGATAAAGACCTGGTCAGCGAATTGCTGGCTCGAGAACTCGAGGCTGACTTGTATGTCATGGCCACTGATGTCGATGGCGTGTACCTGGATTGGGGTAAACCCACACAACGGAAGCTGGAACAGATTTCAGCGGCCGATCTGAAAAACCATAGCTTTGCGGCCGGCTCCATGGGGCCGAAAGTGAGCGCCGCTATCCAGTTCGTAGAGAGAACGGGCAAACGGGCGGCCATTGGTTCTTTGGAAGAGATTGAAAAGATTGTAGAAGGCAAAGCCGGCACAAACGTGATCGCCGGTTGAAATTCGGTGGATTTCACCGGCACGGTCAACTGACCGGCGATGACAGCCACCATACAGATATAAGGAGTTGAAAATGAGTGGATTTGGTGTTCATTCTGAAGTAGGACAATTACGGAAGGTAATCGTCCACCGGCCGGGCCTGGAGATGCGGCGCTTGACGCCTACGAACGCGGCCGAGTTGCTGTTTGACGATGTGATCTGGACGCGCAAGGCGCGGCAGGAACACGATGCCTTTGTCGACCTGATGCATGAAGAGTTCGGCGTCGATGTCATGCGGGTTCACGAACTGCTGCAGGACGTTGTGGATGACCCGGAGGGCCGGACCTATATTCTGGATCGCAAGTTGGTTGCGAATGAGGTCGGCGTGGGAGGTGCCGTCGAGCTGCGGGCTTGGATGGGCGAGATGGACTCCGCCACGCTGGTCGCCCACCTGATCGGCGGCTTGACCGTTCACGAACTTCCTGAAGATTTCCGCACAATTGCCGAGAAGGCCTATCCCAGCACGGATTTCGTCCTTCCGCCGCTGCCAAACCAGCTGTTTACACGCGACAGTTCCTGCTGGATCTATGGTGGTGTCACGGTGAATCCCATGTACTGGCCCGCCCGTCGTAAGGAGACGCTGTATCTGACAGCTATCTACAAATATCATCCCAAGTTCAAGGGCGGCGACTTCAACATCTGGTGGGGCGACCCCGATGTCGACCATGGCAGCGCCACCCTCGAAGGCGGCGACGTGATGCCCGTGGGCAATGGCGTTGCCCTGATTGGCATGGGCGAGCGCACAACCTACCAGGCAGTTAGCCAGGTGGCCCAGCAGTTGTTCAAGCACAATGCCGCCGAACGGGTGATAGCGGCCAAAATGCCGCCCGATCGGGCCAGCATGCACCTGGATACCATCTTCACCTTCTGCGATCGGGACCTGGTCACGATTTACGAACCTGTGGTCAACAACATAACGCCCATTAGCTATCGGCCGGGCGACGGGGAAGGCACGCTGGACGTGACCATTGAGGAAAAAGGTTGGTTAGACGTCGTCCAGGAGGCGCTGGGACTGAGCGAACTGCGAGTCGTGCCAACCGCTGGCGATGCTTTTGAACAGGAGCGTGAGCAGTGGGATGATGGCAACAACGTGGTCGCTCTGCGTCCCGGAGTGGTGGTCGCTTACAACCGCAATGAATGGACCAACGCTCGTCTGCGAAAAGCCGGCATCACCGTAATGGAGATCGATGGCTCTGAATTAGGTCGTGGTCGCGGCGGCGGCCACTGCATGACTTGCCCGGTACTGCGAGATCCAGCTTAGGTTCTTAGAAAATCATGTAGTGCGTAGTGTCAACAGTACTGCGCACTACTTTTCTTTTTGACAGAAGACGGTCGCTATCCAGAGGTGATCTAACCACGCAGAGGTGTTCTATGGTGGAAGAAGAAACGACTCAATCGAGCAGAGAGATCAGGCCACCAACCATGCTTGATGCCTTGATCCCGATCTTGGCACTGATCATTTTCCTGGGAGGCGCGATCTATCTATATGGCGATGAAGCGATATCAGGTCCAACCCAAGTGGCCCTCATCCTGTGCACAGTTATCGCCGGGTTGGTTGGCTTGAAGAATGGACATCGCTGGGCGGACATGGGCCACGCGGCCGTGGAAGGCATCTCTACCGCAATGGGCGCCATTTTCATTTTGTTGGCCGTGGGAGCGCTGGTTGGAACCTGGATGATGTCAGGCACCATCGCGACGCTGGTGCATTTGGGCATCCAATGGCTGAATCCTAACTGGTACTACCTGGCCTGTGTCGTTATCTGCGCCCTGGTGGCCTTGAGCATTGGCAGCTCCTGGACGGTGGTAGGCACCCTGGGCGTGGGCTTGATCGGCATTGCCAACGCCCTGGGCGTGTCGCCGGAGATGACCGCGGGGGCGATTATCTCTGGCTCTTATTTTGGCGATAAGATGTCACCCCTTTCGGAAACCACAAATCTAGCGCCGGCCGTTGCCGGCACGGATCTATTCACTCATATCAAAGGCATGATGTGGACGGCTGTGCCTTCCATCCTCATTGCCTCCGTGATCTTTGCCATCATCGGCTTCAACACGGTTCCGCAGGCGCCTCTCGATCTGACAGAGGTCCTGTTGATCCTCGAGACTGTTTTCAATATTGGCCTGCTTACTCTCATCCCTCTTCTTGTTGTCTTAATCATGTCCTTCAGAAAGATAGCCGCTTTTCCCACAGT
>JBFFWQ010000193.1:0-6562 GCA_041570195.1 Promineifilaceae bacterium (SeqCode) | reverse complement strand
TGCACTTCCTCTTTTTTGCCCCGGATTGTTCTGATACCCAGGTCTTCTACCTGGATGTCGCCGTCCAAAGCTTCGCGGGCGGTGCCGTCGATCAGAATGGGCTGGCCCACGACCTTGGTATGCTCCTCGAGGCGAGCGGCCAGGTTAACGGTGTCGCCCACGCAGGTATAAGTGGCCCGGTGCATGGTGCCGGTGAAGCCGGCGATGACTCCGCCGGTGGCGATGCCGACGCCGATCTTGAGCAGTGGCCTGTCCTCGCCTGACAGAGCTGCGGCGGCTTCTTGCTCCTGGTTGAATAGCTCGACCATCTCCACCATCTCCAAGCCGGCCTCAACCGCCAGTTGGGCGTGATCCGGCCGGAAAACGGGCGCACCAAAGATGGCCATCAGCCCGTCGCCCTGGATCTGGTTGACGATACCGCCATGGCCGGTGATGGCCTCAAACATCAGGGCGTAGTAGGTGTTCAGCAGTTCGATGGTCGCCGCCGGCGTTTGGGCCTCGGTGATGGTGGTGAAGCCGCGAATGTCAGAGAACATAGCCGTGGCCTCGACCAGCCGGCCGCCCAGCTCAAAGCCCTCGGCCAGCATCTGGTCGGCGACTTCTTCGGCGGCGAAGGTCTTGATCAACGCGCGCTGCTGGTCGCGCAGGCGCTTTTTTTCCAGGCTGGCGTTGATCCGGGCCCGCAGCAGCACCGCGTTGACCGGCTTGGTCAGGTAATCCTCGGCGCCCAGCTCGATACAACGGACCACGCTGTCCAGCTCCTCCATGGCCGTGGTCATGATGACCGGGATGTCGCGCAGATCGGTGTCGGCGATGATGCGTTCCAGGACCTGGTAGCCGTCTAGCTCGGGCATCTCGATGTCCAGCAGGACCAGGTCAAAGCGCTCCCAGGCCAGTTTATCCAGGGCCTGAGCCCCGTTTATCGCGAAGTCGACCGAGTGGCCTTGTTGTTCCAGGCCCCGGCCGAGCAGCACCCGGTTGACCTTGTTGTCGTCGACGATTAATAACCGGCCGGCTTCTTGCCGACCTGGTCTTCGGCGTGACTCATCCATTAAACTACTCATAATAAAGCCTTCAATGCCTCGGCCGCCTCCTCGTAAGCGGCTTCCAATTGAGCCAGCTTGGGCCCGGCTTCGTCCAACCGGCCGTCGCGGCCCATGGTTTCCAACTCGCGGGCCAGGGAGGACAAACGCACGGCGCCAAAGCTGTCGCCATTGGACTTCAGCGAATGGGCCGCCCGGCGAAAAGCCCCGGCGTCGCCTTCGTTTAGCGCCCGGTTCATCTCGGCCAGCAGCCCTGGCGCTTCTTCGAAGAAAGTCTGGGCCAATTCGCCGATGAAATCGTCGCCAACCAATTCCACCAGGCCGTTGAAAGTGGCCTGGTCTATCACAACTTCACTCATAGATCACCTTTTTCATGCAGTGGGCTTACTTTGCTCAGCGCGCCGATCAGTTCGTCGACGCGGATGGGCTTGGCCACGTAATCGTCCATGCCGGCTTCAATGGTCAGCTCGCGGTCGCCGGTCATGACGTTGGCCGTCATGGCGATGATGGCCGGCCGCTCTGCCCACGACCAGCGGTCCACGATCTGGCGAGTGGCCTCTAAGCCGTCCATTTCCGGCATCTGGATGTCCATCAAGATCACGTCGTAGGGGGCGTCGACGGCCAGGGAGCGCGCGACGGCCTCGACCGCCTCCAGGCCGTTGCCGGCCACGTCGGCCCGGTAGCCCATCTTTTCCAGCAGGCGCAAAGCCAGCTTCTGGTTGACGGCGTTGTCCTCGGCCAGCAAGATGCGCAGCGGATGGTATTGGGCCATGAGGGTTTCCGGTCGCCGCTCCGGTGGGGCCTCGGTTTGCTCGTCCGCGCCACCGGCAAGTAGATTCATCAGCGTGTCGAAGAGCAGCGACGGCCGCACCGGCTTGATCAGGTAGGCGGCGAAATCGGTCGAGCCGTGGGCTTCCTCCCGGCCGCCCAGGGATGAATACAAGACCAGGGGCAACGACTCGGCGTCGCGTTCCTCTCTCAAGGCGGCGGCCAGCTCGACGCCGCTCATCTCCGGCATCTGCATATCCAGGATGGCCAGGTCGAAGCGATCGCCGGCCTGGACCCAGGCCAGGGCTTCCTCGGGCGAGGCCGTGTCGCGGGCCAGCATGCCCCAGTTGCGAGCCTGCAGGACCAGGATGCGGCGGTTGGTGGCATTGTCGTCCACCACCAGCAGCTTCTTGCCGGCCAGCAGCGGTTGATCGGGCGACAGGTGCGGCCGGGCTTTCAATTCCGGGGCCAGCGAGGCCTCTATGGTGAAGTGGAAGGTCGACCCCTGGCCGGCGCCGGGGCTCTCGGCCCACATATCGCCGCCCATCATCTGGCACAAACGGCGACTGATGGCCAGCCCCAGACCGGTGCCGCCAAAGCGCCGGGCGGTGGAAGCGTCCACCTGGCTGAAAGCCTGGAAGAGACGGTCCATCCGCTCGGGCGGTAAACCGATGCCGGTATCCTGCACAGAGAACTGGATGGTTGCTGGTTGCTGGTGGCTGGTGGCTGGTTGTTCGTCGCTAGTTGGCCGTTGGACATTCAATACGATTTCGCCCGACTCGGTGAATTTCAGGGCGTTGCTCAGCAAGTTGACCAGGACCTGGCGCAGGCGGGTGACGTCGCCTTTTAAGGCTGGCGGCACGTTGGCGTCCATCTGGTAAGCCAGCTCCAGGCCTTTTTGAGCGGCCGGCACCCGGAACAGGTCCAGGGCCGACTCGACGCAGTCGCGAACGTCGAAGGGTTGCTCTTCCAGATCCATGCGGCCGGCCTCGATCTTGGAGAAGTCGAGGATGTCGTTGATGATGGTCAGCAGGGCGTCGCCGCTGGTGCGGATCGTATCGGCGTAGTCGCGCTGCTCGTCGGACAGGGGCGTGTCCATCAGCAGGCCGCTCATGCCGATGACGGCGTTCATGGGCGTGCGGATCTCGTGGCTCATCATGGCCAGGAAGGCGCTCTTGGCCTGGTTGGCCTCGTCGGCCGCCTGGCGGGCCTGTTGGGCTTCTTCAAAGAGCCGGGCGTTCTCGATGGCCGCGGCCGCCTGGCGGGCCAGGGCGCCCAGGAAATCCAGGTCGACCTGGGAGAAGGCGCCCTGGCTGCGCTCGCGGTAGACGGAAAGCAGGCCGATGACGTCGCCGCGGGCCAGGAGGGGGGCGATCATCAGAGACTCGGCCGTTTCTTCTTGCTCCGGCGTGCCGGGCACGTGGACGCCGCGCGGATCAGCGGTGACGTCGTCGATAACCTCGGCCCGGCCGCTGCGAGCGATATCGCCGTGAATGCCCCGGCCGACGGTGACCGCCTCCTGGGCGAATGCGTCGGCATATTGGCCCATGGAGACCAGGGTGCGGAAGGTCTGGCCATCGGGTTCGGCCAGGCGCAGCAGGGTGTCGCGGGCGTTGAATAGCTCGTGGACCCGGCCGGCGACCCTTTCCAGGACGGACTGCAATTCAAGGGTGGCCGAGACCTCGCGGCCGACCTCAGCCACGGCGGCCATCTCCTCGGCCCGGCGCTGGGTCTCCTGGTAGAGACGGGCGTTCTGGATAGCCGCGCCAACATTGGCGGCGATGGTCGACAGTAAGCGCTCGTCGTTCTCGTCGAAGCGCCCCTCCTCGTGGATGCTCTGCACGCTGATGACGCCGATGGCCTCGCGGCCGGCCAGCACCGGCACGCCCAGGAAGGAATTGGATTGGATGCCGACCATTTCCACGCCCATCTCAGCCGTCTGGGCTTCTACATCCTGGTTCAATAACAGCGGCTCGCGGCTCTTGATGATTTGCGAGGTCAAACCCTGGCCAAAAGGTATCGCCTCAAATTCCTCGCCGTAGTTGTAGGGGAAGCGGATCAAGCCTTCACGCTTGTCCAGCATGGCCACATAGGCGATATCGGCTTTGAAGGTCTCGCGGATCTGCTCGCCGACCAGCTCCAGCAGGGCCGATAGCTCAATCTCGGTTGTCAAAGCCTGGCTGACCTGGTTGACGATAGCCAACTCGGCATTTCGCTGCTCGGTTTCGGCCAGCAAACGCTGGGTCTCGTTGAACAGGCGGGCGCTTTCAAGCGCGACGCTCATTGAGTTGGTGAGGGTGGTTAGCAAACGTACATCGCTTTCATTGTAAGCGTTTTGCTTGTAGCGCTGAACGCTGGTGACACCGATTACCTTGTTATCCTTGAAGATAGGAACACCTATCATGGATTCATTGAGATCTCTGGTTGCGCCCGGGGAATTGACGCGATAAGTACGGATTCTTTTAGACTGTTCTCGTGTTCCAATCAGTAGTGGTTCGCCTGATTCTACGACATGTTCATGCAAGCCTTCGCCATAGGAGCGGTCAATTGTTTGTTTCAGATCTTTGTCGACGTAATAAGGGGCGATGACCTTTTCTTTCTTCTCGTCATGAAAGGCGATAAATGTTGTGTCGGCCTCGAAGATATCGCGCAGTTTGTCGCCAACTAGATCGTAGATGGCTTGAATGTCTAGTTTTGAGGCCAAACCTGCCTGGACGCTGTTGATTAACGCCAGCTCGGCGTTGCGTTGTCCCGTCTCCTTGAGCAAGCGTTGGGTCTCGTCGAAGAGGCGGGCGTTTTCTAGAGCCACGCTCATGCTGTTGGCCAGGGTGGTCAGCAGGCGCACGTCACTCTCGTCGAAAGCGTGCTCCCGGTCCAGATTCTGCAGGCTGATGATACCAAACAACCGCTCCCCGGAAATGAGGGGGACAAAAACGGCCGACAACGGTTCCTCAGTGCCAGGAAGTGTTTCAGCCCCTAAGGCGATCAACTTGTCATGTGAGTCTTCATTGAAGACCAACACTTCTCGCTTCTGAACGATGCTTTCATGAAGCTGGTTGAGGGGGCGTGGATCGTGATAATAACGCTCGCCCCTTTCCCAATTGTAGTGAAAGGTCCTGGTTTTGTAAGCTTCATCATAACCGACTATGAAAACAACCTGGGCATCGAAAATCTCCTGAATCCTATCGCCGACCAGGTCGTAGATGACCTGGATATTCAATTCGGCGGCCAACCCTTCCTGGATGCTGTTGATGATGGCCAGTTCGGCCGCGTGCTGGTTGGTTTCGTCGAAGAGGCGGGCGTTTTCCAGGGCCACGCTCAAGCTGGAGGCCAGGGTTTGCAACAGGCGGACGTCAGAGGCAGCAAAGGCGTTTTCGCGCTCGTGGTTTTCTATTTTGATCAGGCCTGTGGCCCGGCCGCCCAAGAGGATGGGCACGGCGGCCAACGACTTGCACATATCAGTGCCTTCAAGCAGTCGCAAACCCATGGCCTGGGCCTCTTCGACGATGTTCTCATTGATGACCAAAGGTTCTCGCGACTCGACGATGATCTTGTTCAACTTGTACTCGTCTAAGGGGAGTGGCGGGATTTCCAGGCGCTGGCCGTGTTCGAATTCGTAAGGACAGCTGATTAAGCCTGTCCGCTGGTCGTAAAGGCGAATGGAGATATCTTGCGTGTCGAATACATCGCGCAGCTCGTCACCCACCAAGTCGATGATGCCCTGAAAGTCGACCTGGGCCACCAAGCCTTGTTGGACGCTGTTGATGATGGCCAGTTCGGCGTTACGTTGCTCCGTCTCAGCCAGCAGGCGCGTGGTTTCGTCGAACAGGCGCACGTTTTCAAGGGCGATGGCCGCCTGGTTGGCGAATGATTGGAGCAGCGCGATCTGCTTATCTGATAACAGTTCGGATTTGGGGCTGCGGATGGTGATGACGCCGACGGCTTTTCCTTCGCGCATGAGGGGGATGCAGCTGGTCAGGTGATAGCCGTATTTGCGAGCCGTCTCATCCCCATCCGGGTATTCTGTTTCGGCGCCAGGTTGGTTAAGGATGGCCTGAATGGATTGGCCCTCGATCATGGCCCGGCCGGCCACGGAGCCGCGATTGAAGCGGATGCCTTCGCCGATGGGGATCATGGGGATATCGCCGTAATGGGCGGTGACCCGCAGTATCTCCCCATCCTTGATGGCGATAACCGCATCGCCCGAGCCCGAGAGTTGGGCGGCGTGCTGGGCGATGATGTCCATCACCGGCTGGATGTCGGTGGGTGACTCGGCGATGACCTGCAGGATGTCATTGTTGGCCGTTTCTCGTTCGAGGGCCACCGAGATCTGTGAGTTTTTCTTCTGTACTTCGTCGAAGAGGCGGGCGTTTTCCAGGGCCACGCTCATACTGCTGGCCAGGGTGGTTAGCAAGCGCACGTCGCTCTCGCCAAAGGCATGGGCCCGGTCCATGTTCTGCAGGCTGATGACCCCGAGGATTCGCTCGCCGGAGATCAGGGGGACGAAGACGGCCGACACCGATCTTTCAGTGCCAGAGACCGTACTGCCCCCTAAAGCCCCTACATGCTCGGCGGCATCTTCGTTGAATACGAGCACTTCCCGCTTCTGAATGAAGTATTTTTGAAATTGGTTGAGCTGGCCGGGTTCGGGATAATGACGCTGTCCCTTCTCCCAACAGTAGTGAGCGGTTATTGTTTCGTAGCCCTCGTCATAGGCGGCGATATGGACGTGCTGAGAATCGAAGATCTCC
>JBFFWQ010000192.1:0-6562 GCA_041570195.1 Promineifilaceae bacterium (SeqCode) | reverse complement strand
CACCGGCGTGTCCATGATGATCAGCGCTCCACCCGACCGCAACAGTTGGGCGGCCGATCGCAGGCACTTCTTGAGGTCGACGGCGTAGTGCAGGCTGGCATTGAAGATCAACAAATCGATCTGGCCCGGTTGCAGCGGCGGTCGTTCGATATCGCCCTGGGCCAGGAGTAGTGGTCTATCGTAATCGGCGGCCGTTTGTCGAGCCGCGCCCAGGCCGAAGGCGTCGTCGGCGCTCAGATCGAGGGCCACGATTTCGCGGCCGCCGGCTGCCAGCCGGCCGGCCAGCCAGCCAAAACCGGCGCCCATGTCGACAACGCGAAGAGGGGTCCCGGCCGGCGCATCAAATGTATTCAACCAGGCTAACAGGGCGGCGAAGCTTTGTTGCCGGGCCGGCCAGTAAAGGGGATCCCAGCCGGCCGGGGCCTTTTGTGGCAGGGTGGCCAGTTCTTCGGCCGTCAACGGCCGCCAGCCTTGAGCCTCGCGCTGCTGGCGATATTCCTCGGCGTAGGCGCCGGCCGCTTCTCGTTCGCCGGGCGGCAGCAGGCGAAATATGCTGTCTTGAAGCGGAAAGTTGAGGCCATCGGCCGGGCAGCCTAAGCTGGTCTCGGTCTGGTCCAGTGGGCCCTGGCAGACCGGGCAGCCCAGCCACGCTGGAATTGTCTTCTGGCGTATCGGATTGTCCATGGTTATCCTTGGCGCTGTTTTTACCATGGATTTGACATCAAAACATCTTTGCCCAAGAATGCATAGGCCACAGATTCACTCCGATAGCGCAAATCAGTTGGACGAGGATAGTGCGTGGTCGATGCCAGCGTCTCGGTTAGGCCACTACCCCTTGCGTTTGGGCATGATGATCCACAGGATGATATAGGGCAGTAGGCCGGGCAGGCCGCCGGGGAGCAGTAGGATGAAGAAGATCAGGCGGATGATGAAGGGGCTCCAGCCGAAGTAAGCGGCGATGCCGCCACAGACGCCGGCTACGATGCCGTTTTGGCGTTCTAGACGATGTTGTTGGGCCATTGGTAGTTTCTCCTATCTCGTAACGAGACCGTGACGAGATGTGTATTCAGACTTAGATATGGGCCGCTTTTCTCAGGGAAGAGCGCGCCTGATCGTCTATACGCCTTCACCCCGTAGTTTGTTGCAGGCGGGGCCGCGCATCTGAGGATGCGCTCCTCCTCAGGGCGGATCGAGTGGGGATTATGCGTCCGAGGATATACTCCTTCTCCTTGGGGCTCTGTTCAATCTGTGACCTCGCCATGATATACTGATGATCAGCGTTTTGAGGAGGGAGGCATCCTCAGATGCCGGGCATCAATCACAGGGATACCCCTGTTAATCACATTGAAGCAATGAGTCTGAAACGAATCGAGATAAAAGGCCACATCTATTATCTGACGACGATTGTTCAGGACCGCCTGCCCATTTTCACCAGCCCCAGCTTTGTGATCCCGCTCCTGGATAGCCTTAACTATTATCGCCATCAATACGATTTCAACTTGCTTGGCTGTGTCGTCATGCCTGATCATGTTCAGCTGATCACCTGGCCGCAAGGGCAGAGTTCGATTTCCGACATAATGCGTGATGTCAAAAAGTTCACGGCCGTTCGGTTAATTCGGCAGGCCAGCGTTGAGGGGCGTGATGAATGGCTGGCAGATTTTGAGCAGGCGGGGGCGACGTCCGGCCGGAGCAAGAATAAAGTTTGGCAGGATAGTTTCTGGGATAAGATCATATACACGGAGAGGGTTCTGCGGCAGAAGCTGAACTACGTTCATCGTAATCCTGGCCGTGCGGGATTGGTGGATACGCCTGAGGATTATCCTTACTCGAGTTATAGGAATTATGTTCTTGGCGATTATACATTGATTGAGGTTGATACGGAGTGGTATTAGATGGGGTCGTGCATTTGAGGATGCACTCCTCTTCGAGGGGGATGGGTAAGGGCTGGTACAGAAGAGGAGATAGGCATCCTCAGATGACTCGGCATCATTAGATGCTGGTCGTATTTAAGAATACTTCCTCTTCGGGGAGGGACAAACGGCGCTGGAAAGGAAACGGCCGCCAACGGTCAGCGGCCGGTTCTGCTTGCCAGTAGGACTGACTTCAATCTGCGGCTTCTGGCTGTCACCGCCCCTACCCCTCGACTCCTTTTCTTCTCTGCGCCCCGGCGGAAGGCATCTGCGCTGTCACGGGCGGATAAGTGGATGTTTTCGGTGCCGGCGTAGCAGGCTTGGCAAGTGTCGCTGATTTGCTTCTGAAACGGCCGTATTTGCCGCTCAAGCTCGATTGACGGCGCATGACACCTTCTTGCTTGCCGTAGGCTACAAAATTCGATTCCAGCCTGATTTCGTTGAAAAAAAGTTTGTCTTTGTGTTTTAACTACTATGCGAAGTGCGATCTAGCTGTGAATAGCCTGCCTTGCTTCGTGCCTACGGCGATACCAGGCAGATGTGCCCGAAGAGAGCTGGCGATTAATGCCTTGGGTGTCAAGTGCGCGTGGTGCATTGGCGTTTACCGATATAGCCGGCATTCTGCGATCCCAGGGATGCTTCGCTACGAAAACCTCGTTCAGCGTGACAAGTTCTGGATCGTGTGTGTGTCAGCGGATCGATTCATCGATGCGCATCAAAGCCGGGCTACGGGGCGGCCGGCTGGCGAGGTTGGCGTGCGGCCGTGATACTTTCCATTAGATGCGCCAATATCCTGGGAACAGGTTTGGGGTGGTGGGCCGAGCCTCTTGGGTAGTGATGGGCCCGCGCCCTGCGAGTCGATTCGGATATCGACTCGTCGACCACTGGCGGCGCGCGCTGAGAGCCGTTCTAAGCGAAAGTTCCCCAAAATCGCCGGTCGGGGCAGGGTGAGTTGACATTTGTACTCAATTGAGTACAATAGTTACTCAATATGATTAATTGGTTACTCAATTGAGTTCAATGTGTGGTTCAGTGATGTGTATTGGGATACCCAATGTGTGTCACTGAGTAAGGAACGCCCCTGAAATGGACAAGAAAGCTAGGATATACGCGGTGGTAAATCGCAAAGGCGGCGTGGGTAAGACGACCACGGCCGTCACCCTGGGTCATGGTCTGGCCAAGAAGATCGCCGGCGAAGGGCATGTGCTCATCGTCGATCTCGACCCACAGGGTAACGTGGCCACCAGCCTGGGATTGAGCGTCAATGGCCGCGATATCGCCGACGTGCTGACCGGCGAGGCGCCGGTGGAGGAAGCTATCCTGCACGCCGATCGCAGCCAGGTCGGCGGCCCGGCCCGGCCAAATTTGTGGGTGCTGCCGGCCAGCGATGCCCTGGCCGACGCCAAGCTGACCCTGGTGGCCAATGCCGCCCTGACCAGCGTGCTCGACCAATTCGGCGGCCGGGCGGTCAAGGCCGTGCCCACCGACCAGTTACTCCAGACTCACCTGTCTAAGGCCGTGGCCACCTTTGACTACATCATCCTGGACTGCCCGCCATCGCTGGATATGTTGGGCACGGCCATCTACCATTTTGCCGACGAGGCGGTGGTGCCGGTCAAGGTTGATTACCTGGGCGTGGGTGGCACGGCTCGCCATACGCAAGATATCATCCAGGCTCAAGCCGAGGGCATCGACATCCGGGTGGGGGTTATCGTGCCCACATTTGTCCGCGCCCGAGAGATCCTGGCCCGACAGATGATGCGGGCCCTGGTCGACAGCTACGGCAAGTCGCGAGTAGCCGTGCCCATCCCCCAAAGCGTGGTGGTCGAGCAGGCGCCGGCCGCCGGCGGGCTGACCGTTTTTGAGTACGCGCCTGGCTCGGTCCCGGCCCAGGCTTACTGGCGCCTGGTGGAGAAGGTTTACCATGGATAAGTTCGATAATCCGCTTGAAGCTATGGCTTCCATGCCTGATTCGGAGCCAGAGGAGGGGGCGCGGGCCGCCCGGCCAAGGAGAAAGCGGCCTCGGGTTGGCGATTTTGGCAATCCTCTGGATGGCGTGACGACGATCGACAAGGGCAGGGCAGTTGATTCCAGCCTGGTGGCCGGCCAATACATCCGCCGCACCTTCACCTTTACGCCCGGCCAATTGGCGCGCATCAAGCAGATCGCCCGCGAGCTGCATATCTCCGAGACGGGTATCGCCCGCTGGCTGATCGACGAAGGGTTGGAGCAGTGGGCGCAAGGCGTGCGGCCGGAGGTCGAAGAGCGGGCTGTGCGGCTGGAGCCCAAACTGAAGCATTCGTGAGCAATTGGCGTTGATGGGGGGTGCTTTTGTGCTAGGATATGGATCGGGTCAGTCGACGGGAGGCGGGTGATAGCAGCTTGTAAAGTTGGTCACATAGTCATGAATTAAAGCCATGTCCAAGACGTCTATCTACACGGTTGGCTACGGGGCGCGGAGCATCGAGGAATTCCTGGCTCTGCTCGAGGAGTGGGGGATCGTTTTTTTGCTAGACGTGCGCTCTAAGCCTTATTCGCGCTACAAACCTGATTTCTCAAAGGACGCCCTGGAGCGGCATCTGAAGGGCAAGGGGTTCCGCTATGTGTTCATGGGCGATACGCTGGGCGGACAGCCGGCTGATCCCGAATGTTACACGCCCGATGGCAAAGTCGACTATGCGGTCTGTCGGGGGAAACCGTTCTTCCAGGAAGGCATCGGTCGGTTGCAACAGGCCTGGCAGCAAGGGCATTCGGTGGTCCTGATGTGCAGCGAAGGAAAGCCGGAGCAATGCCACCGCAGCAAGCTGATCGGCCCAGCGTTGGAAGATGCCGGCATCGACGTCATGCACATCGACGAAAAGGACCGGCCGCTGTCGCAGGAAGAGGTGATGCTGCGGGTCATCGGCGGCCAGCCCAGCCTGTTCGGTTCGGATTTTCACCAACTGACCTCCCGCAAACGCCACACCACTGAAGACGAAGAAGACCAGGAGCCCTAATGATCTCAGATTCCGCTCGTTCTTTTGCCAGCAGCTCACAGCTAGACGCTAAAAGCTAATCATGCACATCGTGACGATCGGCGTCTACGGCTTCGACGAAGAGAGTTTCTTCCAGGCCTTGTCGACAGCCGGGGTCGATACCTTCTGTGATATCCGCCAACGGCGTGGGGTGCGCGGAGCGACGTACGCCTTCGCCAATAGCCAGCGCCTGCAGCGGCGCCTGGCCGAGCTGGGCATTCGTTATCTGTACCGCCAGGACCTGGCTCCAACCAAGGCCGTGCGGGCCCGCCAGGCAGAGGCGGACGAGGCGCAGAAGGTAGCCAAACGGCAGCGGACGGCCCTGGGAGAGGCTTTTATTCTGGCCTACCGCTCTGAAATCCTGGCTAACTTTGCTGCTCAATCATTACTCGACGAGGCGGGACCTGAGGCCCAGGTTCTGGCCCTGTTCTGTGTCGAGCGCGAGCCGGCCGCCTGCCACCGCTCGCTGGTGGCTGACAAATTGCGTTGGGACCTGGGTCTTACGGTGGAGCACATTCGACCATGAATCAAGCAACCATGAAAGTCGTCATCGTCGCCAAAACACGCATGGGCAGCGGCGCCTGTATTGGCGCCATTGACTTTAGCGGTCAGAGCCGTCGCCTGATAGCAGCTGACGCTGAGTTCAATGAAACGGCCGGCATGGAGTACGAGGTGGGCGATGTTTGGCAGGTGGCGTGCCGGCCGCCTGACCAGGTGATCCCGCCGCATGTGGAGAATATCATCGTCGGCGATAAACGACGCCAACCACCGCTGGACGACCCGCTGGCTTTCGTGCAACAGCACATGCCGCCCCAGGCGGGCGGGTTGGAGGCGCTGTACGAAGGCCTGATCCAATCCACCAGGGCCGGAGCCATGTATATCGCCGAACGGACCGGGGTCCCGCCTTATAGCACTGCCTTTTGGGCACCGGATCAGCCCTTGCGACGCGACGACGATGCCAAGCGCATCCGCTATCGCTACCCGACCGAGGACGGCGGCCGCACGTTGACATTCGTAGGTTTCCAGGAGCCACTCGCGGTCATCCCGGCTGGCACGGTCTTGCGCGTTTCCCTGGCCCACTGGTGGCGGCCGAAAGAGAAGCCCGAAGGCGAACTGCGCTGTTACGTGCAGTTATCAGGTTGGTTCATCCCAGAGCGAGCCGACCACTGTTCGATGACCGCCCCGATCGAAACCACAGCCCAATCCGGACCTGAGCCCCGGCCGGCACCGGCCTGGTCGAGTACGGCGACGCCCGGCCGCGCGCCAGTCATGTCTGGCACGCCAGATATGGATACGGCGCTGGCGCTATTGAACACCGTCTTCGGCTACGATGATTTCTGGCCGCGCCAGGCTGAGATCGTAGAAAATATCCTGGGCGGGCAGGACACCCTGGTCGTCATGCCCACTGGCGGCGGCAAATCATTGTGTTACCAACTACCGGCGCTAATATTCGAAGACCTGACGGTGGTCGTCTCGCCGCTCATCTCGCTGATGCAGGACCAGGTCAGCCAACTGCGCGAATGGGGCATCCCGGCCGTTTTCCTGAACAGCACACTGTCCTACAACCAATATCTACAGACGACCCGGCGAATTCGCAAGGGCCAGGTCAAGTTACTCTATGTGGCGCCAGAGACGTTG
>JBFFWQ010000191.1:0-6570 GCA_041570195.1 Promineifilaceae bacterium (SeqCode) | reverse complement strand
TGTGCCAAACAAATTCCAACCCCAACCGAGGGGATCTGACAAAGCTGCCAGGATGTACGACGCGTTGGCAAAGACAAACGACAAGCTGAAAGCGATCCAGGCAGCCAGACCTAGAGGAACAAGGGGATAAGCGTAGGCGGTAAAGCTCCGTCGCAGATTGCGTCTGGTAGGCGCCAGGACTTGGCCGACTCTTACGGCTAGATAGAAGAGGCCCGGCAGAAATACGAAGACAAAAGCCAAGAAGCCCGTGATGTAGAGTAACCAGGGCAGCGAGCCGATAGCGTAGGCAGACGCTTTTAGTTGGCCCCACGGCCCAAGCATCACGGCTGAATAGACGAAGGCGCTGCCTAGCATAATGAAGGCCTTGAAAGCCTCATCCAACTTGCGACCCCGTGGCTGCGATAAATCCGCGCCGGCCGGCCGGATGTTGATGGCGATATTGTCCATAGGGCAGGTGCGCAGACATTCGAGGCAGGCGCCACAGTAGGTATTCTTAACCATGCCGCCTGGAAAGACACCCCAGGGACAACCGTAGCCATCTTTACTGCCCGTGTAGCAGGTCTTAGTTGTATGTGCTGCGCAAACGGCAGTATCCCTGACCCGCACTTCAATGGGTGCAGTCTGGGAATACAGGCCGATGAAACCGCCCACCGGGCACATGTAGCGGCAAAAGGCGCGGCGCTCGAAGATTAAGCTTGCTCCGAGAGAGAGGAAGAGAAAAGTAGCCAGGATGATGGCAGTCACCCCTGGCTGGGTCAGGACGACCGCGCTGAAAAGGGCCATCAGGGCGAAGGCGCCGTTTTGTACCCAGATGTTGCGCAGGGCCTTCGGCCATTTTCGTCCCAGGCCAAGGGGCGGCTTCGATCCCCTCGGCCCCAATAGAGCGCGATTCTGTAGCCATTCACCAGGCATAGGAATGGGGCAAACTGTGCACCAACCCCGGCCGAGGACAGGCACGGCCACAAGTATGAGCAGCGCCCACCAGGCGATCCAGACGAAAACGATGCTAAAGTTGCGGCTGCCGACCGGTGTTCCCGCGAGGCCGGCCACGATGGCAAAGATAAAGCCGGCCAGGGCCAGGACCCGAGCCAGAAATTGCGGCCAGCGGTTGACCAGCAGCGCTTTGGCGACCGGAATTTGAGTCAGGTCATAGCGGACCTGCCCTGAGTTTGCCGAACGGGCCTGCCCTGAGTCTGGCGAACGGGTCACTGGCGAAACCTCCAGAGCCCGACCGCGGCCGCCAATACAGCCAAAGCCATGCCGCGCCATAACAATGTGTTGTTGCCCACTTTGAGTTTGCCGATCATGAAGGGGTGTAGCGGACCGCAGGTCACCGAGCAACGAAAGCGGAAGGTACCGGATTTGTCTGCGATGAAAGTGAGCGAGGCGCTCTGTCCAGGATCGACTGTGACTTCCAGGTCGTATCCGTCCAAATAGAGACCGTGGACCACGTCTGCAGAGGCCAGCTCAATCGTGACTTTGTCGCCTTTGTTCACGCTGATGACGCCTGGTTTGAAGTCGTACTGACTGGCAGCAATTTGCACATGATGAGGCCCGACCACGCCGGTCCCCGCAGGCAAAGGGGTGAACGTTATGGCCAACGCCAATAGCGCCAGAACGAGCCTTGGCCAGTTTTGCAGCATCGGGCGAGCCGCTGCCGTGACGGTAGCCTGCGCACTCATTAGGTGACTATTTCTCTAGCGGTGTTGGCGGGCCAAACCTGGCGTAGTTGCTATCCACGTAAGCGAAGATCTCGGGCACGTCTTTGCCCTGATCTAGCAAGCGCATGACGTCCTGGCTGATATCCACGCAGATGGAACAACCCAGGGCATGATTGTCATACTCAATCACGCCATCCTCGCTGACGCCGGCCACGTAGCAGGCATAGTTAGAGGTGTGGCCCATCGCGCCGCAGCCACAATAGCAGGGAATCTGTTCGAGTATCTCTGGGTTGGCGACCGCAAACTGGTACGCTTGCTGAACGGCAACCGGCGCCTGTTGCACTTCGGCCGGCATGTCGTCCAGAGTGGCCATGGCGAAACTATGGGTTGCTGCCCCAGCCGTACTCTCAGAGCTACAGCCGGCAAGCCCTGCACTGATGATGAGAAGTGCAACTAGAGTAAGGGGGAGCACTTGATTGAAACGATTCATAGCGTTCGTTTCTAACTATTGCGTACCGCTGCCTGGATCCAGATCTCGGCCTGAGATTGGCGCGGATCGTTGTTTTCGATGATCAATCCACGACGCACGGTCTGGCCGGCCGTGTCATGATAGCCTGCATCAAACGTGATAGTGACTGCGGCCACCTTGCCTGGCGGAATTGTCCTTGCAGTAATCTCGGCCGTCGTGCAGCCGCAAGTAGTATATGCCCGGCTGATCGTCAGCGGCGCATAACCGGTGTTGAAAATGACAAAAGTGCGTTCAACGACGTCCTTGGGTCCAATGCTGCCAAAGTCGTAGGATTTCTCTGATACAGCGATGGCCGGCTGGGCTTGATCGCGCGGCAAGAATGGAATCTGCGGACCTTCACCCATTTCGTGGATAGCATGAATCGGATCGCCATAAACGATATCTTCAGGGTCATAGTCGAGCGCCGCTACCGCTGTTTGTGACCCGGTGAAATAGGCGTATAGACCGCCAGCCACCAGCAAGACGGCGATTGTTAATACGATCGCCATGATTGTATTCTTGCGGCGCGCCTGCTTTTGAGCTTGCAGTCGATGTTCTCTTCGGTTCATTTTTCATCTCCCTTTTGACAAGGCGATCGGGTTCTGGCGAGCGCCAGAACCCGTTTCACGCTAATGATTAGCCGGTTAGGCTCCAGGTAAACGTCCGCTCAGGCGTGTCCACATCGTGGATCCTCAAGGTAAGGTGGGATGCGCCTTCAAGCAGTGATGTCCCATCAGAGGTGCTAGGGAATGACAGGACGCCAGAAACATGGTGACCGCCACGCGGGGCTTCCCACGAGACCGCTTGAACGCCTAGCCCGTTGTCCGCTTCCAGGGTAGCCAACGACGCCAGGTCCATACTTAGATCCACGGAATGAGTGTTGAGCCCCACGTTGAAGTTCAGGGAACCGTTGGGGGCGTTCAGATTCAATGGCGTGACGGCTACCTCAACGGCGCCCTGGTCGTCGAGCTGAACCTCGCCATCTGGCCAGAGCGATTGTGCCTGAATTCCAGAAGGGTCCTCGGCTTGAACCGCGGGGCTCTCTCTCTTCTGAAGCACTTCAACAGGCTCAGGAGCGGATGCTTGAATGTTTGGCACTGCCTCAAGTCGGGCCGTGGGTAGAGGCTCCGACACGGACGCAGGTTTGGCTGCGGAATCGCTGCAGGCAACCAGCAGCACGCCAACAATGAGAAGTAGGGCGAGTGAGCGATACAAATTCATGTGACCTCCATAGATAGCTCTAGCATCCGGATAGCTTTTCGTCGCTCGCGGAATAGAATCACGAGCATTAAGAGGATGCCCACCAATGTCATGCCAAGGCCAACAACCATGAAAGCGATCCGGTACTCGGCGAGAAAGGCAGCCGCTGCTGTCAGACCCAGGATGGGCAGAACATCGGTAACGTGATGGACGCAGCAGGCAACCATCGCGGCGGTGGACATGCCACCACTAGCTCCCGTTAGTTTTCCGCTTGGCCCTGTATGGGCTACCGGTATGAAAAGTTGCTTCCTCAAGATCACGTAGAGGGCCGCTTGAAGCCCAAAACCCAGTATGATCGGCAGTACAATCCAGCGATCTTCCCAAAACAGTTCCGCGGCATGTTGGGGGCTTTCCGCCCAAGAGACGATGCCGAAGTAGAGACCTGTCAGGAATGTGACGCCAAGCGATCCGGCTCCAATTGGCCACAGCAAACGTTTTCTTCGAGACACCTGCGCAAAACCTCCTCGTTACGATATTCACAATATAGCCAGTCGGGCATGGGTCTGAACAGCGCCAAATGGCCCGTCATACAAAAAAACATGACATTTGTCATGTCTTGAGCAAAATGAGATTTCCCTCTAGGCGGCAGTGACAGATAATCTACTCTTGAATGAAATGCGATTAGTATGTAGCCCAGGGAAGCTCTCGGCAAACCACGGCATATTGAAAGCTCAGACACAGACCATAGAAGAATAAAGATGTAAGATGAGCAATCGCTACCGCACAACCCGCCAAATGGCCTATACGGGACCGGGGATTCGGCGCTAGCTATGCCGGCATCCTGGCGGATAATCGTGAGTGCATTACGGTGAGCAGAGAACGGTGTTTATGTTGGAATAACGAATCACGGGAGAAATCATGTCTGCGTTGCCAACCACAACCAATGGCCGCGCATGGGCGGTTCGCCTCAATCGTGTTGTCTATTGGCTGAGCCGCCACTGGCTGTTCTCGTTGAGCGTTCTCATCGGTATTTGGGTGGGTTTGCCGTGGCTGGCTCCTTACTTCATGGAGATGGGCTGGACCGCTGCTGGCAAGGCTATTTACCTTCTTTATGCCGTCCAATGTCATCAGCTACCGCAGCGATCCTTCTTCCTTTTTGGTAATGATCCGATGTATTCCCTGACTGAGATCCAGGTAGCCTGGCAAAACACCAACGATCCCGCAATTTTGCGTCAATTCACGGGTGATCTATCGATGGGCTGGAAGGTCGCCTGGTCAGATCGTATGGTCTACATGTACACAACCATTCTCCTGTGGGGAGCACTGTTCTGGCCACTTCGCAGACGTCTCAAGCCATTGCCTTGGTGGGGCTTGATATTGCTTCTTTTCCCCATGCTGATCGACGGCTTCACTCACATGATTAGTGACTTCACGGCCGGCATTGGGCTTGGATTTCGTGACAGTAATACATGGCTGGCTACGTTGACGAACAGCGCTTATCCAGCTACCTTCTACACAGGTGATGCACTGGGATCTTTTAATTCATGGATGCGCCTGATTACTGGACTGCTCTTCAGTCTTGGGATCGTATGGGCGTCCTACCCGCGTATACACAGCAGTTTCACCGGTACAGCGGATCAGATTGAAGAGAAACTTCAGAAGGTAGGTCTAGAGGCGTGAGCGAGCAAATACGTGTCCTGTTGGCCGACGATCACGCGGTCGTTCGAGCAGGGATTTGCCAGTTCTTGGAGCAGGCTCCCGACATTCAGGTAATTGCGGAGGCCGGAGACGGTGAAATGGCTCGCAACTTGATTGAAGAGCACAAGCCTGACGTTGCGGTTCTGGATATCCAGATGCCTGAAGCTACCGGTATTGAGGTAACCCGATGGGTCAGGGCCAACTATCGGGAGGTGGGCGTCTTGGTGCTGACGGCGTACGATGACGATCCGTACGTGATGGCCGTTTTACAGGCCGGCGCCAATGGGTATGTTCTGAAAACGGCCGCACCTACCGATATCGTCCAAGCCATCCGTGACGTCAATGAGGGCAAGTCAGCCCTAGACCCGAGGATTACGCATAAACTAATGGCCCACATCGCTGGCCGCAGCCTTCCGGAAGCTGAGTACGAGTCGCTGACGGAGCGTGAACTGGAAGTATTGTCGCTGGCCGGCAAAGGATTCACAAACAAGGCGATCGGTGTTCAGTTAGGCATCAGCGACCGTACTGTCCAAGGACATCTGGCCAAGACCTATAGCAAGCTACAAGTCAATAGCCGGACAGAGGCGGTCATGCGGGCGGTTTCCCTGGATCTCATAGCAGTGGAATGACGGCCTTCTGCCTTAGCTCACGGTGAGCGTGGCGCGCTCACAATTCACTTTTGAGGGGTCATAAACTAACATCTCTTAGATGATAAAGCGCTGGCGTGGATTTCCCCTACAATTGCTCGTATTCGTTATCCTACCTTTGACGGTGTTACTGGTCGGTATCGCGTTTGGTAGTCTGGGTTTACACCAGCGAGCCATGCGTACACTGGTGGGTGAGCGTGACGAACGCGCAACACGAGCAGCAGCTACAGCAATCTCTGAGCAGCTGAATCACCGGGCGGCCACAGTCCATAGTCTGGCGCTTCAAGTTGCTGCGACCGGGGATCCTGAACACACGTTGGATGATGCTGGCTCTTTTCTACCCGATTTTGAGGGGGGACTTGCATTCTATGATGCGGAGGGTGAGCTTCTGGACTCGACTAACGCCGCTGACACTTGGATGGGCCGTGAGGTCGACCGGCGATTGGCCTCATCTGACCTGATCTATGATCCACGGAATGAAGCGTTATTTTCTCGAGCCTTCACTGATCCGGAGAGCGGTGAAGAACTAGTGCTCGTCACATCGGCAACGCCTGATGGCCTGGTAGCGATTGGGGCTTTCTCTCCCGCCAATCTTGCCCGGCGGGCCTTGGTCGATGTTTTTGGCGCCAGCGAGCGAGCTGCCGCCTTCTTGGTCGATTCAGATGGGCTGATGCTCTACCAGTTAGGCGCCGAAACCCATGCTGATATGGAGCCTTCTGCATACCCTGGAGTTGAAGAAGCGCTCCGAGGGGAAAGCGGAACCACGTATATCTCAATTGCTGGCGAAGAACATGTTATTGCGTTCAGCCCGATTGCGCCTGTAAGCTGGGCCCTGGTTTTCGAAGAGCCGTGGCGA
>JBFFWQ010000190.1:0-6577 GCA_041570195.1 Promineifilaceae bacterium (SeqCode) | reverse complement strand
TCGTGGCCGACGGGGAATACGAGTCACTGCTGGGGTTTATCGATGAAAGGTTGAGTATGGCCCGGCAGGCCGGGCGTGGATGGTTCACTGCCTTTCTGAGCTGGTCAAAGGCCCAAATCTTATCAGATGTGGGACAGCTTGATGAGGCTTATGCTATTTCTCAGAACTCTGAAACCCAGGTAACGGAAGGCGATCCAGTGGCGCACATTGCAGTGGTTCAACTTGAAGGCGTCGTCAAGGCCACGCTCGGCCGCTACGGTGATGCCCGACGGGACATGGAGAAAGCGCTGGAGCTGGCGGAAAGCGCCGACGATCAGTACTATGTCAGCTATCCCTTGGTGGCTCTGGCCGACCTGGCCTTGATTGAAGCCCAACAACAAGCCATAGAGAAAGGCGTCAAGCAGGCGAAGCAGGCAAGTGAAGCGGCCCGGGCTGTGCGGGAAGAAAGGCAGTTGGCCGAAGCCCTGGACCTGAGTGCGCGATTGTATCTATTCCTGGGTCAACCGGAGAAGGCCATCGAATTGTCGACGGAACTCATGGAGTTGTTGGCCGCTTATTACTGGCTGCCGCGGCCGCAAAGCTACTTGTTTACCCACGCTCTCGCCTTACGCGCAAACGGGCGTGAAGCCGAGTCTGTCGATCATCTTCGGCGGGCTCATGAGAGAGTCATGTTTGTCGCTGATAAGTTCACCAAGGAATCGGGGCGGACGGGTTGGCTGCGAGATGTTCGGGTCAATAGCGAGATCGTTCGCTCATGGAGAGACATTTCCAACTGAGCTAGTCAAACGGTGCTCTGGGACCGGTAGTCACGGCAAAAAGGGCAGCTTCGACTATCTTTGCGTGCTGTGAGAGGTTTCTTCGGCCGCACATTCAGGAAGAAAGTCACGCGCCAGGCCCAGAGAGAATTCGCTGCCCTGAAAGCCGTTTGAGAGTCAGATGCCGCGGTTGATGGCTAAAACCGGGAGTCCGGCCAGACACTGGTGCTCGGCCGTCAAGACCAGAATCAGCTCCCGCTTATGCTATAATGAATCAGGTGCCGTACCCGGTTGGTGCTCCGGGAACTGGTAGAGAATAAAGGGATAGATTCATTCTTGACGCGTGCCATTCCACGGGACCGCCATCGTCACCACTAAACTGAATTCGTGGAATGGCTTCGAGAGAGCGTGATAATGTCGGGCAGCCTGCGGAAGTAGGCGTCTCCAAAGGGGCACGTAGTGACTTCAGAAATGGGAGCCACCCACCCGGAAACTGAAGGGCTGGCCTTGTCCATCGCCGCCATTCAAATGGAGGCCAATGTCTCGCCCACGGCCGATCGTCTGGCCCGCGCCGAGCGTCTGGTCGCCGACGCTGCCCAAGCCGGCGCCCAATTGATCCTCCTGCCCGAGTGTTTCAACACCGGCTACGCCTTCATCGACGTAAACCATGCCCGGGTGGAAACCATTTCGGGTCCGACCGCTACCTGGTTGGCCGAGACCGCTGCCCGGCTTAAGATCCACCTGGCCGGTTCCTTGATGCTGCTGGATGGGGGCGAATGTTACAATGCCTTGTTGCTCTATGCGCCCGACGGCCGGATGTGGCGCTACGACAAGAACTATCCCTGGGGTTGGGAGCGCGGCTATTTTCGCCCCTCCCGCCGGAAGCCCAACATCACCGTCGCCGACACCGACCTGGGTAAGATAGGCCTGCTCATCTGCTGGGACGTCGGTCACCTGGACCTGTGGCAGGCCTATGCCGGCCAGGTCGACCTGCTGCTGATCGCCAGTTGCCCGGTCGATGTTGGCGGAACCGTCTACCACCTTCCCAATGGCGACCACTTCACTGTGGATGCTATGGGCTCTCGAGTCGCCGCGACCTCAGACGCTGCTCGACTGACCTTTGGCGAGATGATTAACCAGCAGGCTGCCTGGCTAGGCGTGCCCGTCGTTCATGCAATCGAGCTCGGTCATATCCGGACCGAAGTCCCTCTCGGCCGCCGCGCTCTCTTGGGCTTTGCCCTGGCCGCTCCCCGGCTGCTCAAGTATTTGCCCCAAGCCAACGGCATGGAGATGTCCTGTGACTTGGTTCACGAGTGCAAGATCCTGGACGCGGACGGCCGGATTGTCGCCCGGCTGGCCGAAGAAGACGGCGAAAGGTACGCGCTGGCCGAAGTTCGCCTGGCCCAGTCGCCGCCGGTTCCTCAGGCGCCGCAGCCGCCTTCGCTGGTGCCGGGCATCGCCTACTTCCTGGTCGATACCTTTCTGCCTGCCATCGCCGCTGCCGTTTACCGCAGGGGTAAGCGACAGTGGCGCAGCATTTGAACGGGTAGCTTGCTTACGGCCTACATAGGGTTTGGTAAGCGCCTGAAGCGCCTGCCTAAAGGGAGATGAATCAATGGAAGACAAGCTCAAGGAATTGCGAGAGCGCTGGCTGGAGATCAGCGATCTTTCCATGGCCAGCAGGCTGCTGTCCTGGGATCGCGCCACCTATATGCCGGCCGGCGGCGCCGAAGCCCGAGGCCGGCAGATGGCGCTGTTACAGCGACTGTCCCATGAACGGCAGACTTCTCCGGAAAAGGGCCGGCTGCTGGAGGAGCTGGCGCCCTTTGAGGAGAGCCTGCCCTACGATAGCGATGAGGCCAGCCTGATCCGTGTCTCCCGGCGTGAATTTGAGAAGGTAGTGAAAGTGCCGCCGGACTTCGTCGCCGAAGCCGCGGCTCATTCTACCGCCAGCTACCAGGCCTGGGTCAAGGCCCGGCCGGAGAACGATTTCGCCGCCGTCCAGCCTTACCTGGAGAAATCGCTGGAGCTGAGCCGGCGCTACGCCGACTTCTTTCCCGGCTACGATCACATGGTCGATCCGCTGATCGACAGGGCTGACCAGGGCATGAAGGCGCACACAATCCAGGCCCTGTTCGCCGAACTGCGCGAGCAACTGGTGCCCTTGCTCAAAAAGATCCGGGAACAACCTGAGGCGGATGGTTCCTGCTTACACAGGTTGTATCCCGAGGAAAAGCAGCTGGCATTCGCTCGAGAGGTCATCGAACGATACGGTTTTGATTTTGAGCGCGGCCGGCAGGACAAGACCGCCCATCCCTTCATGACCATGTTCTCGCTCAACGACGTGCGCATCACCAACCGTGTCGACGAACGGGATCTGGGACAGGCGCTTTTCAGCACCCTGCACGAGGCCGGTCACGCCCTGTACCAGCTGGGCGTCAACAAGGATTACGAGGGGACGCCACTGGCCTGGGGTACCTCATCGGGCGTTCACGAAAGCCAATCGCGGCTGTGGGAGAATCTGGTCGGCCGCAGCCGGCCGTTTTGGGAGTATTATTATCCGCGCTTGCGACAGGTGTTTCCCGATCAGCTGGCCGATGTCAGCCTGGATACATTTTATGAGGCCATCAACAAGGTGACGCCTTCCTTGATTCGCGTTGAGGCGGACGAAGTGACCTACAATTTGCACGTCATGATCCGCTTTGACCTTGAGTTGGCCATGTTGGAGGATAGACTGGCGATCAAGGACTTGCCGGAGGCCTGGCATGCTCGATATGAACAGGATCTGGGCCTTCGGGCACCAGACGATCGTGATGGCGTGCTGCAGGATGTCCACTGGTTTGGCTTCTCCTCTATCGGCGGCGCCTTTCAAGGATACAGCCTGGGCAACATCATGAGCGCCTTGTTCTTCGAGCAGGCGCTCAAGCAGCGGCCGGAGATCGCGGCCCAGATGGCCGAGGGCCGATTTGATGCGTTGCATGAATGGTTGAAGGAGAATATCTACCAGCACGGCCGCAAATATACGCCCGATGAGCTGGTCGAGCGCATCAGCGGCGGTCCGCTGTCGATTGAGCCCTATATGCGCTATTTGCGGACCAAATACGGCGAGCTCTACGACCTCTAGCGCCGGCCGCGATTTCCGGCCGCTCGTCGGCGTGGCCGTCTCAATCCGCTGACGAGCCCGGGTTATTCTGCGCCAGGTCCTGCCAATACTCGACCGTTGGCACCTGCCGGTCAAAGCCCACCGCCTCATACGCCCGCCGGGCCGGGATATGGGCGTCGTCAAGCCCCGTGTCGACGTGGGCATAACGTAGACCCTGCCGACGGAAGTGTTCCAGCACATGCTGGTACATGAATTTGCCCCAGCCCTGCCCGGCGTAGTCTGGGTGAACGCCGTTGTTGTCGATATGGCCGTATCCCTGTTCGGGAACTAACCAGAAAGTGATGAAGCCCATGATCCTCTCGTCACCCTCCAGCACCCAGACCCAATCCGCATGTTCCTTATATAGGCGATGTACCTGGCCGTTCTTGCGTTCCTCCCAGGTCAATTCCGGATCGTTGCGGACCACCTCGTAACACGCCTCGCCCAGCATGGCCACGTAACTCTCGAAGATCGGCCGGTAACAAATGACCGCGATCTCGTCCACCGGCACCAAATCCTCGTCCCGCGCACCTCGCAGCACGACCCCGCTACGTTCGGCAATCACCATCTTTCCTCCCTTCGTTCGTCAAGCTTCTAGCTTGATCAGTATCTTGGAGAATTCGTGTCCAAGCGTCTGTACCACGGTTTTCTCCGCCCCGCCGGCTAACTCATCACATGGCTTCTACCACCCACCTCCCGCCAGCTGCCTGCTAACAGCGACCAGCCCCCGACACCCAGCCCCCAACTCAGGCACTGATTTCCCTGTTAGAACACCAGACCGGCCGGTTATTGGCCGCGGCCGCGAAGCAAAGGTCGCATGACTCGCACGAAGCCGCCTCGGTCTTGCCTTCTCGAATCCTCTGGCACATTTGCCATTGCGTCTATGGATACAGCGCGCCGTTTCATGATCAAGTACACCACCTCACACAGGTCGTCGATGACCCGATGATAACTCCAAAAGCCTCCAACATCGCACGTTAACACTGTGGTAAAACTGCCTACGCATGTCGTGGTAGCCGTCAGGAACTGGAATCCGCATGCCCAAGATAGGGGAAAGAAATCTTAAAACCCAAAGCCCAAACTTAGACCCTCAGCGATCCACGGAACGCCCTAGCGCTGTAGAAAGACGGCGCACCGTTGTGATACACGAAGACATGACCGTAGCGGCGATCGACAAAGAGGGCGCCGCCGAGTTTTCTAATATCAGAAGGTGTTTTCACCCAACTCGACGTCTTCGTATCGAAATCTCCAAGTCTTTGCAATTCTCGATATTGTTCTTCTGTCAAAAGCTCGATGCCCATGACGGCTGCCATATCAATGGCGTTGCCTCCTGGATACACACCTTTCTTCTCCCTCGCCTGCTGCCCATCACGGTCATAACATATGCTTCTGCGGCCGTTTGGACTTTCCGCTGAACAATCACAAAAAACGTATTCGCCCGTCTTTTCATCATGACCAACAACATCCGGTTCACCGCCACTTCTTTCCATTTCATTGAGTGACCATAGTTTTTCACTATTAGCTTCCAGCTTTGCTTGTACACTGGCCCACTCAAGACCTTTATGGCGGTTCATGTTTTGCTCAAAACGAGCTGCCAATGTTCCGAGTAGTTCTTCACGTTGTTCTGGTGACAACTCTTTGTTTGGATTAGGGATGTAAGAATCAATCTTCGTTGACGTTGACTCATTCATCTATCGTTCCTCTTTTCCACTTGAATTCAGGTGCGCCGGAGTTTATACACAACCTTGTTAAGCTAAACGCAGAGCACTAGAATTCAATTGTATCAGGTTATCCCAACTCGGAACTGATATTCACCCATGCGCCCACCCGAGGCTGCGAATGTTCCCAACAGGAGCGAAGATGTCCGACAAGTCACTGGGCGAGAAGAATTACGAGCAGTTCGCCTATCGCTACGCTCACTTTGCCGAGGACAAATCCCACAACGCTCATTACGAGCGGCCGAATACCCTGATGCTCCTACCCGATGTGTCAGGCCAGCGCGTGCTGGACGCCGGTTGTGGCCCGGGCATCTACGCCGAAGAACTGTTGACCCGCGGCGCGGAGGTGTTGGCCTTTGACGTGACGGCCGATTTTGTTGACATAACGAAAAGACGCCTCGGATATCGGGTAGGTGACCGGGCCACCGTCCTGCAAGCTGATCTATTACAACCGTTGGGCTTCGCCGGGGATGGCGAATTCGACGGCGTGCTCTGTACGCTGGTCTTGGACTACATCGAGCATTGGGGCCCGGTCTTTCAGGAATTCTACCGGGTTCTCAAGCCCGGCGGCTGGCTGCTGCTCTCGGCCGGTCACCCCTTCGGCGATTGGCTATGGCTGAGCCGCAAATATCCGCAATTTGCCGACAACTACTTCGATACCCGGCTGTTCCAGGTCGAGTGGCATGGCTTCGGCGACCCGCCGGTGCCCGTGGCCGCCTACCGCCGGCCGCTCTCGGAGATGCTCAATCCCCTGGCCGAGGCCGGCCTGCATCTGGAGCGCATCCACGAAGCCCGGCCCACCCAGGGCTTCAAAGACCGTAACCCCGAAGAGTACGAAGTCCTCAACCGCGAACCAGGCTTCATTGCCATTCTGGCCCGCAAGCCCAAGTTGTGAGAAGCCAGGCTTTTCAACCATGTTTCGAATGAGACTGAGTATGGCAAAAAAGCCCGGCTTCTGGCAG
>JBFFWQ010000189.1:0-6656 GCA_041570195.1 Promineifilaceae bacterium (SeqCode) | reverse complement strand
TTGATGCTCATCATCAGGCCCAGGCCCACTTTGCGCACCGTCCACACGTTACTCTGCAGCTCGCTGCTGAACGCCGGGGTGATGCTGGTATTGCCGGCTTTCTGCAAGCTCATGTGTTGTTCCAGGCGCTCCACCTTGGCCCGCAATTCAGCGTCGCTCTCGCCGTAGAACTCGGTGATCAGGACGCAATTGGGCTCGCCCTGGATAAAAGTCGAGAGCAATCGCGCGTATTCGGGCACATCACGGCACATGGTCAGGCCCAGGTTGTCGAGCAACTCGATGGCCGTCGGCCCAACTTCAAGCATCACCGGCACGGCCGATAGCGCTGTGTTCAAGTCGTCAAAATGGACGATGGCCAGGGCGGTCATCTTGGGCAAGGGTACCAGGTTGAGCTTGATGTCGGTCATCACCGCCAGCGTGCCTTCGGCGCCGGAAACCAGCTTGGCCAGGTTGAAACGGGGATCGCGGGCGACCTTGAAGGCCAGGCCGTCTTCAGGAATGAGTCGATCCAGGTTGTAGCCGCCGCAGCGTCGCCAGTGCTGCGGCGTGCGATCGCGGATCACGGCCTGATTCTTCGGGTCGCCGGTCACGGCCAGGATATCGCGGTAGATGTCACCTTCAAGGCCATCCAGTTGCAACCGCCGTTCCAAATCGGCCGGTTCCAGCGGGCCGAAGTGCGTTGCGCTGGCGTCGCTCAAGATGACCGATGCTTCCAACACGTGGTCAGCCGTCATGCCATACAAGATGGAATGGGCGCCGGTAGAGTTGTTGGAAACGATGCCGCCCATGGCCGCCCGATTGCTGCTGGCCGGATCGGGTCCGAACTGCAGGCCGTGCGGCCGCAGGTAGGCGTTCAATTCGTCCAGGACGATGCCCGGCTGCACGCGTACCCAATGTTCGTCGACGTTGAGTTCCAGGACCTTGTCCAAGTGGCGGGTGAAGTCGACGATGAGCGCCTCGTTCACCGCCTGGCCGACCAGGCTGCTGCCGGCCGTCCGGGCCAGGATGGGCATTTCATACTTGTCGGCCAGGCTCATGGCCGCCTGGACATCACCGTCGTTCTCCGGGAAGAAAACACCGTGCGGCATCACCTGGTAGATGCTGGCATCGGTGCTATAGAACAAGCGGCTGTAGTCATCCGTTCGCACGTCACCGCTCGACTGCCCAGCCAGGTCGGCCATGAAGTTCTTGATCTTCTCTTGTTGCGCCATCTCGGTACCCTCCTGGAAGGAAGTTGCTAACCGCAAGCTTCGAGCCTTTAGCTTTGAGCTTTCGGCTGTCAGCCAGCAATTATACTCGCCATTAGCGTGATGATTATGTCAAGTTAATTCGCAAACATAGGTTTCCTTGATCACTGATCGAGGCGGCTTGGGAGCAGGCCCAAGGGTAGCGCTTTGGGCCGGCGGCAATCGCTTTCGATCAGTACATGGCGGTCGCCGGCGCTGGACTCTTCGACAGCTTGCATGACATCCAGCACATGGAAGGCCATGTCGCCGTTAGCTCGATGATGGCGGCCGAATTTGACGGCGTAGGCCATGTCGGCCACGCCGACGCCCCGTCTCACACTGTCGCTGTGACTCAAGGGCACATCGCGCCAGCCGTCATCGCCGGACCGCCGCAGCCGCACCGGGCCGCCGAAGATGTTGGGATCGGGCGCGATCAGTGTACCCTCCGAACCGTAGATCTCGATCCTGGGTAGCGTGCTGCTCCAAACGTCAAAACTGGTGATGAGGGTGGCTATTGGGCCGGCGGCAAAATCGAGTAGCGCAGTCGAGTGAGTGGGCACGGTGACCGGCAACCGCTCGCCAAAGCGGGCTTCACTGGTAGCGATCCGTTCGCCGAAGGTAATGCGCGTCGCCCCGGCCACGCGCCTGACGGGCCCCAGCAAATGGATCAGTGCCGTCAAGTAATAGGGCGCCATGTCGAAAAGAGGTCCGGCGCCTGGTTGGTAAAAGAAAGCCGGGTTGGGATGCCAACTCTCGGGGCCATGGGAAAGCATAAAAGCGGTCGCGCCAACCGGCTCGCCGATCCATCCATCGTCGATGAGTTTGCGGCAGGTCTGTTGGCCGCCGCCGAGAAAGGTGTCCGGCGCGCAGCCCACTAACAGCCTCTTTTCACGGGCCGAGGTCATGACGAGACGGCCGTCTTCCCGGTCGATCGCCAGCGGCTTCTCACTGTACAGGTGATGGCCAGCATCCAGGATGGCTTGACTCACCTCAGCGTGAACCTGAGGCACAGTCAGGTTGACGACGATATCGACGGAGGCGTCAACCAGTAGCTCTTCCACGCTTAAGGCACGCGGGATGTCATGCTCGGCGGCCGCGGCCTGGGCTTTTTCGGGCAAAATGTCGGCGCAAGCGGCGATTTCCAGTATCTCAAAGGCCCGGCAGCCCGTGACGTAGGCGCCGAAAATGTTGCCGCAGCCCACGAATCCAATCCTCACCTTATTTTCCATGAGCCAACCCCTCCCCGACCAGGTAGTGATAACTCTTCTCAACGGCGGTCATCATATCGGTCTCACAACGGTCCAGTTCGACGATGAGCCACTCTGTGAATTCACTGGCCGCTCCAATGATGGCCGGATAATCCAGTCGGCCGTCGCCGACAGCGGTCATCGACGCGCTGGTATCGGATCCGGCCGGACCGTCCTTGACGTGCAACAGCGGTGCTCGATGGCCGAAGAGCTCGACCATCTCCACCGGATCGGCGCCGGCACTCTGGATCCAATAGGTATCCAGTTCAAACAATATGGCCGGATCCAACTCCTCTAGCCAGACCTGGTACGGGTAGACGTCGCCAGCGGCCTGGAATTCCCACCAGTGATTATGCACGGCGAATTCCAGGCCGGCAGAGGCAGCGACCGATTGAGCTTCGTTAAGGCGGGCGTTAACCCGCTTAATTGACGCCAGATCGCCATACTCTTCGGCCGGCACGTAGCCACTGACGATGCGTCGCAAACCAAGCTGCTCGGCCGTCTCCAGTACCTGTTGTTTTTCGTCACCCAAGGGCAGCGGCATATGGCCGGCGGCGACGATCAGGCCACAGTCGGCGAAGAGCGCCGCCGCCTGGCCAACCGAAACGCCTTCCGGGAATCCGGCCGTCTCCACGCCGGCATAGCCGATATCGGCGACCCGGCGGATGACGCCTTTAAAATCGTGTTTCAGCAAATCGCGGACGGTGTAAAGTTGTAGGGCAATAGGTGCGGTCATGGTTCTCCTTAGAAAGCCTTCAGCTTTCAGCTGCCAGCCGTCGGCGCGGCTGACGACGATGGTTTAAGCATCAGCAAAATGACTGAACTGAAGTTCATGTAGACTCCTGTGTCGTTTAGCACAATTAAACTGTTCGTGCGAATTGTCATGGTTACAGTGTATCACGACTGACCGCGCCGGGATTCCAGGGCCGCCGGCCGGTGACCATAGTCAGGCGCCGGGCTGTTGCCGGGCGCGGACCAGCGTACGGCGTTCTTGATGACGGTTAAGACCTCGGGCTGGTGATAGATGGGATGGGTCTCGTGACCGGGGCGGAAGTAGAAGATCTTGCCCCGGCCGCGCGTGAAACAGCAGCCGCTGCGAAAAACCTCCCCACCCTGGAACCAGCTCACGAAGACCAGGTTGTCCGGGGCCGGGATGTCGAAGTGCTCGCCGTAAGTCTCGGCTTCGGGAATCTCGAAATAGGGTGGCAGGCCGGCGGCGATGGGATGGCCAGGATCGACGACCCATAAGCGCTCCGTTTCCTTGGCCTCGCGCCAGGCCAGGTCACAACTGGTGCCCATCAGGCGCTTGAAGATCTTGGAAAAGTGACCTGAATGCAGGACGATCAAGCCCATGCCCTCGAGAACCCGTTGCTGGACGCGATCGACGATGGCCTCCTGGACTTCTTCATGGGCCATATGGCCCCACCAAATGAGGACATCGGTCTCGGCCAGACGTTGCTCGTTCAGTCCATGCTCCGGTTCATCCAGGGTGGCTGTGGCGACGGCAAAACCAACCGTGCGAAGATACCTGGCAATGGCCTCGTGGATGCCCTCCGGGTATAAACGCGCCACTTCCGGCTCCTCGCGCTCGTGCTGGTATTCGTTCCAGATAGTTACCGATGGTAATGTAGACATTGACGTTCAATTCTCCTGATTTCCGTAGCACACGGCTCTGGCTTGTGCCTTTTACGCATAGTTTTGGCTTGTCTTCGATAAACATACCCCTGGCCCGAAGTGGCAAACCAGAGGTCTGCCCTACGAACGAAGAAGGCAAGCTGAGATCTTAGCCTACGAATAGGTGGCGGCACCGCAGTCGATCGGGGCGCCGTTTTGGGCGGCCGAAGCCTGGATCGCGTCCCACAACCGATTCATGCGCAGACCAAGCTCGGGCGGTGAGACATTGGGCATGCGGCCGGACCTGATGGCCAGGAACTGCTCCCAGGCGCCTGAGCTCTCCGGCACCTCCACCGGCGTCAGTTGCTCTTCGCCGTCGCGCTGGATGTGTAGGCGCTCGCCCCAAACGCCGGTGCGCAAAATAGCCTGGCTGCCAAAGAGCAGGATATCGGACGCAACCGACGGAATGGTGTTGCCGGACCCATGCAAGGTGATCATGGCCCCAGATGCCAGCCGGGCCAGAACGACGGCGTCAATGTCCACCGGCGTGCCCCGATCTTCCAGCCAGGCGGCGACCTGGACGATATCTTCGCCGGCCAGGTCGGCCACCGTATTGAGCATGTGAGCCCCGGTATCAAATAAAAAGCCACCGCCGGACATCTCCGGCACCTGGCGCCCGGTGCCGTCGGTCGATTTGCGCCAGTTTTGCCAGACGGTTGCGCTGATACTGCGGATCTCACCCACATCGCCGCTGGCTATCAACTCGCGTGCTTTCTGGATCTCGGGCGACAAACTGCCGTTGAAGGCCACCACCAATAGCCGGCCGGTCCGATCGCGGGCCTCAATCAGGCTTTGCGCTTCGGCCGCGTTCATCGTCATCGGCTTCTCCAGCAACACATCCAGCCCGGCTTCCATGCAAACAGTCGTCTGGTCACGATGGAACACATGAGGCGTGATGATGAAGACGGCATCCAGATCATCGGCGTATGCGGCCAACAGCTTGGTCAGATCGGGCTCGTTCGCCGGCGCCGGTCGACCGGCGGCCTGGAAAACTTCAGCCGTCGCCTGGAACTGTGCGGCCGACGGTTCGCAGACCACCGGGATGGCCGTATTGTTACGCTCATCCAGTATGTTAGACAGATGATAACGAGCCATGCTGCCGCAACCAACAAGCGTTGCCCGCACTGGCCCAATCTGTTCAGAGTTCTCAACCATTCACCTACTCCAAAATTACGACAGTACCCTAAATTCTCTCGTAGATCCCCATTAGTTCCTATCAGTTCCCGCAGTTCTTACAGTTCCCCCTTGCCCTCATAACACAATCAACAAGATCCCATTCACCAACAACAGGCCCACGATGATGTTCTCGTACGTCTGGCGATCGACCCGGTAGGCCAACCAGCGGCCGGTCCAGACGCCCAGCGGCACCAGGACCAATATCCAGGCGATCTCCTGCAGCCGGCCAAAATCGAACAGACCGGCGTAGAAGTAGTAAGGCACCTTGATCCAGTTCAGGATGAAGAAGAACAGGGCTGATGTGCCGATGAAGACGGCCGGGGTGACCTTTTGCATCAGTAGATAAATGCTGACCGGCGGACCGCCGGTATGGGCCAGGGCAGAGGAAAAGCCGGTGACGGTTCCCGCCAGAAGCCCGTGCCAGTTGCGCGGTTCGTACACCATGGTGCGCAAGATGCGTTTCTCAAAGATCTTGTACAGGGCGAAGAGCAGGACAATGACGCCCAAGAGGGTACGCAATAGCTCCGTCGGCGCGTTGGTGATGAACAGCGTGCCAATCGTCACGCCTAGGATGGCGCCGGGCAGAAGCAGCAAGATCAGCTGACCGTTCCATTTACGCCAGTGCAAGGCGACAGCGAAAATGTCGGCCAACATGAGGATGGGCAGGATCAGGCCAATGACCACGTCAGCCGGTAGAACCAGGGCCATCATGGGCGTGGCCAGGGCGCCGGCCGTGCCGCCAAGGCCGCCCTTGGAGAGTCCAATGAGGAAGGCTACCAGGGCCGCTACAATGAAGAGGATGAATTGGTTATCGGCCATTGTCCTTATCATGCGGCCACCTCTATGGCTTCACATAGGGGATGGTCTGCGGTCCTTCAGGCACGATACATAAGCGACTATTCGGGCCGTAACGAGCCATCAGCTCGGCCAGTGTCGACTCGACGTCCCGCGAGGGCATAAACAGGGCCAGCCGGATCTGATCGTTGGTCAAGTTCTCGCTATAGACGTGCACCTCGGCTTTGAGCTGAATTTGGGCTTGCAGTTGCACTTGCCATTGGTCCTGGACGCTGAAGCCCGGTTGGGCGATCATGTCCAGAATGCCCTGGGGCGAACCGGCCTCGGCTAACAGCTCGGCATACCGGCCGTGATCGGGCAAGCCGTCTTCGCAAGCGGCGGCGATGATTATCGCTCCACCCGGGCGCACGATCTGAGCGGCCGCGCTCATACCTTTGACTGTCTGGTAAAGATTCTGGTCCAGTGGATAGCCGCTATTGGTCGTAACCACGACGTCATAAGGCTCGTCGACGGCGACCATGGCATTTTCCTTGACGAA
>JBFFWQ010000188.1:0-6673 GCA_041570195.1 Promineifilaceae bacterium (SeqCode) | reverse complement strand
TTGGCCTGACGAGCCGAAACGAGCGGCAAGATTGCGTAACGTGTCAAACCAAAAGTCGTCTTCTTGCTTGTGGCCAAAGCCCAGACGCAAGGTCATTTCAATGACCGGATCGCTGGCCCTGACCAAGGCTTGGATCTCGACGACGGTCACCCCATGGTCGTCATAGGCGCTGAAGGTGATAAATGCAGCGAATATGTGTCCTTGCGGCGTCATGAAAGAGAAACTCTCGTCGTCGGCATAGATGACGCGCACGCCGGTCGACACTTTCGCGCCACCGGGCATTCCCAGGTTGAGCAAAGCTACCTCACCCGGCTGCACGCCTTGCAGCGGGCCGTAGAAGCTGTTGCCCTCGGGCCAAAACTCCGGAAAGTGGGCCTTCCACTCGCCGATCACGGTCGTTGGAGCGACTGTTACATCCTCCAAGCGGATGCGGTACGTCTTCTGCCACAACTGGCCGAAGCCCTGCAGCGGGCTGGTGGGTCGCCGGCCGTTGACGTTCAGATTCATGGCCTCGGCCGACACGTCACCCACATCCATCTTATCCACCGGGGCCGCCCAACTGGCCGCGTTACGCGGCACTTTTCCTTCGTTCTGCGACTCGCTCATGATTCCTCCAATATTCGGGCTTTTCTATCTATCTGTGCAACTTTATCCAGCAGCGGCCGTGGCCGATGCTTCGTCTTCGTAAATGCCGATGGCTTCGTTCAAGCGAGTTAGCTCAAAGATCTGTTGGTAATGGTCGCTGAGACCATAGGCTAACAGGCTCTGCTTGTGGCGCTGGACGCGGATCAACATCGTCACCAGCAAGCCGATGCCCGAGCTATTCATGTAATCGAGTCCGCTGAAATTGAGGACGATTGATTTCACCCCGTTCTTGCTGGCTTCCTCATAGGCAGCCATCAGGGCGGCTTCCGAGGCGCCGGTGATATCGCCCTGGATGTCGATGATGCTGATCCCGTCCGCTGGGCAACGGACCGCCATGTCTACCTTGGTATCTAACATTCGTTCCTCCTTCTGTTCTGTGTAAGGGTTTGGATCACTGAATCTCCATGAAATCGGACAGCCTGGTGATGGTAAAGATCTCGCGGTAGTGGTCGCTCAGGCCAGCGGCGCGCACCGGCCGGTGGGCTGCCCGGGCTCGAGCCAGTACGCCGACGATCAGGGCGATGCCGGTACTGTTGATGTAATCCACGCCCGCGAAATCCAGCGTCACGTTGTCAGGGGCCAGTTCCTCGGCCGCGCTGTAGGCATTGTCCAGGGCCGGGTCGGCCTGGCTATTGATCTCGCCGCTCATGACGATGACGGCGGTTTTTCCGTCCTGGCGCACGTCGGCGCAAAATGCTTGTTCCATGTCCTTACTCTCCATCCTGATCGCCGAAGCGCATGATCAGTTCAATGGTGTGGCCGCTTTCCCCCTGGTGCAGGTTCATTTCGTCGACCATGTTCTGAATCAAAAACAAGCCCCAACCCCGGGGCGACTGCTCGCCGGCCAACTTAGCCTCCAAGTCAGGCGATTCTGTCTCGCCCATCACTACCGGCTGGCCACCTTCATCACAAATATGCACCTGAACAGCGGTCCCGTCGGACCTGAAGGTAACCTGCACCATCTTGTCCGGGTCATAGGTGTTGCCGTGCTCCATGGCGTTCATAGTCGCCTCGGCCACGGCCGTCTTCAGGCGTTCTACCTTCTTCTCAGATAGCGGTAAGCCGGCGACGGCCTCGGCCGCCTGGGCCATGGCTAAGCGCTCATTGCCCTGGGCGCTGGGTACTTCAAAGCTCGCCAGCTCCTGCCAGGCCGGTTCAGGGACCTCTTCGGCGGGCGCTGATTCATCGCCCGCCCTCTGGAAGGTAACCAGGGTCACGTCGTCTTCCTGTTCCCAATCCGGCCCGGTAAAGTCGGCCAGTTGATCAAGTAAATACGCCCGTAACTCGCCGCCATCGGGCTGGTCGCCCACGAGCGCCTGCAAACGCGGGAAGCCAAACATATCCCGCTCCGGGCTGTGGGCTTCCACCAGGCCGTCGCTGTGCAATAACACGTATTCGCCCGGAGCCAGGGTAACCTGCTTTTCCTCGTACAACATGCCCGGCATCAGGCCCAGGGGCATGCCCGTGGCTCGCAGCTCCAGGACGCCGCCGGCCGTATAGCGATAAGGCACATCGTGCCCGGCGTTGGCATATGTCAGGTGGCCACTATCAGGGTCGAGCAGGGCATAGAAACAGGTGACGAACATCTTGGCCGGGATCTCCGGATGCAGCACGTCGTTCACCCGCTCCAGCACCGCGCCGGGCGAAACCAGCCGCTCGGCCGCCGCGCGCAAAATACTGCGAGTGGTGGCCATCACCAATGCCGCCGGCACCCCTTTGTCGGTCACATCGGCGACGATAAAGGCGATCCGGCCGTCGGGGAAATAGATGAAGTCGTAAAAATCGCCGCCAACGGCCCGGGCCGGTTGGTAGTAGGCATCCACCTGCCAGCCGGTTAGCTGGGGTAACGCTTGCGGCAAGAGGGTTTGTTGGATGAGCCGGGCCACCTCCAGCTCCTGCTGGAAACGCTCCCGTTCGGCCGCTTCCTGTTTCTGCTGCTGCACCAATTGGGCTACCTTCAGAGCCGGGGCAGCCTGGCCGCTCAGGTCCTGCATCAATTTGTAATCGTCGCCGGTGTATTCCTGCTCGCTGCGGCGCGGGCCGAGGTTGATCAGGCCGATCAAATCGCCCTGGCTGACCAGCGGTACGACCACTTTGACGCCTGCCTGGCGTATGGCCGCCACCGCCGGCGAATCGAGCAGGAATTTGTCGACGTCGATTGCCCCTTTGCTATTAATACAGTAAGCGATGAATGGGTCGTTGGGCGCGATATCTAGATCGAGGGTCTGCGTCTCAACGGCGGCCGGCGGGTTCGGCGCGTCTGTTTCCGCCTGCGCTTCGTCCGTCTTCGATTTGTTGCGCCAGAATGCTCGTAATACCGTCATAGTGTCCTCACTAAGTACCCTGACTATATCAGTTGATCGTCTGCTGATCGTTACGGTTCGTAACATTACATTGTTACGAAATGCCGTTACGAAAACTCGTCGTGGAATCCATTTGCCGGTTGTTTGAGCCAAATAGTTGCCTGTTCGGGCTGCATCGTCTCTTGTGTCACCCGCAGCAACTCGGCCGTCAGCGCCTCTAGATCCGTTTCATCGCGTACGAACTGGCCGAAGTCAGACAGCGTCTTCTCGGCGTCGTACCGGCGACGGTAGAAGCGCCGGTCGATGAAATCCTGCACCCGTCGCCGCAACGGGGCAAACAACGCGGCAATGATCAACGTGGAGATAACAATAATGATCGGGGACCGCTGGCCGCTGATCGCTTCAAAGATGCCTTGAAGCACGATAATCACCCCGAAGTAGACCAGCCCCAACAACCCAGTCAGCGCCGCATAGACCAGTGTCTTGCGGATGATGACGTCGATATCGTACAGACGGTAGCGCAAGATAGCGATGGTTATGGCGGCCGGCAGCAGCAAGATAACAAAGGAGAGCAGTACATTCCACAGGTCGACATCCCTGAAAATGAAGCCTATGCCGTAGACCACCAGGAACAAAGCGGCAGCATACAGCAGCCACTTGATCTGCTCTCGTTCCACGCTCGGGGCTCGTCGATAGCGTACAAACAAGGAGGCCACACACAAGAATGCGAAAGAAAGCAACAAAACAACCCAGAGCGGAAAAGGAAAGGCGTCGTCCGGCAGAAATCCAATGGGATTGGGCACAAACCAGGACTCATTTTGTGGGAAAAACTCTGCTGAAAATGTAACGAACAGGATGAAAAACGCACACAGCCCCAGTCCAAGGACGACCACCCACCGCCAGCGCGGCGAAGGCGGCCGGCCGGTGGGGAAAAACAGGGGGATGAATAGCAGAGGGAAAATGTACCATAGCCACAGCCAGCCATAAATCCATAACCCTATATAGGTCAGGATCGAAGGGTCGGCCGGCGCTTGGGCCAGGTTGTTGAAATGGATGTCGAGCGGCCAAGCAAAGACCAGGGTGGCCTCGATCATCAAGAGCCAGCCCACCATATTGCGCGACTGGTGCGAGATGATCAGCGCCCCAGTTACGGCAAAGGCGGCAAACATGATGAAAGTAGCCAGGGTCCCTACTGACTCGAGAATGGTATCGCCTGCAGGCCGGATGCGAAGACTGAATACCGAAACCCCGACGGCGCCGATGATAACCAGCACACACAATGCCCAGGCTAGTCGAGCCACGTTTCTGTCGCTCACTGCTTTATCTCGTTCAGCCAAATGGTCGCTCCTTCAGGCTCCATCGTATCCTTGACAACATGTATCAACTCGGCCATTAGCGCTTCCAGGTCGGTTTCGTCGCGTACGAACTGGCCAAAGTTCGCCAGCGTCTTTTCGGCGTTATATCTGCGGCGATAAAAGCGCCGGTCGATGAAGTCCTGTACCCGCCGGCGCAACGGGGTGAACAGGGCGGCAATGATCAGCGTTGAGACGACGATACTGATGGCCGATTGCTGGCCGCTGACCGCTTCGACGATGCTTTGCAATAAGATGACCACCCCAAAGTAAACCACCGCCAGTAAAGCTGTGACAAATGCATAGACCAACGTCCTGCGAATGATGATATCAATATCCCACAGCCGGTAACGCAAGATGGCAAAGACGACCGAAAAAGGAAAGATCGTGTAAAAGAGTACCGCAATGCCCAAACCCAATTTCAAAGCTAGTCGTGCGGAGCCAGATTGCAGCGGAAAGATCTGAAATAGCGACGTCCAGATAACCGCTCCAAAAAACATTGCTATCAGACCAAACATAGCCCATTTGGTCTGTTGGCGTTGGGTCGGCGTGGAAACCCGACGGTAACGGTAAATCTGAGCCAATACCCCAACGAGCAGCATGACCAACCAAAGAGCTTCCGCTAACGGGCTGTAAGATGGCGAGAACGAGCCGTCGGCAGGGAATAGCAGGTCGACGAAAAAAACGCCGACTAACCCGAGCACTAGCAGCCAGGTCCAGCGAGGCATAAATCGCCCATCTGGGAACACATAAAAAAGTAAAACCATGATCATACTGGCCAGAAAATCCAGGAAGAATAAGGGCCAGGCCAGGTCGGGATACTGTCTCGCGAGGGCGGGCACGCTCAGAGCTGAAGCGGTCCCAAAGAACACGAACGTAAGGGAAAGCAGTAATCCCAACCAGGTATCGGACCTACGCCAGTAAATCAATCCGGCGAGCGGAAATAGAACTAGGACCGCATAGATGTCAATCCCGGTCTGGTACCCGGCGAAGAGTTCCAGGGAAATCCCGAGGTCTTGCAGCGCCCCCGCCTCCTGAGGCGAAAGGGCCATCATAAGGCAATCGGCCGTCGTGCATGGCACCAGAAGCTCGTTATAGTACGGAGGGATGCCGGCGATGAAGAGCGCCAGGAGCAAAAAAACAAGAGCAAACCACACGACCCGAGTTACGGCGAGCCAACGTTCGGGGATTTTCGAATCTGTCATAGCAGTTCGTCTCCTTGCCTGTCTGGAGGTTAAGCCAGCAAATACTATAAACCAGAACTGTTCTGCTCCGCTAACCTATCGATTTCCTGATTGAGTAAAACAACTTCGTGGCTTAATTCCCGCTGGCGTCTGGACATGAGTTGAAAGAGGCGATAGGCCATCGAGGGATCTTCGTTTATGCGCCGGGTGAAATTCTCTTTGTCCACCGTGAGAAGTCGCACCGGGCTAACTGCCACCACTTTGGCCATTTGGGAGTCCTTTTCCAATATCTCTGTCTCCCCGAGCACCTCGCCGGTGCCCCGCAGGCCCAGAAATGTCTCCTTACCATCTTGTTCGTGCATTAAGGCTACCTGCCCATCCAGGATGATGTGCATGCCCTCGTTTATCTGCCCCTGCTGCATTAGAACGTCCCCGGGCTGGTAGGGTTTTCCAAGCGCTCCCATTTCATCAATGTCAGGCGGGGCGTCAACCTGTTCCTGATCTCGCTTTGCTCTTGTTGGAAGCAAGGAAGCGATTAAATCGCCACCGAAGCGCAACCAGAATGAGGGGAGTAAAGCACGCATCAATATTTCGCGGTAAGGCGCGCTGCCGGTAAACATATCCCATAATACCGTACTCATCCCCAAGTTCGAATCAAGATTTTTTTGCTCGCGCTGGGTCATTCGTAGCATCGCTCGGCGAGCGAAACGAAGATGCTTAATCTGGCCGGCCACAGCGAAAACGAATTTCCCGATTCGATTGTCCCAGCTGATGGACTTACAGACCGGCATAAAGTGTTGGCGAAAATCATCCTCGGAAACACCGTTAAAGATGGCCGTCGCGGCAGCGGCCTTAGCCGTCCGATAGGCGGCCCCAATACCGTCTTTGAATAACCGAGTCACCCCGCTATCGCCAATAAAGACGATCCGGTCGCCGAAGGGCTGGATAGCGCCCTCGACATTCATCCGGGGCGAACACTGGCAGGCGCCTCTGGCTAGATCCAGATCTGGAGGAAGCGCCTGTCTTACCTCCGGCGAATCCAAAAAAGACTGGATAAGTTCTTTATCTATATCATCGCCCAGTAAACATATCGACACGAAATCTCCCTTGGGAATAATCGCTGCAAATTCCAGCCGGGGGATATCCAGCAGATAGAAATGCGCCGAGCTGCCCAAGATCTCGCTGACCT
>JBFFWQ010000187.1:0-6933 GCA_041570195.1 Promineifilaceae bacterium (SeqCode) | reverse complement strand
GCTCAGCGGCACCTGGCATGACGTCATCACTGATCATGATGCCTTACCTTTTGCTGTCTAACGGGTTTTTACTGCTCCCGTGTCACAAATATTAGAGATAAATGTCACGTATTACGGCCGATCCGGCGCTCAAATCAGCGTCTCTATATCATCCCAGCCGTACAAAAGCTCCTCTGTCTCGTAGCCGGCCCAAACCATCGGCCGTCTGCCCACCGGCCGCCCACCCAGGTGTTCATAAAAGGCCCGGTTCGGATTGTCCACCTGAATGCCTGCCAGCATCGACTTGGCTCGCTGCCGCGCCAGTTCGGCCGCGTCGTCAACCGTAGCATGTCTGAAACGAATCGAGACCCCTTCAACCCTTCGCCCCGGCTATCGCCAGTTCCTGGCGCATCTCATCGATAAGTGTGGCGTAGGGCTCGGATTCCCCACCCACGCCATCTTGGACCGGCCGGCCGCGGGTAGCGCGCCACAATTTACTCCCCTGGCTGGCCGCGACATTGCCCAGGAGGATATCGCTCCACGTGCCGCCCTGCCCGGTCACATATTGGGCGATATCTCTGATCGAGTTGCTGGCCGCGCCCACGATGGTCCCGTACATGAAGCCGGCGAAAAAGGCGCCTGCCCAATGATGGGCCGGATTGGCATCGTCGACGTACTTGGCTTTCCAACCGGCCGGGCCCTCATGAAGCTGAAGTTCGTGGTCGCCTATCGCCGTTCGGGCCAGGGCCTGGAACGCCGGGGCCTCATAGGCGATGCCGCTCCAAACCAGGCCCACTGCCCGGGTGAACCTTGTTGCCGCATCACGGTCGTTCCCATAATAGCTGGCCAAGCGCTCCAAGTGAGTCTCAAAGCGATCATAGTTGGGGGCGAGTTTCTCCGCCCACCAGCCAATATCCCCTTCCCACAGGCTTTCTCTCTTTTCTAAATAGAAGGCCCAATCTTCATCAGTCCAAGCGCCTTCCGGCCCGCCCCCAAGAATAATTAGTGAGAAGAGGCGGTCTTGCCGGTCCACATCTGTTGGCAAGCGTGCGTGTCTGGTGCGGAAGGCGCCCTCCCAATCGTCGTCAAGCGGATCACGCCCTGAAGAATCCATATCGCTGTTTGACCCGACCGTACTAATCAACTCCTGCCCTTCAAAAACTACAAACCAAGAGATCACGACGCCCTATCGCTAGCGTTAATCCCCCAGTGTATACAATCTGCCGAGTTGTTTCAACAGGCTTGAGCTTTCATGAGACAGGCTCTGCCGTCGGATAGATTCTATCTGCGGGTGGCTTTTCCCACATGTGATCGTGCAGGATGGCGAACAGCGCCAGACCGATGAGGAGTACATTCCCGGCCGTCGTCATCGGCAGGACGCCCACGGCTGGATTCATCGCGTTCATTGAAGCGTGGAAGATCGCTGGGGCCAGGATGCTGCCTCGGGTGCGGTTGAAAACCCATCCAAACAGGATCGTTATGAACGGATAGAGGCCAACTCGGACGAGCAGATATCCGCCATCGCGATACTGGACGATGTCATTTGGGATATGCCATGCGACAAGGAATAGCCACAGCATCAGGTTGGCTAGGAGAGGGCTATGGTGCGCTTGCAGGCGTAGTTGGGCGAAACCGCGCCAGCCGGTCTCCTCGTTCACTCCTCCTGAGTAGAAGAACACATAAACAAATGCCAGCAGCATTGTGGTCAGAAGCTGGGAATCGATGCGGGTAGTGGCGATCGAATTCTCCCCGCCAATCATCCCCGTGATCACGATTCCAAGGATATGCACGAGGGGGAAAGCCAACAGCGCGAAAAGATACCAGATAAGATGGCCTCTCGGCCTGATGAGCGTCGACAGGTAATCCCGGATGCTGGTCACTTCTGAAAAGGCGCTGGAGAAGACGAAAGCTGGGAGAAACGCGACGGGTATCGAAATGAGGATCAATCCAGCCCATCCGAGTGCGCCTTCGGGCAAGGAACGTCTGAGGTCGAGGGCGTGAACCGCCAGTGCAACGATCCACACAATTCCGAAGACAAGCCAGCGCTTTTTTCTAGAAGTTGGGCTGCGCTCAGCGGCAACCCAACGAGTCACGATCATGCCGGCCAAAGCTGGACTGTAGACGGCTACTCTGGCCAAGTACATGCCGGAGGCCTGCGCGATGGGATTGTCCAGGGTGTTGAGATAAAGCGCTGGAATTAAAGGCACAAACATGAATACGGTGGCGAAGGTGAAGAAGGCGGCGAGGGCATACCGCTGGAACCATTCGGCTAGCTTTTTCATTTTCTTTCCTTAATTATAGCCTTCAGCTTTCACCCGTCAGCTTGGTGGCTTCTAGTGGTTCGCCTTCGGCCTGAACTCTTGGGATTCATTTGCCAGGAGCGTAATCGAGGGGCGAGAGGAGGACGCCCGGTAAACGTGAAGGGAGCGTGAGGCTTGAATAGCCTCATGACAGGGCATATAATGCTGTCAGATGTCGTCCCCGGCTTAAACATGAGGCAGGAAAATCGATGACTTACCTGCGCATCAATCTACTTGGCCCGTTTCAGGTTACTCTCGACGGCGAGCCGGCCAGGGGTTTTGACTCGGACAAGGTACGCGCCTTGCTGGCCTACCTGGCGGCTGAGGCCGACCGGCCGCATCGTCGCGAGACGTTGGCCGCCCTGCTATGGCCGGAGCGGGACGAACGAGCCGCCCGAACCAACTTGCGCCGGGCCCTGGCCAACCTGCGCCAGGTGATCGGCGACAGCAGCGCCTCGCCGCCGTTCCTGGACATCACTCGCCAGAGTATCCAGTTCAATATGGCCAGTGACCACCGGCTGGATGTAGCCGCCTTTTCCCAGCTGGCGGCCGCAGCGACTGAAACAAGTGGTTCGTCGGCCGCGGTCGAGCAACTGGAGGAAGCCGTTGCCCTCTACCGTGGCTCATTCCTGGAGGGTTTCACGCTGGCCAACAGCGTTGCCTTCGACGAGTGGCAACTGGTCAGCCGCGAAGCGTTGCAGCGCCAGGCGGTGAGCGCTCTACGGCGCCTGGCCGCTTACTACGAGCAGTTGGGACTCTTCAGTCAGGCCCTGCCGCACGCCCGGCGCCAGGTCGAGTTAGAGCCCTTTGACGAGGCAGGCCATCGCCAGGTGATGCGCTTGCTGGCCCTCGGCCGGCAGCGGAGCGAGGCCCTGGCCCACTACGAACTTTACCGCCAATCGTTGGCCCAGGAGCTGGACGTGGCGCCCGATGCTCAGACGGAAGCGCTGGCCAAGCGCATCCGGGGCGGCCGATTGGAGCGAGAATACGCCCAGTCGGCCGATCAGGCGATTCGCGGCTACGAACTACGCGAACGTTTGGGGGCCGGCAGCTTTGGCGTCGTCTACCGCGCCTACCAACCGGCGGTCAAGCGCGATGTGGCCATCAAGATCATCCGGCCCGAATTCGCCAACCAGCCCGATTTCATCCGCCGGTTCGACGTCGAAGCCCAATTGGCGGCGCGGTTGGAGCATCCGCACATCGTGCCGCTTTACGACTACTGGCGCGATTCGGAAGGCGCCTACCTGGTCATGCGCTGGCTCAAGGGCGGTAACCTGCAAGACGCCCTGGCCCAGGGCCCATGGAATGTCGAGCCGGCGGCCGATCTGCTGAACCAGATCGCCGCCGCCCTGGATACGGCACACCATCGGGGGGTGATCCACCGTGATATCAAGCCGGCCAATATCCTACTAGACGAGTCGAGCAACGCCTATCTCTCAGATTTCGGCGTCGCCACCCTGGTCGAAACGGTGCAGCTATCGGGCATCACATCGCCCGTATTGGGACTAACTGGCCCCAGACGTTCGGAAGCCGAGCTTTCCGGTTCACCAGCTGAAGCGCCAGATTCGGTAGGCCAGCTCACTGGCTCACCAGACTATGTATCCCCGGAACAAGTGCGTCACGAACCACTGACGCCAGCGGCCGATGTCTACTGCCTGGGCCTGGTCTTGTTCGTCTTGCTGACTGGCGAGCATCCATTCCTGGATACACCGGAAGACGAGCTGCCGGCCAAACACCTGGCTGACCCGCTGCCTTCTGTGCGCGCCAAGAGGCCAGAATTACCTGAGGCGGTCGACGCGGTCATTCAGACAGCCACGGCCAAGGACCCGGGACAACGCTACGCCGATGCGGCGGCGTTGGCCAGGGCTTTTGAGGTGGCCTGCAGGCCAGAGTCGGCCGAAGCCGACCAGAAGGCTCTCCACTTCGCCCCCCACCCTGCCGCCAGGATAAGCAATCCTTACAAGGGCCTGCGGCCGTTCCAGCAGACCGACGCGGCCGATTTCTTCGGCCGCGACGATTTGGTGAAGCGGCTGCTGGCCCGGCTGGTTATCCCGGACAAAAGCATGGATGGCAAAGGGGCCGGCCGCCTGTTGGCCGTGGTGGGACCCAGCGGCAGCGGCAAATCCAGCGCTGTCAAAGCGGGTCTGTTGCCGGCGCTGCGCCAAGGTGAAATCTCCGGTTCGGAAGAGTGGTTCGTGGTGGAAATGACGCCCGGCAGCCGTCCTTACGAGGAGCTGGAAGCGGCGCTGCAACAAATCGCGGTCGAGCCGTCGGCTAACCTGTGGCAGGTCATGCAGGACGGCGAGCGCGGCCTGCTGCGGGCCGTTCATCTGGCCCTGCCGGAAGCCGATAGCCAGCTACTGTTGATCGTCGACCAGTTCGAGGAGCTGTTCACGCTGTGCCAGGATAAGGGCGAGCGAGAGGGTTTCCTGACCGGGCTATGCGCGGCAGCCAGCGATCCGCGGGGTCGGGTACGCCTGGTGATTACCCTGCGGGCCGATTACTACGACCGGCCGCTGCAATACCCCGAGCTAGGCGAGCTGATCCGCCACAATACGGAGATCGTGTTGCCTCTATCTAACGAAGAGCTGGAAGAGGCCATAGGCGGGCCGGCCGAAAGGGCCGGGCTGGGCCTGGAAGCGGGTCTCATCGCGGCCATCGCCGGCGACGTGCGCCAGGAACCGGGCGCGCTGCCCTTGCTTCAATATGCCTTGACCGAACTGTTTGAGCAACGCCAGGATGGTATACTCACTCTGGCCGGCTACGAGACGATCGGCGGGGTGGCCGGGGCCATCGCCGGCCGGGCTGAAGCACTCTACGACAACCTTGACGCGGCCGGCCGGGAGACCAGCCGGCAGTTATTCTTGCGCCTGGTGACCCTTGGCCAGGCGGGCGACGGTTCGCCAGCGGCCGATACCAGACGCCGGGTTTTACGATCGGAGCTAGAAGCCTGGCCCAGCAGTTTGCTGACCAGCAACAATTTGCCGACCATCGGCGATTTGCCGGCCATCATAGACGCTTACGGCGCGGCCCGGTTGTTGACCTTCGATCGCGATCCGCTCAGCCGCGCGCCCACGGTCGAGATAGCCCATGAGGCGCTGCTGCGAGAATGGCCCCGGCTGAAGGAGTGGATAATCGCCGGCCGGGAGGACCTGGGCCAACACCAGCGCCTGGCAGCGGCGGCGGTCGACTGGGTCGCCGCCGGCCGGGATCCTAGCTTTTTGCTACGCGGCGCGCACCTGGAGACCTTTGCCGCCTGGTCGGAGACGACAGACCTGGCCCTGGCGCCGAAAGAGGCCAAATATCTTGAAGCCAGCCTGGCTGAAGAGCGGGAGCGGTTGGCGGCCGAAGAGAGCCGGCTGGCTAAAGAGCGCTCCCTGGAGCGGCGGGCCCGTAATCAACGGATCGCTTTGGTCATCGCCGCCGTCGTAGTAATGCTGAGCATCGCCATCGGCGTCGCGGTCATCGCCGGGGACCTGGCCACGGGCGTTGAGCGGGCGATCTCCTCGGTAATACAAGAGCCGGGGGAGCAACCGCTGGCCAACGAGGCTACGCGGGAAACGTCGCTGGCGGAACGCATGGCCTATTCGATTCCCCAGGGGCGAGGCGTGGCTTACAATCCGGCCGGCGGCCAGCTGGCCATCAGCGGCTATGATGCCATCGTCACGGTGCGTGAAACAGAGGCCGGCCGGGTGCTGTTTGAATTGCGCGGGCACCGTGACCGGGTCAACAACGTGGCCTACAGCCTGGACGGTAATACCCTGGCCACGACCAGCCTGGACGGCACGATCAAGGTCTGGGACGCAGGCGATGGCGAGTTGTTGCTGTCGGTCGATGGGCCGGAGGCCGAGCTTATGAGCCCGGCACTGAGCCCGGACGGTTCCTTGGTGGCGGCGACGGCGGCGAACGCCGAATGGCAGAGGCTGGTGGCCTATGTCTGGGATACGGCAACTGGAGAGGAGTTGTCGGCGGTTGGTTTTGGCGATCAGGTGGGCGGCCTGGCCTTTAGCCCCGACGGCGCCATGCTGGCCATCCCAGGCTCGGCCGGCAATGTCGGCCTCTGGGACCCGATCACCGGCCGGCAGTTCTTCTTGCTGCGCGAGGGCAACGCGACGGCCATTGACGTGGCCTTCAGCCCGGCCGGCCGGCGGCTGGCCACCAGTAATGACGACGGCACCGTGCGAATTTGGGACCTGGAAGAGAGGGAAGTGCTAATCACCATGCGCGGCCACGACGGTTGGGCGACCGGCGTGGACTTCAGCCCGGACGGCCGGCTGGTGGCTTCGGCCGGTATGGATGGCACGGTGCGGGTGTGGGAAGCCGATAGCGGCCGGGAGCTGTTGGTCTTTTACGGGCATGAGAATGAAGTGCTCAACGTCAGTTTCAGCCCGGACGGCCGGCGGCTGGCTTCGGGCGGGAGCGACGATCGGACGATCGTTTGGGACATTGCGCAATAGGAGATATTGCGGCAGTAGGAAATGGACAGGATTTACAGGATTGACAGGATGTGAAATTAGCTGTCCGACAGATTTGTTACGGGACACGGTTTTACGCAGATTTGATGGATTAGGATTGGATTGACTTCGTGCGACTTCCGTGTTCGCCCATGGTGATGGGCAGCGGAGGCTGGGTTGGTGGTCCCGGAAATTGTTTT
>JBFFWQ010000186.1:0-6938 GCA_041570195.1 Promineifilaceae bacterium (SeqCode) | reverse complement strand
GCAGATGCAGGCCACGGTCGATCACCTCAAATGCGACCTCCAGATGATCGACGGTTGGCACTGCAAGCGTCACCACATCTGGTCTCTCTTGATCCAGCATCCGCCGGTACTCTGTATAGGGCCGTCCGCCGTGCCGTCGAGCCACTTCGTCTGCTACGCCCTCGACTGTGTCGGCGACGCCCACGAGTGAAACCTCCGGCATATCGGCATAGACCCGGGCGTGATTCTTGCCCATGGCGCCCACGCCGATAACCGCTGCCCGGACCGTTTCCTTTGAACTCATAGTCCATTCACCCCGCTTACAATTTGATTCAGTTCTGGATCGGTCAACTGAGGATGGACAGGGATCGAGATCACCTCTCCGGCCAATCGTTCTGCAACAGGCAGGCTTACATCGCCCACGATTTCACGCATATAGTCATGCTTATGAGCTGGAATCGGGTAAAAGATCCCTGTTCCGATACCGGCCGCATTCAGCTGATCGACGGCCTTGTCCCGATCGCGCCCATCCACAACCCGAATCGTATACTGGTGCCAGACATGCCAATTGCCCTCTTTTTCCCGTGGCGTAATCACTGATTCAATCCTGTCATTGAAATAGTTCGCATTCTGACGACGACGTTCGGTAAACGCCTCAATGCGATCGGCTTGCGCCAGGCCAATGGCCGCCTGAATATCGGTCATTCGGAAGTTGAAGCCGAGCATTTCATAGTGATATCGTCGTTCCATGCCGTGATTCCTCAGCAGACGGCAGCGTTCGGCGATATCGGCGTCATTGGTGGTAATCATCCCTCCTTCGGCCGACATTATATTTTTGGTTGCGTATAGGCTGAAACAACCCGTCCCGAAGCTACCGGCTTTGCGGCCGAAACGTTTACCCCCAACCGCCTGGCAGGCGTCTTCGATGATGGCCAGATTGTGCCGATCCGCAATCGATTCAAGTTCCTCCATATCGCAGACCTGACCATAGAGATGCACCGGCATTATGGCCTTAGTCCGCGGGGTAATCGCATCCTCCACCAGGGACATGTCCAGGTTAAAGGTCGCTTCGTCAATGTCGACAAATACCGGCCGGGCGCCCGTGAACAAGATGCTGTTTGCCGAAGCAATGAAGGTAAATGGCGAGGTAATTACTTCGTCGCCCGGGCCAATCCCATTTGCCAGTAGCGCCAGATGCAGAGCTGTCGTGCCGGATGAAGTCGCTACGGCCCATTGAACATCACAGATGCCTGCAAATCGCTTCTCAAAGTCCGCCACTCGCTTTCCCTGGGCCAGCATCCCCGAATCGAGGACTTCCTGCACGGCCTGCTTTTCCGAATCGCCAATGTATGGCTTAGCTATGTGTATCAACGAGGTGCTCCTTGATTTCTACTTTCTCCTGACAAGTGGGGCACACATAAATCGCGCCCCGATCCTTCATTAGCCGGTGCCCACAAGGGCAAGTATAGCCGCGAAGACGCGCGGGATTGCCAAAGACCAGACCATACCCCGGTACATCCTTGCTGACCAGTGAACCGGCGCCAATAAGCGCCCATCGTCCTACGTGAACCCCGGGAAGCAAAATAGCGCCGGCCCCCACGGCAGCTCCGTAGGAGATATGCACGGGCTCGGCCAACCACTCTGCGTTAGACTTCAGCTGGCCTTCTGGTGTGATGGCCCGCGGCCTTTTATCGTTAGTGACAATGACCCCAGGTCCCAGAAACACGCCGTCCTCCAACGTGGCCGGGTGGTAAACATATACGCCATTCTGCAGCTTACAATTAGCGCCAATGGTTACATCAAAATCTATGTAAACACCCTTGCCAATGATGCAGTTAGCGCCAACCTGCGCACCTTCGCGAATCTGCGCCTGGTGCCAGACGCTTGTGCCGGGACCAAGGATAGCTTCGGGCGAAACATCGGCCGAATCGTGAATACTTACCTCATCTCTCACCGTGATGCTCCACAGCATTTGGCCTGCACAGCCACCTACCGTCGCGCTAGGCGCCTGCCGGCAAAGAACTTAATGACTGACAGTCCATCATGCATTGATAGATGTCCTATTTCCCTTCTTGACCTGGCTCAGGCCAGACGGCCTCTATCTGAATACCATTGACTACTATCTGAGGTAAATTAGACTCGGCCTCCGCTTGACGTGTGCTACTTAAACCCAACTCCAGACAAGTCAATTCAACAATCTCGGCGATGTCGCCATCGCCGACGATCACGATTGTGTCATAGCCGCTCGCCTTCGCGCTTAGGATTATCCTCTTCGCATCCATACGCGATTGGCGATAGATACGCATCGAGGCCTGGAAATACCGGTTGGCCAGGTCAGCCTTTTCGGCCATCCCTTGGGGCGTCAACAGGTAGCGCCACCGCCAGCGGCCGATCCGCTTCGCTACTACCAAGCCTTTTGCCGACCATCTTTTTAGGTACCAATTGACCGTGCCTACGGCCACGCCAGCCTTCGTCGCCAGGTCAGCCTGGGTCGTCTCCGGATTAGACTCCAGAGCCTCCATTAACTGGAGTTCAGTATATCTGTCGAAGGTGCCACTCTTTGATTCTTCTTGATTCACTGGTCAGCCTCAGTCAAGAGGTCAAATTTAAGATTCAGTTATTGAATTCAATGACTGAACTATAACCCGGACCCCCTGTGGCGTCAACCGAGACCCTTGTACTAGCTGGTCCCGCTGGGTCTCCCATTGAACAGTCGAATCACCATAGCCGGGAAGCCTTCCACGAATAACGCATAGCCATGGTAAATTTCCGGCACGACAAGAAGCCGCTGACACCTCGGGCGGTTAGAACGAGGCCTCCACCGTGCCAATCAGTAGCTCTTCCCCCACCCGGCTCCGTTCATCTGTCGCCGCAGCAGCCGCAACGCTGCTATCGTACCAGCTAACCCAGACCTCATATTTTCCGGCCGGCAGATCCTCAGGCAACGCGAAGGTGATCGTCTCACGGATTAATCTGTCGGACGGCCAGCTAGTTGTGGGAAGCAAGGACATTGTCGGCAGATGCACGATCCGCGCACCGGTTACGCCCTGCAAACGGCTCACCGCGAATAGCTGCGACATCTCGGCCAGTCCTGGCAAAGCTGACCAACTAAGAATGGCCTCGTGCTGGCCGTCGCCAAGGTCGGCGATTGTTGCATCGTGCAGCGCAACCGCGTCTCCAAATAGTTGAACCGGCTCTCGCATCTCGCCTGCTCCGGTCATGTTCAAGCTTCCAACTTCCTGCTTCATTCCGGTTGCATCCCGCTCAAATACTAGCAGGCCGTCTATGGCTTGGGTCAGTCCGAAGGTCGGGTCGGCAAGCACAGTCCGCAGCGCCGGCCAATTCTCCTTGACGCCGCCCTCGTAGACATGGTCGTCGGTCGCAAGTGCAAAATCGTGCAACGCATCAACCACGACGTAATCAACATCATCCATAACTTGTTCAAAGGTCCGGGTCTTCAAACCGTGGGTCAGGTAAAGTATCGGCCGGTTGACCAGATGAAGTCCGGAGAGCCTGTCCGTAGCTACGGGCGCGTGCTCTGGGACGCGTGATTCCAACCACGTGGCTCGAAGATCGTCGCGAGAAGTTTTCCCGTAGCCGGTGGCATCCAAGCCCAGTCCACTGTGGGCCGGCGCTCTATAGAAAAGTGGATTCAGGGGCATGTCTACCAGTAAGACAGCCAGTAGAGCTGTCAAACCCAGTGTATAGATCACAAGACGATACCAGGCACGTGCCCAGCCACGAGCTTCTTGGCCGAGCTTGGTAGCCCGCTCACGCATCGCCGATGCGCCGTAAATGATGGCAACCACTAGGAATGGAACCGTAATGGCGTAATGGTGAAATCGATAATCGTAACTTGGACCTGGACCGCCGCTCAATAGAACCGGAACGGCTACGGCCGCTGCAGGCAACAGCCACATCGGCGCTCGCCAGCCCAGCAGTAGGAGAGATGGCAAAAAGACGATCATCGCGTTAGCGATTCGCGGCCGCAAGGAATCCAGCGGGCCGAAGTAGAAATCCAGGTAGCTGGCGGTCGTGGCTTTCAGAGCCGATGCTTGTGCCAGATCTTGGGGTGCGAATAACGGTCTCACCACCAGGAAAGCTAGTGCGCCCCAGAATAGGCTCACCAGGAGCGTTGCCTGGCCAAGCGTTCGTTCGCCTCGCCACCACAAAAGTGCGCCAAGCACGGCCACTGGAATGGCAACATAGAACTTGCAGGCCAGGGCCAGGATCAGCCAAAATACATACCATCCCCGCGAGCGCTTGTCCAATGCGTCCAGCATAAATAACAGAAGTGACATAGCCAGGACGTCCGCGTGAAACTCGAACAATACGGCCGTCATCCCCACCGGGTAGAGTAAATACACCAGCGCAAGGGCTAGCGCGGCCCGCTTGTCGTCGAGTCGACGATTTGCGATCCGCCAGACCGGAATCGCCGCAAGGGCGTAAACAAGGGCCTGGATCACCAGTAGGGTCGCTGGCGATGGAAATAGCGCATAAACAGGCGCTATAGCGAAGTAGATAAACTCGACGTGCCGGGCCAGTCGGCTGATCGGTACTCCCTGGGCCGTGAATACCAGCGGCTGGCCGTCAAGCACGGTCCATACGGCCTGGCTCATCATGCCCAAGTCAAAGGCACGGGTGTTGTGCCCCCCATAACGACTCAGGCTCAGCAAAGCCATGACCGCCGCGGCCACCACAACCAGCAATATTAGCCAAGGCTCGCTCCACCACCTTCTGTCTGCTAGGTGATCCCGTTCGTTGTGCATTGTCAAGGCAGCTTTTCGCTCATGATATATGCCCCGAAGCTACCGGGGCGAGAACTGATAATAACCAACAGCGCTGGCCGGACGGGCCATCCCCGCGAATGGCTCAAACGAACCGGAAGACGAAAAGCCTGACTGTCGCCACTCACCCCTTTCCGGTACGCCGTATATCTTGATGACTGGTCCTGGGGTATCGTGCCAGTCTGGCAGAAATTCGGCGACGGGTGTCAGGTTCTCGTCTATCAGATCATAATATTCTCGTGCGGCCGACGCGCGTTGCGGAAAGACGATTTCAACGGCGTCGTTATAGAAGCGACCGTAGTAACCGCTACTAAGCACAACATAGTCGATCCTGTTACTGAATAGGTATTCAGGCAGAAGTTCTGCCTGCAGCATGTCCCGTCCGCTGCTCATGCTCTGGTTGAGCAAATAGACGCCGTATATAGGCCGGCCCTTATTGGCCGTTGGTGGGCCACGTTCAATAGTGGCCATCCGGGCTTCGATCAACGCTTCGACAGAGCGATCTAAAACGGCCGGACCATAGGATTCAATAGCCAAGTTCGTGCCGGCTGGTATGTTTTCCTCGATCCACTCTTTGGCGATATCCCTCGTATCCTGTTGAATAATCAGTCGCTTATGATCCAGCACTTCTTTGGCAGGCCACAAGGCCACAATTACCAAGATTGCGGCCGCCGCCACTCGCTTGTCGATCCGTTGCCTCAAACTTGGCCAGACGCCATAGGCCAGATCAAGCGCTCGCCACAGACAGTAGCCGGCCGCTATCGCAAAGAACGGCAGCATCGGCAGCATGTCACGCCAGGCTGTTCGAACGAGGTAACCAATGGGCAACATGAAGGCCAAGATGGTCAACCAGAATAGTATGGCCGAATGACGAATCTTCCGATCAAAGAGCATCATCGTCAGGCCTGAAAGACTCAGTAGATAGATTGGCCATCCCACCGACAACGGCAATATGTAAGTGAGATGCCACGGTAGGCTATAGCGGTAGGGTGATATCGTGGAAGTGTACCCGCTGCTGCCGTCGTGTTCTGTTATTCGAGTTACCGGACTCCTCGCAATTTCGGGTTGAAATGTGTAGCTTGGCAGAGTCAGGGCCACCACCGTGGCTAGGAAAACGGTGAATGCAAACGGGTAACGACGGTCAATTTCGCGCACTCGCGGCGGCCACTTTCTCAGTCCAGGCGTATTCAACATGATCGAACCCAGAAAGGGAACAATCATTGCGAAGGCGGTAATCTTGGTGGTTGCTGCCAGGCCCATGGCGAGTCCGCACAGAGCGTAGGGTCGTAGTTTCCCTTGTTTTGCATCTGGCAGTCGGATGATCAAATAGAACGTCAAGAGAAATAAGAACGGCAGGAACGGGTCCAGCCGGTACACCGTCGAATAGACGACGTGGCCGAACGAGAGCAACAGAAACAGCGCCGAGAACAGCCCCACTTGTCGGTTGGCCATCCGTTTTCCAACGAAGTAGCTGAGCACCACCGTCAGGGCGGATACGACAGCAACAAACGCACGGCCGACCACAAGGAACTCGCTATTATCTTGTATATAGAGCGCCTCAAAGTCGGCAAGATTGTCGATTCGGCCAGATAACAGCGAATACAGATAATACAGAACGAAGACTGGAAAGGAAATCAAATAGAAGAATGGTTGGTTTCGTAGGACGCCGACATCATATTGTCGCTTACTCAGAATGAGTGTCGCGTTGAGTGTATTTGGCTCATCCGCCAGAAACAGCGAATATGGATAGTTTTGATTAGGTAATCCCCACTTGATGCCGATCAGACGAATAGCGAGTGCGGCAATGAAAAGGACTCCCACAACGATAAGTTCCCGGTGCCCACCTAATAGCAGAACCGTTCGATGGACCAGACCTGAGCCACTGTTCCTCAGGCCAGCCTCTCGTATTTTTGCCACTGTCATCCCGCGGTCTTCCGAACAACGCCGACCTATCGCTAGACCGGCCGGCCAATTCAGCACTATCCTTATCAAGCGCACGACTGCTATCAATGACAATCGACGTCTTGAGCGCTTGCCACAATAGAAGCGTGTCGAGATCGCCTTATTCCTGGTGAGCCACGTTGATTATCATCGTCTCAAGGCCGTCGACAATGGCATTTAAGTCACCCTGAGGCCAGCGTCATTGACGGCCGTCCTGAAAATGCAACAGCG
>JBFFWQ010000185.1:0-7004 GCA_041570195.1 Promineifilaceae bacterium (SeqCode) | reverse complement strand
TCCTTGAACGCTGGTGTTCCATGAACGCTTCTGTTCCTTGAACGCTTTGACAGTTCATAGTATACATCACGCTTGATAGCAGGTGTGACACGAACTTTATTGCCTGGGGACGTGGCTATGAGCGTTAGCTCCTATTTGTTCGCCTATGGCTTGCTGCTTACTTCCGGCGTGATCATCCTGCGCCTGATCGTCCGCCGGGATTACCTGAGGCGTGGCGAATTGTCGCTCGTCGCCGCCATGCTCCAGGCGCTGCTCTTCTTCGCGTACGGCGGATTTCCTTACTTCTACCTCCCGGGGGATTGGCCGGCGACTCACGTCAACAGATTCGTTCACCTTTTCGGTCTGGTAGCCATCATCGTTGGTTTAGGGGGTCTCTTCTACGGGATGATCGTCTTGGGGCTTCTTCCATCAATAGGACGCGGCCGAAACCGATTGGCGCAATCGGGCATCTATCGAAAGAGTCGAAACCCGCAGGCGCTGGCCTGCGGGCTGTATGTGCTGGGTTTCACGGTGCTTTGGCCGTTGTGGTATGCCCTGGGCTGGGCGATTCTGTATGCCATCTTGATTCATATCATGATCATCACCGAAGAAGAGCATCTGCTACGGGCCCATGGCGAAGGATACGTGAAGTACGGCCGGGATGTACCGCGCTATTTCTCGCTTCGTTCTTGGAATTCCCCGGAAACGACCATCTGAGATTTACGAATAGCAGGCGAGGAGTCTCCGGGGAAAAAGAGGGCGCCCCCGGGAGCAACAACGCTGCTACGTTATCCGGGAGCGCCCAATAGGGAGGTTATCCGGCGCCGGCCGTCAGGCTTAGCCGGTCTGGATGACCGGTCTAGTAACTGGTTCCTCGAACGAATGCTCGACTTCACTCTCTTCCAGGTGTTGCGGCGGCATGTATATCGCGACCACTACCGCGGCGACCAGAGCCACGGCCGCGCCGATGAGAATGGCCCAGCCAAAGCTGTCGGTGAAGGCCACGGCCGCCTCGCTGGCCAGAGCCTGGCCGTATGGCGCAGGCAGCGACTCGGCCAGGTACATAGCCGCGCCAACCGAGTCGGAAGCCGCTGCGGCCGCCTCAGGCGGCAGGGCCGCCACCGCGTCGGTCATCATGTTGCTGTACATGGTGTACATGAGCGAGCCGATGATGGCCGCGCCCAGCGCGCCGGCAACCATACGGGCCACGCCGTTCATGGCCGAGCCCACGCCGGCTTTTTCCTCGGGTACGGCGCCCATCACCGCATCGGTCGACGGGGCCATGACGTTGCCGACGCCAAAGGCGACCAGGAAGAGGTTGACGCCCACGATCCAGTAAGCGGTCTCTGGCTGCCAGAAGACGAAGGCCGCCAGGCCGCCGGCCAGCAGCAGCAGACCGCCGGAGACGACCCAGTTGGTGCCCAGCCGTTTGACCAACCGGTCGCTAAAACCAGCGCCCACGGCGATGCCCAGGACCAGGGGCAACATGCGCACGCCGGCTTCGAGCGGGGTGTAGTCCTGCACGAACTGCAGGTACTGAGTCAGGCCGAAACCGGCGCCTAGCCGGGCGAAGGAAGCTAGGCTGGTGCCCGAAACCCCGGCCGAGAAGCGCGGGTTCTTGAAGAAGCTGAGGTCCAGCAAGGGGTTGTCGACCCGCAACTCCCACCAAATGAAGGCGATGGTCAGCGGCACCGAGGCCGCCAGCGTCGCCAGGACCACCGGATCGGTCCAGCCCCGTGAAGGCGCTTCGATGATGCCGTAGACTAGCAAGGAGATGGCGCCCATCGACAGGATAAAACCGGGGTAGTCAATGGTGCCGGCGTGGGGATCCTTGCTATCGGGCACCAGGAACAAGCCAGCGATCAGGGCGACCGCGGCCAGTGGGACGTTGATCAAGAAGACAGAACCCCACCAGTAGTTCTCCAGCAGCGCGCCGCCAATGACCGGCCCCAAGAAGATGCCCATGGCCGAAACGCCGGCCCAGATGCCGATGGCCCGGCCGCGCTCTTCCCTGGGGAAGACGTTGGTCACGATGGATAAGGTCGAGGTCATCAGCAGGGCGCCGCTGACGCCCATCACCGCCCTGCTGGCGATGAGTTGGCCCGAGGTTTGTGAATAGGCTGCTCCCAGGCTGGATAGACCAAAGATGATCAAGCCTAGATAGAAGGCTTTGGCCCGGCCGTAACGATCACCCAAAGCGCCGCATACCAGTAGAGTAGCGGCGAAGACCACGATATAGGCATCCACCATCCAGATCAATTCTGAGGCGGTGGCGCCCAACTCCCGCTGCAGCGTCGGGATGGCGACGTTCAAGACCGTCTGGTCGAGGCCGATGGCGATGACGGCCAGGATCACAACGACCAGTGCCCACCATCGACGCTGGTAATTGCGGCTTTCCTTATAAGTCATTTCACTCGTTGTCGTCATTGTTCTTACCTCCATAATCGCGCTGAACCCAGATTCCTGTCTGGCGATCCTCCGCCTGTTCCGGATGAATCGGTTCAGAGGACTACCTATCGCTCAGCAAGTCACCGTCCTGACGGGTGACAACAAATCATGCTGCCAGCATAGGCGCGAGGTGGGTGGTTTGTCGCCACGCAGAATAGGTGGTTGGGGTGGGTGGGCTTGTGGGGCGGAGGGGCTGAGGGAAACTGTGGAAACTTCAGTAGGAACTAAAGGAACTTAGGGAACTGGAGGGAACTTTTCCTGTAAATCTTGGCAATCTGCGTCCTAATCTTATATCAGGTCCAGTTGCCGGGCCTGGGCGACGGCTTCGGCCCGGTTGTGGGCGCTTAATTTGCTGTAGATATTTTTGATGTGGAAGCGGGCGGTGTTAGCAGAAATGTTCAGCTCGCCCGCGATTTCGGTGCTGGTCAGATGCGTTGGCAGCAGGCGCAATACATCCATTTCTCGCTCGCTAAGTGGGTCAGGCAAAGCGTGACCGGCCGCCGGCGCGACGCCTGGCTGTTTAGGCAGGGATACGGATTGCTTATAGGCGTCAAGCAACCATTCGGCATAAGCGGCTACCGAGCTTTCTGGTTGGATATGCTCCAGTAGGTTGGCCATAGTCGGCCCTTCGTCCAGGAATATCCGGACGAGACCCTCCGGTTCGGCCAGAGCCATTGCTCCTTCCAGGGTGTCTAGCGCCCGGGCCAGGTCGCCCGTCGCTTGCCAGGTCAGGGCTAGCAACAGGTCTATGGCGATAACGCTGCCCGTACGTTTGTGGCTCTCGGCCGCCGGCCGTAGCCCTTCCAAAAGGCGCTGGGCCTCTTCCGGCTGGCCCTGGACTAGGCGTAAGCGGGCCAGGTGAATTTGCTCCAATTCGTGAACCACGTACCAGCCGGCAATCTGGCCCCGCTGTCTTAGCCGCGGCTGCCCCGGTCGCTGCGTCCCGCCCGCACCGGCGTCGAGTAGGCCCGCTGCCCAGCGGACGGTCGCCTCGACATCTCCTTGAGCCAGCCATAACTGGGCCTGGTAAAGCTCGACGGCCCGGTCGTCCAGATCGGTCGCGTCAAAGCGGATTGCCAACTCGCGCGCGGCATCCATCGCCGCCTGGGCGGCGGCCATATTGCCCTCGGCTTGCCGGATTTGGGCCAGGGTCGCGTACCCGCCTATGCTCCAGAAGGCCAGCGCCTGCTTGGTTAGCTCAATGCCATCCTGGGCCAGGCGAGCAGCCTCCTTCAAATCATTCCATTCGCGGTTGATATCGGCCAGGCTCGTCAGCACCCGGGCCGCGATGGGCAACGGCCGGCCACGCCTGTCCCGGCCGATAGATAGGGCGCGTAATAAATGATCACGGGCGGCGTGCAGGCGACCCTGTTGAATGCATACGCGGGACAGGCTATAGAGGGTCATCACCAGGCTGGTCTTGTCGCCCATTCTCTCGGCCAGATCGCTGGCCGTTGCCAGTGCTTTGTTGGCTGCGGCCACATCGCCGGTCATGGAATAAACGCTGGCCAGGTTGCGCAAGGCCAAGCTTATCATGAACGGTGCATCTTGAGGTAGCAGGGTCATGGCTTGCTGCGAAAGCTCGGTGCCGGCCTGCAAGTCGCCCTGGAGCAAAGCCAGGACGGCCCGGATGAGCATCGCTTCGCCCGTCGCCTGGTCGCCATGAGCGGAAGCCGCGTCCTCGGCCGCCCGCAAGATGACTTCAATTTCGGCCAGAGGTTGGCTATCCAACACCATCAAGAAGGCCTGGTAAACGCCCAGCCGTGGCCGGGCTCGCACCTCCTCCTCGGGCAAGAGCTGTAGCCAACTTAGCGTCGTCTGGAACTGGCCCCGCATGAGCGCCGGATCGGCCGCCGCTTCCACTAAGCGGGCCGCTTCTTTGTCATCGCCAGCGGCCAGGGCATGGTGGATTGCTTCGGCCGTGAAGCCATTGGCCTGGTACCAGGCGCCGGCCCGGCGGTGCAGGTCGGCCAGGAGCGCGGGCTGAGTCTGCTGCAGGCGCCGGCTTAGCAGTTCAGCGAAAAGGTGATGGTAGCGGTACCAACGCCCTTCTTGATCCATGGGGAACAGGAAGAGGTTGCGTCGCTCTAGCTCGGCCAGGGTAGCCTGGCTGCGAGCCTGGTCGGTTACCGCGTCGCACAACGGGCCGCTAAGGCGCTCTAAGATAGCTGTTTGCAATAAGAATGCCTGCAGCTCGGCCGGCTGGCCCTCGAGCACTTCTTGCAGCAGATAGTCCATGATGAAGCGGCTGCCCGCCAACTGGTCGCCAGTTAGACTGTCTGGCCGGCCAGCGTCATCAGGATCCTCCGGACGATGGGCGCCCAGGGCCAGGGCTGCCATCTGCAGGCCCGCGATCCAGCCCTCGGTCCTGGCTGACAGGGCGGCGACATCGTCCTGGCTCAACTCTAGACCCATCACTCGGTTGAGGAAAAGACGTGCTTCCTCATCGGTGAAGCGCAGATCGCCGCCGTCCAGGGTCAACAAGTGCCCCCGGCCGCGCAATCGGGCCAGCGGCAGGGGCGGCTCAGTGCGGGAGACCAGGATCAGGCGCATCTGACTCGGCAAGTGATCGAGCAGAAAGGTCACGATCTCGTGGACGGCCTGGCTGTGAATGAGGTGATAGTCGTCCAGGACCATCACCAGGAGTCTTCCTGGGGTAGCTTCTTCCTGGGTCAGGGTCAGGATGTCGTTGATGAGCGCCGTCATGAAACTCTCGGCCGGCGGTTGTTGCGGTCCGCGCAGAAGGCTCAGCGCCCCCTCGCCCAGGCCCGGCGCGACGCGCTCCAGAGCGGCCACCAGGTAGACTAGGAAGCGGGCCAGGTCGTTGTCGCCCTCGTCCAGCGACAGCCAGCAGGGTTCAAAGATGGGAACTGAGTTAGGCGAAGAAGCGGTCGGTTGGTCCAACTCCTGGAGCCAGGCAGCGACGAGAGTGGTCTTGCCCGAACCGGCCGGGGCGGAGACCAGGACCACCTTTCGGCCGGGCTGCAGGACAGCGTCCAGGGCCTGGGTCAGCCGGGGGCGCGGCACCCGGTCGGGCCGCGGGATAGGGAGATAAAGCTTCGTCTGCAACAGCGCGGCGGTCACGTAGACATTATAGCAGGAGTGATAGCGGCCCGGCAGCCGCAACGAACGGGCATTGCGCCTCAAAGGTGCCGTGGGCACGCCGCTTTCCAAAATGACGGCATATCATAAGGGTTTTGCATTTATTTTGCGGGGTCGCTGGCTCTCTCTACCCAGACAAACATCATGTATCGCCGGTGACTTTCGACACTGTCTTAGAAAGATGGCGAGGCAGTAATATACCCCTACCGATACACATGATATGGGGCGAGTGTTCAACAAGGTTGATATGGAGGGGGTTCTCCAAAAGAAGGCAATAAACCTTCATGAACTTTCCAACTAGGGCGATGATGCGGTGGCAACTGGCTTTCCCTAACTTCTGACCGCGACGGAGGAAAACTATGATGTCTCTTGAAGAGCTTAAAGCAAAGATTCGTTGGGCTGGTGAAGAGGCGTGGCATAAAGGCAACGTCGACGCTCTTGGTGAAGTTTATGCCGAAGACTATGTGTGGCGCAGGCCGCCTTTACCAGATATTGAGGGTCTTGAAGCTGCTAAACAGAGTATCGCTGGTGCCCGCGCTGGCTACTCTGATATCAACCCTTCATACGACGAGTGGATTGTCCAGGGTAACTCAATCGCTTACAGGTGGACTTTCAGGATGAAGCACACGGGGCAATCAGCGACGCTTCCAATTCCACCAACCGGCAAAGAGGTTGTCCTCAAAGGTTGCACGGTCGTTCATGTGAAGGATGGTATGGTAGTAGAAGAGCTGGAGTACGCGGATTATCTGGGCTTCTTGCAGCAACTAGAGGTAGTGCCACCATTGGGTTAAACATGCCCGGCGGCCTCATGTTAGTTGCCGTTGTTTGTGATTCAGTTGCCACCGCAAAATTACAGCTACTCCTTATGATATTGGGACCAAGAGCAATTGGCCCGCATCTCGTTCCATGATCTGCTCTGGTGAGCAGACCAGGCCTTCCATCTCGATGATTTGCCCATCTTCGTCCACTGGGCAGGCCAGGAAGTCGAGCCGGACGATGCGCCCGTCGGCATCGGCATGCACCAGGACAAATTGGGTATTCGGCTCTGTGTCATCGATCGCGAAGAAGAGGCCGTACTCGCCCGGCGGGTAGTACACATCGCGGATCGGTTCGTCGGCCCGGCGGTAGGCGGCGTAAAACGTCTCGGCCGGGAAATCCAGCGTGCCATCCACCGCTTCGGGCAAAACCGGCACGCCTTCGCCTGGCCCCAGGACCGGCAGGTATTCGACCGGCGTGCCTTCGGCCTGGCCGGGCTTGCACTTGGGCGGGCCGCCCAGGCCGTCGGCGTTGGTGCAGCCGGCCGTGGTGTAACGAAGCAGCTCGCGTCTGGCTTCCAGGTCGTCGCTCAGGATGGCGATAGCTAACCGGTTCACTTCTGGCCTGTTTGTCGACCATGGCCCCTTGACCTGGCCGCGTACGGCCACCCAGCTTTCCCTTATGAAGTCGGCGATCTCGGCCGTATCCCGGCCGAAAGC
>JBFFWQ010000184.1:0-7056 GCA_041570195.1 Promineifilaceae bacterium (SeqCode) | reverse complement strand
GATCAGGCGCTAACCTGGGCCCGACGGCTTGTCGAATTGGAGCCCTGGGATGAGGCCGCCCACCGGCGGATGATGCGATTGTTGGTTCTGAACGGCCGGCGGAGCGCGGCCCTGGTTCAGTATGAGAGCTGTCGCCAGATTTTAGAAGATGAATTGGGTGTTGAGCCAGCCCTGGAAACGACCAGGCTGTATGAGGAAATTCGAAAGGGCGAGCCGGCTGAAACAGAGACGCCCGGCATTCGTCCAATTGAGGGGACCGCGGCCATTCCTTGCTTTCTCAAAGGGGAAGCACCTCAGGTCGAAATGCCCGTTTTCGTCGCCCGGAATAAGGAGTTGACTCAACTGGGTGGGTATCTGGACCGGGCCATGGCCGGTCATGGCCGGGTCGCATTCGTGACGGGAGAAGCCGGCAGCGGAAAGACGGCCTTGATCCAAGAATTTGGCCGGCGGGCGCAATTGGAACACGCGGATCTGGTCGTGGCCAGCGGGAACTGCAACGCTTATACTGGAATCGGCGACCCTTACCTTCCCTTTCGGGAGATCCTGGAGCTTTTGACCGGGGATGTCGAAGCCAAATGGGTTGCCGGCGCCATTAGCAGTGAACATGCTCAGCGCCTGTGGAGAATGTTTCCTGTTACGGCCGAAGCCTTAGTCGAAGTCGGACGGGATCTGATAAACACCTTCGTGGCTCACGCCGCACTACTGGAGCGGGCAACGGCTTGTGAGTCCGGCCGGTCGGAATGGTTGGCCAAGCTGGCGCTGCTTGAGGGACGCATGCCGGCCGGCGGCCTCGGCACAGCCAGTTCCCAACAAAGCGACTTATTTGAGCAATACAGCAGAGTGCTGCAAGCGCTGGCCGTCGAGCGGCCGCTGCTCCTGGTGGTCGACGACCTGCAGTGGGCGGATTTAGGCTCTATCAGTCAACTGTTCCACCTGGGCAAGCACTTGACAGGTAGCCGGATCCTCATCATTGGCGCTTACCGGCCGGAGGAGGTGTCAGTCGGCCGGCCGGGAGAGCGACATCCCTTAGATTCTGTGGTCAATGAGATTCAGCGCGACTTCGGCGATGTCACGGTCAATCTGAGAAAAGCGGAACACCGGGAGTTCGTGGAAGCCCTGCTAGAAAGCGAACCCAACCGGCTGGGGAATGCCTTCCGGGATAAACTATTCCGGCAAACCCAGGGCCAGCCCTTGTTTTCCATCGAGTTGCTGCGGGGCATGCAAGAGAGGGGGGATCTGGTCCAGGATTCAAGAGGCCGTTGGGTTGAAGGACCGGCATTGGATTGGGAGACGATGCCAGCCCGGGTAGAAGCGGTCATCGGGGAGCGTTTGAGCCGCCTACCCAGGACCTTGCAGTCAACGTTGCGTGTTGCCAGTGTGGAGGGCGAGGTCTTCACGGCCGAGGTGCTAGCCCGCATCCAGAAGACAGATGATAGGGAGTTGGTAGAGCGTCTTAGTGACGAACTAGACCGGCGACATCGCCTCATCAGAGCCCAGGCTATTGAACGTGTGGGCTCGCACCGCGTGTCCCGCTACCGGTTCCGGAACTATCTCTTCCAGAAGTACATGTACGACCATCTAGACGAGGTGGAGCGGGCCTACCTTCATGAAGACGTCGGCAAGGTTCTGGAGGCGTATTACGGCGAGGGGCAGGAAGGGATGGCCGTGCAATTGGCCTGGCATTTCCAGGAAGCTGGGATCGTGGAGAAAGCCATCCCTTATCTGGCCCAGGCTGGCGTAAAGTCCGTGCAATTGGCCGCTTATCAGGAGGGGATTACCCATCTGAAAAGAGGGCTGGAACTGCTCATGACTTTGCCCGATTCTCCTGATCGGGCCTCGTTAGAACTCGATCTGCAATTACCACTCATTCTTGCCGACAAAGGACTGAAGGGGGTCCGGTCGTCAGAAACGGTCGCGGCCTTTACTCGCGCCCAAGAATTGTGCCAGCAGACCGGCCGGAGTTCTCAACTTAGCCGGGTCTTGGAGGTAATGGCCGAGTACCATTTTGTTGGGGCGGAGTACCGCAAGGCCCGTGAGCTTGCAGAAGAGAACCTCAAAGTGGCTGAGGGTACCGGGAACCCCCTACAGATAGCCATGTGCCAATGGACACTTGGTTACATCTCCTTTAGTATGGGGGAATTTACCTCCGCCCATGACCAATTCGAGCAGGTGCTAAGATTTTATGAACCCCAGGCGCACCACCAGGCCTTTATTCTCCAAAGCGGCAAGGATGCCGGGCTGGGCGCCATGGCCCATGACGCTTGCTGCCTGTGGGTTCTTGGTTATCCTGACCAGGCCTTGAAGCGCAGTCAGGAGGCATTAGCCCTGGCCTTTGAGTTGAATCATCCCTTCACGTTGGCCGAAGGCCTTTGTTTTGCGTGCTGCTATTTCAACGCCATGCGCCGGGATGCGGCCGCTCTGAAGGAAGGAGCTGAGGCGTTGATCCGCTTGGCGGATGAACAGGTCCCAGGTTGGATGGGAAATGGAGAATGTCTCGATGGAGAGGCGCTGGTCAGGATGGGCCAGGTTGAGGAGGGGATAGCCCAGATTCTCAAAGGGCTGGGTAAAATGGCATCCATCGGATTACGGCTCTACACGACAAGGACACGTAGCGCGCTTGCTCTGGGTCAGGCAAAGGCCGGCCGGCCGGAGGAAGGCCTGGCTACCTTGGAGAAAACGCTGGCCCAGGTGGAGGAGACGGGCGAGCGTTATTGGGAGGCGGAGATCCATCGCTTGCGGGCGGAGCTTCTGCTGATTTTGGGCGATGGAAGTGAAGCCGAAGTAAGTCTAGAAAAGGCTATCGAGATCGCCCGGCGCCAGAGCGGGAAATTGTTGGAACTGAGGGCGACTATTGATCTGGCCCGCTTGTGGGCCAAGCAAGGCCGGGTGGAGGAGGCGTGGCAGGTTTTGGAACCTGTCACATCCTGGTTTAGCGAGGGATTTGACACCCCAGATTTACTAGAGGCCAAAGAGTTGCTAGCGGAGATCTCGGCGGCCGAGGTTTTTTAGGATGGCTTCTGGTATACGCTGCCTTTCGACAAGGGTTGGGAGGATGCGTAGGCGGCGGGCATAAAACTGGGTGAACTGGCGCCGACCGTTAAGAAAGTCGGAAGGATATCGAAGTTTAGTTATCTGCGAAGGGGCGGGCTCTTAGTCCGTTGTTGTCATATGGCGCGACATCTCACACAATAGGTGCGACAGGCCGTTTGCGCCCAAGGGTAAAGGTTATCAGATCTGGTCTGGAGGCGTAAAGAGCTTGCACACGGAATGATGTCGATGGGGAAGGTGATCGAATCGCAGATGATGGCGGATCTGGAGAGGGCGTGAGGGTCTTCAGGGTTGGGGCACGGATCGGGCCGGAATTTGAGTGACCGGGCAAAGAATGGGGCGCAGATTTCCAGGATGAAGGACGTTGGTTGTGGTGGACCATTCATAGCAACGGTGCAGAGGTGGATTGTTTGGCGAAGTGGACTGGGCCAGTGCCCGTAACGGTTAGGAGTGAATGATGCGCGAGAATTACGTCTCTCGGAAGCCGTCGCTTCTGAGGGCGTATGACAAATCGATTAAGCGAGTCAGGCCAACGCTTGTCGCACGCTTTGGCCAAGAGCAGGCTGATAGCATAATCAGGGAGTCGGGCCAGGAATACGAAAGGCTTGTGCCGGAAATTCCCTACATTGGCGAACGGAGCCCGATGCTGTACTTTCTGCTGCCGACGAGCCGCCACCTGGCGGTGTACAGGATACTGCAACGGCACGGCCGGCCGTTAGAGGAGGCGGGGCAGATCGTCTATGAGATGGGAGAAGCGGAGATCAGGGCGGTGCCGAGTGTCGCCCGGCGGACGATCGGCTATCTATGGTTTTCGCCTTTGTTCAAGAGGCGCCTGAAGAGACGGGCCGCGGAATCGCGGGCGCGCCAGTATCCGGGCGGATATGTCATCGATTATGTGGAAGGCGATGGTCAGGAATTCGACTACGGCGTTGATTATATCGAATGCGCCAGCTGTAAATTTCTCAAGGCCCAGGGCGTGCCGGAATTGACGCCATATGGGTGCGCGGTTGACAAGGTTGCCAGTGAAATGTTGGGGTGGGGGCTGAGTCGAACCATGACGCTAGCCGAGGGATATGATCGATGTGATTTCCGGTTCAAGAAGGGTGGCATGACCTGCGTGCCGCTGCCGCCATCGTTGAAGTACAGATGAAGAGGCAAGGCAATCTGGGCCACGGCAATATGCTTGGCAAGGATGGTTTTCCGATTGCCTTGCCCTTACTTGGCGAGGACGATTTCCCGATCGCCTTGCCCGTACCATTATTGGGGATGATGTGAACCTGGTTACGCTGGAGGGGGTTTCGAAGCAGTATAGCGAGCGGCAGTTGCTGGATGGGGTTGAGCTGTTGATCAATGACGGCGACCGGATCGGGCTGATCGGGGTTAATGGCAGCGGGAAGACGACGCTGCTGCGCATGGTGGCCGGGTTGGAGGTGCCGGATGAGGGGGCGATCACGGTTTGGGGTGGGGTGCGGATTGGATATCTACCGCAAAATGCGGAATCCCAGAATTCAGCCCTGGGTGAGGGGCAGACGGTCCTGGAGTATGTGTATGCCGGGGATTCGTCTCGACTGCGATTGCTGGCGGATTATCATGAGGCGAGCGGCCGGTTGCAGCAGGAGCCGGATAGCCGGACAGGGCAGGAGCGGCTGGCTGAATTGACGAATGAGATGGAACGGACGGGGGGCTGGTCGGCCGAGGCAGAGGCGAAGGCGCTGTTGAGCCGGCTGGGCGTGGCGCACTTTGAGGCGCGGGTGGAGACGCTCAGTGGCGGGCAACAAAAGCGGGTGGCGTTGGCCCGGGCGCTGTTGGAAGAGGTGGAGCTGCTGATCCTGGACGAGCCAACGAACCACATCGACGCGGAGTCGGTGGCCTGGCTGGAGGAGTATCTGATCTCGAAGTCCGGAGCGCTGTTGATGGTTACCCACGATCGCTATTTCCTAGACCGGGTAGTGAACCGGATCGTGGAGCTGGACCGGCGAAGGCTGGTTAAGTATCCGGGCAACTACGGCCGGTATCTGGAACTGAGCACCGTGCGGCACGAGCAGATGGCGGCGGCTGAACGGAAGCGGCAGAATCTGCTACGGCGGGAGTTGGAATGGTTGCGGCGGGGGGCGATGGCGCGCAGCACCAAGCAGAAGGCGCGCAAGCAGCGGGTCGAGGAGTTGCAGCGCCTGCAGCATGATAGCGGGCAGGAGAATGTAGCCATGGCTCTGGCCGGCCGGCGGCTAGGGAAAAAGGTGTTGGAGGCCAGCGGGCTGAGTAAGCGCTATGGCGAGCTGCAGCTTTTTGAAGGCGTCGAGTTCTCGCTGGTGCCGGGCGACCGGATTGGCATCATCGGTCCGAATGGGGCCGGGAAGAGCACGCTGCTGGATATTTTGGCCGGCTTGACCGAGGCGGATGAAGGGGCGGTGGTCTGGGGATCGACGGTGGAATTGGGTTACTATGACCAGTTGAACCGGGGTCTGGATGAATCGGCGCGGGTGATCGATTTCATCAACGATATCGCGCCGCTGATCCGTACCGACGGTAGCCGTCGGGTCGACGGTAGCCGTCGGGTCGACGGTAGCCGTCGGGTCGACGATGGCCGGCGGGTCGACGGTAGCCGTCGGGTCGACGATGGCCGTCGGGTGGAAGCGGCGCAGATGTTGGAGTGGTTTCTGTTTCCCCGGCCGCAGCAGCGGGCGTATATCAGCGCATTGAGCGGTGGCGAACGGCGGCGGTTGTATTTGCTTTCGGTGCTGGCTCAGCGGCCGAACGTGCTATTCCTGGATGAGCCGACGAATGACCTGGATATCCAGACGCTGACGGTTTTGGAGCAGTTCATGGACCATTTCCAGGGCTGCCTGGTGGTGGTCAGTCATGACCGGTATTTTCTGGATCGCAACGTCGACTATCTGGCCACGTTTGAGAAGGGGTCGATGAGCAGCCGGTATCCTGGGCCTTTCAGCAATTATCTGCGCAGACGGCAGGAGCAGATAATGGCCGGGAAAGAAGTACGGCCGGATGAAGAGGACAAGTCGGGCCTAGCGGGCAGGGGTAGAGGGGAAGGGGCCGTCGCGGGCAAGACGGCGCGAAAGCTATCGTGGAAGGAAGCGCGGGAGTTGGAGCGGGTTGAGGGGCGCATCACCGAATTGGAGCAGCAAAAGGAGCGGTTGAGCCGAGAGATCAATGAAGCGGGCGGGGATTATGCGTTGTTGGGGGAGTTGGCGGAGCGGTTGGAGGGGGTTGAGGCTAAACTAGAAGAGCAAATGGAACGGTGGCTGGTGCTGTCCGAGATGGCTCAGTAGTTGGCAGAAAAGGAATATGACAGGATTGACAGGATAGGGGCGGAGGGCAAAGGGCAGGTGCTGCTGCGGTCGACACAAGCCGGAGGCATGTGCTACGGTTTCTCGACAGGCAGACCGGCGAGTTGCCAGTCGCGGATGCCGCCCATCAGGTTGACGACGTCGGGAAAGCCCTGGGCTTGCAGCAGACTGGCGCCGATGGCCGAGCGGGCGCCGGTCTGGCATTGGACCACGATGCGCCGGTCGGGAGCTATCTCGGCGGCTCTTTCGGCAAGGTAACCTAGCATGACGTGCTGGGCGCCGGGGATGTGGCCTTCATCCCATTCGGTCTGGTTGCGGACGTCTAGGATAACCGCCCGGCCGTCGCGGACCTGGTCGGCTATCTGGGACGGCCGCACACCGTCGTAGCATTGCAGTTCGTGTCCGGCCGCGGCCCAGGCCTCGATGGCCGAGGTCTCGAAGTAGCCGGCACTGTTGTCCAGGCCGATGGAGGCCAGCTCTCGGGAGACTTCCTCGATGGCGTGGTGATCGGCGATGAGGTAGAAAGGGCGGTCGTAGTCGAGCAGCCAGCCGGCCCAATTGGCGAGAGAGTAATCGTGGGGGACATTGATCGTGCCGGGGATATGGCTGGCGGCGAAGGCGGCCGAGGTGCGGGTGTCAATTACCGATGGAGCATCGCTTACCGATGGAGCATCGCTTACCGATGGAGCATCGCTTACCGATG
>JBFFWQ010000183.1:0-7165 GCA_041570195.1 Promineifilaceae bacterium (SeqCode) | reverse complement strand
TGGCGGTTGACCGGCCGCGTCCAGGACGCGACCACCCTGACCAGGGTGGTGGACCAGTTGTCCCGCACCTATGCGGGTCAAGAGTTCGAGACGGCCGAAGTAGAGGCGCTGCGACCTGGGCGGCAAATAACAGTGGGCACCAGCGTGGCCGGCCTGTACGCAGGTCCGTCTTTCGGCCAGGAAATGGCCAGTCAACTGCTGAGCGGGTCGATGGTGGAAGAGTTAATTTCCGAGGACGCATGGGCCTTTGTACGGCAGCCAGACGGCTACCTGGGTTGGGTCCACCGCCCCTACCTCCGCCGGGATCGATCACCCAGGCCAACTCACCTGGTACGCAGGCCGATAAGCCTGTTGCGGGCTCATCCAGACCATTCGGCCACCCTATGCGGCCGGGTGGCCGGCGGGACGGCCGTCCGAACCAAACGAATTGAAGGGAATTGGGCCCAGCTAACCCTGGTGGGAGGGAATGGCGGTTGGCTGCCGGCCGGCGACTTGCGCGCTTATGGAGAACTGCCGGAGGATGAGGCCGGGCGACGCGCGCTGATGGTCGCCGATGCGGCTACCCTCACCGGCGTACCCTACCTGTGGGGCGGGATCACCGCTTATGGCCTGGATTGTTCTGGCCTCGTTCAGTTGACTCACCGGCTTGTCGGCGTGACGATACCACGGGATGCCGACATGCAATATGAGGCCGGTTCGCCAGTAGAACCGCCATTCAAGCCTGGCGACCTGTTATTCTTCGCCAGCAAAAACGGCCGGCGAAGCATCACCCACGTGGGCATGAGCCTGGGCGGCTGGCACATCATTCATAGTTCGCGCTTACGTAATGGTGTGTTCAACGACGACGTGAAGGCGGCTAGCTGGTTGGATGACGTTTTCGTAGGCGCCTGTACCTTCCTCAATTAGCCCGCGGGTTATGCGTCCGATTGAGGCCATCTCCCAATAGATTCCAGCCCAGGCTAAAAAGGATGATGGCCAGGGCGATGGGCAAGAATGTCCACCAATAGGATAATGGGTTCCCGCCCATCCCAATGATATAGTCGCGGCCGCCCACCAGTACCACGGCCCAGGACAGCCTGCCTTTAAGGCCAATGAAGATCAAGGCCGAGGCGAGAATCACCACCGCGCCAATGTCTCGGGCCGCCAGCACAATGGATGGCGCGATGGCATTAGGCAACAAGTGACCCCAAATGATGCGCCAGCCACTGGCGCCCATGGCTCGTGACGCCACCACGAAGTCCGACTGGCGAAGATTGGCGACCGTCGTATTGGTGATCCGCGCATAAGGCATCCACGAAAAAAGAATAAAACCAACCCAGATGGCGTCGATCTGAAGATTAAGTACAAGCTTTTGCCAGGTCGATAAATCGACAGGCAGACCAAATGGGTCGGTAAAGCGGGAGAATACGACCCGCTCCAAGACCCAGACAGCGGCAATGATCGGGAAGACCAGGAAGGCATCCGTCACCCGCATCATCAAGCCCTCAATGGCGCCGCCCAGGTAACCGCTGATTGCGCCGACAAGTATGCCAAACGAGGCCGTGATCAGGACAACCGACAGGCCGAATCGCAGCGCCGAGCGGGCGCCCCAAACCAGCGTATGGTAAATGTCCCATTGATAGGCATGCCCTTCGCCAGCAGGAACGCCTGGGATTGCCAGAAACGGTTTCGGCACAGAGCCCAAGGGGCTTCCAGGACGCGGTGGTCGGGGCAACTGCTGCCGCTCATCTCTTAATTCCAGGTAGGCCGGATCTTCACCATTCTCTTCCGCCGGCGACAACCAGGGCGCAGCCAGGGCGACGAAGACGAACAGGCCAATGATGGCCAGGGCCAGCCAATTCTGCTTGTAACGAAAGAAACGCCGCCACCTGGTCATCTGTGTTCCCTGTCCGAAAGGGCGCGTGGATTCAAAGCCGCTCCAAGAACGTCCAGGATGAACATGATGGGCAGAACTATCAAGGCTGTGTAAACCGCAAAGCCCAATGCCAGCGCCGCATCAGGTGTGCTTTGCATTCCCAGAATGGCCAGCTCCGAAAGCCCATGTAGACCAAAAATACGCTCGATGACAAATACTCCTGTCAAGAGAGCTGCAACTGAAAGAGCGGTGGCGGTTATGCCGGGACCAATCGCATTGCGAAAAGTATGGCGCCAGAGCAACGCTCGTGGCTTGACCCCTCGCGCTCTTGCGGCCATGATATAGTCTTGGTCCTTCACTTCGATGACCGAGGCTCGGGTGATGCGGCTGAGGGTAGCCCAATGAAACAGGCTTAATACGAAGACCGGTAAAACTAGATGGCGGAGCGCGTCAAGGGTCACATCCAGCCGGCCATTTAGCAGGCCGTCAATCGTGAGCAGACCGGTGTAATTCTCGAAAGTTGAAGAATTCAGCGAGAGGGTGAAGAAACCGGTCCGTCCTGGCGGAAACCAACCCAGGCCCACGTAGAAGATGGACAACATGAACAGGCCCAGGACGAAGGGGGGCAAAGCCGTGGCAATGAAGGCAGCTATCCGAAAGCGATGGTCGCCTGGCGAATTCGCCTTCCATCCAGCACGCAGCCCGCTGAGAAAGCCCAGCGGAACGAAAAGGAGTAGGGCGAAAAGGGTCAACTCAAGCGTCACCGGCGTTCGCCGGAGCAAAGCCGGCAAGACGTCGTCCTGTAGGTTTGGGCTCCAGCCCCAATCGCCCTGTATCAGGTTGGCCAGCCAATGGAAGTACTGTACCGGGTAAGGATCATCCAGACCATGCTCCTCGACTATCTGGTTGATAACCTGCTCCATGCGTTCCTGCGTCATATAAGTGGGTATATTAGGCGGCAGATATAAGCTGGCCCGTTCAAGAGGATCGGCGATCATGATTAAGGCGTAGATAACGGCGGTGACAATGAGCAATGTCAACGGGATGGCAGCCAGGCGCCGCAATATATAACTGGTGAATGGCGCACGGACCACCCGACCAATGACATGGGTAGACGATCCTTCGTCAGCCACGCCGGCCAGGGCCTCGTCCTTGGCCCGTTGCCGGCGTGAGCTGGACAAGCGACGAGACACGCGGCGTATGAGCCAAAAATCAGCCACCAGCAACATAAACAGGCCGGCCACGATAAGGATCCCTGTTGTCGTGAATTGGCGGCCGGTCTCAACCGTTTCGTCGAATTGGCGGTAGGCCAACTGCATGCAGCCGACACCGTTAAGCTCAGTCGCCAAGGCCGTTAGTCGGACGGCCAGGAATTCATCTCCGGTTTCAGCCGCCGTCCGGCAGATTTCCACAGCGGCGGCCGGCCAATCTGCCAAGATTGCCTGTATGTGATTTGGATCGCGCTCTTCAGAGTAAAGCTCGGTCAGCGCGCTGAAAAACCTTTCCTTGTCAGCTTTGTTTAACTGTTCTAGCGTGGCTCCCTCAAAGGCGACCGGGGCCAGCCACCAACCAAAGACAAAAAAGCCCACCGCCCAACCACCGATAGCAACTGCGACGATTATGATCCAGCGTCGCTTCCGGCGCTCATCAACAGGCCCGCCTGAGTCGCTCCCTCCCTTGAAATGCGGCTTCGTCGATTCCATTGTCATCGTATTGAAAGCCGTTACAAGGCAACTACTCCGCTTCAGAGCAACTGACTATCTCGACCCGGCTGTTGCCTTCAAACCAGCATTCGACGGCCGCCGATCCGTCGGGCGATTCGGCGCGCATGAGTACGTGACTGCCTTGTTGCGCCAGGCGGCTGATCTCCGGTGGCCCGCTGAATCCCTGGCCCTGTTGCCGAAGCCAATCAAATAATGCCTCGTCGCCTTGGAGCATACAACCTCGACAATCCTCGGGCGGCGGCTCGCCGGTGATGAGGCTGGCTAAGCCTGTTGTATAGGGCAGCGATGCGTCATAACAAAACTGCAGGTCACCATCTAGTACCCGGCAGTTAATCCAGGCTCCGTTGTCAAAATCGGCGACGACAAAGACAGTCGCTATGACCGGGTCGATGTCGCCGATCATGAGCGTGTAAGTCGGGCTCATCTGGACGCGAACGCCTTCGATAGCGCTGTAACGAAGACCGGTTTCCAGGTCCAGTTCAAACAGGTCACCCTCGTAGGTACGGCCGGTGCTGATGGCTTCATGGGTGAGCTTCATGGCTACCGTAGTCTCGGCGCTGCCAAAGATATTGCCGGTTACCACCCCGGCGACCACCACGAAGGGCAGCGGCAGCGAGAGGCGCAGAATGGTGCCGACGGTCGGCCTACCCTTCCTGCCCAATGAAGATTGGATGCTTTCCAGTCGATAATCCTGGGCCACGCCGAGAAGCGTCAGCACGGCGATGATGAAGAAACCGGACAATATGCGCCCGCCAGGAGTCGCATCCGGCACCAGATAGATCGCCCGACCCCAAAAGCGCGTGTCGCCCAACCAGGCGATGAATGAGCGGAACCAGTTTGGTTGGTAGGCGACCAATAAGGTGATGATGATCGAACCGGCGAACCAGGCTAGCATGGTGACCCAGGTTCTGCCGATCCGCGCCGTCCCCCAGCCGATCAAGGTACAAAGTAAGACGAGGGGCACCCCGGTAAGCCACATGCTGCCGTACGGCGAAATAACGGGCAGATCAAAAAGATCGAAGATTTGGAACACCCAAATACTGGCGACCAAAGCCAGGCCAATCAACAACCCGTTTATCAAGCCCAGCCGGCGGTAAATCTTTTCTCGCCGGATTTCCTGCTCGTCGGGGGAGGAATCGTCTATCTGGCTACTCAATGAGCCCGCTGTTGCCATATCCAGACACCTCCAACAACTAGTAACAACAAGCTCACACCTGCCATCAATATCAGTAGGCCAGTTAGAGAACGTTCGGTTTGGCCTTCGTCTGGCTGTTCTTCATCTGATTTAGATGCAGTTGCCACGTTTTCTTGCTGTCCGTTCGCCGTATTATCCGCGCTTTCGGCCGGAACGTTAAATCGTATCTCGTGAACGTTATTCGCATCCAGGGGCGAACCGTCCCCGATCTCATGCGCGCGGGCCAGATAGGCGGTGATGGCCAGGTACTCCTCGTCGCTTAAATTGCCAGGCGCTTCGAAGGGCATAGCGGCGCGAACGAAGGTGTAGAGCTGGCCCAGGGATACAAACTTCTCCAGGCTTCCCTGGCCAATCACGGCCGGGACCGTCTCAGGCAGCTTAAATCCATTCTCGTAGGGCACATTGCCATGACAACCCCTGGCCCAACAATTCTGGTCTTCCGGCGGGTACTGAGCGCGCCACTCGTCGGTCAGGCCTTGACCCTGGTCGCCGTGACAGGGCTGGCAATTGAGCCAATACAGTTGGGCGCCGTCGTCGGCCTGGGTTGGATTCTCTACTGTCGGCGGCGCCGCCAGCCGGTCGGCTGTGGCCATCATCGGCGGCGAAGCCGGCGTCGGCGTAGCAACTTCCTGGGCTGCAGCCAAAGAGAAGAAGGCGACCAAAGCCACGACGCTGGTGATTAGGATGATGATCAGACCTGTCGCTCGCATCTAGCGCTCTGTTGAGTGGCTGTCTGTCATTTTCCCGGGAAATTACTCGTAAGTCTTCTAGACCGGTTCGTTGCCGAGGGTCCGGTTGCCGAGGGTCCGGTTGCCGAGGGTCCGGTTGCCGAGCGTCCGGTTGCCGAGTTTCTGGGAAATTCGTTCAGAAGTTCTTGCCCGGTTATCTCTGAAAAAGAAAGGCGGATCACGGCAAGCGACCCGCCTTCCAAGCGACAGCTTCTATCATTCTCGCGCATTCGCCAGAATGAGTTATCCTTTTCCGCGAAGTTTCGGATCCATGATATCGCGCAGGGCATCACCGACCAGATTCCAGCCCAGGCCGTAGAGCAGCAGGGCCAGGCCGGGGAAGACGATGATGTACCAGTGGGTGTCCAGGGTCAAGATCCAATCGCGGGCGTGGCTGACGATCTGGCCCCAATCAGCATAGCCGACTTGCACGCCGATGCCCAGGAAACTGAGGGCCGCAAAACTCAGGACGATGGCGCCCATATCCAGTGAAAGAACGACCAACGTCGGGTAAATGGCGTTGGGGATGATGTGCCGCACGATGAGATGGCTATCCTTGGCGCCTGAGGCCCGGGCGGCGGTGACGTATTCACGTTCCTTGGCCGATAGTATGTCGCCCCGTAACAGGCGCGCATAGCCAGTCCAGCCGAATACGATGAGGGCGATGGACGCTGGCCAAATGCTGCGGCCCATGACCGGTACCAGGATCGAAGCCAGGATCAACGCGCCGACCAGGAAGGGAAAGGCGATGAAGATCTCGACCATGCGCATCATCACCTCATCTACCCAGCCACCGTAGTACCCAGAGATGGCGCCGATCAGGATGCCGATAACAGCCGAGGCCAAAACGACGACAAAACCGATGAGTAATGCCGTCCGGCTGCCCCAGACGATGCCGTACCAGATGTCGTATTGGCCGCTAGTCGTGCCCAGGATATGGGTCCATTCCTCATTGCCGGTCACCAGTTTATACCAGCCCGGAACGGTGGTTGGGGCATTCCGTTCCCAGGGCGTGCCCGGCGGGGATGGCTCTGATGCAAAGCCATCGCGGGGGATCAGCGTCGTGTCCCATATGTCCGTCGGCGGCGGGGCCAAGATGGGTGCGAAAAGGGCCATTAGAAAGAAGCCAACGATGATGAGTATGCCGATCACCGACAGTGGATTGGTGGCCAGGCCCTTGAGCAAGCGGTACCATTCGGGCCCAACCAGCTTCTCCAGGCGGCCGCGCTTGCGTAGACTGCCGTAGCCGATCACGCCAGAATCGTCCAGAGTGGCCGGATCAGTCGTTGCACTAGTCATTTGTTCACCTCACCTCTACTCTAAGCGAACGCGTGGGTCCAGAAAGCCATAAGTAATGTCGACGATCAGATTGACGACCAGAAATAGAACGGCCGTGAAAAGCGCGTAACCCAGCAAAGTCAATACGTCAAGGCTCACAGCCGCCGACGCGGCAGCTGAACCCAGGCCGTTGATATTAAAGATCGTTTCGGTGATCACCACGCCATTGATCAAAAAGGCCACGGTCGTGCCAGCGACTGTGGCCACGGGAATCAAGGCGTTCTTGAGTACATGGCGATTGACGACTGTCCGTTCGGAGAGACCTTTAGAGCGCGCCGTCGTAATATAATCCTGGCGCAACGCTTCCAGCATGGAAGAGCGGGTC
>JBFFWQ010000182.1:0-7204 GCA_041570195.1 Promineifilaceae bacterium (SeqCode) | reverse complement strand
ACGTCCTGGCCCATATGCGCCTGAGTTGGCTGGACCCACGCAAGACGCGCCAATTCACGGTCGTGGGTAGCGAGAAGATGGTCATCTATGACGATGTGTCGGCGCTGGAGAAGATCCAGATCTACGACAAGCGGGTGAAGGCCATCCGGCGCACCGAGACCTTCGGCGATTTCTCCTTCGCCTATCACTACGGCGATGTCGTCATCCCTCACATTCAGCACCAGGAACCGTTGCGCGTTCAGTGCGGCCACTTCCTGGAGTGCATCGCGGAAGGCAAACAACCGCTGACCGACGGCTACAGTGGCGCCAGGGTGGTGCAGATCTTGGAGGCCGCCGAGCAATCGCTGGAAAATCACGGAAGGACGATGTCCATTAGCCCCAACGGCCCGGTGCCGGTGGGTATAGATACACAACTGGAGTTAGCCCATGCATAGAGTAGCTCAAAACGTTGCCCTGGCGTTGCCGGCCGTCGTCGACGAGGGCGTCCACCTCGGCTATCGATCTGGCCGCTCGAGCTTGGAGGCCCGGCTTGAAATCGGCCCGGACGCCTTCCTGCGCAGTGGCACGATCATCTACGCCGATTCGACTATCGGCGCCGGCCTAAACACCGGTCACAACGTCGTCATCCGCGAGGAGACGATCATTGGCGATCATACCAGTATCTGGAGCAATAGCGTCATCGATTATGGTTGCCGCATCGGCGACAATGTCAAGATTCATACCAACGTCTATGTGGCTCAATTTACGATCATCGAGGACGAAGCGTTCTTGGCGCCTGGCGTCAGCATTGCCAATGATCCCCATCCGTTGTGCGCCGAGTGTACCAGGGAGCAGGCGCCGGTAATCAAGCGCGGCGCCCGTATTGGGGTTAATGCCACGATCCTGCCCGGCGTGACCGTGGGCGAATATGCCCTGGTCGGCGCCGGCAGCGTGGTCTCTCGGGATGTGCCCGCTCATAGCGTGGTCTACGGCAATCCGGCTCGCGTGGCCAGAACGGTCGACGACCTGCACTGCCCCCACGACCCAGACGGCCGGGCCTACGTCAACGGCCGGGACAGAAACAGCCGAGTCTAGCCCGTGCCCGCTCATCACAACGACAACCATCGACCCAAGTCAGCCATCAGGGCTGACAGCTGAAAGCTGACCGCTAGCCCAACAGCTAACCGCTCGAAGCTCACAGCCAATATCCAAGGAGTAAATCATGAACGGGGTCAAGAACGTTCCTTTTGTAGACCTACAATCCGATTATCGCGAACTTAAACCTGAGATCGACCTTGCCATTCATAGTGTCCTGGACACTTCAGCCTATATTCTAGGCAAAGCCGTGTCCGCTTTTGAGGCCGACTTCGCCGAATTCTGCCGCGTCGACCATGCCGTCGGCGTCAACTCGGGCTATTCGGCCATCGAGGTGGCATTACGGGCCAACGGCATAGGTCCTGGCGACGAAGTGATTACCCAGGCCAATACCTTCATCGCTACCATACTGCCCATTCTAAATGTCGGGGCCAGGCCGGTCCTGGTCGACATCGATCCGGACAATTACAACCTGGATCCCGACCAAGTGGCCGCGGCCGTCACGCCCGTCACCCGGGCCATCGTGGCCGTGCATCTTTACGGCCACCCAACCGACATGGACCCGATCCTGGACATCGCCCAGCAGCACAACCTGCTGGTGATCGAAGACGCGGCCCAGGCCCATGGCGCTACTTATCGCGGCCGCAGGACCGGCGGCCTGGGGCACGCGGCCGCCTTCAGCTTCTATCCGACCAAAAACCTGGGCGCCTTCGGCGACGGCGGCGCGGTGACCACCAATGACCCGGCCGTGGCCGAGAAGATCCGGGTGATGCGCGATGTGGGCCAGCCTGTTAAGTACATGCACGACGTGCACGGCTTCAACTTCCGCCTGGACTCGATCCAGGCCGCCGTGCTGGGCGTAAAACTCACGCGACTGGATGCCTGGAACGCCAACCGGCGTCGCCTGGCCCAGCGCTACAATGAACTGCTGGCCGGCCTGCCCGTGATAACTCCTACCGCGGCCCCGTGGGCGGAACACGTCTACCACGTTTATGTCATCAGGGTCTCGCGGCGAGATGCTCTACAACAGCACCTGTCCGAGAACGGCGTTGGTACGGCCATGCACTACCCAATACCCAACCACCTGCAGAAATCACTCAAGCATCTTGGCTATAGCCAGGGAGATTTCCCGCTGACCGAACGCTATGCAGGCGAGATCTTATCCCTGCCCATGTTCCCAGCCATGACCGAAGCGCAGCAAGATCGAGTGGTCGAAGCTATTCGGCGCTTCGATTTTGGCCCAGAGGCCTACAAGTCCACGAGCGACCCGCTGGTCGGCGCCGCCACCGACTAAACCTGGCCATTGGCCACTGATCACTTGCCCGTGCCACTCATCTCCTTGCGCATCGGTTCCAACCGATAGTAGGTGATCTGCCATGGCGCTCTGCGCTGGACCGGCACGGCAATCGTGATCTGGTAAGTGCCCGGCGCCCGGCATAGGCGGTCGATCACCCGGCCGATTCTAACCGCTCGGGCGCTGGCTCCGGTGAGGTTCTGGTCGAGCGCCTGGCGGGCGCATGCGTACGCATCGTCGGACCAATCGTCACTCAAGGCGGCGGGATCTCGTTTCTTTATAGGCAATATAACTCTCCAAATACCTGGCGCTCTGACAACCGAAAGGCAAAACAATTGTCCCGGAAACTCAGCTGCGATCTATTGTGAATCTAATGCCCGGCAGTCTCCAGGAAAGTAACTGAAAGCTAGACTGCAAAGTGGAGAACAGTTGCGAGTTTAAGTTCACATACCACGCCGATTTGCAGCTGGTTTCCTGAAAGCAAACCACCAAATCGGCAGGTTGGTTATGATCTTGAACCGTGGCTTGCTTAGAATCCCAGGTTGTCGGGATCGATGGGATCCACCGGCCTGATGATGGCGCTGTTTGCCTGGCCAAGACGCACTTTGCCGGTCGCCAACAACTCATCGTAGACGGCCACCAGGGCGGCCGAGACCAGCCGGTCGTCGTGGACTGCCTGCCGGCCCAATGGGGTATCGATCCTGGCCGATGGCGGCACGCCCCAGCGTAATGCCGTCTCAAACCGGCCGCCGGCCGGCAACGAATAATCACAATACCGGGCCTGTTGGAAGAACCACCAGGCATCGCTCAACGGCTCTTCCTCGCCGGCCCAATATAGAAAGCGACCAGTTTCTATCAACGATAGAAACCGGCCGCCTAGGCTCGCCTTGGCCGCTGGACTAAAGGTGAAGCCGGTCACCTTTCCGCGACCGAGGCGAGCCGCCATCCAATCCGCCAATCCTGCGCCCACGCCGCTTTCATCGACCACCAGGTGAGCGATCTGCCAGGTCTTCAGCCAGGCCAACAGCCGCGCCGCCAGGCCAGGCCGGCCTGGCCTGGAATCGAAATGGCGGCTGCCCTGATCGGCGAACACGTCAATGGCCCGGTAGCGTGGCGTGACTTCTACGCTCGTTAATTCAACCTCAAACACGTGCGCCACGCTGTAATCGCGGCCGGGATTGGCCAATCTGGCCAGAGGATCGGTCGCGCCCTCATCAATCCCGCCCACGTCCAGCGTTGCCAGTCGCTGGCCCGTCAATTGGCCAGCCTCAGCCGGCGACAACCTGCTGTGGCCACCTTTCATCAGCGCCAGTCGGCGGCGGTCGAACAGAACGCCATCAGCATCGATTGGCTCGTTAAAGTACTCGCTGGCCACAACCGGATGCTTCCGGCCGAAACGCCTCACCTTGCCCGCCAGGAAGCGGCCGTAGCTCACATTATCGGCCGTCACCTCGTCCGGCGAAACCACGTAGACGCGTTGCAGCGCGTCCGTTCTCTGTGCCTCCTCCAGTTCGCACTTCTTGCGCCATAGGGCGTCGTGACTGCTCTTCACCGTGCCGATATACAGCGCCGTGGCATTATTGGCCGCCCGCATCGGCTCAAATACAGCCTCCAGGTGAGTGGCGTCTTGATCCTGCATTTCATCGATCACCAGCAACCAATGGGCCGTTTCGCCTCGGGCGGCCGCTGCCGGGTGGGTGGACAAGAATACCACGGCCGCGCGACCCAGTAAGCGTCGCGCCGGCCGGGCCGCCTTGCGCCACTGGCCCCGGTTCAAGCGGTTTTCCAGCCGTTGTTCGAGCCGTTGCATGCCCCGGCCTAGCCCGTCGCCCGTCGCCCCGTAGACGATGTTGCCTCCCCGGCGCTGTAGCAAATTGAGCAAGTAAACCAGCAAGTGAGCTACCGCCTCATTCTTGCCGCTTTGACGAGGGAACACCAGCAAGTACTCCGTGCCCCGGCCGGCCAGGACGCTGTCGACTATCGGCCGCAAAGGCCGCAGTTGGTATCCGTAAAGCGGCATGCCGATCACCAGGCGCGAGAGCAAGTCGATGTCGCTCAGCACGGTCTTGATTGGATTACCTGACCGCATGGGCGTCGGATATCGAGCGATCTGTAGCGCTGGCGCCGCTCACAGGTCGGCATCCTTTTCCTTGCCGATTTCGTCGAGCGCTTGGGCCAAGGCTGCGACCAGGAACTCGGACTTGTCCCGGGATAAATCGAGCTGGGCTTGCAGCAGACCGGCGATGGTTCTGGTCCCGCGGAATATCAGGTTGACCAATTGGGCATATTCAGTCGGCAACAACTGCTGCTCTAATTGTTGCAGCGTCCGCCGCACCGCCACGCGCGCCGCGTCCAATTCGTCACTCAATTCCTTATCAATGGCGGAATTCAACAGGTCGACAACCTCTTGCAAGGTGTAGGCCGGGCGGTAGAAGTCGACCCGATCTTTCTTGGGACCAGGCCTGGTCCCAGGCCCGGAATCAGGCGTTCTGGTATGGGTAAAGCAAAAGGCCGGTTCGCCGCCGGGTTTGGCCCAAGCCTGGCATGGACGACCATCCTTGCGCCGGGCGGTACATTTGCGGGCAGAAGGCATCTTCTTCAACTCTGTTCCTGGCTCGCAGGGCGGCCGGTTAAGGCTATGCCACTGGCTAGACCAACGCTGACGCTTTGGATGATCGGGACCCTGGCTCTCCACGCTAACCGGCCTCATCTAGGCCGGTTAGCCTGACCGGCGCCTACGGAACCGGCCCGCACGAAGACAAAGTATAGCACATACGTTCTAATTAAGCAATACCTTCTACAAGTCACCGATGGTCATGCCCTTGACTTCGCCCTGTACCTCATGCTACCCCGTTACCTAACGGGCGTAACATGGAATGGGCCGGAGATCATGATCGTGATCGCCGTCCGTTAATAGGGCCTGTTGAAGACGCCAATAGGGGCGTTCCTTTTGATCGGTGGTTGAGCCAGTTCAAACTGTCGATGCTGGATCGGCACGCTCGCTCATTCTATATTTCTTCATTCACGCATCGTTGCCGAAATAGTGACGACGACACTCTTTCCTGTTGCAGCCGGAATAACTAGAGAATTGGTCATGCATAAATGGAGAAGGGTGTGATGTTGCGTTCTAAAACGAGACGAGTTTCTGTCGCTTGGATCTTCACCGCGATTATTCTTATGACCCCGTCTGCAACCGTGAGTGGGGGGATGGCCGGGTCGGCCGGTCAGGGTGCACTGCTGAAAAAAGCCGCATTCTTTTGTGCCCTGTATCGAGCCAGGTGAGGAGGTATGAAATGAAAAGCAAGGCTATTTTGTGGGGATTGTTGTTCGCAACGCTAGTCACATTGCTATTTCTATCCGGTAGCGCCAGCGCGATTGAAAGCCCGCCTGGTGGGGGGATCATTCCTGGCAGGTACATCGTCCTGCTGACTGAAGATGTCGATCCGGCCGCGGTTGCTCGCCAACACGGTCTGGCGCCCGCTCATATCTACCGTACGGCCCTTAACGGTTTCGCCGGGGCGATCCCCGCATCCAAAATGGCCAGGTTGCGTGCCGACCCCGGGGTGCGGCGCATTGAACCTGATCGACGTTACAGGATAGAGGCCCAACTCTTGCCCACTGGGGTCGACCGCATTGAAGCCGACATAAATCCGGCCGTTGCTGGCCAGACCGTGGATCTGGACATCGCTATCTTCGATACAGGTATCGACCGCGATCACCCCGATCTGAACGTAGGCGGCGGTTTCAATGGATATAATCCAGCCAATCCGACCGACTACGATGATTTCTCCGGTCACGGCACCTTTGCTGCTGGCATCGTTGCTGCTAAGGACAATGACTATGGTGTCGTTGGCGTGGTGCCCAGCGCTACGGTTTGGGCCATCCGGGTCTGCTACTCATGGATTTTTAACATCCCTTATTGCGATGCAAGCTCCATGGTCAATGGTCTTGACATGGTCGCCGCCTGCAAGAACCGAGCCAATGGAGATCTGAGCGCCACTTGTGACATTAAGGATCGAGTTACTGGCAATAGCATAGTCGACGGCATTGATTTCGCCTCGGCGAACATGAGTATTCAAACCCCTGACCAGCCGGAGCCGTGCAATCCTGAATCTACTGCCGTCCACCTATCTATCTGTGGCCTGGCTGATGCCGGCGTCCCCCTCGCTATATCGGCCGGCAATGATGGCGGTCAGCGCCAGGCATTCCCCGAAGTCATCGCCACGTCGGCCATCGTTGACGGTGATGGACAGGGGGGTGGCGCCGCAGGGACCGTTAGTTGCTCGGACGGCAGCGGGCAAGACGATACCCTTTGGAGGTCGAGCAATTCAGGACCGGAAATAGATCTGGCAGCGCCTGGGGTCTGCATATACTCCACCTGGCTGAATGGTGGCTACCAAACAGTCAGTGGCACTTCCGCAGCCGCCCCCCACGCTGCTGGGGCCATGGCCCTCTACTTGCACGCTAATGGCCAGGCACCAGCAACCGACGCGGCCGGGGCCGCCGCCATCCGTCAGGCCGTGATTGACGCCGGTCTGCCCAAGGGCGCCGCCTGTAGCTACACTTCCAGTCGTAGCGACAACGACGAGCCTTTGCTCTTTGTCAATGGCCCAACCTTTGGTGGTAACGGCGCGATCTTTCCTTGTGTTGGTGGCAACAATCCGCCAATTGCCGATGCTGGCCCAGACCAGACAGTCACCGATGCCGACCGTAATGGGATAGAAGCGGTCACCCTACATGGCTCTTTATCCTCCGACAGCGACGGGACGATCGACTCCTACGAATGGTCTGAGGGCGGCGCCCCGCTGGCCTCTGGTATGACCCCCACGGTGGATT
>JBFFWQ010000181.1:0-7259 GCA_041570195.1 Promineifilaceae bacterium (SeqCode) | reverse complement strand
GCTGTCAGATGGCGGCGCGCTGGTCGGTAGCGTCACCGACGTCGGCGATGGCTGGAGCTCGGTCCAGCTCATCAGCGATACGCGCTCCCTGGTCATCGGTCTTGATACGCGCACCCGCGCCACCGGTGAAGTGACCGGCCGCCTGTCCGATCTACTGCAGCCACCCGATCCACAACTCGAACCATAGCCTGGCCAACTGGTCCACCAATTGGCCCTAAGAATTCGTCTCCTGGAGCCAAACAATAGAGCCAATTCTGTTGTCATTTTGAGCTGGGTGAATAAAATGGAGATAGCTATGAGCGATTAGCTGTTAGCGGTTAGCCATAGGTATTGAGCTAAGAGCTCAAAGCTAATTGCTAACGGCTTCAATCCCTGGAGGTGTATCTTGAGTAAAAACGGACGTGGAGAGACGGGCAGTGTCAAGGTAAAGCGCGGCCTGGCTCAGATGTTGAAGGGTGGGGTGATCATGGACGTGGTCACGCCGGAACAGGCGATCATCGCCGAAGAAGCCGGCGCGGTGGCTGTGATGGCCCTGGAACGGGTGCCGGCCGATATCCGGGCTGATGGCGGCGTGGCCCGTATGTCGGATCCGGGTCTCATCAGGGAAATCATCGAATCAGTGAGCATCCCGGTGATGGCCAAGTGTCGCATCGGCCATTTCGTCGAAGCGCAGATCCTGGAAGCCATCGGCGTGGACTACGTCGACGAGAGTGAGGTGCTGACCCCGGCCGACGAAGAGCATCATGTGAACAAGCATGCCTTTGGCGTGCCCTTCGTCTGTGGCTGCCGCAACCTGGGCGAAGCGCTGCGGCGCATCGGCGAAGGCGCGGCCATGATGCGCACCAAGGGCGAAGCGGGCACCGGCGACGTGGTCGAGGCCGTGCGCCATGCGCGCTCGGTGCTGGGCGCCATTCGCCGCCTGCAGTTCATGCCCGACGACGAGCTGATGAGCTACAGCAAAGAGATCCGGGCGCCTTACGAATTGGTCAAAGAGACCAAGGAACTGGGACGTTTACCGGTGGTCAATTTCGCCGCCGGCGGCATCGCCACACCGGCCGATGCCGGCCTGATGATGCAGTTGGGCGTCGACGGCGTCTTCGTCGGCTCAGGCATCTTCAAGAGCGCCGATCCGGCGCCGCGGGCCAAGGCCATCGTCGAGGCCACGACCCACTACGACAATCCCGAAATCCTGGCCAAGATCAGCGAAAACCTCGGCGAACCCATGGTCGGCATCTCGGCCAGCACGTTGCCGGAGGAGCAGCAGCTCGCAGTGAGAGGTTGGTGAAGTAGCTGTTAGCAGTGAGCTGTTAGCCGTTAGCAGTGAGCTCTTAGCCTTTAGCTCTGAGCTATCGGCAGTTGGCAGCGGGCCGATTGGTTCGGCGCATCGCGGTGTCGATTTAGCAGGAGTCGTAAGTGCGGGACTTCAGGAAACTGCAAGTGTGGCAAAAGAGCCATCAGCTAGCGCTGGACATCTACAGGTTGACAATAGACTTCCCTAAATCGGAGCAGTTTGGCCTGACCAGGCAGATGAGGCGAGCGGCGGTCTCGATTCCCGCAAATATCGCGGAGGGCTGCGGCCGGGAAACTGAACGCGAGTTTCAGCGATTCCTGCACATCGCTGCCGGCTCAGCCAACGAGCTCGAATAATCATCTGATTCTATCCAATGATCTAGGTTACCTGGAAACCACCGATTACTTACAGCTGGACGAGCAGGTAAATGAAGTCGAGCGGATGCTCAGCGGTCTCCTCCGCAGCATCCAGGCCGGCGCCTGAAACTCCCGCTCAAAGCTAACGGCTCAAAGCTAACAGCCCTAAGCTAATGCCATGAAAATCGGCGTTCTGGCCCTGCAAGGGGCATTCATCGAGCATATACATATCCTGCGCCGGCTGGGCGTGGAGGCGGTTGAGGTCCGGTTGCCGGAGCAACTGGCAGATCTTGACGGCCTGATCATCCCCGGCGGCGAGAGCACGACCATCGGCAAGCTGGCTGTCACGTATGGCCTGATGGCGCCGCTGCGGGAGTTCGCGGCCGAAAAGGCCGTGTGGGGTACCTGCGCGGGCATGATCTTTATGGCCAAGGAGATCGCCGAGGACCAGCCACTGTTGGGCGTGATGGATATCGTCGTCCGGCGCAACGCTTTCGGCCGGCAAATCGACAGCTTCGAGGCCGATTTGGGCGTGTCTGCCCTGGACGGCGGCTCGGACGACCCGTTCCCGGCCGTTTTCATCCGCGCGCCAGTGCTGGTCAACGGCGATGACGGCTCCGGGGTCGAGGTGATCGCTCGCTTGGACGATGGCACGGCCGTTGCCGCTCGTCAGGGACGGTGGTTGGTCACGGCTTTCCACCCCGAATTATCAGACGACGACCGTTTTCACCGCTACTTCTTGAGTCTTGTTAATTCTGACCCCGCCGCGCCCTAGTCGACCGGCTCCGGGCGTTTCAGCGGTAGTATGACGGTGAAGGTGGCTCCGCCCTCCTCGTTGTTCTCCGCCTCAATGCGGCCGTCGTGATTTTCCACGATCTCGGTGGCGATAGCCAGACCCAAGCCAGTGCCCTCTTCGGACGTCTTACTGGTGACAAATGGCTCGAAGATCCTGGGCAGCAACGCTTCGTCAATCCCGCTGCCGTCGTCTTCAACGGCGATGAACTGACTCGCGTCGTCAGGAGACAGGCCAGTGGTGATACGCACGACGCCGCCATCGGCCGGGATCGCATCTCGAGCGTTTGTCAGCAGGTTGATGAGCACCTGGATCAACTGATATTGATCGCAAAGCGTAGGCTCCAGATTTTCCGCCAGGTGTTTCTCAAACGAGATGTTGTAGTTTCGCTCGAACTCGTAAGCAACCAGCACCAACGCCGATTCGACCACTTGATTCAGGTCACAGGGGCCGATCTCCTGGCCGTTCATGTAGGTATACTGGCGCAGGGTCTGGATCAGGCGGGCGCAGCGCCACGCGCTGTGCTCGATCATCTGCGTATAGTGCAGCAGCTCCTCGTCGCTCAGATTGCCCTCTTCCAACTGGTTCAACAAATTGCTGCATGTGGCGGTAATGATGTTGATCGGATTGGTGAGCTCGTGGGCGATACCGGCTGTCAAGGTGCCGATGCCAGCCAGTCGCTGTGTATGCAGCAGGGCTTCGCCGTGTTCGTCTTCGACGGGTTGTTCTTCTAGCGCGGTGTGTTCCACCTTCTGGCTGACCTCGTGGGACTGGGCACCCCGTATTTCTACCAGATATCAGGCCAAGTTGACAGGCCGGCAATCCGGATAGGAACTGGCGGTGAGGTTCCCAATCACTTCTTCTATCAGGCGCAGTCGCCAAACAAGTCTATCCGACGAACCAAAGATGGGTCCGGCATGATCGTGCCATGACCATTCTCCAAACTCCCATGAGTTCGTCGGAGCGCCTGTGGGGTCCAACAATGTTGCTGTGAGCATACGACAGCCGGCGATGACCGTCCGTATGCGCTCCGTAAATAAAGCGTGAACGCGGCGTGAAGCGTAGTTATGGTAACTGGGGCTTGGGGGCTGGGGATCACGGAGCGACGATCAGGGATACGAGCAAGGAGGGTGAATCGATGGTTGACATTATGTAAACACATTGAGACGTGTTTCGTGGATCTGCGCTGCCGTCGAGCCGTCGGCTGACGGCTGATGGCTAGCGGCTGATGGCTGACGGCTGACGGCTGATGGCCGATGGCTGACGGCTGATAACCGATGGCTGACGGTCGTTGTCCACTGACCACTCGCCACTGTCAACTCGCTACTCGCCACGGACCACACACGCGCGCACGGGATCGCTGGCCGTTTCATTGCCGGCCGCGTCGTAGGCGACCACGTGATAGGTATGGCAGCCTGGGCCCGGGACAGTCCATTTCTCGGTGAAAGGCGGCACGGTGCTGATGGCGAAGGGCACGCCGGCCTCGTCGACGAAGAATTCGACCCGATCGACGGAGATATTATCTTCGACCTGGGCCTGGACGATGACCCATTCGTCGTCCTCCAGGACCTGCTGCTCGGGCAAAGGGAAGACGATCTCAGCCGCCGGCGGCTCGTTATCGACGGTCACCGGCACGCTCACTTCGTCGAAGGTGCCATCGGCGCGGACGACGGTCAGCAACACGGTGTACAGGCCGTCCAGATCGGCCACATCCCAAATCGCCAGCGGCTCGTTTTCTTTCTGGCCGCGCACTTCGTCGGTAATCGACTGTAGATTGAGCGGGGTCAGGCCGGGGAAGTAGGACAGCCGGTAATAGGCCATGTCGCCGCCCCGCGCATTGCCGAGGATGACTGTCTCGCCGCTGATGTACTGGAAAGGTTCCAGCGACAGGATGGCCGCGTCACCGGCCTGGCCGGTGGGCGTGCTGATGGTGTCGTACTCCGAGGGCGGCTGCTCGATTTCTTTCTCGCGCACCCAATCGGCCGCCTGCTCGGGATAGATCTGGTAGATCCGCGACTCGACCAACTCAGGGGGCGTCGACAGCGTCACCAGCCGGCCCGTCTCGCGGTTGATCCGAAGCTCCTGGTACATATTGTCGAATACGGTGGGCTCGGTGCCTTCGACGAAATACTCGTTGACCGTCGGGCAATGAGCCGTCGGCAGTAAACCCGAGGTCTCGCAAACGACCATCTGGCTGACACCCGGCGGCCGTTGCCAGATCTCGATCGGTTGATCTTCATGGACCCAGCTCATGAAGGCGTTCCAGATGGGCGCCGCGCCCTTGGAACCGGGCACGTCTTCCATGGACGAATTGTCGGTATTGCCGACCCAGACGCCGGTCACCAGCTGGGGCGTGTAGCCGACGGTCCAGGCGTCGCGGTAGTCGTCGGTGGTGCCCGTCTTGGCCGCCGCTGGACGGTTATCGGGCAGTTCCAGGGCGTTGGGGCAGCCGAAACCCTGGCAGCGAGAGCCCCGATCGGACAGCATATCGTTCATGAGGAAGGCCAGCTGCGGGGTCAGAATCTCGCGCCGCTGGGGTTGGTTGTATTCGTAAATAATACGGCCGTCGCTGTCTTCCACGCGTAGAATGGCCACCGGATCCAGGCTGCGGAATCCCAGCCGGCGCTCACTTTCCGGCGCTGGCTGGCCGATCATGACGCCCATGTTGTCCATGACCGAAAAGGCGTAAGCCATGTCCAGCAGGGTCACCTCGCCGCCGCCCAGGGTCAGCGGCAGGCCGTAGCTGTTAGGTCCCTGGTCCAGGGTAGTGATGCCCAGGCTGTGAGCGGTACGGATCACCTTGTCCACGCCCACCCAACTCATCACCTGCACGGCCGGCACGTTAAAGCTGTTGCCCAGCGCCCGGCGTAGGCGCATGGGGCCGTGAAAGTCACGATCGTAATTCTGAGGCACATATGCGATGCCGGTCCCTTCGCCGGCAGCGCCGCCGCCGGCCTGGGGACCAAAATCCGTCTCCACGTCCAGGACCATGGTGGCCGGTGTATAGCCCTGGCTCAGGGCGGTCAGGTAGGTGAATGGTTTGAAGCTCGAGCCGGGCTGGCGCTGGCCGTCGACGGCCACGTTGAAGGAGCCGTCGATACGCTCATCCCAGTAGTCGACGCTGCCGACCATCGCCTTGATCTCGCCCGTGCCCGGATCCAGGGCCACCACGGCCGCGTTGTTCACTTGATGGTCGACGCCCTGGTCAGCCTGCCGCAGCGGCGCCAGGTAATCCAGGGCCGGACATTGGGCTACCTCGTCGGCCGGCAGCCCGTCGCCGGTGGCACCCGATAGGCGCGCCACCTGGGCGCGAGCCAGGCATTCGGCCTGGCGTTGCATGGTCAGATCGAGACTGGTGTATACCCGCAAACCGCCTCGCAGGACCTGTTCCGGGCCGAACATCAACTCCAGCTGTTTGCGCACATACTGGGAGAAATGGGGGGCGATGATGTCGAAACGCTGCTCGATGCCTGGCGATACGTCCAGGGGCTCGGTCTTGGCCGCCAGCATCTGCTCCCGGCTGATCATCCCCTGGCGCAGCATGGCTTCCAGCACCAGTTCCTGGCGAATCCGCGCCTCTTCGGGGTTGTCGACGGGGTTGAGGGCCGGCGATTGGGGAATGGCAGCCAACATGGCCGCTTCGGCCAGGTTCAGTTGCGAGGCTGTCTTGTCGAAATAGACCTGGGCCGCGGCCTCCACGCCATACGCCAGATTGCCATAGAAGTTGGTGTTTAGATACCATTCCAGGATCTGCTCCTTGGTGTAGACTTGGGCGATGCGCTGGGCCAGTAAGAGCTCCTCGGCTTTGCGGCGGTAGTCGTCGTAGGAGATTTCAGCGCCCACAGCCCGCCGCTCCTCCTCGATCAAGGTATTCTTGACCAGTTGCTGGGTGATGGACGAGCCGCCCTGGATTTCGCCGCCCAGAACCACGTATTCGTAGAAGGCCCGGCCGATGCCTTGCAGATCGAAGCCGGGATTGTCCCAGAAGGTCTGGTCCTCGATGGCCACGGTGGCCTCGAGCATGGCCCGCGGCATCTGGTCCAGGGTCAGCCACTGCCGGTCGCCGCCCAGGGGATCGATGACCTCGTAAATGGGCACCAATTCGCGGTAACCGTCGCCGTCGGGATCGCCGCCCCAGGCGAAGATCTTGGTCGTCTCGAAGGTGGTATCCACATCCTGGCCCAGGCGTTCGATCTCGCTGAAGTCGGGCAGCTGGCTGTTGAAGGAATCAAAGGCGGCCGTGACGGATAAGACGCCGACAAACAGCAACAACGCGACGCCAGCTGTGACGACCAACATGATGATCGCCAAACCCTTCAGCAGGGTCCGGCCGGTGCTGCCCTGGTTCTGTTGGCGGCGCATCCGCCGCCGTATCACGCGCGTGGTCCTCGGCATAGTGGCGCCATTGTCCCAAGAACGCCACAGGGCGGCAATAGAGTAGGCGCGCCGCTAATAAGACTCAGAGCTTGGCCGGACACGAAAGTCGCCCCGCCGAACTGTGATAGCTCGGCGGGGCGTCCAAAGGAGAGCGATTTTGCTCGTGCTGTGCTATTTGCGCCCCGGCTACGGCTTGATCACGAATGGTATATAGACAACCCAAAGAGGCGACTTCTCGACCTCAATTTCATAACCGACCTCGTCTGAGCAACCATACCCCTGTCCCGGCTGCGGGCTGACACTGACGTAGAATCGTCCGCCCTTGGGCGCGGCATAGACCAGTTGAGTCGTACCGGTGAGGCCAAGCGACTGGCCCTGGCTGTCGAACAATTCCAGCAGTGTGACGGTGTTGGTCATCACCTTCACCGTGAAGGTGATGGTC
>JBFFWQ010000180.1:0-7760 GCA_041570195.1 Promineifilaceae bacterium (SeqCode) | reverse complement strand
GATGGGCATAATCCAAACATGGGACGTGGCAAGTCCGGACAGCCCCTATTATGAAGAAGCGATGGTTCCGAATCTTGACCAGTTCCTGTCGGCCTTTAAAGGCATTCGCCTCGACGACTCCGACGGTGGGCTCACAATTGAGTTCTGGAGCGATGCGGGTAGTCTGGATGCAGAGAATGCCATTACGACCTTCTGGCCTGGATCCTTTACGTCTGCGGACGCCTACAACTACGCCGACGCGGCCTGGCACAACGTGGCCATCATGCTGCGGGGCACGGGAGCGGATCTCTTTGAGTTCACCGACGAGGAGGCTACGGCCAACGAGGTTGACCGGGTCAACATGATCGCTGGTCCGTCACTCGAAATCATGGCCACCGAGCTGGCCGCAGCTACCGAAGAGGGTTTCATCCCCTACGCTCCCACGTTGGGTCAGTACATCTCCGCTGAAGACGCTGCGACGCGCTATGCCAACCTGGCTGAGTTTGCCCGCCGCTACGGCCACTACTACATCGCCAATGGCCCGTACTTCCTCTCAGGGGTCTTCCCGGTTGAAGGACAGGCCGTGTTGAGCCACTACGCGGCCCATCCCGACTCAGCAGACCGCTTCTCGGCCTTCGGCGCTCCGGCGTTCCCTGAGGTCGAGATCGACGGTCCGGCGCGGGTGACGATTGGCGAGGAAGTAGCTTTTGACGTATTTATCGACGTTTTCGATGGACCGTATCCCGTTGATGACATCGATACCGTCAGCTACCTGGTGTATGATGCCAACGGTCAGCTGGCCGCTGAAGGCGTGGCAGAGGCCGTGGAAGATGGCCTCTGGCAAGTCATGCTCGGCGGCGACGCTACCGGCGCCATGCCGGAAGGATCCAGCAGGCTGGATGTCGTAGTTGTCTCCAAGCTAGTTGCCATCCCGGTGCTGTCCAGCTTCGACTTCGTAGCTGCTCCGTAATCTCGTTGTCCGTAATAGTGCCACAACCATTCGGCTGTGCTAGAATCAGCTAGTTAGTGTATGAGGAGGTGGCTCAAAAGCCACCTCCTCATTGTAGCTAGCCCTGTACTCGTGATGAACTTAGTTCCGCAGAACATCAATGGGTGAGACTATGGCCACTGACGTTTCCTCTGGCGACTTTCGAATAGATAAAGAAGTAGATGTCGACGCTTTTGAGGCTTCGGAACGCAAGGCTCGTACGGATAGCCTCAAAAGATTGTTTCGCTACTCAGCCATAAAGCTATTGACGCTGGTCTTCACCGTCGCCATCGGCGTCTACATCACCATCCTCATCGCCAACATGGGCGGCGAAGTTGACGCAATCCGACTGGCGACGCTTCGCGAAACCGTCGCGCTGCAACTGACCGCCAACCCGGCTTTTCAGCAATTATCTACGGAAGAACGCAGAGAGCAGATTGACAGGCGTGTGGAGCTAGAAATGAGGCGAACTGGGCTGGACAAGCCCTTCTTGCAGCGAAGTTTTACCTATCTCCGTGATGCTTTGGTCCTGGACCTGGGCTACGCCGAGGGGTTGATCAGTGACAGTGGTTCACGGCAAGTGCGCAACATTATCCTCGAGCGTCTGCCTTCTACGCTGGTCCTTTTTGGCACCGCCCAATTGATCCTGTTTTTCGTGGCGCTGTTCTTTGGCCTGAGTCTTTCTCGACGCTACGGCAGTTATGCCGACAAGGCCGTACTGACCCTGGCGCCGACATCGGCTGCGCCAGGCTGGTTCTATGGTTTGTTTCTCATCCTCATCTTTGCTGCACTCCTAAGGGTTCTGCCATTTGGCGGAATGGTTAGCGCTCCGCCCCCTGAAAACACTCTGGACTATGCCCTCAGCCTTGGGAGGCACATGATTCTGCCGGTGGCTGCCTGGCTAATGGCAGCAGTCTTCCTTACTACCTACAATTGGCGCACCTTCTTCCTGATCTACTCAAGCGAAGATTACGTTGAGATGGCCAAGGCCAAAGGGCTTCCGGACCAGATGATTGAGAGGCGTTATATCCTGCGTCCTACGCTGCCCGCCATCGTAACTGCATTCAGCCTGCTGGTAATTACTTTGTGGAGCGGCGCCATTATCCATGAAACGGTATTTAACTGGCCGGGAATCGGCCGTCTTTATTTCCAGGCGATTGGCCTGTTCGACACGCCTGTAATTGTTGCCAATGTGGTTCTATACGCCTATTTGCTGGCCATAACGGTCTTTCTGTTGGATTTTATCTACGCTCTGGTTGATCCTCGCGTGCGTGTCGGCGAAGGAGGACACGATCGATGAGCGGTTTCTGGTCTGGTCTTCGGCAATTATGGCAGTATCCGTCGGCCGTGGTCGGTCTGGCTATCATTGGGATCTTGCTGATAGCATCCGTCATCACGCCCATCATTATTCCTTACAGCGAAGCTATCAGATTGTGGCGAGGCGGAGATACCATCTGGCGGGCCAGTCCGCGCAACGCTGCCCCTGTCTGGATGAATTGGTTTACCCGGAATGATCGGCCGGCTACCATCGTCTTTGACAGCGCCGAGGGCGACGGCGAGCGGACGTATGAGCAGCTATCCGAGGATACGAGTGAGGTTCGCTACACCTACGAGTTTGATTTTCCATACGACGACTTCCCTCCTGAACTCATCGTGTTTGCCACGGCGGATTACGCGACCAAGCAGCCCTTTGTCGAGTTCACCTGGGTTACACCGGATGGTCGTGAGGTTCGGGCGGGCGAGTTTTCGCCCAGCCGAAGCAGCTCATTTCGCTTTGATCAGGATGAGCGTTTGCAGCGACGTCTTGAACGGCAGACGGGCATTGATGGCGTGAGGCCTAGCCAGGGCCTGTTTGACGATCCCGAGCAAGAGGGCTTACAGGTTCTACAAGGTCCGTACACGCTGATCGTCTCCGCCCTGCTGTTTGAGGAGGAGTCAGATGTCGACATCACTTTCGTCAGCTACGGACTGGTGCATGGTCTAGCAGGAACCGATCACCAGAGGCGCGATCTGGGTGTGGCCTTATTGTGGGGCACGCCGACCGCCATGGCCTTTGGATTACTGGCCGCGGTAGGCACGACGATCACGACCATGAGCATCGCCGCCATCGGCGTGTGGTTCGGCGGTCGCGTCGATTCTTTCATCCAGCGGCTGACCGAGATCAATGCCATCATTCCCCTGTTACCTATTCTCATCATGGTCGGCACACTCTACTCGCGCGATATCTGGTTGATGCTGGGCCTGGTGATTCTCTTGAGCATCTTTGGTCTGGCGATCAAGAACTACCGGGCGATCTTTCTTCAGGTGGTAGAGCTGCCGTACATTGACGCTGCTCGGGCCTATGGCGCCAGTAACATGCGCATCATTTTCCGTTACCTGATTCCGCGCATCCTGCCTTTGTTAATCCCTCAAATCGTGATTTTGGTGCCGACCTTCGTCTTCCTGGAGGCGTCCCTGGCGGTGCTTGGTCTGGGCGACCCGGCCTTGCCGACCTGGGGTAAGGTCATCCGGGACGCCAATGTTGAAGGGGCCCTGTTCAGCGGATTCTACTACTGGATCCTCGAACCGGCTGTGCTTCTAATGCTAGCTGGTCTTGGCTTCGCCATGGTGGGATTCGCCCTGGACCGTATCTTCAATCCAAGATTGAGGGAACTATAAACAGTGGATGAGTCAAACAACCAACTCCTTTCGGTTAAGAATCTGCGCCTGCATTTCAATACGCAGAAAGGCGTCGTTCAGGCGGTAGACGGCGTCGATTTTGAGATACTCAGAAACGAGGCTACGGTCATCATCGGCGAGTCTGGCTGCGGCAAGAGTTCGCTGGCCAAGGCCATTCTGCGGCTTCTGCCACGCAATGCCGGCGCCTTTGAGGGCGAAGTATGGTTGCTTGATCTGGACATCATGACCTTGAGCGACGAAAGCTTTCGCCAGGAAGTGCGCTGGAAGCGGATCTCCATGGTGCCGCAGGCGGCCATGAATGCCTTGAACCCGGTCATTCGAATTGGCGACCAGGTAGCCGAGCCGGCCAAGGTCCATTTGGGCTTAAGCAACAAGGATGCGATGTTGAGCGCCGCTCGAATGTTCGAGCATGTGGGCGTTCCGGTCGACTTCTTGCACAGATACGCCTTTGAGCTCAGCGGCGGCATGCGCCAGCGGGCGGCATTGGCCATGGCTTTGGTCACCTTGCCCGAGCTGGTGATCCTGGATGAGCCGACATCGGCCCTCGACGTTCTTACCCAAGCCAATATCATGAACTTGTTGAAGCGCATGAAGGAATCGCTGGAAACCAGCTTCGTCCTGATTACACATGATATCGCTACATCCAGCGAAGTGGCTGACAACGTGGCCGTGATGTACGCGGGACAGATCGTCGAAGTAGGGACGGCGCGTCGTTTCTTCACGAAACCACTGCACCCCTACTCAAAGAAGCTGATGGCAAGCGTGCCCCGGCTTCGCGAGACAGTCGAGCCAGAGTTCATTACTGGGCAGCCGCCAAGTCTATTGAACCCGCCAACTGGCTGTCGATTCGCGGACAGGTGCCCGGAGCGCTTTGAGCGTTGCAGCGAGGAACCACCGACGATTCAAATCGACCATGACCTTGTAAAGTGCTGGCTCTACACCTAGGGCAAGAGGCAAGCATGGAAGCACCCAATAAGATAGAAGAGAGTAATTCTAACGAAGCGGCAGCTGAAGTTATTCAGAATGATGGCGCGCCCCTTCTCAGGATCGACGATTTGCATGTGTGGTACGAGCTGAAGCGCTGGGGCTTTGGCCACGCTGGCTTTGTGCGGGCTGTGGATGGCGTTTCATTCGACTTGAAGCGTGGCGAGGCCATCGCCTGCGTCGGCGAGAGCGGCTGCGGTAAGTCGAGTTTGATGAAGACGATATTGGGCTTGAACCGGCCCACCAAGGGAGATGTGATCTTCGACAACGAACGCCTGAGCAATACGAAGGGCGGGGGGTTACGTCTCTACCGGGCGAAAGTCGGCTACGTGCAGCAAGACCCATTTGGCGCCCTGCCACCGTTCATGAGCGTTCAGAGCATCCTGGAAGAGCCGATGATCATCAATGGCATATCGGACAAGGAAGAGCGACAACGCCGCATAGACCAATCACTGGAAGAGGTCAAGATGACCCCAGTTGAGGAGTTCCTGACCAAGTTCCCGCATATGTTGAGCGGCGGGCAACAGCAGCGTGTGGTCATTGCTCGAGCCATGATCATGTCCCCGAAACTGCTAGTGGCCGACGAACCGGTGTCCATGCTGGACGCCTCCGTACGAGTGGAAATCCTGCGCCTGCTGCGCAAATTGCAGACGGACCACAACCTGGCCGTGATCTACATCACCCACGATTTGTCCACGGTGCGCTACTTCTCCGAGTACATCTTTGTCATGTATGCCGGTGAGATCGTGGAGTTTTCCCGGATGGAAGAGCTGCTTCAAAATCCGAAACATCCTTACACCCTGGCCTTACTGGAGGCCTCATCTGACCCGGACGCCGATAATGCCTTAGTGCTGCGCGAGGTGCCCAAGGGCGAACCTCCCAGCCTGGTGAATCCACCACAGGGCTGCCGCTTCAATCCACGCTGCGCCCAAATGATCGCCGGCGTATGCGATGTCAAAGCGCCACCCGACTTCATGGTTGGCCCGGAGCATCGGGTCGCTTGCTGGTTGTTTGAAGGGGAAGCATCCTAGGTGAGCGTGAATCGCCTGCTCATCATCGGTTTCTTTTTGGTGCTATTGGGCGCCGTCTTGCCTTTCCTGATCGTCCTTGACTTAGTGCCGTCGACGCTGTTCCTAAACTTCATCGCCTTTGCTGCGTCAGTGGCTGGCCTTTTTTTGGGCATCATGGGTATGGCAACCTATGTGGGCGAGAAACGTCGTGATCGTCAGGACGAATGGCGTGAATAAATCAAACGCTTCCGGTCTACCAAGGAGGACGGGTGAAAGGCAGCCAGCACAGTGATGGCAGATTAATGGTCTTGCTTGAGGGCAATATCGGCGCCGGCAAGACAACCGTCGGCCGGACCATTGCCGAGTCGGGCCATTTTGGCTTCATCGAGGAGCCGACCAAGGTGTGGCGTGAAGGGTTCGCGGCCAACATGCTCGAGCTTTTCTACAGCGATACCCATCGCTGGGCCTTCACCTTCCAGATCTGTGCCTTTGTCACCCGGGCCAAGACCTGGCATGAGGTTTGGCAGCAGACGCATCACCGTAAGGTCATCCTGGAGCGTTCCATCTACTGCGATCGTTACGTTTTCGCCGAGAATTGCCGCCGCACCGGCCTCTTCTCCGAAGCCGAGTACCAGCTCTATCGCGGCATGTGGGACTTCACGGTTTCGCAATACGTCGACGAGCCGGACGCCATCCTCTACCTGCGCACCCCGGCCGAAGTTTGTTTACAGCGCATCGCCGACCGCGGCCGATCCGAGGAGACCGGCATTCCCATCGATTACCTGCTGCAGCTGGAACATCTGCACGACGAGTGGCTGATGGACAATCCCAAGACGATCCTGCTCGACGGCGAAAATCACTGGACGGCCGAGCAGGTCGTGGAGCAGATTCAGGCCAGCGTCTATTAGCCGACGAGCCGGACGCGTGGAGCCAGCGGGTGGAGCCGCGAATAGATTTCTCGGAACGTCTCTCGACGGGAGGTTATTGCGCCGGCTCTTCCCGGGGCAAATGCACCACAAAGCGGCTGCCTGACTCTGGCCCGCTACCGACCTCTGGATCGGTTTCGAACGCCAGCGTCCCGCCATGGGCTTCGGCGATATCCCGGGCGATGGTCAGTCCCAGGCCAAGACCCTGGGGAAAGCGCCGCTGCTGCTGGCTGCGGAAAAAAGGTTCGAATACTTTCTCTTGCTCTTCAAGGACGATGCCCGGACCGTCGTCGGCCACGATGATCCGGGCTTCCTTATCGTCCGAATCGGCGCTCAACCAGACGCTGCCGCCCTCCGGCGTGTATTTGATGGCATTGCTCAACAAGTTCCCTAGAACCTGACCCATCCGTTCGTGATCCAGGTTCATGGTTGGCAAATCGGCCGGGATATCGGCCCGCCAATTCAGGCCTTTATCTATGGCCGCCGCCCGCCAGGGCAACAGGGATGAGGCCAGCCAATCGCTCAAGGCTAGCGGGCGCCGGTTCAACTCGCGGGTGCCCAGCACCTGGCCATGCAGTTGGGCCAGGTCATCCAGCAGCGGCTGCATGCGCAGAACTTCGTCCTCGACGCCGGCCAATAGCTCGTCGCGCACATCTGGATCGTCGGCCGCGCCCTGGCGCAGCACGTGAATGGCCGAGCGGATGGCGCCCAACGGCCGGCCGATCTCGTGCACCAGGTTGGCCAGCAAGCGGCGGCGAGTATCTTCCAGGTTCTGCAATCTGGCAGACAGTGTATTGACTGAGGCCGCCAGTTGCTGGATTTCTCGCGGCCCTTCTTCGGCGATAGGTTCAGTACGCTGGCCATGAGCTATTTCGCCCACCGCCTCCGTCACGGCGATGATCGGCCCGGCCAACCGCCGGGCCAGGACCAGGCCAAGAAGCACGGCCAGGCTGACCTCGACCAGCAAAGTCAACAACACCAGCGCACGCAGCCGGCCAAAGTCGGAGGCCAGTCCGGCGATTGACTCCGTAACGCCGACGATGCCCAACAATACGTTATCTACGTTCAGCACGGGCACCAACGCCTGGCCGTTGGTCTGGATCACGTTATATTGGACCAGGACCCTGGTTTCGCCGGCCAAGGCGTCCGCCAGCCCTTCGAGATCTGGTCGTTGGCCGATGGCGCCGGCCAGCG
>JBFFWQ010000179.1:0-8075 GCA_041570195.1 Promineifilaceae bacterium (SeqCode) | reverse complement strand
TAGCTTTGTGCTAAAATCCATTTGAGCCTCCTTGTGCTTCTTGTTTTGCGTCTTCATAACAGAATCACAAGAGGCTCTTTTTGTCTACCTCTTTTCTTTACGGGTTTTTACTACACCCGGCTGATCGCGGCGCATTGATTCGGCTGAAAAATCCGTGTATTATGAGTTGGCGCAGGACTTGATGTTCATTCTTGATGGGCATCCTCAGTAATAGCGAGGAGGTTGGTGATCGTATGGCGCCGCGAACCGCCCGCTGGGCAGCTTGGGCAGTCGCAACTATATACTTCGTCTTAGCGGCAGCTGGTCTGACCCTACAAGGCCTTGCTCGCGCGCCGTACGCGCAAACAACCCTGCCTATACTAACTGTGCTGGTCCTGTTGGTCGGCATTTGGGTCGTCACAGGCGCATTCATTATCTCACGCTATCCGCAGCACCCAGTTGGCTGGCTACTTTGCGCCGGTGTGTTTTTCGCAGCTATCGATATGTTCTCGGCTGGCTATGCTGCTTATGACACGTATGTGTTCTCCGGCACGCTACCGGGAGTGGTTCTGGCGCTAGTCTGGCTCAAGCTGGTTGTCCTAGGTCCCCACGGACTCGTCGCCTTTTCCCTGATTATCTTGTTGTTCCCGGATGGGAGACTGCCATCGCCCCGCTGGCGTAAGGTGGCCTGGATAACTGTCGGCGCGCTGTTTCTCTTTCTCCCCCTGCAAGCAGTAGAGCCCGGTCCTATCGACCCTTCTTTCCTACTGAATCGTACCAATCCTCTTGGCGTTAGCACATCCTTGTGGACCTTCCTCAATCCGCTGATGTGGATGGCCTTCTCCATCCTGGTGTTGTGTTATGGGGCCGCCTTTGTGTCTCTGATCGTCCGGCTACGCAGTTCACGCGGCGATGTTCGGCAGCAGATCAAGTGGCTGCTCTTCCCCGCTGGTCTATTTGTGATCTTTTTGCTGTTGTTCATTATCGGCATCGCTAAGGCTGATGATGCGATCGCCGGGATAGGCATAGCCTTGGGCCAGCTGGCTATTGCCGGCATCGTCATCGCCGTTGCCTTTGCTATCTTTAAATATCGCCTCTACGACATTGACCTCATAATCAACCGTACACTGGTCTACGGAATGCTCACCGCCATTACCATGGGCCTGTACATATTCATTGTGGGCTTTCTCGGTAACCTGTTTCAACTTGATGACAGAACAGTTATCGCCTTCTTCACCACAGGTCTGGTGGCCATCCTTTTCCACCCACTGCGCGAGCGTCTGCAACGTGCCGTTAACCGACTCTTTTATGGTCAGCGGGATGATCCGATGGGGACCTTGTCTCAGCTTGGCCAGCGTTTGGAAGTGGCCATTGCCCCCGAAGAGGTGCTGCACACCCTGGCAGAGACCATTGGCCAAACCCTGAAGCTGCCCTACGTGGCCATCAGCCTGCGCAGCGGGGACAAATTCAAGGTGGCTGCCAAAAGCGGTGACGAAGTAGCGGATGCTATCGGGATACCCCTCAACTACCAGGGACAAACAGTGGGCCAGCTTATTGCCGGCCTGCGCGCGCCAGGCGAATCGTTCAGCAAAGCGGATAAGCAGCTGCTGGCGAACATCGCCCATCAGGCCGCTCCGGCAGCTTACGCCGTACAACTGACAGAGGATTTACGTCAATCCCGGGTGCGCCTGGTCACAACCCGAGAAGAGGAACGCCGCCGGCTGCGCCGCGATCTGCACGATGGACTGGGACCAATCCTGGCCAGCCAGGGACTCAAAATGGCTGCTGTCAGTCAATTGCTGCAAGATGATCCGGCCAAGTCTCGGCAGTTGCTTGAGGAACTGGCAGTTCAGAACCAGGCTACAGTAGCCGAAATCCGCAGACTGGTCTATGAGCTTCGTCCTGCCGCTCTGGACCACCTAGGCCTGGTGGCGGCGGTCCGTGACTACGCCTCTGGCCTCAAAGGCGGAGCTCAGGACTCTCCTCGCTTAAAAACTGACGTTCATGCACCGGTCGGCGGTTTACCCCTCTTGCCCGCGGCCATCGAAGTGGCTGCCTATCGCATTTCGATAGAGGCGCTTACCAACGTTGCCCGTCATGCCCGGGCTCGTCAGGCCAAAGTTTCCTTTGCCCTGAATGCCGCCAACCATACCCGAAGTCTTCATCTTGAAATCATGGATGACGGCGTCGGAATGCAAGAAGGTCAAAGAGCCGGGATCGGCTTGATTTCTATGCGTGAACGGGCTGAGGAGATCGGCGGTAATTTGCTCATCGAATCTTTTGCAGGGCGGGGTACACGTGTGGTGGCCAACCTGCCACTGGTGGATGTGAAATGAACATGAATACCATTCGTCTCCTAGTTGCCGACGATCATGCGCTATTTCGCGAGGGCCTTCAGGCATTGTTTTCGGCCACCCCGGGTATCGAAATTGTGGGTGAAGCTGCTAACGGCGATGAAACCGTCGCTTTGGCAGAGAAACTACAGCCGGACATCATCCTGATGGATATCAACATGCCTGGTACCGATGGGATACAGGCCACTCGCTGGGTTCTGCGCGCCAACCCGACTATCGGTGTGATCATGGTCACGATGCTAGAGGAAGACGCCGCACTCTTTTCCGCCATGAGGGCCGGCGCGCGCGGATACGTACTCAAAGGCGCCCATCACGAAGAATTGTTGCAGACCGTGCGGGCTGTGGCCAGCGGACAAGTGTTGTTTGGCCCCTCAACCGCAAGCCGGGTCATGACATTGTTCCAAGATATCCAAGCCGACGTGAAGCCATCTTTGTCGGGGGAAACATTTCCAGAACTCACGCCACGCGAGTTGGAAGTGTTGGAGCTGATGGCTCAAGGATCAAACAACAGCCAGATTGCCAAAAAACTTGTGATCACTGATAAGACTGTTCGGAATCATATCACCAGCATCTTTGGCAAGCTTCAGGTCGTCGACCGGGCTCAAGCCATCATCAAAGCCCGAGATGCCGGTTTGCGGTAGGTAGTTTCTGGCACAAACATTATAGTTGTCTCCCATCAGCCGAATTCTTGGTAAAATTGTGTCGAAGGCTATGTGCGGTAGCGCCTTCTACCTTCGCCTGAAAAACATGCTTCTTCACAAGAACATGATTTCCCCACTCTGACGAAGGTCCCCGCTTACGGAAGCCTGCGGGATCTCTGCGAAGCAATCGAAACACAGGAACCTGTGAGGAGGTGATGTTGCTTGGAGTACGGTTCACATCCGTTGGGACATGAACCGTGCAGGCAGGAATTTATTCATCACCACCTTTGGTGGGATTATTTAGCATTTAGGCTGATTTGCACCAAAAAAGGGGAAAAAGTGGGCGCGAAGGGACTCGAACCACAAGCTGAGTCTGCTCAGCCGCTCACGGATGTGAACCGTGCGCTCTAGCCAGCAATTCGTCAATGTAGCCGGCACAGATCACATCGATATCGGCGGCGCCAATCCAGCCAAAGATGGCCCTCAGATAGGACTCCTAATAGCGTGGCGGGAACGGCTCTGTGGATGTGGACTAACTGAAGTTCAGTGCAGATTAATCGTCGCCGGCCGGCAAGGCGCGGTCGCCGGCTAGTCGCAGTCGGGCGTCGCGGCCGCTACCTGAGCGGCAAAGGCTGGTTGGTCGGCCGGGGAAGCCGGTTCGATGGCGAGCGGCACAATGCTGGCTTGACTACCTTCACCGTCGGTTTGCTTTGGTTCGGCGGCCGGTTTTCGGGCGATAATGAGAATGACGGCGGCGATGATGATGGCCGCAGCGGCCAACATCAGGGGCGTGATGGGCTCGCTCAGGATCAGCCAGCCAAGGAAGACGGCGATAACCGGGTTGACATAAGTATAAGTAGAGATCCGGGTGGCCTGGACGGATTTCAGCAGCCAGATATAGGCGGTGAAGGCCACGATGGAGCCAAAGATAGTCAGGTAGAGGGTGGCCAGCAGGGATTGGGTTGATATCTGGCTGATGTCGAGCTGGCCTGCCTCGCCGGTGAAAAGACCGAGCAGCAACAACAGCAAGCCGCCGGCCAGCATTTCCATTGATGTTGACATAAAAACACTATCCGGCAGATCGGAGTTGCGGGAGTGCAGGGAGCCCAGGCTCCATAGGATGGGCGCCATGATCAGGATGAGCCAGCTGGCGATGCTGACACCGGAAGCGTTATCAAAGAGACGGGGACCAATGAGCAAACCGATGCCGACGAAGCCGAGCACAATGCCAAAAGCGACCTGTTTGCCCGGCCGCGGACCGCGGAATAGCAACCAATCGAAAAGGGTCATCCACAAGGGCATGGTGGCCACAACCAGGGCAGCAATGCTGGAGGGCACTTGCTGCTCGGACCAGGTGACAAAGCCGTTGCCGCCGACGAGCAGGAACGCGCCGATAACCAGGGCGGAGCGCCAATGTATCCTGCGGGGCATGGGCGCGCCGCGAGCGCGGAGAAAGAGAAAGACAGCCAGGCCGGCGATGAGGAAACGCACCCCGGCCATGAAAAAGGGTGGGATGGTTTCGACGGCGACGCGGATGGCCAGATAGGTGGTGCCCCAGATGATGTAGATGGCGGCGAAGGCCAGGATGGTGGTTGATAGCTGGTTGCTGGGGATTGATTTGGAGGAAAGAGTCATCTGGAAATACCTGTTGGTGAATTGTGAATGATTAATCGCTAATTGTGAATGTGGATGGCGGGATAGAGAGTGCAGGTGTAACCTTCTAACTTGATTTTAGTGGTTATATTGTATCATTTGGAGAGGGCAATGTCAATGTTTAGTGCTTTACAGCGATTGGCCTTGAGCTTTCAGCCCGCAGCCCTCGGCTTCCCGGTTCAACCTTTGTCCTTCAACTTTCATCCTTCCCAAAGCTCTCCGCAGTTGAGGTCGTCGATGGCGGTCAGGGAGCGCCTAACCATGCCGTCAGCCTCCAGTTGAAGGGCTGCCGGTCGATGAGGTAAATCGGCCGATCGCCCTGGCGGGGAACCAGGATGTTGCTGGCGCCGGCCGACCAATTGCCCCGCCCTGGGTTCAGCACAACGGAAGCAACCGAGCCGGCATCCAGCGCGCCGCTGCTGATTAGGACGTCAGTCAGCCCCTCGGCCGTGACCTGGTCGAGGCTGGCGATTACGTGGTTGGTCATCGAGGAGTTTAAGGAAATATAGACAGGATTGACAGGATTTTGGGGACTTCATCCTTCATCCTTCATCCATTCGACTCCGCTCAGGGTAAGCCTTCGTCCTTATGGGATTTCCGGTTGCCAGGTGAATTTGTCCAGGATGGGGGCCAGTTCTTCCAGGCTGGCCTTCACTTCTTCCGGCAGGTCGTCGGACTTCTTGTTGAGCGCGGCGACGATCTTTTGGGCTTTGGCGACTTTCTCTTTGAATTCGTCGTTGTATTGCAGCCGGGCCAGGTTGGTCTCGCCCAGCGTGTCTTGGGCCTCGATCAGGGGTTGGATCAGGCCGCCCAAGGACTCGGCGTCGCCGGCGGCGGCTTTGGCCCTTTCATTGAAGGCATCCATAGTGCTGACCATCCGCTTGACCTCGGGCGAACCAGAAGAGAGATCAGCCAGCGGGGTGGCAACGCCATGGTACGCTTCGTCCATGCGCGGATAGTCCAGGTCGTCGAAGAGCTCCGATGCGTCCCCTTCTTCCTTCTCAAAATCTGGTAGTTTCTCGTTAAACAAGGCCTGAATTTGGGCCTTGTTGGCCTCGGTGAACTCAGGCATGGCCTGGAGTCCGTCCTTAAGCGGCCCGACCACGAACTCGTTGGCTACTTTCTCGGCGATGAGTATGTGGGCGTTTTCGTGGTCGCGCAGAACCTGCAGGCGGCCGCCTTTGTATTCTTTGGCCAAGTCCATTTCGAAGGTGATGGTCACCGTCAGCCTGATCTCGTGGCGCTTCAGCTTCTGCACGCTGATTTCGATGGCCGGCTTGGTATAGCCGGCGATGTTCTCCTTGCCGTGCTTCTCTTGAACCTTCTTCTCGGGTATGCGATTGATCTTGGGATCTTTGAGCTTCAGCGTGATATCGGCCGTGGGTGTCTCTTCGGCAACTTCCGCGGCTTCGTCCTCTCTCTGTATCGCCAGGCCATAGGGGTGGCCTTCCAGCACGAGCTTGACGCCGAGACTCTTTGGGTCTGGCAGCCTGACGGCCGCACCCTCCTCGTCTTCCTGGCGCGACAAATCGCCCGCCATTTGGCGCGTGATTTGGCGCTGGACAACCGCGTTGCCTAGCTGGCGTTGGAGCTGCAGGAGGGCGGCCGCGCGGGCCACCTGGGCGTTTGTAGCGTCAGGTAAGTGCGATATGGGGTCTGCGGACTGAGTAAAGTCGGGCGTGCCGGCAGACGAGCGGTTTTTCGGCCGCTTGCGGGCCGCTGGTCTTCGCTGTTTCTTGTGGCGGGCGTGTTTTTCGGCCATGAGATTCCTCCAGAAGGCAATTGCGCGCCGTCGCATGAATTCGCCGTCTGCCATCGCGGCAAACCCGTTCAAGTGGGTTTACATAATAATAATCAGCACAGATCCCCGGACGATGAATCACCGGGCCAGAGCCAGACAGAACAAACGCTTTCACCGCCCCCAGTAGCGCCGATTGACCTGTTCCGTTGCCAGGGTGATGCTACCTTGAAATGCGTCTACCTTAGCGCCCAACCAGGAGCAATGCCTGATTGATCGCGTCTGCAAACCCGACCGGGTTATCAACCATCATGCCGTGCCCGGCATGCGGAACGGTGAATACCTGAATCCCTTGAGCCTCCAGTTTCTTGTAGGTTACTCTATCTTCTTCGTATTCTTCTAGAGACCGGCCGCCGAAGATGAACGCCCTCGGAATTGACAGCCGAATCAGGTTTTCCCACATGACTGGTTCAGTGCCTCTAACGAGGCTCACGGCACTCCTATGAAACGCCAAAGGGGAATTCACCTGCCACACGCCGAGAGCGATAGAGGCAGCAGAGTCGCCGCTTATGGCGGTGCTTCTACGTTTCTCGAGCAATTCCTGGTAGCCGACGCTTATGAAGTCATTTTCGTCCTGCTCCGCGATATGTGTGCTGAACAGCCCGCCCCCAGCATGGAGATTAGCTTCGGCTAGCACGAGTTGGGTTACCACGTCAGGCCGTTTCGATGCCAGCTCAATGGCGACCGCCCCACCCATACTGTGACCCACAAGAGCGTATTGGCTAGACCCAATGTGGTCAAGTAGTCCTGATAAAGTCGCCGCATGATCCTCGAGGCTATAGCTGAAATGAGCAGGCCGGTCACTATAGCCACAGCCAAACAGGTCAACCAGGATTGAATGTCGTTTGGACAAACCAGTTTCGACCACAATCCTCGGGTAGGCCGCGGTCGAAGCAAGACCAAGGCCGGCAAGGAAAACAACCGTGGGTTCTACACCTGGGAAATCGAAGTACCGAATGAACGCTTGGGTCTTGGGCTCCAAATATGCTTCCATTATTCCTCCTGCTTGAATCAAGTTCGTGGCGCCAAAGGTACCCGCCAGTACAAGATGTGCACGCCGATCGGCCCGTTCTGCTGCATCGATGATTATAGCATGGAACGGGTGGCTGACGGGCAGTGAGTCGTGGGAAGTGGGTAATGGTCCGTGACCGGAAAAACGGGAGAGATGCGCATGGCAAGCGCCCCGGCAGAAGAAGCCAGCGAATGAATTCGCCATCTGTAATCGGAGCAAACCGGTTGAAATAGGTTTACATAATGATTAACAGTTGCGGATCGTTGTGAATGGTGCGCCGGGTCTATGTACCGGATAACAGGTATTCGCGGCCGCAAGTTTATTTGACATAATAACACGGATCGTGAATGTTGCGTCCTGATTCCGAGACTGTTGTAAGATAACGCGTGAACCCGCAAGTGGGTCGTCGGATCTGGGAATTTGAGCCGGTTTGGGGTAGGCTTGCCGGGGAAAAATGATTGGCGTTGAGATCAACGGACGGTATCACCTTGAAGCGGAGCTCGGCCGGGGCGGAGGCTCAGGCAAAGGCGGATTCTTTCGCCGCGACTGTAAAAGAGCTTGAGGGCAAGCTCAAGACCGAGATTGTAGGTAAATCAAGGGCTTTGCAGAAAGCTCAGGCCCAGTCGCAGCAGCTAACC
>JBFFWQ010000178.1:0-8095 GCA_041570195.1 Promineifilaceae bacterium (SeqCode) | reverse complement strand
GCCAGCGGCGCCAGGCCTCCGGTAATGCCCAAGAGACAAACAGGATAAGCAGGCCGGCCAGGATCTGTCGCTGAACAACTGGTCTCGACAGCATGGCCAGCAGGACTTCCAACTGGCTCGCCAGTACATCGGCTACCGAATCCGATTGAACTAAGCCTTCGTCTTCCATCGTCTTCTCCTGCTAGGTGGGCAAAATCCGTTACTGTGTTATTTGATCGTTTCCCGAAATTCAGAGAGTTCACACCCTTCTGGCAGACTCATATCAATCGTCGAAAATACTTGAAACGTGGCAACTTCCCGGCCAAATTGACACACGGCTTCGGCCGGCGTTAGGACGCCAGAGAGAACGCTGACATAGGCCCGATCGCCGGCCGCCGCCAAAGGATCGGTGGGTACTTCATTCGGTATCACCACCGCCGTATCGGCCTGCCTGGTGAAGCCGTTGACGATGGGATAGATGCGCGGGTCGACGGCAATCGCTGGATTGGCCGGCACTCGATCCAGTTCACGCATGAAGCGGATACTTTGTTGCTGGTTAACCAGGAAGCTGGCCAGGGCATCCGCGACATCCGTTTGCGCATCAGAGGTGAAGGCGTAGAGTAGGATCGTCTCGGCCGGCAGCAGCGGGCCGGCCGGGCCGTTCGGCCCGCTGGGCAAGGGCACGACCCCATACGCAAGCGGATCTTCCTCGTCCAACAGGGCATCGATATCATCTAGCTTTCCCGGTCCGGCCACATAATACGCGATTTCACCAGTGGCGAATAGCTCCAGTAGCGACCTGTCGTCCACGTTAAGAATGACGCCGGGCGAGCCTTGGGCCTCGTCCAGCCACGCCAACCATTCGGTGAATCCGCTCTCAGCCAGCGTAAATCGGCCTTGATCGTCGAACAAGCCTTCGCCAAAGGTCTGGATGCCCCAATAGGCTTCCTCGAAACGAGGCACGAAGGCCACCCGGTTGCCGGCCGCCGCATCCGCAAGAAGCTCATCTAAATCCCCCGGTGGGGAGGCCGCCAAGCCCTTGTTGTAGTAAAGCGCGCGCGGGGCCAGGAATTGAGGCGTCCCGTAGATCTGGTCCTCGTATTGGGTGAGGGCTATGTTTCGCGAATCAAACAAGTTGCTCCTGTCCCTGTCTGGATTCAGAGGCCTGATCAGGCCGGCATTGACCAGTTCGCCGATCCAACTATTCGTGCCAATCAGAACGTCTGGTCCCAGACCATCGTTGCCGGCCGTCATAAACTCCTCCAGGATGTGATCCTCGGGTAGGGCGACCGGGATGACCCGTACGTCGGGATGCAGCTCTTGAAACTCGGCCAGTGCGTCGCCCAGAATGGCCGCTTCCGATTCTGACCAGCTATGCCATAATGTGACACGGCCGCTTAATTCGTCATCGTCCGCTTCTCCACTGCAGCCAGCCAGCATCACCAGCACAATTAGTAGCCAACCAATCTTCATTCGCCGCTCAGTCATCAGTCGATTAACCTTCAATGCTCATAACAAAACAATGCTCCTAGACGTTATGATATCCTCCGGGAAAGTCACGATTCAAGTTCGCTACCGACTGTGCGACCGACTTCGCTACCGACTGTGCCACCGGATTCGTTACCAAGAATCACCCAGCTTAACCTTGCCGCCTGGCTCTTCCTTCGATATCCATCCGATAGTTCAATATAAGGATATAGACACTCACCAGAAACACCCAGCTGGGAAATATGAATCTCGCCTCTCCAGCGGAATCAGGAAGCCCAGGGCCACAATGTAGGTGATGACGGTTAACCAACGTGGCGCGGCACCCGTCCTAATCCAAAGCGAACCGATGGAAAGCATAAACACGCCGGCCATGCGCACGACATAGTTACCGATGATCTCGCTCATCAACTTGAAGCCGAAGATGATAACGTCATCGTTAACCAGTAGGTAGGCAGTATAGCTACCAAATATGGCGCCGACAATGGCAGCCCACACGAACATCATTGCTACAAGGATGATACTACTACCCAGAAAAATGGTGGCGAAGAAGTGTCTTCCCGGTCTCCCAACCAGTCGCGAATGACGCCAGTGAACCATAGAAAAGCGATCCCGGCAAAAGGCACCATTGTCAATACCACAGATGCCGTGCCCGACCATGATTCCAACCATTGTCTGTTGATATCTTCTGGGAGTACTTCGGTGACATTGGACATCAGGGTGATGCTGACAAACATCAGGACTGAGAATAGAATGCCGGCAAACGCGGCCGAGCGCGGCGATCTGAGTTGCTTACGGATCAGGCGGATATTTTCTTCGTCCATGCTTTTGACCCTGTGGGATCTAGTTGGTCAACTCCATGCGGGCGTCGTTGTCATTCCGCGCACCTGGCTCCTTCAGCAATTCCTTGATCTCGGCTAACTCAGCTTTGATCGCGGCGTTTTCTTTCCTGATAAGCGCGATCACATCTTCCTGATCATCTTGAAGCAAGATAATTCGCGAGGCCACGAAGCTAGTCAGGACGGCAAATACACCTACGCCAAAAACCATCAAACCAATGGCCAGGAAGCGGCCGACCTGGGTAACCGGCACATAGTCACCATAGCCCACGGTAGTCATGGTGACGAAGGCCCACCAAAAGGCAATGGACCCGGTGATGATGTTGGCGCCCGGTGCGCCCCTTTCAACGCGTAGAATGAATAAACTGGCAATGGTTATGAGCACCAAGGCAAGTATGATCGTCGTGAGCATCGCCGTACGGGCTGGGGTCTCTCTGGCATCGGCAATCACGTCATCACGATCTTTGCCCAACAGGCGATTAATGATTCGTGCCAGCCGATTCAGGCGACCCAGCCGGAATAGCCCCGTCCAGGGCAGCCCAGGTACGGCTGGAATGCTCCCTATCAGGTCTAGCCAACCCCCTCGTTTGAAGAAATAGTCAAACCTGTTTGGCGCTCGCCAAAGCGTGAGTAGGAAGTCGAGCAGAAAGAGCGTGCAGATAAGGAAATCTATCCGCAACAAGATCGCGTCGGCTGCAGGCGAAAGAGGCAGCAACAATAGTCCTGCTACGACTAGTAGGGAGAACAACGTCAGGATCAGGACAAAGAAATCGTAACTGGCCGAGTGAAGGTAGTGGCTATCTTGTGCGTTGCCAACACTAGCATCCGTCTCCATAGCGATCTCCTTGGTTTGCAGGCCGTATTTAACTGAAAAGGCAGGGCCTCAGAGTCGTCTGAAGCCCTGCCTATGACTGCTACTTATTGTTGGGCCATCAGCACGCGCACCCTGGCTTCGTCATCTTCGATGAGCTCGCCAGACAAGTCAACCGTCACATGTTTGATGGTTCCGGTGAAAGTGAATGGCGCCCGGTACGCATGCGACACGGCCTCGCCAAAGTCATAGCCACAGCTCAGGCCCTCGATACCGAACAAAATGGGCACCGTTGTGGGAAACTCGGTATTGCCCACCAACTCGCCGTTGATATAGAGTTGGCCGCGCCCTGGGGCGCCGCGACCATTGCGAATATCGGGCGCGCCAGTCGGTTCGAACTCATAGCGCAGCGTGCTGGCGCCCTCCGGCACATGTACCGTCGAGGTCACCGTAAACTCTTCCAACCCCAGGTAGTTGTGGACATAGTGCAGCCTGTTCTCTTTCATGTAGAGTACATAGCCGCCGGCCACGCCGCCCTGGGCCACGAGTATGCCTTCTGCGCCACCGGCCGGGATCTCGACCTCGGCGGTGATGCTGTGCGGCCGGTTGAATACCAGGGGGGCGACCTGCGGATGCACCACCGAAAGGTTCTGGTAAAACGTATAGGTGTGGCGAGGTCTGGCAACCTGCGGCCGCTCGGTGGCGAAACGTTGCATGAGCGTGCCGTCCAACGGCAGCACCTTGTATTTGCCGGCCTCGACATACCAGCGGGCGATCATTTCGGCCAATTTCTCCGGATACTGGTCGGCCAGATTGTGGCTCTCAGTTGGATCTTCGGCGATGTGGAACAACTCCCAGCCGTTGGCGTCCAGATCGTCCAATACCTCGGGCGTGATCTCGTCACCCAGATGGCGACCTTTTTGTGCTCCTTCAGCGTAGCTGGGTCCGGGGAAGCCGCAAACCGCTCGCCAGCCATCATTGTCGATGGCCCGGCTGGCAAACATTTCGAAGTATTGGGTATAGTGTTTGCTGGGCACGCTGGAATCGTCGAAGGTATGGGCGAAGCTAACGCCCTCGATAGGTGATTGGGTCACGCCACGGATCTGCTCTGGCGGGTCTATGCCCAGGACATCTAGAACGGTGGGAACCATATCGATGGCATGGGCGTACTGGGTGCGATTCTCGCCCTTGGCCTTGATGCCCTTGGGCCAGTGAATGATCAGGTCGTCCGTACAGCCGCCGCGGTAGACATCCTTCTTCCAGCGACGGAAGGGCGTATTGCCGGCCCAGGACCAGCCCCAAGGATAATGATTGTAAGCGGCCGGACCACCCAGTAGGTCTATCTTGGGCAGGATATCTTCCAGGCTCTCCCAGTAGTAATTGAAGCTGCTCATCTCGTTGAAAGCGCCATTGACCCCACCCTCTGAACTGGCTCCATTGTCAGGGAGGACCATGATGAGGGTGTTTTCTAATTCGTCGATCTCTTCCAGGGTGTCTAGAATACGGCAGAACTGATGATCGCAATGCTCTAGGAATCCGGCGAAAACCTCCATGAAGCGGGCATAGAGCTGCTTCTGTTGATCGGTCAGGCTGGCCCACTCGGGCACGTCGGGGTCGCGCGGCGACAGCTCGGCATCGGCCGGAAAGATACCTAGCTCCTTTTGCCGGGCAAAAACGACCTCGCGGTATTCGTCCCAACCCATGTCGAATACGCCCTTGTACTTCTCGATCCACGCTTTGCCTACCTGGTGGGGAGCATGGGCGCAGCCGGGCGCATGGTAAAGGAAAAAGGGTTTGTCCGGCGCAACGACGTGAGCGTCCAGGATGAACTTGATGGCGTTATCAACCAGGTCCTCATCCAGGTGATAACCCTCCTCAACCGTTCGGGGCTGGGGTACCGAATGGTTGTCGTACGTCAGGTCGGGGAACCATTGGTTGGTCTCGCCGCCCAGGAAGCCATAGTAACGTTCGAAACCCCTGCCAAGCGGCCAGCGATGAAAGGGCCCGGCCGGCGTGCTTTCCTCGGCCGGAGCCAGATGCCACTTGCCGGTACAGAAGGTGTTATAGCCGTGCTCCAGCAGCATCTCAGACAGCATGCCGTTCTGGAAAGGCATGCGGGAATCGTAGCCAGGGAAGCCGGTGGCCGTTTCCATGATAGAGGCGACGCCATTGGAGTGATGGTTGCGGCCGGTAAGCACGCAAGAGCGGGTTGGCGAACAGAGGGCCGTGGTGTGCATGTTGGTGTAGCGTAAGCCGTTTTCGACTAACCGGTCGAGGTTGGGCGTGTTCACCAGCCCGCCAAAGGCCGACATCTGGCCATAGCCCACGTCATCCAGAATGAAAAAGATGACGTTAGGTGCGCCTTCTTTGGCCCGTGCCGGCTCCGGCCAGGCCGGTTCCGATTCGGACACCGTGCGGCCGATCACGCCGGGAAAAGCGGTTCCTGGTCTGTATTCTTTGAGAGTCATGCGTTTTCTCCTTGTAGAGTAGGCTCTAGCTACTAGCTGCTAGCGAATAGCTTTATCCAGTCATTATCCGTATTTTACGTTGCTTCATGTGTGCTCCTTGAATAAGGTAATCTTGTCAGTCTGATTCTCAGACGCACCTGCTGGCAAGAACTAGATTTATCTTTATTCAGCGACCAGTTCTTCTTCAGCCGTCTTGGCCCGTTTGCCTAATTCCCCGGCCGCCGGGAAAAGGACGATGAAGCCAATAATGGCCACCACCATCAGGTAGGTGATTACGTCGGAGTCGAAATTCTGGGCGGCGACAACCAAGGCGGCCGAGATGTTGCGCTGCCCGCTGCCCAGGCCAGAGACACTTCTGATCTTGGGGTCCGAACCACCCAGTAGGTAGCCGATGGCCAGCGCCAGGATGACGAAGGCGATAGCCGCCAGAATACCCCATGAACCCACCAGGGCGATCATGCTGTCGAAGTTAAGCACCAGACCCAGTACGGCCAGCAGCAGGATGCCAATATTGGCCGCCATGGCAAAGGTCGGCTGCATTTTGGCCGCCGATTCCTCGTAGCGAGCCCGGATGAACAGGCCAATGACTAGTGGAATCAGCATCATGATAATCAGGGATCGAGCGATGTCCCAGGGATTGACTTCCACGTCGCCCAGCAAAAGTGGCAGCACCAGCGGTAGATAGATGATGGTCACCACCATCAGCAGGACCATCAAACCCACCGAGAAGGCGATGTTGCCCTTGGCTACTTCCACCAGTTTGGGCAGGAACGGGGCGCCAGCGGCCGTGGATAACAAGATCAGGCCAATACTGACCGAATCATCCAGTGGCAGAACAAAGGCCAGAAGATAAGCGACCAGGGGCACCAGGACGAAGTTAGCTACCAAAGCCAGGATAACCAGCCGGGCATTCTTTAACGGTTCCACGATCTGATTGATGGTTAGGCTCAGCCCCATGCTCAACATGCTGCTGATGACAAAGACCAGCACCGACAGCTGGGCCAATGTTTCTAGGATGTCATTCACGATGTTCCCTCCATTCACATTATTGGGGCGAAGCCTTGTGCTCGCGCCGGCCTCCCAGGCACAAGGCCATGGCCCTACGGCAAGGTCCCTATCGGCCAGGCAGTATTCGCCTAATCGATCAATTCGATGTCGCCCGGCTGCCAGGTTTGATCAAACCAAGATTCCAGGGGGCCATAGAGACGAAGGATGGTGAACCAGCCCTTGCCAGGCACGGTCTCGATCCAATTCCTTTCCTTGCCCGGAGGTGGGCTGGGGCCAAAGTAGAGATCGACGGATCCGTCGGTATTGGTGTCCAACTCATCACGCTTGCTGTTCTTGCTGGGGAAAGGCTGGCCGGTCTGCAGTTCAGAACGGGTCTGTGGATCGTAGATCACAACCGACCAAAAATCCTTGGCCGGGATGCCGGCCGGCAGGTTTAATCGGTAATTGTTGTCCCCAACAAGATAATCCCCATTGCTATCCCTGGCGTTCAAGGCGTACTGGGAGCCTACCCCCACCATTTTCAGCACCATGGCCGGCGTATTGACGGTGGCCATGTAAAAGAACATGGTGCGAGCGTCCAGGAACCGGCCGCCCAGGCCGCCATCCTTGAGCCACTCGTGGCTGCCGCCGACAAAACCAGACGTCCAAGATCTACCCTCGTAGATGTAGGTTTCCGGGTCGCGAGCCTGAAACACCGTTGCTCTGGCGGTGGCGTTGCCAACTGCGACGGCATCGGTCAGGATCTCTCTCAAGCGTTCATCGGGCGCGAATGGCTTGCCTTTGACGATGCCGATAGCCGCCATCTGGCCGCGTAACTCCGGATCCAGCAAGCCGATAGGCTCCCTCTGGATGACGCGGTCTAGTTCGTCATAGAATTCGAAGTTATTGGCGTGGATGGTGTTGAGGACTTTTTCTGAGGCCGAGACGAATTCCATCGTCGGTGGATCGTCCTTATCGTTGAGCGGATAGACCTTGACGCCGTTCCTGAACATCTCTACCGCCGCATCAGGTTTACCGTCGACCAGGAAACCGCGCAGGATCACCCAATTGATATGGCTGGGGGATTGGGCCGTGAAATAACCTTCGGGCACTTCGCCGTCGTACTCTGGCGGCAGGATGAGGTAATTGCCGCCCTGGCCCCGGTCCGGGCCGGGTGCGCCCATGTCGATCACGAAACGAAAAAAAGCGTCGTTGACGGTGCCGGGTCCGCAGCCAGGCGGAATCTCGACCACGGTGGGCCCATCTTTCTCCAAATCGAGGAATAGTGACGCATAAACCGTGTCGGTATTGCCGGTCAGAAAGAGCGGATTTGAGTCGAGGAGCCGGTCCATGATCGCCACCTGGTTACACGCTTTGACGCCTAGGTTCTCCTCATGGCCGGCGCGCAATGCTTCCAGCGACGCGGCCGGGATCCCGTTCAGGAAAACTTCTACACCACGCAGGAAGTCCAGGTTGTCAAAGACTTTCCGGGCGGTCTTTTTACTCGGCAAACCATCGAGGAACTT
>JBFFWQ010000177.1:0-8523 GCA_041570195.1 Promineifilaceae bacterium (SeqCode) | reverse complement strand
GGCAGCGCCACTAGTCGCGGACTCAGCGGCCATGCTGCCTGCCGGCGCGATGAGCGGCAGCTCCAGCTCGCCATTCAGAGAAACGGCCGCGCGCTCGCCAGGCTCGAGAGGACCGTATTCAAAGACGTCCACTTGACGACCCTCCCCCAAGTCCCGAGCCCCGGCCGGGCTTAGATGCTCACCCTCCAGCGACAGGCCGATACCGGTGGCCACCATGAAAGTGAGGTTGTCCGTCGGCCATTGGGATATCCACGAAAAGGGAAGGCCATCTTCGTATGGCAGTGCATATGATACAACTATCTGCCCAGTGCCCTCTCCAGGGAGAAGGGGCGCGGTATCGACGAACCCCCCTGGGGTCAAGAGAAAACGATCGGCGCCGTTCCTTTCATTGAATGAGATATCCGTCGCGCCTTCGGGCAAAGGAAACTGTAAAGCCGAGATCAAGCCATCTTCTTCAGTAGCTCTTCCAACAACGGTCCGTGTACCCGTATTGGAAACAATGTAGATCTCTGCTACGCGCAAGCTGTTCGGGGCGGCATCAAAGAGAATATGCTGGCGGTCAATCCGGACTGCTGAGGTATCCGCCGTCGAGTCGTAGATCGGGATATCCAGTGTCAACGCCGTTTGCCCTTTGGTCACCTGAGCAGGTTCTGATGCATAAACCGCTTCATCATAAGTGAGCATCACTGCGTATAGCAATGTGGGATCCAGAGTTACTTCGTCGAACTCGAAGGTGCCGTCCGCTTTGGAGGTGCCGTTCAACATGAACTTCTCGTTGATATTCTCGTCCCAGGCATGCAACATCAGATCCAATTCTTCCGGAACGGTTCCGTCCGGGCTGAGGTTGACGATACGCCCGCTAACGATGCCAGTTCGCGCCTCTCCCTGCGCAAATACGGGCACGGCCAGAATCAGCAGGGCCGCCAAGAAGATCAATGCAAGCAATGATTTCTTTTTCATCCAACTACTCCTTCCACGATAACCAAATGAGCGCCGCAAGATGTGCAGAAGTGGTCGCCTTGCTTGGCGGGCTGGTTGCACTCAGGGCAAGCGCCGCTGGCGACGTATCCACAGTCAGCGCAGAAATTGTCAGCTTGGTCCAGATCCGCCCCGCAATTGGCGCATTGTTTATGGGCAATATTGGCATTTCGCCGGCGCTGGCGCACGGCCGCTTCAATAAGTTGCTCCAGATCGCCACCGTCAGGTGTTTTGTTCTCGTAGGCTGCGGCCGCCTCGGACATCAACGATGCCCGCTGCTGCTCATAATCGGCGTCGGTCAACACGCCCATCTGATGGTCGAAGTCCAGATCGCGTATGGCCAGCAGCGTCTGCTGGTAGCTCCCGCGCGAAGCATTGCCAGATTCCTTTCTTGCCGAGGCTCGAGACCGCTTCTTGCGGAACAGCGGTTCGGCCACCAGGAGAATTGAAGCCACCAGTAAGGCGACTCCTATGAGAATAGCAACGAAAGACATGATCTTCTCCTTTGTCGCTCAGGCTAACTCGCGCAATTCTTTCTCGATCTTGGCCAGTGTTTCAGGCGGAACTTCTGGCTGGGGCTGAACAGGTTCTGCTTGCGCCTCACGGCCGGCCCGCCAACTTCTAAGCGCCTGCCCGACCACTACCAGGCCCAGGGCCAGCGCGATCACCGGCAAAAGCCATACCAGGGACGTGAAGCCACCACGCTCCGGCTCAGCCAGGACGCGTTCACCGTACTGAACGACGAAGTAGTCAATGATTTGCTCTTCACGCCAACCGCCGGCCAGCTGATTCCTTATCTGGGCCCGCCAGTCCTGGCAAGCCTTAGTTTCACATACGTCCAAAGGCGTGTTGGGGCAGACTGGGCAATATAGTTTCCTGGCAATGGCGTTAACGTCATCATCGGATGGGAAGCCCTCTTGAGCCTGGACGAGGCTTGCAGCTACAAAGCTGGCGACAAGAACCATCAATGCTAAGAACAATCTTCGTGTCATGGCTAGTCTCCTGGACTTGGCTGTGGGCGAACCTTCTCCGGTCTGAGCGTGTAGGAAGTCTTGCGCTGACCGGCGGCCTGGGGCCAGACAGCAATGAATGTGCCGAGTATCAACACAAGACCACCTGCCCAAGTCCAACTGATCAGAGGATTCAGATACATCCGGAAAGTTGAGGATTGAAAGCCTATATCTTCCCAACCGACGAGCAATACATACACGTCCGCGGCCGCAGTAGAGTGGACGGCCGGTATGGTCACTGGCTGCTGTTGAACGACAAAGAAATCACGCCGCGGTTGAAGCGTCCTTACGAATTCGCCATTCTTGAAAAGGCTGGTGTTAGCTTCTAATATTTCTCGCCCATCTGATCCTGGATAGCTTTGTAGGTCGTCGAAGCGCAAGGAATACTCTCCCAGAGACAAAGACTCGCCGCGCTGCAACGCTCGTTGGGTCTCCTCTTGGAAGTAGGCGTCTCCTATAAAGCCCAGACCAATCATCACCACGCCCAGGTGAATGATATAGCCGCCATAACGACGATGGTTACGGCCAATGAGGTGACCTAAAGCCGCAACTGGATTCTCGCCCTGCGTTGCCATACGTGCGCGAACCCCTTTCCAGAACTCAAATAGAATACTCAGGACCACGAATGAAACCAGCCACAAGGCAAAATAAGAGGCTGGATGCAGCCGGTGGCTGTAGCCCCAAATGGCAGCTACTCCTATTGAGAGGGCGAACGGTAACAACATGGCACGGCCAAGCGATTTTGCGGCTTGTTTACGCCAGGCAAACAGCGGCGCAACGCCCATCAATAACAAGAGCACGGCAAACAGGGGGCCGGCCACTTTCTGAAAGTACGGCGGGCCAACAGTAATTTTGGTACCCGTCACCAACTCCGAGAGTAAAGGAAAGACGGTTCCCAGAAAGACGGCGAAGGTGATGGCCACAAACAGCAAGTTCTGGAGTAGAAAAGCTGCTTCGCGCGAAATGAAACTTTCCAGCTCGTGTTTGGCTTTGAGCGTGTGGCGCTGTTTAAGCAGCAGGGCCAATGAGCCAAGAAAGGTCAGGCCAATAAACACAAAGAACACGGGGCCAAGAGCTGTTTTGCTGAAAGAATGAACCGAACTAATGACGCCGGTGCGGGTAATAAACGTGCCGAAGAGCGCCAATGAGTATGTCAGGATGATGAGCACAACGCTCCAAACCTTCAGCATGCCTCGTTTCTCAGTGATCATCACCGAATGAAGAAATGCGGTGCCGGTAAGCCAGGGCATGAGCATGGCGTTTTCAACTGGATCCCAAGCCCAGAAACCGCCCCAGCCCAACACGTCGTACGCCCAGCGCCCGCCGAGTACCAGCCCAATAGAGAGAAAGATCCAGGCGATCAATGTCCAGCGACGGCTGGTGCGGATCCACTCCTCACTCCGTGATCGGCCGGTGGCCAGAGCGGCGATGGCGAAAGCAAACGGGATGACAAAGCCCGTAAAGCCCAAGTAAGTGGTGGGCGGGTGGCCAATCATGCCGAAGTGACGTAGTAGAGGATTCAAGCCGCGGCCATCTTCGGGCATATAAGCCATGGCGCCCGCCGGCTGGAATACCGCTCGTGTTAGCTCCGTTGCCCCCGGGATATGCCACAGTCGCGCGAACGGATTGACGATGAATACCGAGATGCCGATGAAGAACGCCGTAGTCAGCATTGCCACGGCGATGAAGTAGGGCATAAGGTCGCGGTCGCGCTCCCATTTGCGCAGCAAGACGGTGGCCACAAAGCCGGCCATTAGCCAGGCCCAAAACAGGATCGAGCCGGCTTGTCCACCCCACAGGGCCGTTATACGCAGGAATGGGGACATGGCCTGGCTAGATACGTCCTCCACGTAGGCCAGCGAAAAATCCAGCGTGTACAGCGAGTAAACGACGATCACAACAGAGATGGTAAGGAGGGGAACAGTCAGTATGGTAGCGTTCCGGGCGCTCGCCACCAGGGCTGGCCGGTTCTTCCAACCGCCCCAGAACGCAGCCAACGTGGCGTAGACAGCCAACAGGAAAGCAATTACCAAAGCGAATAGTCCGATGTCAGCCAGCATAAATCACTCCTTCACTCTCCCGCATATGGCTCTGCGAGCAGTTCTTCTATTCTTTGGTCCAGTTCTGGTGGGAACAGGGGCCCTATCTTGGTGCCTCGCAACTCGCCGTTCTTGGCCACGAAATACGTTTCGGGCACGCCGTCCATTCGGTACTCTTGTGAGATTATGGTGCCGACATCAGGCCCGTTGAAGTAGGTAATGTCAAACTCGTCGATGTACGCCAGGGCTTCCTTTTCTGTGTCCGCGTAGTCGACTCCAATGAAGAAGACGCCCTTGTCCTTGTACTTGCGCCATGTTGATTCCAGGTATGGCGCCTCATCTCGACAAGGCGGGCACCAGGACGCCCAGAAGTTAATGATCACTACCTGGCCCCGTAATTCACTAAGCGTAACAGTTTCACCATCGAAGCTGGTGAGAGTGAAATCCGGCGCCATGCCCGAATCGCGCTGCCCGCTATTTACCTTGATCAGCCCCCAACCCAGTAATCCCAATAGGCCGAGAACGAAAGCATAGGACAATAACGACCCCAGTCCGGAGACCCAAGAACCCTTTTGGGTTGCTTCACTTATTGGTTCTGTCGTCAGATCTGCCATGGTCTACTCCCTAATTGCGGCCGTTTGCCGGCTATCCGTGATATCTGCCGAGGTCTGCGCGCCTGAGTGATCCGGAGCCTGCGCTGGATGCGTGAGGTGATCACGCATCATCCACAGGTGGAGAGCTGGGCAGAGCAAGAACAACCCAAATAGAAGCACAGTGCTGATCCGGACCTGGAATAGGAAGATGGCAGCTAACGCGACAATTGGCGCCGCGCAGCCGATGGTCATTAAGAGCAGGTGTCTCCGAGTCATTCTTTACCTCCAACCTATGGATAGAACTCAAGCGCCTCGGCAAGCGCTGATTCGGCTGTGTTCGCGTCGGCTGCTAGCCACACGACCAACGCTGCCGACCGGAAGTAGTAATGCTGCTGGCCCATGCCGGTTAACTCGTAGATGGTCCGATCATCAATGATTCGCACGCCCACTGGCGTAAACGGAGACTCTGCGGTTTCTATAGCTGACTCCATGTCTGAGATCATCTTTGAGGCCATTAGCCGGGCTGGCGTTCCTGTAACCCATAACATCACCATCTCGCCGGAAGTGCCGTACATTGCTGCCGCCCCAGACGAGAGAGGAAACGACTTGCCGTGGAGTCGTGTCACTTCAGCCACGGCTTCGGGTCCATAACTTGCCCGTGACAATGGAAGCCCGGCGATGCTTTCTGGCACAGAGGCTGCATCGGGGCTATCCACCGCAGAAACAAACTGCCAATAGACGAAGCTAGCCCCGGCCAACAAAACGCCGGCCGCTATCAAGATGGCGGGAACCAAACGCTTCTGCATCTCAAATCATCCAGATGAACCGTCTCTCGCTTCCACGTTCACGACTAACTCCACCTGCAACTCAGGTTGCTGCGGGTCATTGGAGTTGATGAAGACCTGCCGGATCAGAGGCCCAGTGAGGTCGGGACCATGGAAGCCGGAGTCAAACTCTATATGCAGCGTGCCGCTCTCGTTAGCGCCAATGGTCATTGGGTCGACAGTGGCCTTCGTGCAAGTGCAGGAAGTGATGATGCTTTCCACAACCAGGTCAGCCTCGCCATTATTGCGCACGAACAGATCTCGACTGACGATCTTGCCGTTGACGACGTCACCCAAATCCAGGCTGGTCTCCTCGACGGAGATGTTTGGTTGCCCAGAGCTACAGGCCGCGAGCAAGAAGCCAAGCAAAATAACTGCGAAAAAGATAACCTTACTCATCTACTCTCCTGAGAATGACCTTTGATCACAATTCACGAGCCGTCAACCGGAAATTGAAATGTCCACAAGTAGTCGACAAGCGCTGCAATCTCTTCGTCGGTAAAGATGGTGCCCCAATAGGGCATGCCGGTGCCCATGCCACCGCGGATGATCTTGCCTTGCAGGACGGCGGTACTGGCCCCAAGCATTTGCCGGGCGTCAGTGAAATCGCTAGGTGGCAACAGGGCGCTGCCAAAAGATTCAGCATCATTTTCGGCCGCTTGAGCCACATCAATGACTCCGGTGCCATCTCCGTTCTCGCCGTGACATGCCGCACAGTTTTCCGCGTACAGTTGCTGGCCAAGTCGCATGGACTCCGGTGTTGTTTGGGACCGCCAGGTAAAAGCGATCAGATCCCAAAGCTCGCTGTCGCTCAACTCTGCTGCAGCGGGATCAGCTCGCAGCTCCTGCCACACCGCAAAAGGCGTTTGCCCCAGGTAGGCTTCGCGGGCGTTGAATTGTGCCGGCATAGCGTGGCCCAAGCTCTTGCCCTGGGCGGCGGACGGAGGCCGATCCAGTTTGACATCTACTTCGTGGGGCGCGTCGATGTCGAGACCCAATGAGACGTAGAGCGGTTGGGGAATGGGCTCATTGGACTCTAGCCCATTCTCAGTTGCAGTTACCTCGATCGTTCCCCTCATCCGCCAGTGGTTGGGACCGCACCAGCGCGTACAGTAGTAGGTGTAGGTTCCAGGCTCTTCAAAGGTAAGCGACAATTTGGTGACCTGGCCCGGCAGCACGTCAACTGCAGGCCAGGGCTGCTGGCCGACAGCAAAACCATGTACTACATCGTCTGAGGTCAGGCGCAGGTCTAGGGGAGTGCCGGCCTCGGCGGTGAGATTGCCCGGCAGCCAGCCACCCTTTTCTGGCATGACCGCATGGATTTCGACTGTTTGCGCCGTCGGCCGCCCGGCCAGGATTGCCACGAGCGAGCCGGCAATCAAGAAGAGAAGTATGAGGCGGGCCGCCCATTCACCGACTAGCCGACGAACAACCATAAGAATCCAACCGTGACCAGTAGGCAGAACAGGTTAATGGGGATAGCCTGGCGCCAGGCTCCCGGCTGCTTTCCCTCTTGGGCAATGCGCCGGGCGGTAATACCGGCCCAGGCCAGGCCAACCACCAGCACAAGAGTTTGTAGGATAGGAATATACTGGGTAAGGAAGGGTGTCCAGCTATAAGTGGCTGTGCCAAACAAGTCCCAACCCCACCCGAGGGGATCTGACAAGGCTGCCAGGATGTATGACGCATTGGCGAAAACAAACGACAGGCTGAATGCGATCCAGGCCGCCAGGCCTAAAGGAACCAGGGCATATGCGTAGGCGATAAAGTTCCTTCGCAGATTGTGTCGCGTGGGCGACAGGGCCCGGCCGGCCCGCGTGGCCAGGTAGAAGAGGCCCGGCAGCAGGACGAAGACAATAGCCAGGAAGCCCGCGACATAGCCTAACCAGGGCAGCGAACCGATGGCGTAGGCCGAGGTCTTCAGCTGACCCCACGGCCCCAGCATCACGGCCGAATAGACGAAGGCGCTGCCTAACATTATGAAGGCTTTGAATGCCTCGTCCAGCCTGCGACCCCGCGGCTGCGATAGATCCGACCCGGCCGGCCGGATGTTGATGGCGATATTGTCCAGAGGACAGGTGCGCAGACATTCGAGGCAAGCGCCGCAGTAGGTATTTTTGACCATGCCACCTGGAAAAATGCCCCAAGGACAACCGTAGCCATCTTCGCTGCCGGTGTAGCAGGTTTTGGTCGTATGTGCTGCGCACACGGCCGTATCCCGCACCCGCACTTCAAAGGGCGCGGCCTGCGAATACAGGCCGATGAAACCACCCACCGGGCACATGTAGCGGCAAAAGGCGCGGCGCTCGAAGATCAGGCTTGCTCCGAGGGCAAGGAAGAGAAAAGCAGCCAGGATAATGGCTGTTACCCCAGGCTGGGTCAGCACGATAGCGCTGAAAAGGGCCATCAGGGCGAAGGCGCCGTTCTGTACCCAGATATTGCGCAGGGCTTTGGGCCATTTCCTCCCCAGACCCAAGGACGGCTTCGATCCCCTCGGCCCCAATAAGGCGCGATTCTGCAGCCACTCGCCGGGCATAGGAATGGGGCACACCGTGCACCAACCCCGGCCGAGGACCGGCACGGCCACCAGAATGAGCAGCGCCCACCATGCGATCCAAACGAATACGATACTGAAGTTACGGCTGCCAACCGGCGTGCCCGCCAGCCCGGCCACGATGGCAAAGAGAAAGCCAGCTAGGGCTACGACCCGAACCAGGAATTGCGGCCACCGATTAACCAGTAGCGTTCTGACGGCCGGGATTCGCGTCAGGTCATATCGGGTTGCAGTACGGGCCTGCCCTGAGCTTGTCGAATGGGTCACCGGCGAAACCTCCACAGCCCGACCGAAGCTGCCAAAACGGCCAATGCCATACCGCGCCATAGCAACGTGTTGTTGCCCACTTTGAGTTTGCCGATCATGAAAGGATGCAACGGGCCGCAGGTCACCGAGCAACGAAAGCGGAAGGTACCGGATTTGTCCGCTATGAAAGTGAGCGAGGCGCTCTGCCCAGGATCGGCTGTGACTTCCAGGTCGTATCCGTCCAAATAGAGACCGTGGACCACGTCTGCAGAGGCCAGC
>JBFFWQ010000176.1:0-8739 GCA_041570195.1 Promineifilaceae bacterium (SeqCode) | reverse complement strand
GGCCGCGAATCGGGCAGGCCGACGGGCCAGAAAACCGCGCATCAGCCGCCGGCTGGGGTTCGGCTGGCTGTCGCGACGAATAGGAGGCCAGTGGGCGGCCAGACTATCCCATGTTGAGGGGCGGTGAGCCAAAGCAGGCCGGCGGCTGTCATTTGGCAGCCTTGAAGGCGGCCGTGCTCGTAGGCTTCGCCGTTGTCTTTTTCGTCGCCGGCGTTTTCGCTATGAATAGAGAACGCTGATTCTACGAATCAGGGGTGAGATTGCATCTCACCCGACTCAGGTTGAACGCGGCCGTCATGGTTCCAGTCTCCAGTCGAGTGTAAGCGACGTTGCAGTCGGCTTTCGTCGATCTGACTATCATGCCAATGGGCAAAGACTAGGAGACGTGAATCATGAAAGAGGCAATTAAGTCAGCGAACGAAACACCGAAAGTAAGCGCGGCCCGGCCGCCAGTACGGGTTGAGCCCAGCCAGCGCTGGGTGCGGGTCGAATTCAATGATCAGATAGTGGCCGACAGCAAGGAGCCGATCTTGGTCTGGGCCGGCGGCCATATGGTCACCTATTATTTCCCTGAGCAAGATGTGCGCCAGGAGTTGTTGACGCCGTCTCGCCGCGGCAGCGACGGCAAGCAGTATTACGACGTGCAAGTCGGCGAGCGGACGGCCGAGGCGGCCGCCTGGCGCTATCCCGAGCCCTGGCCACAGTCGGCGGACTCCGAACAGCCAGCCTTGATCGGTTACATCACCTTTAAGTGGAATAAGATGGACCACTGGTACGAGGAAGAGCAAGAGATCTTCGTCCATCCCCGGGATCCGTATCACCGGGTCGACGCCATTCCCAGCTCACGCCATATCCGGGTCGAGGTGGACGGGGTGACGGTGGCCGATACGAAGCGGCCGGTGCTGTTGTTCGAGACCGGGCTGCCCATCCGCTATTACATCCCCCAGGAAGATATCCGCATGGACCTGCTGAGCGCCAGCCGGGCGGTGACCCACTGCCCCTACAAGGGCGCCGCGTCCTATTGGTCAATTAAGATCGGCGATGAAGTGCGGCGTAATGTGGTCTGGGGCTACCTGGATCCGATCGAAGAGATCCCCAAGATCAAGGGATTGCTGAGTTTCTTCAACGAGAAGCTGGATATCTATGTCGACGGCGCGTTGGAGACGCGGCCGGAGACGTTCTGGAGCTGATAGCTTACAGCGGTTAGCCTTTAGCTTCGAGCTTTCAGCGGTCAGCTGAAGGCTGGCTGCTGAAGGCTACTCAGTTACGATTGGGGGGATGCGCCATCTCCACATGTTCGGTCGATTAGCATTCAGTTAGCCGTGTACCATGAGGGGAGTACAAACGACGTTTTTGGCAGCAGCTTTGGTAGACTGGGACGCAGTTCAACCAGGAGGTCAAAGATGAACGTGCGGGATAGATCTAGAGGAAGTGTCGTTTCGTGGATAATCGTATTCTTCCTGGCAACGATTGTTCTGGGAGCATGTGGCGCCGATCAGAGCTCGTCCGACGAAGGAGACGCGCCGCCTGCCGCTGTGGCCAAGGCCCGTGACGCACTGGCGACTGAGCTTGACGTTGAAACAGACGAAGTGGCGATCGAATCCTACAAAGAAGCCGAGTGGAGTGACTCTTGTCTTGGTCTAGGCGGTCCGGCCGAGAGTTGCCTGGCGGCGATCCACCTGGGCTGGCAGGTGATGTTGAGCGTCGACGGCGAGCAGTACGAGGTGCGGACGGATGAGTCGGGCGACATCATCCGCATCAAAGAATAGTCGCGGGCACTCGCATAAACAACAATTCGCCGGCTGTATGAACGGCTGGGCCTGGGGTATCATTGGCCTATGCGCCAAGTGAACCTGCCTTTGCCGGCATTCCCTGAACTGGAAACACCAAATCTAAGACTACGCGAGATGGTCCGGTCCGACGCCGAGGCCGTCTTTCGGGTGTTTGCCGACGAAGAGGTCACGCGCTATTACGACTTGGAGAGATTCGGTAATCTGGAGGAGGCGCGCAGCCATATCGCGAATCAGGCCATCCGCTATCGACGAGGGGATGTGATCCGCTGGGGAATAAGCCAGAAGGCTAATAACGTGCTGATCGGCAGCGTGGGACTGTCGATCTATGAGGCGAACGCGCAGGGGGGATTGGGCTATGAGCTGGCCCGGCCGTATTGGCGGCGGGGCATCATGTCAGAAGCGTTAGGCATGGTCATTCGTTTTGGTTTTTCCAGCTTGAACTTGAACCGCTTACAGGCGCTGGTGATGCCGGGCAATGGGGCCTCGGCCGGGTTGCTGACGAAGCTGGGCTTCACCCGCGAGGGGCTGCTGCGAGAATTCGCCTTCTTTAAGGGTCGTTATCAGGATTTGTATTGCTATTCGCTTTTACGGCGGGAGTGCCGACGGGGAGAATAATTGCTCATAGAGAGTGGTGAATAGTGAACTAAGTGTCGGTTTGCTCCATCGGATAGCCGGCTTCTTCCCACGCGTCCAATCCCCCGAGCAAAGCATACACGTTGGTATAGCCTTTCCGGTAGAGCGACAGCGCCAGACTGGCGCTGGTGGCTTCATCCTGTCAGGTACAGTACAAAACGATTTCCTGATCAAGCGGCACGTCGTCAAGAGGCGAAGGGAGGTTGGCTGAAGGAACCCATATGGCGCCAGGAATGCGCTTCAAATCGTAACTCGCTTGACTTCGCGTGTCGACGATCACGATCTCCTGGCCGTCGTCAAGACGCGTTTTGAATTCGTCCACCGGCATGCGCGGCACTTCGGAGGATTTACTCGGTATCTCGGCTTCTGGCTCGGGGGTGGCCGTCGGTTCTGAAGTGGCGGTTGGCGCGGCCGTGGGGGCAGCCGTAGGCTCCGCTGAAGACGCACCACAGCCAATCAAGAGCAGCGCGGTCAACGTCAGTGCACTTACGAAGAGTATTGTTCTCAGTCGGCTCATCTATTCTCGCCGTCAAACAACCTACAAGGTGAACTTGATCCTTACGGTAGTAAACATCGCTGGCGCCGTCAAAAGCGTTTTGCAGAGGGATTTGGAACTCAACGACAGTGCCTACTATAGATCAGTCAACGAGCGCATGTCAAGATTGGGAACTATTTCACAAGGGGCGCCGGCTAAAGCGACGTGGTCAGGGCAGCGTACATGGGCAGAAAATCGCACAAAGTTGCGGTACTTTCGCAGACGATCTGTGGCATGATGGGCGACGATCAGTTGTCGATCGTTACGCCCAGGGCTTGCAGTTCGGCCAGGAAGGCGTTTATTTCGACCTCAGTGAAGGTGGCCTGGCCGGGGCCGCGGCGGGGCCGGCCGATGACCAGGATGTCCATGTGCATCTCACGGATCAGTTGCAGCAGTTCTTCGCGGAAGTCGCCCTGGCGGATGATGAAGTCCACTTCCTTTACCCCCTTGGCCCGGGCCTGATCGGCCAGGATGGACAGCGTGAACTCGAGCATTTCGGCCAGCTCTTCATAGGCGCCCTTGCGGGATGAGCTGCTGGCGCTGAGCTTGTCCAGGAAGCGGGTCTCGAGGGCGTGGAAGAAGGTCAGCCGGGCGTTTTGCTCCAGGGCCAGCTCGATGGCCCGGGCGGCTGTTTGCTCGCTACTCGGCCGGCTGCGAACGGCGCAGAGAATGTGATGGCGCTTGTCGTCGTTCATGATGACCTCAGAGAATTAGCTATCAGCCTTCAGCTGTCAAAAAACAAATCGAACAAAAAGCCATACCGTCGCCAGGGTGACGGTGATGATCACCGCCGGCAGGCCTTTCTTCAGGAAGTAGCCATAGGTGACCGGGTAGCCGGCCCGTTCGGCGATGCCCAGGGTGACCATGTTGGCCGAAGCGCCGATGGAGGTACCGTTGCCGCCCATGGCCGCGCCGACGGATAAGCAATAGAACAATGATTTATTATGAGCGCCGGGTATGGTCAATGTCAAGTAGCCGACGACGGGCAGCATGGCCGCCGTGAAGGGAATGTTGGCCACCACCATGGACAGTACGGCGCTGAGCCAGATGACGGCCAACATGGCCAGGGGCAAGTTGTCGCCGACCAGGTCGCCGATGAGCTGGGCGATCCAGGCCAGCAAGCCCACTTCCTGGATGGCGCCGACGACGATGAACAAGGAGATGAAGAAGACCAGCGTGGTCCAGTCGACGGAATCGATCATCTCCTCGATGTCCGGTTGGACCAGGAAGAGCAGCACAGTGGCGCCCATCAGCGCGGTGACGGCTGGTAAGAGGTGGATGCGTTCGCCGGCCACGAATAAGACCAGCATGAAAGCGCCGACGACGAGGGCTTTGCGCAAGTCGCCGGGCTCTTCGATTTGGGAGCGATGGGTCAGCCGTTCGAGCATGGCCTCGGATATGCGGCCGCGGCCGCGCAGATCACCCCGATAGGCGATGAGGCTATAGAGAAGCAGGCCGGCGAAGGCCATTATCACGCCGGGGGTTAAATTGACCAGGAAGTCGTTGAAGCTGATGTTGGCGAAGGAGCCGATAAGGATGTTGGTGGGCGTACCAACCAAGGTGCTCACGCCGATGACATTGGAGGCCATTAGCTCGGGGATGAGCAGGGCCAGGGGGTTCATGCCCAGAGCCAGGGCGATTTGGACGGTGATGGGCGTCATCAGCAACATGGTGGTGACGTTGTCCAGGAAGGCCGAAGCCAGTCCGGTGATCAACATGAGGATGGTCAGCAGCAGCCAGGGCCGGCCGCCGGAAATCCGGTAAGCTTTGACGGCCAACCATTGGAAGACGCCGGTCCTTTCGACGATGGCGATGACGATCATCATGCCCATGACCAGGAAGATGACGTTCCAATCGACGTAGCTCAAGGCGCCGTCAAACTCGAAGATGAACAGGTCCTCGGATATGGCCCCGCCCAGGTAGCTGATGCCCAGGATCAGGACGGCGCCCAGCAAGGCGGCCAGGGTGTTGTGCAGTTCGGTGGCGGCGATGAGGATCAACATGAGCAGAAAGACACCGGCGGCGATCCACAGCCCGGGCCCGATACGACGGGCGAGGGTGAGTTCACCGACGACGACGCTCTGGCCGCGGGAGAGGGGCTCGACGGCCGAGCTGTCCAGGGTGATGACCGCTTCCTCGAAGTGCGACCGGCTGACGTACAGGGAAAGCTGGGCGTTGGGCGCGACCTCGGCCGGCAGCGGCAAGGCGTAGCGGCCGTCGGGCTGGCTCTCGCCCTCGGCCAGGACACGGCCGGCCTGGCCGGCGCGTAGCTCGACCAGGGCGCCGTCGACCGGCGCGCCCTGGCCGTCGACGATTTGGCCGATGATGAAGGTGGTGGATTGGGCATCGTCGGCCGCGGTGATGGCCTGTGGCCGCAGGGCAATCAAGAATACGACGAGCAGGACAGCTATCGGTAGGTAATGGCGGAGGTTGTTTGGCAACGAGCCTCCTGGAGCAATAGTGAATAATGAATACTTAATGGTGAATTGTGAATGGTACGCTGACTGGCACTGGCACTACGTATAGCAGCATGAGGGCGATATGGCAAGGTAAAGGTGAATGGTGAATTGCTATTGGACTGGCGCGGGGACGATGTATTGGAGCATGAAGATGAAGTGGCACAGGCTGGCGGCGATGACGAAGATATGCCAGATCTCGTGATGGCCGAAGGTGTTGGGCCAGGGGTCCGGCCGGCGCAGATAGTAGATGGCGAAACCGACCATGTAGATGGCGCCGCCCAGGAAGAGCAGGGCCAGGCCGCCGGCGGGGACGAAGGGCTCAATCCGATAGGCGAGTATGGCGGGCAGGACGCCGGCCCAGGCCAGAATGGGATAGATGGAAGCGTTAAGCAAACCGTGGATGCGCGGGCTGAAGAGTTTGTAGGCCATGCCTAGCAAGGCAAGGATCCAGATGGCCAGCAGCAGCGGCCGGCTCCAGGCGGCCGGCAGCAGGTTGTAGACGATGGGCGTGTAGGTGCCAGCGATGAGCAGGAAGATGGCCACATGATCCAGGCGGTTGAGCCACATGCGCTTCTCATCGCTCAACTTGACGCCGTGCAGGAGGCTGCTAGCGGCGAAGAGCAGGACCAGGCAAAGGCCGTAGATAGCCAGGCTGGCCATTTTGGCCGGTTGGTCGCGGGTGAGATAGAGTAGCAGCAAGGTGCCGAATGAGGCGGCGAAAGCGGCGACCAGGTGAGTGAGGGTGTTGACCGGTTCGAGTAGGTAGCGGCGCAGACCGGCGGCCGGCGCGGCCGGGGGCGCAGAGGCAAATTTGGACGATTCAGTAGTTGACATAACTCTTCAGTGGCCGCGCGGAGCCATTCTTGCCGCTTGGGGCGAGTCTCGCTGCTCCGGAGCGAAGTCTCCCACGCTATAGTATGCCGGCCGGGCAGGCCGCGATCAAGGGGTTCTCATCGGTGACTTTGGTGGGCCAGAGCGGTGCAGACCTGCCCGTGGATCGGGCAGGCGTTTATTCTACTAACAAGTTGAGCAGGATCGTTCACTCCGAAGACTCCGTTCAGGATGACAATTAAAGAGCGCGATTGCCGGACCGAAAACCGGCAGGCTTCAGTCAGGTGGCTTTTCGTATGTGCCGGCGCGGATGGCCTCGACCAGGGCCAACGTCCGCGGCGCGGGTTCGAGGCCCAGCTCATCGGCCAGCAACTGGCGCGAAGTGCTGAAGTGAACCAGGGCATCGCCGCGGCGGCCGCCCTGGGCCAGCAGGCGCATCAGGACCCGGTGGGCGTGTTCGTTCCAGGGTTCCAGCGCCAGCCATTGGCGAGCGAACTCCTCGGCCGGCTCGTAACGGCCCTGCCGGGCATGGCGTTGAACCAGGCATTCGAGGGTCAGGGCCATGCGCCGGCCGTAGCGCTGCCGGCGCAGCAGGAGCCAATCCTGGAAGTCCGGGCAGCCGGCTACGGCGAAGTCCTCGAGAAACGGCCCGCGATAAAGGTCGACGGCTTGCCGACAGTGGTCGCACTGCTCAGCTTCGGCCGGATCGGCATCTAGTAGGCGTTCAAATACAGTCACGTCCAATTCCAGTTGGTCACGGCCGTTCATCTGCAGGGTTTGCGTTCCGGCCGAAACCAGGGGCGTTTGTGAGTGATGATCGTTTATCGTCTGGCGCAAATGGTAGAGCGCGTAGCGCAGGTTGTCTCGAGCGGCGCGATCAGGTTGATCGGGCCAGAGCATGGCCGCCAGGCTATCGCGATGATGGGGGCGGCCGTCTTCTACGGCCAGGTAAGCCAAGAGCGCCTGGACTTTTTTCGATTTCCAATGGCTGACCGGTATGCCGTCCAGCCGTAGCTGAAATGGCCCCAGCAGAGAGAGTGTAATTCGCGCCATCGACGGCTTCTCTTTGGCGAGAGGCGAATGCCGGTCGTTCTGCCAGAGTGTCCCTCGGACGCGGCACGCGCCCCGCAGCCTGAATTATCAGACATTATGCCTGATTAGCGGCCGGCAATCAAGCGCTCTAAGAGGCCGAGGATAGTGAGGGTTTCGGGGATTCCTCTCTTCGACAGGCGCAGAGCAGGCTATTGCGCGGACTCCTGATCGATGTATCGCTACGGAATGACGATCTGCGGTGGACTCCTGACCGATGTACTGGTACGGAATGACAGCTATCAGATTAGCAGGGAATCGATAGCTTCTTCGGCGGCGCGGCTGTAGGCCAGGACGGCTTCGTTGTCGCGTACCAGGTTGCGGGCGTCGCGGATGCAGTTCATCATGGTGAAGCGGGAGATCTTCATGTTGTGGTCGGCGGTGAAGAGGCTGTTCCCACGTTCGGCGGCCCGCAGCAAGGTCTGGTAGGCCGGGAAGAGGCACAACAGGCTGGCGATACGGTAGCCGGCCGCTTCGTAGGGCAAGGCCAGGACGTATTGGGTGGCTTCGCGCAGCTCAGCCAGCACGTCGTCGACGACCTGGCGTTTCCAGGACAGGGGCGCCCCGGCCAATTCCAGCGGACGGTAGTCAGCCTGGCGCAACCACTCGTCGGGCAGGTAGCTGACGCCGCGGGCCAGGTCCTCGCGAAAATCCTTGACGATATTAGTCTTCTGCAGGCCACGGGCGCAGGCCTGGCTGGTCAACTGCAGCTGGGCCACGCTGGGCCCGGAGATGCCGTAGAAGTCGACGGCCAATTCGGTGGCCAGATGACCGACTGTGCCGGCCACGTAGTAACAGTACACATTGTAGTCTGGCAGGCTGGCCAAAATCTGGACGCCATCGCGATGGGCCAGGCGGGGCGGCTGGTCCGGATCTTCGATCCGGCTCATGCCCTGGGCCATGTCGCGGGCCCAGCGGCCGATCACCTGGCGGGCCAGGGCCGGCATGCTGGCGTAGATCTGCCACAGCATGGTTCCGTCTTTGGGCCCCATCAGGCGCTTCTCATCTTCTGTTAAGCCAGGCCAGGCGTAATCGCCCCACGCCTCGACAAGGGACGCCGCTCTACTTGGTTCAGCCAGCAGCGACTCGAAATCTTCAAAGCGACTGCGCTGCCAACTGTAGGGCTCAGTGCAGTCCTCGATATTGTCGACCACCCGGCAGACCAGGTAGGCGGCCGAGAGGTATTCGCGCAACGGTTTCTCGAGGTAAGAGACCACCAGAGCGAAGGAACGTGACACCTTTTTCATCTGGGCTTCGAGGAAACGGCGCTGAGCTCGGTTGTAAGTGAATTCGGTTAGCCTTCTACCGTCCCGTACGGACGTTGTTTGCTGATTCGTCATGTTCATTTTGTGTAGCGCTTCGGGCTTGGCGATCAACCAAGAGACATACTAGTTAATTG
>JBFFWQ010000175.1:0-8933 GCA_041570195.1 Promineifilaceae bacterium (SeqCode) | reverse complement strand
GTTTTCACTTGGGCCGGGAACTTCATGGCCAGGGCGCCTCGTGGGTCTTTGCCGGTAAAACCGAGGCTTTTGGCCAATACCTGGTCATCGATCTTGATGACCAGGCCGTCCACCTCGTAGTTGATTTCGTTTCTTTTCTCTATCCAGCGCTCGTACAGTCCGGCGACACCATCCAGATCCTCGCCGAACGCTATGTCCGGCGAAACCGGGAAGCCTAGATCCCTTAAGAGCTGCAATCGCTCCCACTGTCGGTTAGGCACGGAGATCCCGTCCCAGACGATGATATCGTAGCAAAACAAGGTCAGCGGTCGGTCGGCCGTGGCCGCTGGATCAAGTTGGCGCAGTGAACCGGCGGCCGTGTTTCGCGGATTCATATAGAGTGGCTGCCCTTCGGCCAGTCTTGACCGGTTTAGTTCCTCGAACTTATCTAACGGCAAAAACGCTTCACCTCGAACAACCAGATAAGCCGGACCGCTCAATTCGCTACCGGGGTCGACCGGTATCCTTTTGGGTACCGAGAAGATCGTGCGCAGATTCTGAGTGATATCTTCGCCCACCTCGCCGTTGCCTCGGGTAGCCCCTCGCACGAAGCGGCCATCGCGATAGGTCAGCACGACCGTCAACCCGTCGATCTTCGGCTCCACCACGTAATCAAGCTTTGTCCCTTCTGGAAGCAGGCGGCCGATGCGACTGCGCCAGGCATAGAGACCGTCGATGTCAAAGGCATTGGCCAGGCTCAACATCGGTTCTGGGTGCTGAACCTTCTCAAAGGCGTCCAGCGGCTCGGCGCCGGTCCGCTGCGTTGGCGAGTCGGGCATGATCAACTCTGGATTTGCCGCTTCCAATTCTACCAATTCGCCATACAGCGCATCATATTCCGCGTCGCTGATGACCGGCGCATCCAGTACATGGTAGCGGTAAAGATGGTAACTGATCTGCTCGCGTAAGCGAGCGCCTTGCTCACGCAAGCGAGCAACCTGGTCCTCAGCATTCGTTGACATACTTATCCTTCATCGTACCGCGATTCTTCGATCCGCCTTCGCAGGGCCTCTTGCTCTTTCTGTGTATCGCCTGCTTCTTTTTGGGCAGTAACGCTGCCACTCAGCAGTTCTTTGGCCTCCGCCAGCGCAGCTGCTGAAGCCCGCTGTTGCATATTCCACTTCCTACAGTGCGGGCAACGATCGTAGCGGCCTATTCCCAACTTCAAGCTCCACCAATGCAGGCCAAATGGTCGGCCGCAATTTGGACATACCGCGCCGCCTAGAAAGCCATAGCTGCCGCTCGTCACCCGCCCCCGGCTCGATCTACGAGCCAGAAAATGGCTACCGACTCTGAAAGCCACGACGATAACAACCAATGCCACACCGCCTATCGTTACCAAGCTGGTCGACACAAATTGGCGGATGATAGCATTCGAAAGCGACTCTCGCCCATCGACCGTGTAACCAACGGCCGACAGCCGATGCAGTCCCTCAGAGAAGTCACCGGTATTGAATTGAAAGGCGAAAGGAGCCTCGCCATCTGCGCCGATAACCTGCCCGTCCAGCAAGAATTCGACGCGCACTAGATCGTCCGGGCCACTCACTTGATAGGAAAACCTGCCCTGTATCTGCGCACCCAGACCATAGCCGAAGTTTCGCCTCATGCTCAGGGTCAGTGCTTCGCCATCGCCGTCTTGGGCGGCCGCTTGGCCAAGACTGGCGATTACTAGTGCATGAATGCACAATCCGATTATCACGGTGCTCAGGCGACGCCTCAACTTCGTCACTGCTCTCTCGGGTTCTATGGCGCGGCGGCCGGAATCAGGAAGTCCCCGGCGACCCAGCCTTCCGTGCCGTCGTCTAGTTGTACTTGCCACCAAATCAAACCGCTACCTTCTTCCGGGCCGCCGATAACGCGAATCGCCCCGCCCTCCGGAATAAGCAGCAGGCGTATGTTGTCCGTGCTCGGGCCACCACGCAAGCTTACGCCCACGTTATCTGTATTGGCCACCGCGGCATAAAATCCTACGGTAATTGCTTCCGGCGCGATTGACAAATCCGGTGTCGGTGGTGGTGTGAGCGTGGGCAGTGTGGTCGCCGTGGGCAGCGGCGCCGTAGCCGATGCGGCGACGCCGGCAGGCGCTGTCAGCCGAATGATAGTGGGCTCCGGTAGTGACACCGGCAGTGGTTCACGAAACAGGAACAGGCTCAAGAATATCCCGGCTATCCCCAGACCAACCAGGGTGACGATAATACCAAGACCCAGCCACTTCCAGGGCGTTGGTTCACCACCGTTTGATTCGCGCGGCCGCTTCTGATATTCCACGAACTCTTGCGGTGATCGATTCGGGTCAGGCGGGCGTTCGTACCTAGCCATTGTCCGCCATGACTTCGAGCGCCAATAATGTCAGGTCGTCAAAAGCCGGCGCGTTGCCGCGCCACGCGGCGACATCAGAGGCCAGACCATCAACCAGGAATCTTACTGGCAGTTCATGATTTTTCTTCAGGTAGCGCATCATACGCTCATAACCATATTGCCGGCCGGCCTGGTCGATCGCGTCAGGCACGCCGTCACTGAATACCAGTAAGCGGTCGCCCTGCTGCAGGTCAACTTCGAATTCGTCCAATTCAAGGGGATCCAGCATGCCTAAAAAACGGCCGTTGCCTTTGATTTGACTGATCTGCTCGCCGCTACGGACCAGCATCGGTCTTTCGTGACCGGCGCTGATGTAGCTGAGCTTGCCGCTCGGCCGGTGCAAGACGCCATAAAAAGCGGTTACGAAAATGTCTGCGCTGGGCGCTACGTCCATCACCCCCTGGTGAACGGCCAGAGCAACCTGCGCTGCCGATAATGACCGCCTGCTCTCGACCATGAACAGGGTTCGGGTCACGGCCATGAATAGAGCCGCTTGTACGCTCTTGTCTGCCACATCGGCCAGCAACAGACCCACATGCTCGTCGTCCAGCGCAATTGCGTCGTAGAAGTCTCCACCGACCCTGCGCGCAGGGCTCAGGTAGGCGGCAAATCGATAGTCGTCGTATTCGGGAAAGCTCGTAGGCAAAAGCGTTCGCTGAACGTCGGCGGCGATCTCCAGCTCCCTCTCCAGCCGTTCCTTTTCCACCAGATCAGCTTGGGCCGCTTTCAATTCCTCATAAGCCTCCTGTAGTTATTCATTCTTGGCCGTCAGGTCGGCGATGGCCAATTTGTCGGTATTTCGCAGCAGATCGACCACGTGCCGCATCAAAGAATATGCCACGGCCGGACTGCTTTCCAGCACGGTTTGGAATACTTCTTCCGTGATTTCTAGCACAGTGGTCGTCGTTATCGTGATGCAATTAGCCATTCGCGGTGTATCATCTAGCAGGCCCAGTTCGCCAAAATATTGTCGCGGCCGCAAAATACTGAGCATGCGCTCTTGTCCATCGTCAAGGATCTGCGAAATGGCCACCATGCCCTCCACGATGACGTAGAAGGTATGTTCAACACGGCCCTGTTGGCAGAGCTTCGTTTCAGGCGGGTAAGTACGTAATTCGGCCAGCTCTCGCAGCATATCGAGAGTCCGCTCGTCTAGCCCGCGAAATATACTCCTGAAAATACTCGTCGTCCCTGTGCTCATATTCGTCAACTCTATCTTCTGTTCTGGCGATTGGCTACTGTCCACTACCCTATGTCCACTATCTTCTCATGACTAACCACCAACCACTCACCACTGTTCACTTCCGCCATCCACATACGCCAACAAACGCTCCACTGGCCACGTGTTCACAACATCATCCGCCGTCGCCCAACCCCGTTGCGCCATGGCAAGGCCATAATACATGAACGCCAACTGGTCGCTGTGGTGAGCGTCGGTATTGATGGCCAATTTCACGCCCAACTCGATCGCCCGTCGTACATGAATATCGCGTAAATCCAGCCGCTGTGGATTGGCGTTGATCTCAATGATCGTCTGGCTGACCGCCGCGGCCTGCAACACCTCTTCCATGTCGAGATCCGCGGCCGCCCTGTCTGGTATCAAGCGTCCTGTGGGATGTCCAATCATGTCTACATGTGGGTTGTTGATCGCGGTCAGTATCCGACTCATGACCTGCTTTCGCGGTTGCCGCAGACCAACGTGTAAGCTGGCGATGACAAAATCGAGCTCGGCCAGTACGTCGTCCGGATAATCCAGCGAGCCATCGGCCTTGATCTCCATCTCCGTGCCGTGCAGGATGGTGAAATCAGAGCCCATCGCCTCATTGGCCACCCGGATTTCGTCAGCTTGCTGCCGCAATCTTTCGACCGACAGACCATTGGCGATGCCCAGGCTGACCGAGTGATCGGCGATGACGATGTGCTTGTATCCCCTCGCTTCGTTAGCCCTGGCCATCTCCAGAATGCTCATTCGCCCATCGGACCAGGTGCTGTGCAGGTGCAGATCGGCGACTATCGACGATTCATAGATCAAATCGGGCAGTTCACCCTGTTGCGCCGCCTCAATTTCCCCTTTGTCCTCGCGCAATGTCGGCGGGATGAATGGCAGACCCAGCACATCATAGACCTCTTCTTCTGTGCGGCACAAGATTTCGTGACCGCCGTCCTGCGGGGTGAAGCTATGTTCATTGAGGCTGAGGCCCATGGCGAGGGCCATTTGCCTCAGCTTCACATTGTGATACTTGCTGCCGGTGAAGTACGAGAGCAGCGTGCCCCAACGTTCGGCCGGCAATACCCTCAGATCCACTTGTAGCCCATTCACCAGAATGACGCTGCTCTTGGTTGGACCGCTGCCCAAGACGCTCTCCACCCGGGGCATTGAGCAGAAATAGGCCATGACAGGTCCGGCGTCCTCAGCTGCCACCAGCAAGTCGACATCGCCGATCGTCTCCCGCATCCGGCGCAGCGAGCCGGCCACGGCCGATGCCGAAACGCCCGGCAAATTGCGAAGCTCGGCCAGGATCTCCTGGGCGATTGGCCAAGCTGTTCCCAAAGGCGTGCGGCCGGTCTCGCGCCGGCTCAGGGCCTGAATACTGGCCACCAGTTTCGCTTCGCTTTTGACGCCCAGTCCGGGCAGTGATCGCAGTTGGCCTTCCCCGGCCACCTGGGCCAGCTCCTCCATCGTCGTAATGGCCAGCGACTCGTGAATCTGCCTGACCCGTTTAGGTCCCAACCCTTCCACCTGCAACATCTCGACCAACGACGGCGGCACCTCGGCCGCCAACCGCTCATAGTAGTCGAGCCGGCCCGTGTCGAGCATTTCCTCGATCTTGTCCGACAGCGCCGCGCCAATTCCGGGGATGTCTGTCAAATCGCCTTCGTCTCGCAGCCGGCCCAGGTCGCGGTCAAGTTCGCGGATGTTCTCGGCCGCTCGCCGGTAGGCCAGCACTTTGTGGAAGTGGTCGCCGCGGATGGCCAGCATATCGGCTATTTGCTCGAAAGTCTGGGCGATGTCACGATTGTTCATCCTGCAGATTATACCGTACAGCCCGCCGCCATGAAACAGGAGACTGACGGCTGAAAGCCCCGTCCTAGTGTTAAGTGATAGACAGTAAAACTGTTACCTCGTTACACCATATTGCTATTGACCCAAACCCATGCTACCATTGACGCTGCGTTTTAAACGCTGCGCGCAGAGCGCTAGGCGCGTGGCACCAGGTTACTTTCACAGTTTACGTCTTTCAAAAAGGAGAAGAGAAGATGAACAGAAAGTACATGCTACTCATCGTGGGTCTTTTGACCTTGGGCTTCTTGCTCGCTGCCTGTGGCGGCGGTGCGGACGAGCCCACGGAGGTCCCGGCCGAGGAGCCCGCCGAGCCGGCCGAAGAACCGGCCGAGGAGCCGGCCGAAGAACCGGCCGAGGAGCCAGCCGAGGAGCCCGCTGAAGAACCGGCTGAAGAACCAGCCGAGGAACCAGCCGAGGAGCCCGCTGAAGAACCGGCCGAGCCGGCCGAAGAGGAAATGGCCTTTGAACCCGCAATCCTGGCCGCAGAGAACTGCGACTATGGTGGCAGGATTCTGTCCGTCGCGGCGGTTGACGAGTTGACCGTCGAGATTACCCTCTGTCAGGTAGATCCAGCCTTCCTGTCTAAGCTAGCCTTCACCCCCTTCGCCGTGCAACCTGCGGAGTGGTTGGAGGAAACTGGCGGAACGGGCGAACTACTGGAAAGGCCCATTGGCACGGGACCCTACATGATTGAGGAATGGGTCCGGGGCGACCAGGTTGTTTACAAACGTTTTGACGACTATTGGGGCGAGCCGGCACCTGCCGAGACCGCAGTCTTGCGCTGGAGTACAGAAGCCGCGGCAAGATTACTCGAACTCCAGGCCGGCAATGTAGATTACATCACCAGTGTCGGCACCGATGATATGGAAGCGGTCGAGTCAGATCCAAATCTGGTATTGGTAGTCGATCCAAATCCTAACACCTTCTACCTAGGGATGACCAATACTCACCCACCATTTGATGATGTCCGTGTCAGGCAAGCGGTAGCGATGAGTATCGATAAACAGCGTATCGTCGACACATTCTACCCGCCTGGATCGACGGTCGCCGATTATTTCACCCCCTGCTCCATCCCCAATGGATGCGTGGGTGAAAGCTGGTACGAGTTTGATCCCGAAGCTGGTCGCGCATTACTAGCCGAGGCTGGATTCCCCGACGGCTTTGAAACAGGCCTCTATTATCGCGATGTTACCCGTACCTATCTTCCTGAAGTGTCCTCAGTAGCAGTAGATATTCAGACTCAGCTAATGGAAAATCTGAATATTGATGCCGAGGTTATCGCGATGGAATCCGGTGAATTTATCGATGAATCCAACGCAGGAAATCTCGCCGGATTGCACATGCTTGGTTGGGGCGCAGATTATCCGCACGTTTCCAATTTCTTCGACAACCACTTACACCGGAACCTCACCCAGTTTGGTGAACCATATCCAGAAATCTACGAACCAATGGAAGCCGCGTCGTCAATCGCCACCGAGGAAGAAGCGGCCCCATTCTATGAAGCGGCCAATAACGCAGTAAAAGAGTTTGTCCCCTTGATTCCTGTGGCTAATGGAACTGCTGCCAACGCGGCTTTGGCGACTGTTGAGGGCGCTTACGTTCCGCCATTCGGGGCTGCCCAGTTCTATAAGATGGATCCGGGCAAGGACACGTTGGTGGTTATGCAAAATAATGAGCCCATCAGCTTGTTCTGCCATGATGAGACTGACGGAGAGTCTCTCCGCGGATGCCAGCAGGTTGTTGAGCCGTTGCTTGAGTTCGCTGATGACTCTGGAAACGTTGTACCGGAACTGGCTACTTCTTTTGAGGCCAGTGAGGACGGACTTGTTTGGACCTTCCAACTCCGAGAGGGTGTATTGTTCCATGATGGCTCCACGCTGGATGCCAATGATGTCGTAAAATCCTGGGAAGTGGGCCTCGATGCCGCCAGCCCATTGCACGTTGGCAATACAGGTGCCTTTAACTGGTACGTTGGGTCCTGGGACCAGTTCATCAACGCGCCGCCCTCAGAGTAATTCAAAGAATGTTTAACAGGTATGAAATAGTTCTTCTTCCTTGTTAAGCAATGGTAAGTTGATGTGGGGTGTATTCCTCGCCTTAGAGGCTGAATAGGGATACACCCCACGTTTCTGAACCGATAACCTGCGTTATGTGGAACAATAGTCAATGATCCAACATAGCCTGCGACGCATATTGGCGGCTGTCCCTGTTGTTCTAGGTGTGCTCCTGGTGGTGTTTTTTATGGCTAGGGCTATTCCTGGGGATCCATGTAGCTCAGCACTCGGTGAGAGGGCAACGCCCGAAGTTTGCGAGCAATATAACATAGATAAGGGTCTTGATAAGCCAATACCAACCCAATTCCTCATCTATCTGCGAGATTTGGCCCGAGGGGATCTGGGAGTTTCGCTGCAATTTGGCCGGCCTGTAACCGAGATTCTCGGAACGCGGTTGCCACTCACCATTGAACTAAGCATGATGGCCCTTACTATTGCGTTTTTTGTGGCTATCCCTGCGGGAATACTGGCCGCCACCAGGAGGAACTCCTCGTTTGATGTATTCACAATGGTTGGCGCAAACATAGGCGTGTCGATGCCGGTGTTTTGGCTGGGCTTAATGTTGGCTTTTTTCTTTGCCATCGTGCTCAAGGATACGCCTTTTGCATTGCCTCCTTCCGGACGACTATCAGCAGGTGTCTTGCCAGAACCTTTCTATGAGGTATATGGCTGGGAGATCCAAGAAACCGGGATCGTCCCATTTTTCCTTACATTTATTTCTAATATGTTTATCGTGAATTCACTCTTGACGCTTCAATGGGACATTCTAGCTGATTCTTTGAGACATCTGATCTTGCCGGCCCTGGCTTTGGCAACGATTCCCATGGCTATTTTGGCTCGTATGACCCGAAGCAGCATGCTGGAAGTACTAGGGCAAGATTATGTTCGGACCGCAAAAGCGAAGGGCCTCAAGCACAACAAGGTCGTGATGAAGCATGCTTTTAGGAACGCGCTACTTCCGGTCGTGACGATTGCCGGCTTGCAACTAGGACTTGTGCTGAGTGGTGCTGTCTTAACCGAAACTATCTTTGGCTTAACCGGCGTTGGTCGGACGGTATTTGAAGGGATAACAGCGCGCGATTACCCCATTATTCAGGGTTTCGTGCTATTCATCGCCGTTGGTTATGTAGCAATTAACCTGTTCGTTGATTTGTCTTACGGCTTTTTAGATCCACGGATTAGGTTGGACTGACTCAAGAGGCAATCATGTCAACGGTTAGCGAACTCCCAGTCGAAGAATACGATGATGCCCTTGAGGGCAGCATCGGCGATTATAAATCAAACAGTCTCTGGCGATTGACATTACGCCGCTTGTTTAGGCAAAAATCGGCGGTTGTCGGTGGAATTATGGCTATAATCTTACTCTTCATGGCCATATTTGCCGATGTGATCGCTCCCTACGATAAAAACCAAACATT
>JBFFWQ010000174.1:0-9239 GCA_041570195.1 Promineifilaceae bacterium (SeqCode) | reverse complement strand
GGGTTTAAGAGCAACTATAGCGCATAATGAGATCGGTAGCCAAACGGGAGAAGTTGTTAGCTTTTAGAAGTTAGACGTTAGACGTTGACCGGCGGCTGACAGGGCGCGATTGCATCCCGCACCGGTTTGAAAAACCGGGCTACGGGGCGGGTAGCAGGCTTGTCGAGGAGTTTTTTTGCTTGTACAAAAGAGGAGTTAGGCATCCTCGGATGCCGGTCGCTCGCGAACCAATCGCGTTTGAGAATGCTCCCTCCTCCGTATTTATGTTGTCTCCGAAGGCGCCTCGATTAGCTGAACAAGGCATCGGCCAGGAGTGGGATACTCTTGCGCTTTTGCTCGCGGCGCAACAGGAAGTGGTCGGAGTTATATTCCTCGTAAATGTGGTCGACTTCGAAGCGCTCTAGCCGGGCGTGCAGTTGGCGGGCGCCTAGCTGGAGATTGAATTGGTCCCGTTTACCGCAATCGATGTAGATGAAGTTGAGGCGGCGCAGATTGGCCAGGTAGGGCTCGACCATATGCACCGGATCAAAAGCAAGCCAACGCTCCCAAATCTCCGGGTATATTTCGCCGGTGCGAATGTCAAAGGGTAATTCAAAACCTAAAGGCTCGACGGCCGGATTGGGCGAATAGCAGGCAGCCATGGCCAGCAGGTTGAGGATGCTCATGAAGGACCTGTCTTTTGGCACGCTAGGATCGTGAATGACGGCCTTGAATTTGACGAGATCGTAGTCGTACTTCTCCATCGCCGTGATGAATGGCGGCACATCCAGCAGGTAACAATACTCAAAGGCGCTGTCGCCGCTGTGATCGGCGAAAGCACTAAAAACATCAGGGTGCTTAACTGCCAGGGTGAAAGAGCCGATCCCGCCGCTGGAGCCGCCCATGATGCCTCGCGCGCCCGACGTGGCGAAGTTGGCGTCAATCAATGGCACCAGTTCCTGGATGATGTAATCCTCGTAATCGCCGACGGCCGATGAATTGACATACTGGCTACCGCCGTAGTAGGTGAGACAGTTGGGCATCACGTAGATGACGGGCGGCATTTTCCCGGCCGCGATGAGCTCGTCTATCATCTCATTGAACGGCTGGCGAAACATGCTACCTTGCAGGTAACGATCGCCATGACCGGTGAAGCCGGGGATGGCAAAGATGACTGGATAGCCGGTAGCCGACTGGTCGTCATAGCCAGGCGGCGTGTAGACCGGAAAGCGACGGATATGGGGATCGCCCAAAGGGTTATTTTTCAGGACGTCACTTTCATGCTGCAAGTAAACGATATCGCCTGTTGCCGGCATTGTTCTTTTCTCCTGAGTAATCGGCGGAATGATTCTTCATAGAACAGATACTGAATCGCCGCCGATTACTTTGGTGATTTGCCGATGCGCTTCGTTGGTTTGTGCAAGTTTTTTCTGCAAATCACTTGGTACCAGATTGGCTTGACTCTGTAAGAATATCCCCAATTGTCTACCCTCCAAACCCAGTTGTCCCCGTCGTCAATACTCAAACCCAGAAAGCTTTTTCCAGGTCGGTGGATTCTTCGACCAGGTCCTGGGATTTATTGCAGCCGAGCTCGAGTGCGTGGATGCGGTCGGCCGCTTCAAGCCTGCACTCGATCATATGATGCCTTCGCGCTTCAGCGCTTCGATGGCCCCTGCCGCATACCCTAATCGCCGGGCCAGGATCTGCTCTGTATCCGCTCCCAGCGCCGGGGGCGCCTGGCGGATGGCGGCCGGCGTGCGTGACAACCTGGCCACCGGCCCTAACATCTGGATGCGGCCGGCCGTGGCGTGATCCACTTCCTGGACCATCTGCCGGGCCTGTACCTGTGGATCGGCCAGGACGGCCGGAATGTCGTTTATCGGCCCGGAGGGAACGCCTGCCCCGACTAGTAGTTCGATCCACGTATCGGTCGGCCGCTGGCGGCAGACGTCCTGGAGCAGGGGGACCAACTCGGCACGGTTTTCGACCCGCCCGGCGTTACTCTGGAAGCGTTCGTCATCCCACAGATCGGGCCGGTCGGCGATCTCACAGAAGCGACGGTATTGACCATCCGTGCCGATGGCCAGGGCCAGGTGGCCGTCGCTGGTGGGGAAGACCTCGTAAGGCACGATATTGGCGTGGGCGTTGCCATAGCGGCCGGGCGGCTGGCCGGTGGCGAAGTAGTTATGGGCCACATTGGCCAGCCAGGCCACCTGGGTATCTAGCAAGGCGACGTCGATGTATTGGCCGCGGCCGCTATTCGTTCTTTCGTGTAGTGCGGCCAGGATGGCGCTGCTGGCGAACAGGCCGGCGGTGATGTCGACGATAGCCACGCCGACCTTGTACGGATCGCCGTCTGGCGGGCCGTTCAAGGACATGATGCCGCCCTGGGCCTGAATCATGAAGTCGTAGCCCGGCCGGTCGCGATAGGGGCCGGTCTGGCCATAGCCGGTGATGGAGCAGTAAATCAGGCCGGGATTGTCGGCGGCTAGTGTCTCGTAGTCGATGCCCATCCGGCCGGTGGTGCCGGGCTTGAAGTTTTCGATCACCACGTCGGCCTCGGCCGCCAGTTGTTTCAGGATTCGTTGACCCTCGGCCGTCTTCAGGTTCAGGGTCAGGCTCTTCTTATTGCGATTGACGCTCAGGAAGTAAGCGCTCTGGTCCTTGACCCAGGGCGGCCCCCACTGGCGCGTGCCGTCGCCCAGGCCTGGTTGCTCGATCTTGAGCACCTCGGCGCCGTAATCGGCCAGCAGCATGGTGCAGTAGGGCCCGGCCAGGACGCGGGATAAGTCGATGACCAGGATGCCCTCTAAAGCGCTGTCAGACATTACTTTACTCCTTCGTAAATAGCTCTTAGCTCCAAGCTTTTAGCGGTTAGCATTTTCGTTCTCGTTGGTTGGCGCAACCGGTGTGAGTTCTCTCAAGGAGAATTTGACTTAGTCTAGTGTAGTCGGATGGGGGGGGCAATAGATCAGGGCTTGGGGATCAGGGGTCAAGGAGCAACACAATCGACACACTTTACATTTCGTGTAGCGACTATGCCGTGACATTCGCCGTTGGTCGCTATAATATTTTGATATGCCTAAATTTATATTTTTGCATAGTGCGTAAACTGGGTGGAGATGGCTCATGAATTCCAAAGCCACGGTGGAACAGACGATGGATAGCGGGGAGCTGAAGAAGGGGATGCGCAAGCGGGCCAGGCAGCTGGTCGTACAGACTTTGGTCATTGGGGCGATCTTCTTTTATCGGCCGGAACTTTTCGCTGGCCGGGCGCCTGGGCCTACCTGGCGGTTTATGTGATCGGCATCGCCATCAATGCCGTCATCCTGCTGCGGGTCAATCCGGAAGTCATCTCCGAGCGGGCCGAGGTGCGAGAAGAGACCAAGGGTTGGGACCGGGTTGTGACCAGCGCGGCCCTGGTCTTCGTCGTGACCATGTTCGTCGTCGCCGGTTTGGATTGGCGCTCCGGCTGGTCGCCGGCCGTGCCCCTGTGGATCTGGCTGGCAGCGCTGGTCGTGCTTATCCTGGGCAGCGCTTTTTCCAGTTGGGCCATGATTTCCAACGCCTATTTCGCTACCACGGTCAGCATCCAGGAAGATCGCGGCCACACGGTGGTCACCGGCGGACCATACCAATTCGTGCGCCACCCGGCCTATAGCGGCTGGATGCTCAGCACGCTGGCCACGCCCCTGGTGCTGGGCTCGCTTTGGGCCTACATTCCGGCCGGGCTGGTGGTCATCAGCTTCGTCGTGCGGGCGGCTCTGGAGGATAAGACATTATTGGCTGAATTGGACGGCTACGAGACCTACGTTGGTGGGGTTCATTACCGGCTGTTACCTGGAGTGTGGTGATCGAGGGTCGGCCGTCAAAAGCGAATGGTTTACAGTTAACGGCTTGGTTTCAGTCTGACACCCGGCCGTTTAGCGCGTCCAAGAAGTGTTGTCTGAAGCGCTCGCCGTCAGCGGCCGTGGCGATCCTCACCGGACTGCCGTTTGCATCCCGGCGCGTGGCCCCGCTTTCCGGACCTTCTTCTTCTACGATCAAAACCGGCCCTGCTTCGATAACTCCCAGGCTTTCATCGGCCGCCATGGCCGCCGTAAGGGGGTCCCAGAAATAGTAGTCGCCGGAGCGCACAAAGCCAATGTTTTGCGTCAAAACCTGGTAAATGAACTCGGCTTCCGGTGTGGCCCGATTCCCTGCCAACCGGTCGTAAAAAGCCTGGTCGAGTACGACGTGGTTGCTGGCATCCAGGGGCACAAAGGTAACCGGCGCGCCCGAATCGACCACCAGCGCGGCGGCCTGCGGGTCCACGTAGATGTTCCACTCTGCGGCGCTGTTGTCGATACCCATCTCAGGCGCGTCAGAGACGTTGCCCGGCACGGAAAAAGCGCCGCCCATGATATAGAGTTGTTTAATTTCTGTTGCCAGCGCTGGCTCAGCCAGAAACGCTTCGGCCAGGTTTGTTAGAGGGCCCAAGGTGATGATCTCCAACTCTCCGGCCGCCTCGCGGATTAAATTGCCAATGAGATGGGTCGCGTCCTGGTCTAACGGTCGGTTGGGATTATCCGGGATCGATATGCTGGCCAGCGAGTCGGCATTGTCACGCCAGCTTGGCGGAAAGACGTGATTCCCTTCAAGCGGGGTCTCCCGGCCGCAGGTCACCGGAATATCCGACCGGCCGGCCAGGGCAGCCAGGTCAAGAGCATTTTGCACGCCCGGCTCGCAGTGCGCTTCCCCAGCGCCGGTGACGGTTATAGCCCGCACGTCCACATCGGGCCGCTGCAGCAGGTATAAAATTGCCATCCAGTCATCGGCGGCCATATCGGTATCTATCAGGGTTGGTTGGGCGCCAGCCGACAGGGTGGGTGGCGCCGTGTCTACTGTCAGCGCTGTTTCGCCGCCACAGCGCACGAGACGCGTGCGACCGTTCTCGTCGGCGACGCAGAATACCTCCACCCCTAACGCGCTCAGCAGCGGGCCGCTCACGACGATTATGATCGCAATAACCAAGATGGTTACGGCTGTAATAATCAATACCTTTTTCTTCATGGTCGGCTCCTCAGAATAGCCATCGGTAGTACCAGCCGGAACCTGTCACTTCGACAGTAACAGTATAATCGAAAAGTCGCCGCCCCGAATCTGTATCTGGCCAAGGGAACATGATTGGAGGCTTGAGGTCTGGGGCTGGTGGTTGGTAGCTGGTAGCTGGTGGCTTGGGATTGGGGATCGGTGGCCAAACGATCGCGGCTAAAGCCTCATGGGTAACAGCTAAAGGCTTTCAACTTGCGCCAGCGTGCTTGTAGTGGACATATTGGGCTGGAGAAGTAGACTTGGCAGCATCGGCTGACAGACCACACCCACCCTGGAGGCATTTCTTATGGAGCTTTCCGTAATCCTGGACCTCGTAACCGCGGGCGCAGTGATCCTTGGCATACTCTTTGGCTTGTTGCAACTTCGTCATTACCACTTGTCCCAAGAGCGAGATGCTACCTTAACCTTGTTGAATTCATTCCAGACAGTCGAGTTCTTTCAAGGGATCTGGATCATTCAGGGACTACCAGATGGCCTAACAAAGGATGAGATTGAGGATAGAGTGGGTGAGGAAACGAGAACGGTCTATCTGGTGATGGGTGCCTGGGAAAGTATTGGGATTTTGGTCTACAATCATGAAATCCCAATAGAACTGGTAGAAAATGCTCATGGCGATTCAATCTTGATCTCATGGCAAAAGCTCAAAGATCATGTGACCGATGTGCGGGCCGATTTGCAACGCGAAACGCTGTTTGAGTGGTTTCAGTGGCTCGCCGAAAGGATGATAGAGCGCGAGCAGGTGAATCCACCGAGACCAGCATACTTCGCTCACCGTGATTGGAGGCCATAAGTGAGCGCTGGCAAGCTGAAAACAGAAAGCGCGACGGTTGAGCATGAATATCATGTTTGGGTGCAAATTCCGCCGGGCGCCGCCGCTTTGCATCCCAACGAATGACCAGGATTCCTTTTTATGGTCACTGGCGGTGTGCTTGGCCAGGTAAGCGCCAAAGACGTCAAGTATAGGAAGTACCATTTTGGGCGGAAGCTGATGCTTATCGAGGAGCTTCTTTCAGTTGGCGAAAAACAGGAGAATGCTCCTCGCCCGATATTAGTGCCATCTCCAAATGTGCCCTCGATCTGGATGGGATAAGACTATGAATTTCGCTGTACACTCCTGTGTCTATCAAGGGACCGGAACCCATAGAAGGGCACCGGACAAAACCAATAGCTCCAGGCGGCCTCCAGGGGGAAGCTGGGGTGTCGGGCCGAGACCGCCTTCTGAAACAGTATCGGTCAGAAGCGAAAGGATGCCATAAGCGGTTTTCTTAACTGGTCTTCAAAGCACAATGCTTTGGCGTGGACTTGTCCATCTGTGCCTGAACCTGTACGCTATTCGATAAAGCAGCCCAATGTTCGGATGAGGTCGTTGGGCTCAGGAACGCTGGTTCAGGAGTGATCGATGGATGAGTTTGTGAAACGAGTCAGTGACTTCAAGGGCGCGGCAGCACAGAAGTTTTATAAGACGACCCTCTTCCGGGCTGAGGCGCTGATGCTGGGTCTGAATTGCCTGGAACCAGGCCAGGTACAGCAGCCGCATGTCCACGATGACCAGGACAAGTTTTACTACGTAGTTGAAGGAGAGGGCCGTTTCTGGCTGGCGGAAGAACAGGTAAAGGCCACGGCCGGGCAAATCGTATGGGCTCCGGCCGGTCTAAGGCATGGCGTAGAGAACAAGGGCGCCGGCCGGTTGACATTACTGGTAGGAATCGCTCCGGCACCATAGCTGAAAGCTGAAGGCTATTTATTTAGGAGGCAATGACTTATGAGCACTGGAAACACACCTTGTGGGATCGCGATACCTCAAGATTTAATATTCCAGTCAGGTGATATGCAACCGATCCGGACCTTCGTGAAGCGGGCGGAGGTTCTCAATTATGATAGCTTATGGGTAATGGAGGGCATCCTCGGCCGGGCGCCTTCGCTAGAGCCGGTCAGTATCCTGTCGTACGTCGCCGCCTTGACAGATAACCTGCGCTTGGGCGTGGCCGTGATGTTGTTGACGCTGCGAAACCCGGTCCAGTTGGCCAAAAGCCTGGTCAGCCTCGATCGCGTGAGCGCCGGCCGGCTCGACGTGGGCGTCGGCATCGGCGGCCATGTGCCTGAAGAGATATTTGGCTATGCGAGCGAGGGCCGGATCCGGCGTTTTGAAGAGTCGCTGCAAGTGATGAAGTGTCTCTGGACCGAGTCTCCGGCTTCTTTTTCGGGCAGCTTTTGGAATTTTGACTCTGTCTCGATGAAACCCCGGCCGGTACAGCAACCCCATCCACCTGTCTGGTTTGGCGCGCGAGTGCCTGCCGCTCTGAAGCGAGCAACGAAGTATGGTGACGGTTTCATCGGCGCCGGTTCTTCTTCCTTCGAGGACTTCACTACCCAATACACCTTGCTCCAGCAGTATCTTGAAGAGTTAGGCCGTGATCCGGCGACCTTTGGCATATCTAAACGAGTTTATGTGGCCATAGATCGAGACCGTGACCGGGCAGAATCGCGTCTTAGAGAGTGGTTTGGCAATTACTACGGAAACGCGGACATGGCCTCGCGGGTTTCATTCTGGGGCGGCCGCGATGAATGTCTGGATAAGCTCGGTCAGCTCGTCCAGGCTGGCGCGAAGCACCTGATATTGAATCCAGTACTTGACGAGATGGAGCATCTTGAGCTTCTATCTGAAGAGATCGTGCCCTATCTGTGAGATGCATCATGGCCCGGTAGGCCAACGCCTTGGGAGGCACCAATGGAAGATCACAACCTCTCTAGACAATTCGCTGAATTGTCGACGCCGCTGATCTCCGATGCCTGCGTGCGCCAGGATTGTGCGATTCGGATCGCTCCCCCGGGCATCCGGCCGCTGCTTCCCGGCAGCATGTTGGCCGGCCGGGTTCTTCCGGCAAGGCACTTTGGTAGCGTCGACGTGTTTCTAGAGGCCATGAGCGGGGCGAAACCGGGCGACGTGCTTGTGGTCGATAATGGTGGACGACCTGACGAAGGGTGTGTGGGTGACCTGATAGCCCTGGAAGCCGAAGGTTCTGGCCTGGCCGGGATGGTACTCTGGGGTTTTCATCGAGACACCGTCGAGCTATTGCAGATCGGGTTGCCGCTGTTCAGCTACGGTGCCTGCCCGGCCGGTCCTATGTGGGTGGATCAGCGGGAACCCGATGCGCTCAGCCGGGTCCGATTTGGCGAGTTTTTTGTCACCGGGCAAGATGTGGTTTTCGCCGATGACGATGGAGTGATCTTTGTCCCGTTACAAAATGTGGCCGAGATTCTGGCCACGGCGTTGGAACTTCGAGATATAGAGCGGCAGCAGGCTGAATTGCTGCATGGTGGCAAGAGCCTGCGGCAGCAATTGCGCTTTGACGAATACTTGCTCAAACGGGCCGCGGATCCCTCGCATACATTTAGAGAGCATCTGAGGCAAATCGGCGGCGCAATTGAAGAATGAAATAGCGGTTAACCTTGAGCGATTAGCGAATAGCCATTTTCATTCGTTGTCGGTGCTAGCTCATGTCATGTTGAGTGTTTCGGGAATGTAAATGGCTGAACCGTACCTGGAGCGGCTGGCGCAGATGATCGGCCGGCTTGAGTTGTCGGGCGCTCACGAAACCACGCTCGAGCCCAGGCATTTTTTTAGTGGTGCGGCGCTGTACGCAAACGGTAAGATCTGCGTCTTGTTTAGCCCAAGGGGCTTCGCCCTGAAGCTGCCGGCCGCAACGAGGCAGGCGCTGATCGAGGCGGGCAAAGGCGGGGAGTTTCGTTTCTTCGCAGACGGCCCGGTCAAGCGTGACTATGTGGCGCTGGCGGAATCCGTCGAGCGAGATGATGAGGCGTTCCGAGAGCTCATAGGCGCAAGTGTCGACTATGTTGCTGGTTCCGCGGCTTCGGATGCTGCGGCCGGTAGAGCTGGTAGATGAGTCACCCGGTTAGCAAGCCAAACCCGTTCGAAACGGGTTTGGCGGTCACGGCCGGGGAGTGTTGGCGTAGCGAGTTGGCCGAGGTGGCATTTCGCCGCCGATTAAAAAAACCGGCTCTACGGGTTGGCGGAATGCTCGTCGGAGCGTTCAAAGCGAAAGGAGGGTGCAAGAATTGGAGCAACAAATAAGCGTACGGCCTTATCGGCCGTCGGACCTGACCGAGGCGGTTTCGACGTGGCGGGCCAGCAAGCGGGCGGCGTT
>JBFFWQ010000173.1:0-9261 GCA_041570195.1 Promineifilaceae bacterium (SeqCode) | reverse complement strand
CTCGCACAGAATTGGGTTTCGCTTCTGGGGCATCGTGCTGGAACTACCCTTGCCCGATTCAAACGGTTCTGCTACTTCACCGAATTCATTCTTTTGCAGCATAGCGACTTCGTGGGCCATCTTGCCTAAGGTGGCAGTGAGTAAACCGCACAACGAGACAAACTCAGCGAACGTGTCACGGGCAGTAAACCAGGCAATTGGCGCCGGGGACAAATCCAGTTCCTCGGCCAGCGCCTGATGAACCTGCCAGCCGTCCTGATCAAGGGAAGCCAATGTGCCAGCCGCGCCGCCAAATTGGCAGCGAAGAAGCCGGGGGCGGCACTGGCCAAAGCGCTCCTGATGCCGGCGCAGTTCATCAACCCAGACAGCGACTTTGAATCCGAAGGTGATAGGCAGGGCGTGTTGCCCATGCGTACGGCCGGCCATGGGCGTGTCGCGATGGTCTTTCGCCAGGCCGGCGAGGGTGGAAATGAGAGCGTCCAGATCCCGGCCTATGATGTCCATTGCCTGCCGCAGTTGCAGCACGTTGGCGGTGTCCATAATGTCTTGGGTTGTGGCGCCCCAATGAACATAGCGGCCGGCCTCACCTTCGCACAAACTGGAAAGTTGGCGTACCAAGGGCAAGATGGGATAGCCAACGAGGCTGGTTCCCTGACCTAAGGCCTTGAGATCGATAGCCTCGGATTTTGCCTGGCGATTGATTTCTTGTGCCGCCCATTCGGGAATAATGCCAAGTTTCGCTTGCGCCCGAGCCAGGGCGGCTTCTACGGTGAGCCAGCAATCCACCAGATGACCATCGTCGAAGACAGCCCGCATCTGGCCCGTGCTATAAAAGTCACGAAATATGACGGAGTCAGTTACATGAACAGACATTCAGTTCCCTTAATCCATCTCAAATCCGCCGTCTACATTTAGAGCCTGACCGGTAATGTAGTCGGCGTCGTCTGAGCAGAAGAAAGCTACTGCGCCGGCGATATCCTCGGCCGTAGCTGCTCGCTTGAGAGGTACAATATTGACAAAGGCATCGGCAGCCTCACCTGGTTTTGCGCCAAACAGCTGGCCCCGCTCTTCGTCAATGCGATCCCACATCGGAGTAGGGACGATGCCAGGACAAATCGCGTTGACAGTAATCCGGTACGGGGCCAGAGCCAGGGCAGCCGACTGAGTGATGCTGATAATAGCCGCCTTGCTGGCCGCGTAGTGCGTGGCCAGTGGGCGTCCGCGCCGGCCGGCTATTGAAGAAAGATTTACGATCTTTCCATAGCTAGTCCGGTAGTTTGACTCTTCCGAAACACTCGTTTGCCCTTCTGGCTTGATATTCACAATATCGGCCGGCACTTCAGCCCTTCGCCGCATCGCTTCGGGGACCTGCTTGATCATCTGCTCGGAGACGGCCTGCAGGCAAAAGAACGATCCGCGCTGGTTGACGGCGATGATCCGGTCCCAATCAGCTTCGGTGAGATCCATCATTGGCTTGGTTTGAACAACGCCAGCGTTATTGACCAGGATGTCGATATGTCCCCATCTGGCGACCACATCTTCAACCATCTGGCGAACGGTCGAAGCATCGGAAACGTCGATGGGATAAGCAAACGCCCGACCGCCATTAGCTTCGATTTCTTGGGCTGTTTCTGCGGCCGTTTCAGGATTGTACTCGGCAATGACCACGCTCGCCCCTTCACGGGCCAAGCGTTGGGCGATGCCCTTGCCGATGCCCTGCCCGGAGCCCGTTACGATGGCGACCTTCCCTTTAAATCGTTCCATTGCTTGCATACTCTCAGGTCAGCGGGGGCGTGAAAAAGGCCAGTAATTCAACAGGTTCATCGCCCACGTTATGCAGCTCGTGTTCCAATCCCTTCGGGATGGCGACAACGGAGCCAGCGTCAAAGGCGACGCGTTCATTACCCAGGACCAGCTCGCTTCTGCCGGCCAGCAAGTAAACGGTCTCAACTTCATTGGCATGGAGATGCCTGGAAACGGAAGCTCCAACCGGCACTTTCACCAGGCTGATATTGGCCAGAGGGTTGTCGGCCGACGTGAGCAAGCTCTTCATGAACACGTTCTTAATGCGCGGGTGCTCTTCCCACGGAATCGCCGTGCCGTCTGCCAGTGGAATGTTCCGTTCAGCATCCTTCATCATGGTCCTCTTTTCTTAGCCCAGTGGCAGGCCCAGATCCTTGATCTTCTGGGTCAAATTGCGCTTGGCCTGAGGGATCTGGCCTAGCGGAAGATGTTCGATTATGGCGTACATGTCCGGCGATAGCGCCTGTGTGCAGCGCAAGATTGTGTCCAAATCGTTGATGCCTTCACCTGTTATGGTCTCGCTGATATGCACAATGAAGCGATCTTCCAGGTAATAGTCCTTCACATGAACTGTGTCAGTGAAGGGGCCAAGAATCTCGAAAAGCTCGTTGATCAGGGGCGTAGGGTTAAACGCCGTGGCCAGGTCGCCGATGAAGTTAGCCGAGTCCAGGTTCAACTTAACTCGCTCAGATCCCGTGCGCTCGATCACCCGCTTGATCCGCTGAGGGGAATCCAGGACAGTGGTGACATGTGTCTCCAAGATGATGTCAATATTGAAATCTTCCGCCGTTTCTAAGATCTCCCGCATGCTTATGACAAAGCGGTCTTCAGTCTCCGGGCGATGATTATCAGGGTGAGGCCACCAATCACCGCGAGGGTTCAGGCTGGTAGGTCGCACCCCGGCCCCAGCCACGCCCATCTTTGCCGCCAGCCTGACGATCTCACGAACGCCATCTACGCCGGCCTGGCGGACCGTCTCGTCGGGCGTTATGATGCAGGGATAAGGTCCCCACAGTTGGAGGAACTCCATCCCCTGGTCGGCGATGACTGATTTCACCGTCTGCGCCGTCTTGTCCGAGACAGCGCTGGCCGGCACATTAAGATGCGCGCCCAGGCCGTGAAAGCCCAGCTCGGCCGCCCAGCGAATCTTGTTGTAGTCAACGTCGGTCAGATCGCTCTCGATCAGACCTAAAAGGCCTAGTTTCACCTGGTCTCCTATCTAGTCGTGATGAAATACCTCTAGCATGGTGGCCCACCACTCGCCTTCGGCGCGACTTTCCAGCGGTTCCTGCATCGGCATCATCCAGTCCCACCACTCCTGAGTCTTGGGATGGTCGGCCATCTTCTGCATATCAGCCTCAAAATCCTGGCCGTGGTACTCAAAATAGGCGAAAAGCTGATCATTGTGGTGAAAAATCGAATAGTTCTTGATATTGCACTGGCTGATCATGTCCAGCACTTCGGGCCATACGGCCGCATGGGCCTTCACATATTCGTCATAGTGCTCTGGCTTCACGCCAATAACCTGTCCAAAGCGTTTCATCTCAATCCTCCGACGATGTAGAGCTTGCCCGGCTTCTTCGCAAAATCGTGACCGGCAACCGGCTGGCTAAAGACCATAGACTTTGGCGGCCGTGTTGCCTAGAATCGCCGCTTGCTCGTCAGCGCTGTAATCGGCAATAGCCTCTTGCGTAGCTGTCCAGACCTTTTGATAGTCGCCAGCCAGCACGGCTACTGGCCAATCGCTGCCAAACATCAGCCGCTCGGCGCCGAATTTGTCGCGGGCGAAATCTATATAGGGCTTGATGTCCGCCGCCGACCAGGCCTGCCAATCGGCCGCGGTGTTCAGCCCCGACACTTTGGCATAGACGTTAGGGTATTGGGCCGCGGCCGCCAATTGCTCGGCCCAATCGCCCATCACCTTGTCTTTAATGGGCGGTTTGGCCAGATGATCAATAACCAACGTCAGACTGGGCAGTTTCTCTGCCAGCGTTGGAACAAGCTTCAAATGATTGGGGAACACGGCCACGACCTCGAATATCAGCTTGCGTTCTTCAAATAGCTTCAACCCGTCGACGACCAGGTCCCAGAGTAACCAATCCGGGTCCTGCTCCTCATGGATCAGATGGCGCATGCCCCGAAACTTGGGGTGTTTGCCGTACTTCGAATCTAGCATGTGCTCGGCCTCGCGCGGGTTCCAAAGTGGGACCCAGCCGATAACCGCTCCGATCCAGTCAAATTTGTCCGCCTGGGCCAGCATGTAGTTGGTATCAGCGTAGGAGTTGGCAGATTGGACCAGGACCGTCTTGTCGATGCCGGCGGCCTCCAACTGCGGTTCTAATTCATGGGGACCATATGTGCGGTACAGTGGGCCATAGGCCGGGATCAACCAGGAATACTCAACTAGATCCAGATTCCAGAAATGTTGGTGAGTATCTACTTTCATAACATTCTCTCCTTCTTCCTGCGCTTCAATATCGCCAAGACTCACCTTTTGTGAACGGCTTCCAATGGAACATGCAAGCCTGTACGCGGGTAGTGGTAGGCGCGTGATTCTTTTTCATCCTTGTAGACGTACCAAACACAGGGGGCCTGGTGGTCAAGGTTGTGATCCAGAGGACGAAACACATAGCCGCGCTGGTTGCCCGGTAACCATTCCATGGCTATCGCGCAGTGGCTACAATACCAGTGAACGCCAGTCTTATTTTCCCAGATCCAATCATGCGATTCGCGGTTCATGCCTGTGGTTGGATAAGCCGGTCTACCGGTTTCTGGATCGCCGCGCCTCAACACCCCGCCTGTCCCACAAGGATCAAACGAGATGCCGAAGCGATCTTCGTCTTCCCAGACCAGCACATCGCCTTTGCGACTCTGACCGCTAAGATGACCGCGCATGCCTTCAACCGTAAGGGCGACCTTTTCCCAGGGCGTCATCTGATCCCATTTTTCATAGCGGTCGCCCCAGATGCTTTGGTGCGTTTCCAGAATGGAGTCCAAAATATGTTGCTCTTTGTCCTGGGCCAGATGGTCGAACATTTCGTTGATCCAGGCTACCAGCACGTCATGGGGCACTTTGAAGTCGAGCCACATTCTATCCAGCCATTTGCAGGCCTGTTCATGGTCGCTGCCGCGCGCCGCAGATTCCAATTGCTCTTTGGCGGCGATGCCCAGCTCAAAATCACGCCAGGTCCGGCAAATGACGGCCGAGACGCTGTCGGCGATGCTGTTTTCCGCACCGGTGTCGTGGCGAATCAGGTAGCGCATGATATCTTGAGCCCAAATCATCAGGATTTCATGCATGATTTGCAGCTCTTTCAGGTAATAGGGCGTCAGGGAAAAGAGTTCCTCGACATTGCCATTCTGAATCGCTTCCTCGACAAACGAATAGGTAGACTTACCGATCGTTTCGATGTCGTCTACTCGTAACGGACGGCCAAGAAGCTCGTTGTGTTCTAACTTAAGCATTTCCAGTTACTGCCCTTGCAGTTCCCGGCGGACTACTTCGGCCGCCTCTACCATCACTTTCATCTTGTCAACGGCCAGGCCGCGGGCCGTTTGGCTAAAACCACAATCACCGGCCAGCCAAAGCTTGTCCGGGGAGACTGATTCCAGAACTTTGTGGATGCGATCGACAACGGTATCCACCGACTCCAAAGACCGGCCTTTGACATCAATTACCCCAGCGCAAAGTATCTTGTCGCCGCCATATTCCTGCCAAAGTTCTGTCTGCCACATGCCGCGATTGGCGAACTCCATGTGGACGACGTCGGTGTTCATCTTGGGGATAAAAGGCGCGATCTTGGCGTACGTGCGATCGGCCGTGGCCGGGCGGCCGCGGAAGTTGCCGAAGCAAAGGTGGATGCCGATAGTAGCCTCAACGCCCTCCACGCAGGCGTTGAACAGTTCGGTCAATTCCTCTTCGCCGCCGGGCATGGTCCAGAAGGCCGGCTCGTCGAACTGCAAGTAGCGGGCACCAGCCGACGCGGCGTCTTTCAATTCCTTGTTGATGTACGGTACGAGGGCCCAGGCCACTTCACCCTTGTTCTTGTAGACGTCGCCGGGATGAATGCGAAAAGCCTGGGTGACCGGGCTTTGTAAGCCGGTGACGAAAGGCTTGTCGGTATGGGCCAGCATAAACTCCACTTCGGGAACCAGACCATACCCGTCCGGCACGGACAATTCGGTCACGCAGCGGAAAGAATCCAGTTGGTCGGGCCCAGGGTAGCCGTGTCGGCGCTCAAACGACATCGATTCCAAGCCGTCAATGCGTTCATGGAAGTTCCAGGTGAAATCGGCCCGGTAGAGTTCGCCGTCAGAGATGATGTCTAAACCGGCCCGGGTCATATCCATAATGGCGAGATTGACGGCGTCGACCAGCGTTTCCTGGATATCCGCTGGGCCTACTTCGCCGTCAGCCACGGCCTGGCGGAAGATCCACAGCCAACTCGGAACGCCATGACTGCCAACGGTCTGGGTGGGCAGAAGGGGCAAATCAGTCAGGGTTAACATTAGAGATGTTTCTCCTCATATTGGCTAAGAGCCCGGTCGACGATGCCTACCATCTGGTCTATTTCATCATGTGAAACGACCAGCGGCGGAGCCAGGAACAGGACATTGCCTGGATGCAATGTCAAGGTGATTAAGCCTAAGTCGCGGCAGATGGTTCGCATGTGATAACCGGCTGTCCGGATCTCTTCGCTGTCGCTGCCAGGGCTGACGGCAAACTCGATGCCTCGAACCAGGCCCATGCCACGAACCTCTATGAAGGCGGATTGACCTTCTAGACTCCTGAGACGCTTCTCAAAGTAATCACCCGCTTCGGCGGTGCGCTCGACCAGGCCCTCATTCCGGATCAGGTCGATATTGGCCAGGGCGACGGCGCAGGCGACAGGATGACCGCCATACGTTTGCCCATGGGAGAGAACGCCGTCCGGACGCCCCTTGAATGCGTCAGCGATCGTCTCGCGAACGATGGCCGCGCCAATGGGCATATAACCGCTGCTGATCCCCTTGGAAACGGTCATCACGTCGGGCACGATGCCCCAGTGTTCGGCGGCGAACATCTTCCCAGTTCGGCCAAAACCGGTGATTACTTCGTCGAGAATGAACAGTATGCCGTATTTGTCCAGTAGATCTCGCAATCCGCGCATATAGCCTGGTGGCGGAGGGTATACGCCCGTTGCCAGAGCCAAAGGATCAAAAATGAGACCGGCGATCGTCTCCGGCCTTTCTGTCAGAATCAATTGCTCCATATCATCCAGGGCATCATGGGCATAATTGCGTTCGAACCCATTGCCAGCTTCGCGCCGGTAACGGAAGGGCGCCTTGGCAACCAGACGTATGGAAGGAAGCGGCTCGTAGTAATGGGGCCGGGTGCCAAAGTAGTTGCCGTCGACGCTCATGGCCCCAAAGGTGCAACCATGGTAGGCGCCTTCCCGGGTGATTATCTTGAAGCGGCTTGGCTCGCCGATCAAGCGCTGGTATTGTTTCACAACCTTGATGGCCGTTTCCACCGCTTCGCTACCGCCGGGCGTGTAGTGTACCCGGGACAAATCGCCCGGCGTGATCGCCGCTAACTTTGCAGCCAGGTTGACGGCTGGAGGCGAAGTGTAGCGGAACACGTCCAAAAACTCCAACGTGTTCATCTGGGCGTAGGCCACGTCGGCCAGTGATTGGCGGCAATGCCCGGCGACACATGCCTCGAGGGCGCCGACGCCGTCCAGGTAGCGATTGCCTTCCGAATCAGTCATCCAACACCCTTCGGCCGCAACCAAAACGCGGGGGCCGCCCACATGCTCAAATGGGACAGGCGGTTGGTAGGCCATCCACAGATGGTCTTGCGCTCTTTGTTTGAGGACTGCCGTATCGTGCTTCACGGATTCGTTAATCCTTACTTTGCACCGGTAATCAATGAACTGCCTCGTCGAGCGTCCTGGCGTCGCCGTCGGTGGGTATTATCAACAGCTTCTCGTTCTTCTGAAACTCACCTAGCAGGGCAATGACCGTTTGCCTGATGTTGTGGCGGACGGCTTGCCCGGCCGCTTCACTATCTTTGTTTCGACAAGCCTTGTAGATCGCTCTGTGCTCTTCCAGAGCCTGCATAGCCCGTTCGGGTAAATATGTAAAGACACGCCTGTAAAGACTGGAGCGGTTCCACAGGCCAGTTATCAACTCCAGCAGCAGAACTGAGTCTGATGCGTCGTAGATAGTGAAATGAAAGGCCTGGTTCAGTGCCATTAAATGGGCATACTCTTGCGCGTCAGTCGCCTCTTCCATCTGTTCAATGACGCCCGCTAATCTGATTATGTTTTCCCGCTTCAGGTTTGGTACAGCGCGTCGCGTCGCCAGGTCTTCCAGTTCCGCCCTAATTAAATACAGTTCCTCTAACTCGTTGGCAGATATCCCGGTAACATAGGCCCCTCGGCGAGGGTTAATCGTGACAAAACCTTCTCCCTCGAGGATGCGCAGGGCCTCACGCACGGGGACCAGGCTAACGCCAAGATCCTCGGCGATAGCCTTTTGGTCAAAGCGAGAGCCGAGAGGGTATTGTCCGTTCAAGATACCATCCCGAATAGAATCAAGAACATAAGCTGTCGTCGTCGGCGGCGAGTTATCAGAGGTTGCAAGTGTCACGAGTACCTCGTAGAATTTATATTTTATAAATTATAAATTCATAATACTCTGTTTAGATACCTCTGTCAACTTTGCGCTCAGGACTTACCTGCTCCTTCTCTTAGGTAACCTTCAAGTCAAAAGATGGCAAGATCTGGTTTATCACATATCGGCAAACAATTGGTCGCCAGGGCTGGTCGCAAAGAACTCATAGTTCCCTATAGCGCAGGTACGCTTCGTGCCATAAAGACGTCTCCTGCGGTTCGAAGTGCTTCAAATGATCGGATGTGGCCACAAGCCGGCGAGCTTCCTGGAGATCATTCAATTCACCAATGGCGATTAGCTGCACCAGAGCGTTGCCCAAAACTGTGGCCTCGGCCGGCCCGGCAACGACCAGCCGGCCGGTGGCGTTGGCTGTCAACTGATTCAGAAGCCTGTTACGTGATCCACCGCCAAGGATATGGATCACGTCCAACGATTTCCCGGTGAGCTTCACCAGTCTTTCAAATACCGTCCGGTATTCCATGGCCAGGCTTTCAAGAATTGTCCGGATCACTGATCCCTCATCTTCGGGCACAGGCTGGCCAGTTTTCGCGCAATAGCCGCGTACCAGGGCCGGATAATCTCCAGGAACCAAAAACTCCGGTTCATTTGGATCGACGAAACTACGTAGAGACGGGGCAGCCTCGGCTAGCTTGACCAGGTCGCCGTAGTCATATTCCTTGCCTTCCTTGCGCCAGGCGGACCGGCATTGCTGGACCAGCCACAGCCCGCTCACGTTAGTCAGCAGGCGTATTGTGCCGTTTGTCCCACCTTCGTTGGTGGCATTGGCAGCCATGGCATCTG
>JBFFWQ010000172.1:0-9423 GCA_041570195.1 Promineifilaceae bacterium (SeqCode) | reverse complement strand
TGAGCCTGCACCTGGTAAGCCAACGCCGTATGCTCCAGCAAGGCCAGCGCTTCAGTGGGCCGGCAGGTCAAGGTCAATTCGCCAGAGTCGGCCAGCGCCAGCACCCTCAGGTCGTCGATCAGATGCTGCAGATGCTGGCCCTTGGCGTACATAACGTCGAAGGTTTCGGCCGTTGGCTGCAGCTTGCCGGTACTTAGCGCCTCCATATAACCCAGGATCACGCTGAGCGGCGTGCGCAAATCATGGGCAATATCGGCCGTCATCTGGCGTCGTTGCTCAGTAATTTGGGCCAGATCGGCGCTCATCCGGTTAAACGATTCCGCCAACTCGCCCAATTCATCCTTGGTGCGCACTGGGACCTGGTAGCCCAGATTGCCCCCGGCGACAACTTGTGTGGCGGCCGTAACTTCCTGGACCGGCCGCGAGATCGTCCGGGCCAGAAAGATCCCTAACAGAAGGGCTACGATCACCGCGCCGGCAGCGCCAAACAGGATCACGCGATTGATTCCGTTTAGGAACCTCGACTCCGGCGACTCGGGCAACTGGAGGGTCTGATCGCCGAAGCCGGTGAAAAGCACCCAACCAACTGTATCCCCATCCACCTCAACCGGAACGGCTTTGTCCAATTCATCTGGCCCTATCTGCTGCCCGAACTCGTAGCGTCGACCGCCGAAGACTACTTGACCGTCGACATCGGTCAGGGTAACCGGGGCCGGGACGATGCTCGATCCCATCCCCGGACGCCGCCCCGGGGCGCGAATCACGATGGCGTTAAAGTCCTGCCAACTCTGGTTCTGCCGGTAATAGGACGACAGGTCATCCAGTAAGTCGAGTTGGTAACGATCCAGGACGAATTGGTCAAATTGCCGCTGCGTCTGCTGGCGGACCACAATGGCGATCAATGCCACGCCCACGATGCCGACGAACAAAAACGCCAGGGTGAGCTTGAGCGTCAGCGAGCGCATCAAGTCTCCTCCACTGCAAAGCGATAGCCAAAGCCAAAAACAGTTTCGACGTAGCGCGGGTGGCGCGGATCGGGCTCTATCTTGGTTCTCAGCCTTCGAATGTGAACGTCAATGGTCCGCTCGTAACCCTCATAAGCAGAATCTTGCAGGTGATCCAGTAGTTCCAAGCGCGAGAAGGTGCGGCCAGGCGCCGATATCAACGTTGACAGCAGGATGAACTCCGAAGGCGTCAGGTCAACTCGTTCGTCGCCGACGGTCGTGACACGGCCGGATACATCCAGGGCGATATCGGCCGAGCGCAGGATCTGTGTCTCCGATGGACTCCGCCCCGCCCGCCGCAGGACGGCCCGCACGCGGGCCGTCAATTCGCGCAGGCTGAAGGGCTTGGTCACATAATCGTCGGCGCCTAGCTCCAGGCCCAACACTTTGTCCCCCTCTTCGATCTTGGCCGTCAGGACGATGATCGGGGCATCCGCTTCCCGGGCGAAGGCGCGCATGAAATCATAGCCGCCCATCTCAGGCATCATCAAGTCCAGGATGATAAGGTCCGGCTTCTCCTCGCGAGCGACAAACAGCGCCTGGCGGCCGTCGGCCGCAGTGACTACCCGGAAACTTTCTTCGACCAGGTAAGACTTGACCAGATGGCGCAATTCGTTGTCGTCGTCGACGACCAGGATCGTTTGAGTCATTCCGGTACAGTCCAAGCCAACAAGTAGTCAGCTGTCAGCTAGCTGTCAGTTATTCTTTTGACCGCCTACTTCTCGATGGCTGCCTGCTTATCGTTCTCTGCCTAATCTTCGAAAGCCACGAAGTCAATATAGAGCTCAACCTCTTCCTCCACATTGGCCACGTTGGGCACGCTCGGGATTTCCATGCCATAGTCGGCCCGCAACACGACCGCGCTGGCCGTGCCAGCCAACTCGCCCTCAGAAACGGCCGTGGCGGTCACGGTAAAGACAGCCGGCTGGGTGATATCACGAATCGTCAGGTCTCCGGCTATCGTGAAGGTGACCTCTTCGCCGACGGCGGCGCTGGCCGGCAGTCCGTCAACGGACGTCGGCGTGAAGATGATAAACTCATAAGCCCCAGTGTCCAGGATCTGGTTCTGGATAGCCCGATTGCGGAAGTTGTTGTCGGTGGCCAATGTGCGGGCATTGATCCGGATCACGCCCACCTGAGTGGAAGCGAGATCGCTCAGATTGACGGCCATTTCGCCGGCAATCTGATCAGTGACACCAACCACGGTCTTCGGCTGGCCACGTAGTTCTTCATTTAGCTCAAAACGCACCTGGGAATCAGCCTGGCTGATTTCATAGATGCGCAGGACGCCCGCTGGCGCTTGGGCTCCTCCCTCCGGCGCTGGATAAGCTTCGGATTCCGATGAACTGCTGCCTGCTTCCTCTGGTGCCGGGTAAGCGGTGTCATCGCTGGAATCCTGAACTGCCTCCGCTTCTTCTGGCGCCGGATAGGCCGTGGGCTCTTCGGCCACCACATCCGTCGGCTGCTCAACCGGCTCTTCTTCAGGCGGCTCACTCTCAGGCGTCGACGTGGCTATTTCCAAGGGGATAGCCTCGATAGGCGCGCTGGCCTCTTCCGGTTCCTGCAATAGCCCACAGGCCGTCAGGGCCAGGGCCACCAAAGTCAACAATATTGGTATTCTAATGACGTTCTTCACTTGTGATTTCCTCCTCGAGTAATTTGCCGACGGTATTTTAGCGAATCAGGCCGACGAACCAAAACGACGCTGCATATTACCTATTAAGCGCCACCTGCTACGGCCTCTCTCCCAAAGTCAGCGGCACATCCAATGTCTCGCCATCGCGCAATACGCGTATCGTGATCGTCTGGCCCACGGATGTCTCTAATGCCAGATAGCTGTTCAGATCATCGAAGTCGGCGATGGGTCTTTCATCGATAGCGATAATGAGATCGCCCCCGCGGCCGGTAGTTCCACTGGCCGCTTTCAATCCGGCTTCGTCGGCCGGGCTGCCTTCGGTTATTGAGACTAAGTAGGCGCCTGAAGTCTGTGGCAAGTCAAAGGTGCTTTGGTCATCCAGGGAAATCTCATCTTCAAAGGCGGCGCCCATATACGGATACTCAAAGGAACCGTCTTCTATCAGGCTGGGCACGATACGTCGAACGGCCTTCACTGGGATAGAGAATCCCACTCCCGAATTACTGCCGCTGGTGGTGGCAATAGCCGAATTGACGCCCACCACTTCGCCGTCCAGGTTGAGTAGCGGACCGCCAGAATTTCCGGGATTGATCGGCGCATCGGTCTGCACGACCTGGGGCAGTGAGTAAGAACTGCCGGTTTCCAATTCGCGCTGCGACCGCAAGCTGCGGCCTAGGCCACTGACGATACCCAAGGACATGGAACCTTGCTCGCCAAATGGATTGCCGATGGCCACAACAAATTGACCAACGGCCAGGTCGTCGGACGAACCCATTGGCAGCGGTTGCACACCATCAGGCAGCTCGTCGACCTTGATGACCGCCAGGTCGCTGTCCACGTCGGCGCCGACGAGTTCGGCGTCACGCCGTTCGCCGCCGGCGAACACGACCTCGAATTCGCGGCCATTCTCAACCACGTGATTATTGGTCACGATGTATCCTTCCTGACCGAATACGAAACCACTACCGCTGCCGATCGGCGGCACGATGATGAAAACGACGGCCGGATTAGCCCGCCTGTATAAGTCGATAAGTCCTTGTTGCAGTGCCTCTCCGGTGATTTCTGGCGTGGGCTCCTCATTTATCACCGGCTGGGGCTGTCGCTCGGCCAGCCGGGCCTCGACCTCTTCAACGACAGTCGAAACGACGGTGCCCAGGTCGAAATCGGCCGCGGCCTGTTCGTCTTGTGCCGCGTCGACCAAGGCCGGCTCGGCTGAATCTGCCTCGATCTGGGCCATGACTGTGGCCACAATTTCATCGGTGTCAACGGCGCTGGCCGGAGTCGCCGGGGCCGGTTCCTGACTCTGGGCGCAAGCTGCCAAGATCACTATGCTGGCCACTAAGAAGATTTTTAGCTTAGAAACGAATCTCACGTCTTTTGCTCCAATTCGGTTTGGGTCTCTATCTCATGCTGCTAATGCAAGAGGCGCGGGAGCGTACCTTGCGTTACGCTCCCGGCCATACTATTTAACACTATCAAGCTATGTTACGTTCTTACGAATCGCTGTTACGTAACCTTCCTACATTACGTTGCAGATATTGAGCCTCCGTTAAGCTTCTACGTAATTGGGCGTTGATCAGATGCTTGTTCCAGTCGGCGCCGGGGCGCTGAACGGCTGACCGAAGCCGCGGAAGCCGCCGTTTCCGCCTTGCATCCCTCTTCCAGGGAAGCCTCGCCGGCCGCCGAAGTCATGTCCGCCGCGGCCATGGTTGCCAAAGAAACCTCTGGTTGCCCGGGCTTCTTGGAGCGCTTCAGCCTCTTCAGCCGTGATAACGCCGTTTTCAACCGCCTCGTCGACAGCCGCTTCATAGGCGGCCTGCATTCCCTCGGCCAGCTCGGCGAAGCTCAAGCCTGAGTCTTCGATGAGAGCGGCCATTGATTCTCGGTTTGCACGGGCCTCTTCCAGCTCGGCTTGGCTCACGCCCAAGACCTCGGCCAGAAGCTCCTCGCGATCGATGGCTTCCTTCAGCGCCTGCTGCGCGGCCATCAAGCTCACCTGCGCTTCGGTCAGATATCCGGCATCCACCATCTCGGCTAGGGCAGCCTCATGGGCTTGTTGCTGGGCCTCTTGCAGCGCCTCGACGCTGACATTCAGAGCGTCGGCCAGCAGCGCTTCGCGATCGATCTCGCCGCCGAATTCGTGAAAGCCGTGTCCACGATGGAATCTGAAACCGAAAGCGTTCTCCAACAACAGTTCGGCCTGCGCTTCAGTAATGAGACCCTGGGCCAGCGCCTGTTCGATGGCGTTCACCCGGGTGGTTTCCCGCGCTGCTTCAAGCGTCTCCACATCAATGTCCAACGCATCGGCCAACAGCTCAACTTTGGGCGTCAGACCCTCTGGTAAACCGAATTGCCCTAGCATGCCGCAGGAACCAGGGATGCCCCGTGGACCCCAGGGTTGCACCGGAGCGGGCGTATCGCCATCAGCATCAGGTGCGTCATCGTCACCGTCCGTCTGGGCGAATACGGCGCTCACACCGAGCGCCAGCACGAGCACCACGATGGCACTGGCTGAAATTAGTGAAAGTCTCTTTCGCTTTGTCATAGTTTTCTCCTAAACACAGTCAACTTCCCTCGCAACAATAAGTACTTGCCAACATGTCGGCCTCAGAAGAAGTCGCCTTCTGGCTTGCACCTGCACTTCGAATAGGGTTCCTTGCTCATTGGTAAGCGTGCCGTAGTGCCAGTTGCTAACCAGTCAGCCAAATCATAGCTCGTCCATATTTCAAAGTTGTTAAGAAGGGTTTGCGATGTTATTTCGATCGCCCGGACGGCCCACCACGGCACAGAACAGGAACGAGGATATAATTGCCGCTGGAGAAATCAGATATGATGCAATTTGGAATCATTGGCCTGCCACAGGCGGGGAAAACAACCGTCTTTAATGCTCTGACCGGGCGAGATCAGCCGACGGTTCGCAGCAGCGGTCGGCTGGACGTGCACCTGGCCGTGGTCGACGTGCCCGACCAACGAGTTGACCGGCTGTCCGAACTTTTTAAGCCGCGTAAAACTACCTATGCTCGGGTTGCTTACGCCGATATAACCGGGCTGGAAGGCGCCGCCGAGAAAGGCGAGATCTCGGGCGCGCTGCTCAGCCAGCTTTCACAAATGGATGGATTCGTACACGTTGTGCGTTGCTTTGAGAATCCAATGGTCAGCCATCCGAACGGGGCAATAGAGCCGCTTCGCGACCTGGACTCCCTCAATTCTGAGATGCTGCTTAATGACTTGATCGTCGTCGAACGCAGGCTGGAGCGGATCCAGAATGAACTGGCGCGCGGTCGCGGCCGCAACGATGCAACGCTCGTCACCGAAAGCAAACTCATGCAACAGCTGCAAACCGCATTGAGCAACGATCTACCGTTGCGCGATCTGACCCTTGACTCCCAAGAATGCAAGATAGTCGCTGGATTTGGTTTTCTGAGTCTCAAACCAATGTTGATCCTGTTCAACACTTCCGACGGCCAGCCAACCCCTTGTGTAGATTACACCGGCCGTCACTGCGAGGTGGTAGCCTTGCAAGGCAAGCTAGAAATGGACATCGCCCAGTTGCCGGTCGAGGACAGAAGCCTGTTCATGCAAGAATACGGTATCGAAGAAACCGGCCTGATACGCGTCATCAATCAATCCTACTGCCTCATGGACATCCAATCGTTCTTCACGGTGGGCGAGGATGAAGTACATGCCTGGGCCGTTCCGGTCGGGGCCAGCGCCTTGGAAGCGGCCGGCGCTATTCATACCGATTTGCAAAAAGGATTCATCCGGGCCGAGGTAATCCCTAATGAAGAGTTGGTCGCCCTTGGCACTCTGAACGAGGCCAGGAAGAAAGGAAAACTACGTCTGGAAGGCAAGGATTACATCGTCCAAGACGGGGACATCGTCCACGTCCGCTTCAACATCTGACCTTGTCCGGCAAAGGTGGCTCAACGCTTGTTACCGATTTATCATATCTTGTTTTCGAATTGTCACCAGCCGGTCATGATGCCGCGACAGCTTTCGTCTAACATTGCGATGAACGACGATATCAATGGAGGCGAAGATGATTAGCAAATTGATTAATGGTTTAGTCATGATGCTGCTGGCAACCTTGCTGGCGGCCTGCGGCACGATCGAAGTTAGCCTGGCAGACGAGATCAGCGTGGTCGAACTGGGCGATGTAAGCGGGGAGCCGACTGACGAAGCGACCGGCGGCCCGGAAAGTACTGCGGCGCCTCCGGCTACGGCGACAATCGCTATAGCTACTCAGACACGCCCAGCTGAGCCCACAGCGACGCCTGAGCCCACCGAGGTTGTACCAGAAGAAACTGTTGCCCCGACGGCCGTCCCTCAAACCGCGCCGGCCGGCTGGCTGCAGTTCTATGATGATGAGTATGGCCTTGAACTCTGGCACCCACCGGGCACGATAGTGATCGTCGAAGAGCCGGCCAGTCCTGTATTCTGGAGCGTCGAATTTCCTGACGAAATCGTCGAGGAGCAGGTATTTGTAGTCCGGGTCGTCCAGGAAGAGGGTGGGGCGCTAGGACCACCGGGACCCCACGCGATTTTGAATGTCAAACTCGTCGCCAATCCTGATGGCAAGAACATTGGCCAGGTAGCCGAGCTATTCAGCAGACGCTGCTCTAGTGGCCCCCCATCCTCGATTCAGCCCACCACCATCAATGTCCAACTTAGCGGCTATCGTTACAGCTGTGTGGGTATTGACGAAATGATCCTCAACGAGTTCTGGTCGCCACACACTGAAGATCCACAACTCACTTTCGGCGCAGCCTGGTGGGATATGTCTGCTCCCCTATCAGACGAAATCCTGGCTACGGTTTCCTTAGAACGCTGATTGAGTCCCGTAATCCGCGACCATCCCGAAGCTCGGTTCTTGTGGATGCACTGCTGCTCCACTCAGGATTTGACTTGGCTGGCGCCTTCTCTCGCTAGCACCTAACAACTTCCAGGGCCTCTGAAGCCGAATCCCATCACTCGGCGCCTGCGCCATGCCGCGACAACACGCATCACTATCCTCCATTTCTCTGTCCACGGCCAAAGATTAAGAGAAGCTTAACGGATACAATACAATACTTTGACAATACATGAACATCTGCTATGCTATTCATGGTTCAACTACGCATTTTCTGCTGACAAGGAGGTTGACTGACTAAGATCTAGAAAGGTTGTTTAGTGGGAAAACTGTATCGCAGTTGTTTGGCAATAGAGACCTTTAAGTCCTAATTGAGAAAAAGAGTCTGATCACAAAGGAGAACTCAGAAAAATGAAACGTTTCACCAAAAGCATGTTCCTCGCAGCCATCGTGCTGCTAATGGTTGTCTCCTCGGCTTTCGCCGCGGGGCACAAATCGATCGTAGATATCGCCGTTGAGGACGGTCGCTTTGATACACTGGTCGCTGCCGTCGTCTATACCGATTTAGCCGAAGCACTTTCCGGTGGTGAATGGACCGTCTTCGCCCCGACCGATGATGCTTTCGACAAGTTGGGATTGAATGAAAAGAATATTACCTCTGCCTTCAGCAAGGCCGAACTCACTGATATCCTGCTTTACCACGCCCTGGAAGGTGAAGTGAATTCCGATAAAGCCTTGAGCCTGGTGGGTGATGTAACAATGGCCAATGGTCAAAAAGCTGGTCTGAAGGCCTTCAAAGGCGACCTATTCGTCAACGATGACTCAAAAGTCATCATTCCAGACGTCCTTGCAGCCAACGGTGTCATTCACGTGGTTGATACCGTTATCTTGGGCCCCTGGCCGCGCGGCGAAGAGGACGTGGCCGTCGGCGGCGGCGATAGTGACGAGGCGGCCGGCAATTCAATTGTCGACATTGCCGTCAATAACGGCAACTTCGATACCTTGGTTGCTGCGGTTGTTTACGCTGGTTTGGCTGATGCCTTGTCTGGCGGCGAGTGGACCGTCTTCGCTCCGACCGACGACGCCTTCGCCGAGCTTGGCTTGAATGCGGATAATATCAGCAGCGCCTTCAGCAAGGCCGAGATCACCGATATCCTTCTCTACCATGCCTTGGAAGGCGAAGTTAACTCGGACAAGGCCTTGACCCTGCTGGGCGACGTGACCATGGCCAATGGTCAAAAGGCCGGTCTGAAGTACTTCAATGGTACTCTTTCGGTCAATGATTATGCCGATGTTATCGCTGCCGATGTGAATGCCGACAACGGCGTTATCCACGTCGTCGACGCAGTAATTCTCGGCCCCTGGCCGGCCGAAGCCGAGTAAGGCATCAACGCTAAGACTATAACGTGAAGCACGCTTCTTTATAGAACAAACTTCACCTGAAAAGAAAGAGCCTGGCGGCAATGTCGCCAGGCTCTTTTTGCAATCTTGATATTCCTTCGCATGCGAGTAACATAGACCGAAGTGAACCCAGTTGCTTAAGTCCCGGTTAGCAAAGCGAGAACATGAGTGGCTTTCGTCTGTCTACCGAGCCACAAGGAGAATGGCAAGCCAACGCTCGGCCAACTGAACAGGAGAGCAGATGACGATGAACGTAGCGGTGTTTAGTACAAAGCCCTATGATCGAAAGTACTTCGAAGCGGTCAACGAGACCTTCGACCATGAGCTCACCTTCTTTGAGCCAAGGCTGACGCGTTCCACCGTACCCCTGGCCAAAGGTTCTGCCTGTGTGTGCGTCTTCGTTAACGACGAGATTGATGCACATGTGCTCCTGCAGCTCCAACGAGGGGGCACACAACTTGTGGCCCTGAGATCGGCCGGCTTTAATCACGTCGACCTTGAATCGGCCCAGCAGTTGGGAATGAAGGTTGTCC
>JBFFWQ010000171.1:0-9629 GCA_041570195.1 Promineifilaceae bacterium (SeqCode) | reverse complement strand
GCGTGCACTTTTATCAATACTTCATCGTCTTTGGGTGTTGGCTTTTCCACTTCCGCCAGCTGAAGAACTTCTGGTGGTCCGAATTCCGTGAATACAATTGCTTTCATGAGTCTCCTCCAATTAACCTTATGCCTGACCGATTTCCAAGTTGTTTGCGCCGAGCCATCTTCAAGGTGCCGGTCGGCGTCGTTGACCTCATCTCGATCTTTAATGTCTATCGAATCCGTCTGCTTGGCTTCCACTTGATTGACCGAGATCAGTGTGATCCCCAAATCACGCACCTTTCTCAACAATGCGTGCATCGCGGCCTGATCGACCACTGGACCGGTCAGCAGTGTATAACCATCGCCTTCCAGCGTTATGGTCAGGCCCTCAAACCAATCGGTCCATTGAGGACCCAAATGGCCTTTGACTTTAACTTCATAGACCATTGGTTGGACCGGATCGTTTTTGGGATCGAGTAGCATCGGCATTCTGCTGTCCCTTGGTGTGATCGGCCATTTGGTTTTTGGCCACTTGAACAATATGTAAGTAGCTTAGAGCAAAGTTCGGCACAGATCATCCTCCTGTAGCAGGATAAACAGGAGGATATTGGGGGAGTAGATCGAGACTTGAAGGGATAGTTAGTGGGAAATTAGCTCTCTGGCGCGGGCGATGGCTTGAAAGCGATTGGTTACCTGTAACTTCCCATAGATGTTTTTGACATGGGTCTTAACAGTGGTCACGGCGATGACTAGCTCGGCCGCAATTTCTGGATTAGAGTAGCCGGCGGCGATCAGCTGTAACACCTCTCGCTCGCGCGGCGTCAATGGCTCAATCAAAGGCTGAACGTCTGGACTTGGGGCGGCGGGATGAGAAGAATCGTCGCTTCTCTTTCGCTTCTCGGTCTCAAAAGCTGCCAGTATCTTGCCCAGATAGTCAGATCTCATCCCTCTGGCGGCTGCCTCGGATGTTAGCTGGACCATGGGCAACCCTTCGTCGACAAAGATACGGATCATGCCCCCAGGCTCGGCCAGCGCCAGCGCGTCACCTAACAATTGAAGGGCTAGATCCTTATCACCGTGGGCTTGGCGAACCATCGCCTGTAATACCACGACCTGAAGCCGTTCGTCCTCGTGACCCTTCTCTTCCACCTGTCGGCGCACTGGCTCCAGCGTCGCCAGGGCCGTGGCCGGGTCTCCCTGGGCCAAATGTACCCGGGCCTGGCTCATGGGCAGATCGTGCTGCTGGGCAAGATCGGCCGCCCCTGCTAGGTCGTCCTGGTGAAGCAAGGTAAGCACTTTTATGGCGGCGACCTCTGGTAACCTATGGTCGTAATTATGCTGGCGCGCGAAGTGATCAGCCTCAGCTAATAACGCGTTTGCTCCGTCCACATCTCCCTGAGCAAGTTTAAGGCGGGCAAGAAGCGTCCCGCAGACAGCAGGTGTGTCAATACTTTCTATCTGCAGTGCTAGCTGGATACACTGCAGCCCGTGCTGCTGGGCGGTTTCCAAGTCATTCCACTGATAATGAATCCGGGCCAGGCCAAGATAAACGCCGCAGGCGACCGGCTGTGGTTTATCTCCAAACAATTGCCGACCGAGCTCGTAACTCTCGGCCGCCAGGTAGAGTCGGTTTTCCGATTCCTGTATGTTGCCCAGGCCGACTGTCGCCGCAAGGGTGGAAATGATATCGCCAGAAGCCTGGCTTGTAGAAAGGACCTCGGTATAGGCTTGTCTGGCCGCAGCGCGATTTCCCTGGAGTTGGTAGGTATAACCCAACGTCCAGCCAACGATAGTGCGCACGGTCATGTTGTCGGGGTGCAGATAGGCCAGGGCGCGCTGCGATTGCTCTATGACGGTCTCTAACTGGTGCTGACCGACGCCCATCATGGCCCTTGTGGCGGCAATATGTCCGGCGATGTCTTGGGCCTGGTCGTCCGATATGGCACCATCCTTGGTTGCGTGCGTGGACAGAGACGCTTCAGCAGCGCTCAGTTTCTCTTCGGCTTCGGCCGGTTGGCCTGAGAGATTGAGCGCCGAGGCATAGGTCACCGACAATGCCGGCCTTGCATCTAATTCCTTCACCGGCAAGGAGGCTAGCCACTTCAGGACAAGATCCGCCGCGCCGCGATATTGCAGAGGGACCCCATCGACCTTTATCAAGCGTTCGGCGCGGTTAATATCATTGGCGGCCGCTGCATGCTGAAACGCTTCAATCCCTTTGCCATTCTTCTCGTACCACGCGCTGGCGCGGACGTGCAGTCCAGCTATGCGATCAGGTTGTTGTTGGCGCAGCCGCTGCCGAAGTAGATCGGTAAAGAGATGGTGATAGCGGTACCAACGACGCTTGTCGTCCAGTGGGACGATAAACAGGTTGGCGCGTTGGAGATATTCCAGGGTTGCCTGACTATCTTCCTGGCCTGTTACAGCATCGCACAAGGATCCGGTCATGCGATCGAGAATGGCGGTTTGATACAAAAAGGACTGGGTGCTTTTTGACTGCAGATCTAATACTTCTTCAAGCAGATAGTCCAGGACAAAGTGGTGACTACCGGTGAATGACTTGATGAAGTTGGCGGCGTTCTCGTGTCCCCGTTTTGAAACCGTCCCCTGCAGAGCAAGGGCGGCTAATTGCAGGCCGGCGATCCAGCCTTCTGTGCGGATTTCCAGAGCGGTGATGTCCTCGGCCGAGAGGTTCAGGCCCATTATCTGGTTGAGGAATTCGGCCGCTTCGGAGGGCGCAAATCGTAGATCGGAGATGCGTAGTTCGGTCAAATGATCGCCAACACGCAGCCTGGCCAGCGGGAGCCGAGGATCCTCGCGGGTGGCGATGGCCAGGTGCATCTGCGGCGGCATGCGGTCGAGGGCAAAAGCGAGTGTCTTCTCAATTGCCTGAGACTCGACGACATGGAAGTCATCTAGAACGAGGACGAACGACTCCGGGATGGTCGTTATTTCATTGAGTAAAGTTGCCAGAATCGTATCGATTTGCGACGGTTGAGGAGATTGCAGAACGGCTAACACGCCTTCTCCAAAATCCGGCGCCAAGGTCTGTAATGCGCTGACCAGATAGGTCAGAAAGCGTGCGGGGTCATTGTCACCTTCGTCTAGCGAGAGCCAGGCGGCCGGACGCTCGTTATCCGTGACCCATTCGCTAACCAGGGTCGTCTTGCCAAAGCCGGCCGGTGCGGAGATGAGGGTGAGTTTGCGACCAAGTTGAAGACCCTGATTGAGGCGCTCGATCAGTTGAGGGCGGGGGACGAGGTTCGGTCGCAGCGGAGGGACAAAAAGCTTCGTGCGCAGCAGGGTCTCAGGCATATGCACATTATAATTGAAACTTTTCGGTTTCGTTTATTCAAAGATTATCTACTGCCACCAAGCCAGGTGCCATTCCAAGTAAGGCGCTAGAACTCTTCGCGCCTGAAGCGCCAGATGGCCAAGGCCACAAACAGAATACAGTAAAACGATAAGAGGATGAGGGTGATGGGCCAATCCGCGGGCAGATCGTTTTCTGTGACGATTGCGTTGGCCTGAATGGGGAGGGCCTCCGGCAGTATTTTCGACAGCCAGGGGGCATAGCCGCTAAACAACTGGCCAACCCCTCTCATGCTGGCGATAGCCACGCCGATGGCGATGCCCAAGACCGGCCCTCGGGCGTCGAAGAAGGTACCAAGCATTAATGTCAGAGCCAGATAGAACAATAAGTAAAGGGAAAACAGGCCCAGTACCGCCAGGTAGGGGCCAACCGGCAAAAGGGCGCCACCGTACAGGGAGAGCTGAAAGTAGGCAACCGCGCCTTGCAGGATGATGACGGTGACCAGGAAACCCAAGGCATTGGCAAGAAGCTTGGAAAGGATAAAGGACTCGCGGGAAATCGGTGCGGAAAGAACCCAGGCGGCCGTACCTGATTGTTTCTCGCTTACGATGGCCCCCTGGGCGATGACGATCACGGCAAACATGGGAAACCAGGCCATCATTTGCACGAAGAATTCATAGGCCAGAGCGGCGTCCAACTTCAGGTCAGGCTCGACGATGGGCACGATCCAGAGGCCGACAGCCAGGGTCCCATTAATAACCAGCAGCCACAACAGACTCTGTATCCACCATCGCCGGGTACGCCACCATTGGTCGTTTTCCTTGCGCATCAGGTTGGCCACGCCCTGGCGCCAGCCATGTTCGGTTACCGGTTGAAGGGTCTGCATATTAGCCACCGACGTCTCCCTCTACCATGTTCACGAAAATCTCTTCCAACTCATAGGTCTTGCGGCCGAAGCTGGCGACCTTCACCTGCTCATCGGCCAGAACCAGGCGTAGCAACTGGTCTTTCGCCGTTTCTTCATCAGCCACTGTTATCTGAAAGGTCGTCATAGGGCCGTCTAGGCCAGCGCTGACGCTCGAAACCCAGGCTTGTTCGGCGATTCTGCTTTGGGCATCACCCGGATCGCCTTCAATGACCAACAGATATATAATGCCATCCGTTCCGCTCAGTAATGTCTCAATAGGCGCCTGGGCCAGGAGCTGACCGTGGTTCAGGATAGCGACGGCATCGCTCACCCGTTGCACGTCGTCGAGGATATGGGTCGAATAGAAGATAGTTGTGTGCTCCCGCAGGCGTTCCATCACTTCTAGCACATCGCGCCGGCCCATGGGATCGAGCGAGGCGGCCGGTTCGTCGAGGATCAGTAAATCGGGATGGTTAACCTGGGCCTGAGCGAGGCCCAAACGCTGGCGTTCGCCGCCAGAAAAACCCTTGATCGGTCGGTCGGCTTTTCCCGCCAAGCCTACTAAATCCAGCGTCTCGGCGATGCGGGCCTCGATGTGTGATTCCGGCCCGCGATAATAGAATCGCGTCTTAAAACGTAGCGTTTCGCGGGCGGTCATATACTCGTAAAAACGCGGATCTTGGGCCAGATAGCCAATCCGCTCCCGGATCTCCACGCTATCCCTGACGATGTCGCGGCCGAATATCGAACCTTCTCCGGAAGACGGTCGAGCCAGACCTAACAGTAGTTTGATGGTCGTGGTCTTCCCGGCCCCATTTGGTCCCAGAAAACCGAAGATCGAGTGCCTGGCGACATGCAGGTTGAGCGACTTGAGCGCTTCTACCCCATCGTAGTTCTTGCTCAGCCCTTGAGTGCTGATGACCAAATCAGTTATGCCGTTCATTCGTTCCTTTCCTGATCCCGGGTGTACCTGTTGCGATAATCGAGAAGTATCAGCAAGAACAGTAGCTGGAGCAGCGTCACGGTGAGCGCCTGAAATTGTGACAAGTAGAAGTAAAGCGTCTGCAGAGCGACCAGGGATAGGAGAAATCCGATGATTCCGAATCTCAAGCCTGTGCCTTCTCTTCCGCCGAACCAGGCCAGGGCGGCGACGATCATGAGCGCGCTAACCAGGGTCTGAATGACGATCAAGGCATCACGCCATTCGACGATTTCGCTTCCGAGGGTGGGTAGTTCCAGCAGCAAGACGGCAATGAAACCGCACGCCAACAGCGCCCATAGAATCAGGATGGCCGAGATGATGGCATGGTGCCAGCGCTGACCTAAACGGGTGGCAAATGCATCCATCCGTCCGGTGAACCGCTTCCAGTATCCCGGTTTTGCCGGAATCAAGTGCCGTTCTTCTTTGTTCAGATAGGCGCTTATGGCATTGGCCAAAGATACGATCTCTTCCCGATCTGACTGCCCGGCGGTGGTTAGCTGGGCCTCGATTCGGGCCGCTTCGGCCGTATCCAGATCGCCGTCCAGGGCATCTTGGAGCCCCTCCAGGACATGGTACATCGCGCAACGGGCGTCCTTATGGTGCGGCCGGCGAAAGTAGAGGTATACAAGGACAGTCAGTAGAAAGAAGCCATAAATGACGGGCAGCGCTGGGGGAAAGAAATAATCATTGGCCTGGGTAATAAACTTGCCGACTTCGTCGATAAAAAGGCCAATGCCGATACCACTCAACAACGCGCTGGCCTCGATGGCCCAGCGGTTGGCGAACGCTAGTGGCAGAAAGACGGCCACGATTAGCAACAGCCCGCCCCAAAGCGCGTGGGCGATGTGCAGGACGCTGTTGCCGATCTGGGGAAAACCTGTCAGCTGGAGAAAAACCCTGACCCCAATGACCGTCACGCCAAAGGCGATCAAGGAAATAAGCAGATAGTGCTCCGCGTGTTCGCGTCTTACGGTCGAACGGATCTTCTTTCTTTCATAATCCATGATCGCCACCATTGGTGATTCCAGAAACGATGCTTCCCAAGCACACATGGCTTTGGAAGTAATCTAGTGCATTTGGTGTCTTTTGCAAGCAGGTGTCTCATTGCTGCTGAGGTCGGCCGGCACAGATTCAATATTTGGGAGTCATACCAGCCATGTTGTCAATCAGCCCGGTGGTCGGCCAGAATACGGTGCGCACGCGCCCCCATACTGCGTCAAGTTGTCGCGGCGCTTTGAGTGGCTGCAGATTCCGGCCGCCACAAGCGTTGACGAACATCCAGGCTAACTTGGAACAACATGATGGCGACGACGAGCAGAACCAGCCAGCCGACGTTGAGCGAATCGCCGAAGAAACCCAGAGCCAGCAGCGCGGCCGCGCTGGCCAATCGTATCCAGGGTTGGTGCAAACGAGAAAGGGGTTCGTCTTTTTCCTTAGACGCCCATTCGATGACCCCGTATGCCAGCATGGCGATAGCCAACGCTGATGTAAAAAGCAGTCGCTTGGTATCGTCCAGCGGTTCTCGCGGCGTCTCGGCGAAGATCTTATTGCCGACCACGCCGTAAGCGGTAATGGCAGCCAGGAATGGCAAGTGACTGTAGGTCCAGACAAATATCCGCGTTCCGGCCCTGGCCAGGTTGGCATGTTCCAGATGGTCGAAGTACAGCCACCAGAGGCTGACCGAAATACCTAGTAAGCCGGCGCCTATCAGGTAATTAACGCCCGTTAGCTCTCGGCCGGACGAGCTAGTCACCAGCTTGATGAAGAATTCGCCCAGGACGATGATGGTCAGTTCGCCAAAGCGGTGCAGGGTGAAATGGTGTTTCAGCGGCGGTTGAGGCAGATGCGCACGGTCGGTCGCCCTGTGTATCAAGCGGATGAGCCATGGCGTGAGGGAACCCAGGACGATGATCGGAATCAGCGGCCACAGGCCGGAGGGTGCGATGAAGGCCAGGGCGATCCATAGAATTCCGATCAAGGAAAAAGCCAGCGACCTGTCCCTGGTCAGGTGGCGGTAGGTTGGGTAGTAGATCCAGGCCCGGCCGTACATCAGCGCCAGGATGAATTTCGAGAGGCCGTAAGTGAAGAAGAATGTAGCCGAAATGGTGCCAGTCAGAGCATGAATTTCGAAAGCCAGCAACAACATGGCGGCCATATAGAGCACGGTCAGGACTCTTTGGCCGATATCGTCGACGGGATAGCGCCGGCCGTAGTCGACGAACTCCAGCCATGACCACCAGATGGGCACAAAAAGTAAAACAAACGCAAGAATGCCCCCCAATCCCAGATCGTGGCTCAGCCGGTTGCCCAACTCCACCAGGATGGCTACGTAGACCAGGTCGAAAAAGAGCTGTAACCAGGTGCTGCCCTCTTCTTCGGTTGGGACTGTGTGGACCTTTGTTAAGGTATGGAGCCGCGGAAATTGGAACATTTGCTTACTCTCATGCTTCCTTCGGTTTCTAGATCATTGCTCCGCCCCAATTCTCAGGATCGGAGATAACTCTGGAAAAAATGATGTTCGGCTATTGGACCGGCATTTGGGTCAACATGACCAGGCCTATTGCTAGCGCCAATATGCCCATGCCCAACACGGCTCCGTCGATGACCCGCCACTGAAATTTACCGGCAATGCCGCTGAAGAAAAGCACGGTGGCAAAAATGACAGTCAGCAGCACATATTTGTCGGCGTATTCGTCGGCCTCGGCCGCGTCGGTGAACTTCGACTTTGCCAGCTGGTCATTCTGCTCGGCGGCATCTTGCTCCGGCAGCCTGTATTCGGGCATGTCAAAGGGGGACGGTGGGGCATTGGGATCGTTCAGGGGGTCCGTGGCCAGCCAGGCATCCGTCGCCTCTTTTAGCTCTGGCGGAAAGCGCTGGTACAAAAAATTGGCCAGCTCTTGGTCGCCGGCCGATCGGGCCGCGGCATACTCCACAAAAAGGCCAGCATGCAGGCTGGCCCGCTGCATAGCCAAGGATTTAAATTGGGCGGCATCCACTTGGGCTGCGGAAGCTTCGAAATAGAACTTCGACTCGTCGCCGCCCCACAGGGTAGCCTGGTAGGCGGTCCAGGCCGTGGCCACCGTGGCGGCGGCCAGAACCAGGGCGCCCAGGAATTCAACCCAACGGTCAAAGCGGTCGCCCTGCCCCTGAGAAAGAATACGATCACTCCAATATTGTGGTTCTTCAGACATTCTTCATTGTTCTTTGGATCTCTTCTCTTGCCGCGCTATCTGATGTTTCACTCGGTCTGCAAATCTGCGGCGAATTTCTCCCAGCCGTCGCCTAAGTTCAAATCGCGTTGTGGGAAGGGTATGGTGATGTCGTGTTCCTTAAACGTTGTCCAAAGCGCGTAGTAGAGGTCGCTCACGATTTGCAGGGTCATCTCCGGTTGGTTGATACTGGCCCTCAGTTCAAAATCGATGCTGGACTCGCCGTAACCACGGAAGAGTAGCCTGGGTGGTGGATCAGCCAGGACGAGCGGATGCCTCGCCCCTGTATCGACGGCCAATTGGCGCACCATTTCGGGGTCGCTCTTGTAGCTAACGCCAAAAGGCACGACGACCCTGACCAAACGGTCGGATTTGGTCAGGTTCTTCACCTGATTGGTGGTGAAGTTGGCGTTGGGAATGATCAGCTCCTCATGGGTGAGCGTGCGGACGATGGTGGCCCGCAGGTTGATCTTCTCAACCTTGCTGATACGGCCGTCGAGCTCGACCACATCGCCTGGTTTCAGGGATTGCTCAAATAGCAAGACCAACCCGCTGACAAAATTGGCCACGATATCTTGCAGGCCAATGCCAATGCCAACTGACAAACCGCCAGCGACAATGGCCAGTGACGTGAAGTCCAGGCCCATTATGCCCAAAGAAACGATGATTCCCAGGGACAGCAGGGCATAGCGGGTCAATGTGGCAAATGACTCGATGACACCCGGTTCCGCCTCTAACCGGCTGGGGAGCGAGCGCATCATGATCTGCTCAACCACCCAGGCCGCGACGATGAATATGTACAAAGCGATCAGCGCTGAGAAGAGACTTTGTAGGTTGACGGATGCAACCCCTAAGTCGACGGTCAGCTCGGCCAGCGTGACCGAGCCGGGCAGCGTAGCCATGAATTGCATGACGATCAGAAAGACAAAGATAGGCGTTATGATCCGGCTCCGGTACGGCCGAACTGCCTCCCCATAACGCGCATACAGCAAAGAAAGCACGGCCCGGTATATCAACCAGATCCAGATCAGGTTGGCGAAACTGTCCAGCAGGCCACTGGGGTAGCCCTGCTGGTTGAATAGCCGGACGGTGATGGCCAGCAGTACGAGGGCTAGGATTGGCGTCAGGAGATGAAATAGGGCGCGAAGCCAGCGACTCCTGCGTAATCCCGCTTCTCCGGACTCTGAACTCTCAGTTTCTTGCTTCTCGTCAACTGCCTGGCGCCGCGGGGGGC
>JBFFWQ010000170.1:0-9663 GCA_041570195.1 Promineifilaceae bacterium (SeqCode) | reverse complement strand
TCGACCCTGGCGAAGACAACAACGTTGCCGGCGATCCGGCTAACGCAGAAGTTGTTGCTGAATTGAGCGGACATATCGACGCCTTCTTCGCCGAGAATTCCAGCCCCAAATAGAACCTGTGGAATGGCGGCATGGCGATCAGCCGATCAACCTGGTAGACTTGACTGTTGAGCAAGGGAGGTCGCCATGGCCACACACACCAAAGCCGAGCCCACCGGCCGCTACAGTCGCTATATCGTCGACATCGCTTATGAAATGCAGCGCAAGGGGCTGCTGGGCTTCTTCATGAACGCCTGGCAGCAGTACGGCGACCTGGCCCGAATCCAGATCCGTTCGGAAGTCATGTTCCTGGTCACCCACCCCGACGACGTGCGGACCGTCAACGTCACCAAGCGCAAGAACTACGACAAGTTGCAGAGCTATGACGTGGTGCGCGAATTGCTACTGGGCGACGGCTTGCTCACCAGCACCGGCGATCTGTGGCGGCGCCAGCGACAGCTCATGGCTCCCTTCTTCACGCCCAAGGCCGTCACCGATTATTATCCGGTCATCCTGGCCGACGGCCAAACCCTGATCGAGCGCTGGGACCGGCTGGCAGCGAGCGGTGAAACGGTGGAGATAATCGACGAGATGATGTTGGCCACCGCTTCGATCATCCTGCGCTCGATGTTTAGCATGGAATCGGACGCACGTATGCTGCAAATCAAGGACGCCGTCGAGACGATGATCGCTTTCGTCTCTACTCGAGAGATGATCCCCTTAAGCCCGCCCCTGTGGCTACCCACACCGGCCAATAATCGCTACCGGCGAGCCCGGGAGTTGGTCCATACTTATATTGAAGGGTTGATCGCCCACCGCCGGGCCATGCCCGAAGACGCGTGGCCTGACGACTTATTAAGCAAGCTCATGCTGGCCCGTGATGAAGAGACAGGCCAGGCCATGCCCGATGATTTACTTCGGGACGAGGCCATCACGATCTTCTTCGCCGGGCACGAGACGACGGCCCGCACCCTCACTTTCTTGTGGTACGCCCTATCCCAGAACCCGGAAGTGGAGAAGCATCTACATGAAGAGATCGACGCCGTCATCGGCCGCAGCCTGCCAACCCTGGATGATCTCAAGCAGCTGGACTATACCCTGCGGGTGATCAAGGAGACGCTGCGCCTCTATCCTCCGGCCCCGATCTACGTCCGTGACACGATAGCAGACGACGAGATAAGCGGCCGGCCGATCCCGGCCGGGGCGCGCATGATGCTCTTCCCCTACGCCACCCACCGCCATCCCGATTTCTGGACCGAACCAGAGCGCTTCGACCCCGACCGATGGCGGCCCGACCAGGAAGCGGCCCGCCATCCTTACGCCTACCACCCCTTCGCGGCCGGGCAGCGGATTTGCATCGGCAACAACTTCTCGTTATTCGAGTCGCAGGTGCTGGTGGCCATGCTGGCCGGCCGCTACGCACTCCGCATGCTGCCCGGCCACCAACCCCAGATCGGCATGGCCGGCACCCTCGTTTCGCGCAATGGGTTGCCGATGACCATTAATGGTCGTTAGTTGCTGGTTGCTGGTGGCCATGCTGGCCGGCCGTTGCAGTTTCTCCCTTTGTGCTATACTAGCTTCTCGTGAAGTTGCTTTTCGTTCACGCTGTAGTGAATGAAATAACCCTTGCATCGCCGCTAGCGAAACAATCGTCCAATTTATCTTGAAGCCCGTTCTTCTTCAGCGAAGGTCTTACGAGCGCTAGCTAACGGCTAGTCGCTCAAAGCTAGAAGCTAATCATGTGAGTAGAGGCCCATGAAACGGTTCATCCTATTCTTCCCGCTATTGCTGCTGATTGCTTGCGCCCGTGGGCCTGAAGGGACCGTGCCCGAGGCGGTCGATCCAAGCCGATTGGCGATTTACCACAACGGGAAGATTCTCACCATGGAAGATGATCGGCCGATTGCCGAGGCCATCGCCATCCGCGGAGAATTCATCCAAGGGGTCGGCTCGAACGAAGAAATTCTGACCCTGAGTGAAGAGGCCTCAACCATGATTGACTTGGCCGGGCGCGTCCTGATGCCCGGCTTCGTAGATGCCCACACCCACCTGCTAAACGACCACCGCTCGCAAGGCCAGAGCCTGGACGAAGCCCAGTATGAAGCCCTCAAGAATGGGATTACCACCCTCGGCACGCTCTATGTGGACAAAGGATTCCTGCGCGAAATTCAGAACTTTGACCAAGCCGGATTCTTGCGGGTGCGAACGGGACTATATCTGGTCGCCACCGACCCCTGTGGCAACGAACAGGGTGACTGGTGGAAAGAGCACCCGCCCAGCCACGTCTCCGGCGAGATACTGCGGGTAAACGGGGTCAAGATCTTTACTGACGGCGGCGCGTGCGGAAACGTAGCGCTCAGTTTCGAACTGGAACCGGGTTCGGGGACAGGTGACCTGTGGTTTACGCAGAACGAGCTAAACGAGATGGTCGCCGAGGTAGACGCGGCCGGCTACCAGGCCGCCGTGCATGCGATTGGCGACCGGGCCGTAACACAAGCGCTCAATGCGCTTGAATCTGCCCTCGAAGGCAAACCCAACACATTGCGCCATCGCATGGAACACGTCAGCATCATCCCACCGGCCGATATTCCGCGCTTTGGCGAGCTGGGGGTTGTACCGGTATTGCTGGGCGAGTTCCCCCTCTGTATGCCCTACGGTCCGCCGGTACCGGAAGAATTCGGGTACATGGAATGGCCGTGGCGGGCTCTGCGCAGGGCCAACCCCGATCTGGCGATCGCCTGGCACTCGGATGTTCCATTCCAATCGATCGACCCTTTTGACCATGTGCTCGGCTTTGCGACCCGTATCGACACGTTGGGCCGCGCTATCTGCCGGCCAGCCGAGCGGCAAAAAGAACATACCTTAACGGTCGATGAAGCGCTCTCCATCATGACGATTCAGTCAGCTTATGCCCTCTTTCGCGATGACGAAGTGGGTAGCCTATCCCCGGGTAAGTACGCCGACTTCATCGTGTTGGAGAAGGACCCGCACAATGCGGAGCCTGACAAGCTTGCACAAAACCGCGTGCTGCTTACCGTTGTCGGCGGGCGCACGGAATACTGCGGGGTGCGTGACAAGGAATTGTGCCCCGGCTTCACCAACCGTGACCCTGTTCCGCTGTCCGACACGCGGCCGCCGGTTATTGTGCGCTGGCTGGTGGCGCTGCTGGTCGTACTTTCGCCGTTGGGTGCCATGCTCCTTCGCAAGCGACGGGCGGCGTTGGTTCGGCGAGTCGGTGGCTGGACCGGAATCGCGAGCGGGGCGATCTTGCTATATGCTTTGTTCTTGACCGAGTGGGCGGATGACGACTCGCTGACCATGCTCATTCTGCTGTTGTTCCTGATAGCGCTGGGCGTGGCGGGCCTGGCTGCCTTGTGGCGCAGCGGCGCGTTTGGCCTTATCGGGCTGCGGCTATCTATTCTTGGCGCAATCGCTCTCGCGCTAGGCGCCATCGTGTCAGAGTGGTTCCGCAACGATGCAGGCTGGGGACTGATCATGCTGGGTCTCCTGGCCTACACAATCGGGATGTTCCTGTTTGGACTGGCAAACCTTAAGGCCCGTGTTCTGGTCCGTTTGAACGCCCTGCCCTTAGTCGTCAGTCTTTTCGGCATGCCGGTTCCAATTGCGCTAAGTTTCTTTGTCTCCGATTCATCCGACCTTCCTTGGCAGATGATGCTGGCTGCGCTGGGTGGCGGCTGGTTGTTACTGGGCGCGCTACTGCTGCGGAGTCAAACACCTGAAGAAAGGGGTGATCTCGAATCTTAGATCCATGGAAGCGATTGGCCGTTATCTGAGAGCTGCCAGCTCCCAGCCACTGGCAACCAGCAACCAACCGTAGAAAGTCGGTTTCTGGCCCAATGTGCTAGTTTTCCCCGCAATGTCTGTCCAACTCTCCTGGCAGGTGATTATCTGGAGATCATTATAATCAGGACATAGGCCTTGGAATCTCTATTTCATGCTGGCAGAATTCTTTCAGCTCCAGTCCGCTTTGGCACCTACTATTTACCAGAACGAATTGTCCTGAATGGAGGAACGCTATGATCTCACCAGAGTTAATTCGCCGCTATCCACTCTCCTCGGGGCTGAGTTTTGACCGGATCACAACTTTGGCCGTGGCGGCAAACGAAGTGACCGTGGAGGCGGGGCACTATTTCTTCTACGAAGGAGACACACTAAGAGAATTGTTCCTCGTCATGGACGGACAAGTTGACATTGTCGTCAGCATTCCAGATCGCAATCATGTACAGCACATCGCCGAGCAAATCATGGGCAATTTTGTTACCGAGGATATCATCGTCAGCAATGCAGGGCCCGGGCAACTCTTTGCCTGGTCTGCACTGATACCACCCCATGTCTCGACGGCCGGCGCCAGGGCAGCGACCCAAACTCGTGTATTGGTATTCGATTGCGAGGAACTACTCAGAATCTTTCAGGAAGATAGTGAATTTGGCTATCTGATGCTACAGAAGATCGCCAACGCGATTCGCCAGCGGCTGCGAGACATGCGTATTCAGTCTTTGGCCCATGTTCCTACATGATCTGCCCAGCTCTCGAAGACAAAAGAGTCTGGAAGCGGCCATTCACCGCATCTAACGCCCATGGAGGAGAAAAAGAATTGTTGGGAGTACATGGCATGCGGCCGCGAGCCCGGCGGGGAAAACGCTGACGAGCTCGACATCTGTCCGGCATCAATCGCATTGTTGTATGACGGGGTCAACGGAGGAGCACGTGCCGGCCGTTTCTGTTGGCCTGTCGCCGGCACTTTTTGTAATGGCGAGATGCAAGGAACCTTTGCGGCGAAGCTGAAGGACTGCCTTAAGTGCCCGTTCTTCATGACAGTGGCACGTGAGGAAGGCAGTTCTTTTATTTTTGCAAAGCAACCTTTCTTTACGCCCCGAGTGCCTGTCGCATGCAAAAAGGCAAGTTCTCGCTAGAACAGCTATTGTTCTATTTAGCAACTCTTTGACATTTTCCCGGAAACTTATTATCTTGTGAATCTTGGTGGGACAAAAGTGAGTTTCCGGGCAAGTTGTTTACCTTTTGGGTTAACAAGGTACCAGAAGGAATGCCAGCCCGGGGGAGGGCACAATACTGTATAATCTGTAGTGTAATCACTATCAGTGCAATCTCTATCCCAGGGTGTGTCACACACCCGATATCTGGCGCACGAACCAGCCTTGGTGCTGACACTGCAATAGGACGCGCGAGTCAAGTGAGCCGAGGGTATGGAAGCAAGCTCTGTTCAACCAGATGAAACACCTGTTGATCCTGAAATATCAGCAGTGGCTCTAGACGACAACTTCCGGCCAGCCGTTCCGTTGCTCATGCATGACAGCACCGGGCGCAATTGGCTGGAAGCTGAGCTGTTGACATTGAGAAAGGCGATCGAATCCTCCGGTGAAGTCATCTTCCTTACCGACCGCGCGGGCATCATTACCTACGTCAATCCAGAATTTACCAGGCTTTACGGCTACAATGCTGATGAAGTGGTTGGCAGAAGCACCCCGAGGATTCTTAAGAGCGGCTTGATGACAGCTCGAGACTATGAGCGATTTTGGGAAGCGCTGCTTAACAAACAGGTGGTGAAAAGAGAATTCGTCAACAGGTGCAAGCACGGGCAGGTCGTAACTGTTGAAGGTTCTGCCAGCCTGATCCTTGACGAAAATGGGGAGATCGCCGGCTTTTTAGCTATTCAACGTGACATCACGCAACGGGTGCTGGCAGAAGAAAATCTGATGCAGCGAAACAAGGAATTGGCTGCGCTAAATGCCGTCGCTACCACCGTTAGTCAATCACTGAATCTGAACCAGATCCTCAACGACGCGCTGGACGAAGTACTGCAGCTGGATATGTTTGGCGGCGCAGCCAAAGGCATGCTATTTGGCCTTGATGAACAGAACGGCGGGCTCCATCTGATTTCCCATCGAGGCACCCCGAAAGAGCACCCCTGCCTTGCCCGGCCACCTGAGATAGGAGAGTGTCTGTGTGGCCTGGTTGCCCAGCAGGGAAAGATAATTATCTCGGAAGATTGCCGGGAGGATGAACGACACAGCCGCCACTGGCCAACGATGCCTGATCACAAGGACATTTGTCTGCCATTGAAAGTTCGAGGTGAAGTACTGGGCGTAATGAACATGCGATTGCCAGATACTCATGAGGTGGCGGACCATGACGTCGAACTATTGACGTCTGTCGCCGACCAAATTGGCGTAGCTATTGAGAACGCGCGTCTGTTTGAAGCGGTTAGCCGGCAGCATGAACAGCTTCGGGCCTTAAGCTCTCGGCTGGCCGAAGCGGAAGAGACCGAACGGCGTCGGCTAGCCCAAGCACTGCACGACCAGGTAGGGAGGAAATTGACAGCCCTGGCCATTAACCTAAACGTCATTCGCTCTGAGATGCCTGATAAAGAATCGCAAAAGACGAATACTCTTTTGGTAGAATCGCAGAAGCTAGTGGAACAAACGACTCAACTAATCCGCGGTGTCATGAGCGAGTTGCGGCCTCCCATGTTGGACGACCTGGGATTAGCGGATACGCTGCACTGGTATGGGGAGCAATTTGCCTCGCGCACAGGGATTTCCGTCCACATGAAGGGAGACGAACTCATCTGCCCCCTACCTGCCCGCATCGAAAATACCCTATTCCGCATTGCCCAAGAGTCATTGAACAATGTAGCGAAACATGCGCAGGCGACAAAAGTAACGATATTGTTGGAGTTAGATGCCGAAATCGTACGTCTGATCGTCGCCGATGATGGCATCGGGTACAGTCCCGATCAGCAGGTAAAGTCTGGAGAGGATCTTGGCTGGGGGCTGCTCATCATGGCCGAGCGTGCTGAAGCGGTTGGCGGCCGTTGTTGGATTGAGCCCCAACCCCGCGAGGAGGGGACGCGATTAGTCGCGGAGATTCCGCAATGAGCATCACCGTATTTCTGGCCGATGATCATGCAGTCGTTCGGGATGGGCTACGCTACCTACTGGAGGCGCAACCCGAAATCAAGGTAATTGGCGATGCCGCTAATGGTCGCGAAGCAGTGCGCTTGGTGGCTCAGTTAAAGCCAGATGTGGCGATCGTAGACATTACCATGCCTGAACTGAATGGAATTGATGCCACACTGCAAATCCGCGACGCTTGCCCCCCCACCAAAGTCATTATCCTGTCAATGCATGCAAACACCAGACACATTGCCCGCGCCCTGCAGGCCGGCGCGCAAGGTTACCTGGTCAAAGAATCGGCCGGTATCGAGGTCGTCAAAGCCGTTCGCACTGTCAATGCCGGGCACCATTACCTGAGCCAGGCCGTCTCGGACGCCGTTATCAACGACTATGTGTTACAACGCCGTAATATGGAACATGGAAGCGCCTTAGAGTCACTGAGCGCCCGCGAACGAGAGGTTTTGCAGCTCGTCGTAGAAGGAAAATCAAGCGCAGAAATTGCTGGAATTCTTAATCTATCGCCCAAAACCGTCGAGAGCTACCGCAGCCGACTGATGCAAAAGCTAGAAATCGACGACTTGCCGTCTCTGGTTAGATTTGCCATAACCCAGGGGCTGACTCCATTGGAGTAGCCGAGCACCTTTCTGATAGCATAGTGCCCTCATGAGCGAAACACTGCTGCAGACCAAGCTTTATATTCCCCCTCTGCGGCCGAACCTGGTGCGCCGTTCCAGGTTGATCGACCACCTCAACCAGAGCTTGGCTTTGGGCAACAAGCTAACACTCATCTCCGCGCCGGCCGGCTTCGGGAAAACCACGCTGTTGAGCGAGTGGGTAAATGGTGGCGACCTGGCCGCCGCCTGGGTATCCCTGGACAGAGGTGACAATGACCTGACTCGTTTCCTGGCTTACGTCATCACCGCTCTGCAAACAATCGAACCCGCTCTTGGAGATGGCCCGCTTGATCTGCTTCAATCCCCTCAACCGCCGCCGACTGAGATGATCTTGACCGCCCTGATCAATGAGGTCGCAGAAACACTTTCGGGCGATCCAGAGGTGCGCCACCTAGCTCTCGTGCTTGACGACTACCATCTTATCGATGCCCGGCCGGCCCATCACGCTTTGACGTTTTTGCTTGAACATCTGCCATCTCAAATGCACCTGGTCGTCGCCAGCCGCACTGATCCGCCTTTACCTCTCCCTCGCCTGCGCGTTCGGGGCGAATTGGTCGAGTTACGCGAGGCTAATCTGCGTTTCACCATTGACGAAACAGCCAGTTTATTCAATCGAGCACTGGGCCTGAATCTCTCGGCCGAAGATATTATCGCTCTCGATGCCCGGACCGAAGGCTGGATCGCTGGCTTGCAAGTGGCGGCTCTATCTATGACACGGCGTGAGGATGCATCTGACTTTGTCAAATCCTTTGCCGGCAGCCACCGATACGTCATGGATTATCTGGTGGAAGAGGTACTGAACCAACAACCCGGCAACATCCAGACCTTTCTACTGCATACGGCCGTCCTCGACCGTTTGACCGGCCCACTCTGTGATGCGCTCACCGGGCAAGATGGAGGCCGCGAGACACTGGAGATATTGGAGCGAGACAATCTATTTATCGTTCCACTGGATGATCAGCGGCGCTGGTACCGCTATCACCATCTGTTTGCCGACTTGCTACGTGCTAATCTGGATCAGACCAGCCCTGAACTGGCGCCGGAGCTACACCTGCGAGCCAGCGAATGGTATGAACTAAATGGGTTCCTTGATGAGGCTGCAAGCCATGCGCTGGCGGCCGCAGAGTACGACAAGGCAGCACAGCTGATTGAGAAGCTCGGCGAAGTCCTATGGGAACGCGGCGAGCCAACATCGATGTTAAGATGGCTGGAAGCTTTGCCCAACGAGCAGATGACGACGAGACCGGGCCTGTGCAATTTCCATGCCTGGACGCTATACATGAATGGGCAAATCGAGGCGGCCGAATCAAGGCTGCAGGACGCTGAACATGCTCTTAAAGTGCCCGGACAAGAGAACATAGAACAGTTAGGCAGGGCTGCCGCCATCCGCGCGGCCATTGCTTCCCGGCAGGGAGACGTACCGGGCATTTTTGAATTCTCCCGCCAGGCGCTTCAATACCTGGCCGAGGAAAGCCTGCTCTGGCGCACGATTACCATGATGGCCTATGGCTTCGCCCAAGATTTGGGCGGTGATACTGTAGCTGCGTACGATACCTTCACAGCGGCCGTCAAGCTAAGTGAAGCCTCGGATAACATCTATCTGATATTGAGCACCACCCTGCACCTCGGCAACATTCTGAGTATGCAGGGCCGGTTTAAAGAGATGTATGCGCTCTGCCAGGAATTACGACTCGTGTCAGAAGCACGCCGCGTATTGCATACTGAGATGGCCGGCTGTCTCTATGACGAAATGGGCCTGGTCTTATGCGAGTGGAACGAGCTAGACGAAGCCATGCACTATCTAAATAAGGGCGCCGAATTAAGCAAGCAAGGTTTTGACATCGGCGTCCTTGGCTATAGTCACCTGACCACGCTGCGAGCGTTGTATGCACAAGGAGATTTGCCGGGCGCTCAAAAGATCATCCGCGAGATGGAAAAGATGGAGCAAGAATACGACGTGCCTCCCTGGTACACAAGTCCAAAGGAAGCCTGGAAGGCGCGGATATGGTTGGCTG
>JBFFWQ010000169.1:0-10083 GCA_041570195.1 Promineifilaceae bacterium (SeqCode) | reverse complement strand
GACCCGCGCCTGGCCCATGCCGGCGTCAAATCAGAATAGACCACCGCGTGGCCGGCCAGCCCGGTTCCCCCCCGGTCCCTTCCATCGCTAATAGCCGCCAGCTCCCCCAGTATCTTTAGGTCGTCTCAGTCCCTGCAGTTCCCTCAGTTCACCTCACCTTCCATCCGTTCGGTAGAATCCATCTGTTCGGTAGAATCCTCCTGTTCGGTAGAATCCACCTGTTCGCTCGATTCCGGCTGTTGGCTAGATTCTGGCTGTTGGTTTGACTCCAGCTGTGGGTTTGATTCCGGCTGTGGGTTTGATTCCGGCTGTGGGTTTGATTCCGGCCTGTCAACATACGGTTCAACCTCGGTTGCTTCCGGGCCCTTGTTCCGTTCTTCTACATCGTAAAGCAACCATTGACCCTCTTGCAGTTCTGTTGGTTCCACCAGCGCACTGGTTTTGTGGAAGAAGATATCTTCCCCGGCGCCTCGGGCGATGAAACCGTAGCCCCGTGAAGGATTGTACCACTTGAGCGTTCCAATATACTTGCCGGTCGTTGGGTCAATCTGGATAACTTCAGGCGTCGTAACCGTCCGGGTTTCTCTCTCCTGGCGCGATCTCTCCTCGCGAGGCTCGCTCTTCGGCTGCATCCCGGCCACTTCCTTCGCATTCTCCGGCTCAATCGGCAAACCGGCCTCGGCAAGTTTCCGCTTCATTTCAACGGTAAATACGAATCGCTTGCCATCTTCATCTTCTGCCCACGTGTCACTGTAATTCATTGCTACAAATCTCCTAGTGGTCTTTCGCCTATCATTATTCCCGCTCATCCACGGTCTTGCGCGCCGGTCCCGGCGCTGGTTCCGGCAGGTCGCTCTATCAACGTGACTACGCCAGTCACACGATTCCTTTTGCCTAATGTCACCACGGCCCTAGGCTTTATCGGCCGGTTACCGCTGATTGCCTTGTTACCCTTCATGCGCTTCGACGTACCATTGGCCAGGATAACATACAACGTCTCGTCAAGCTCGACAACTGCGCCGCCGGCCACTTCGGCCGCGTCCTTCGGAAGTCGCACGTTAATCACCCCTTGCCCGTAACGACCCTGGGTCGGGTACTGGCTTATCGGAGTCGATTTCGCCAGCCCATTATCCGTGATACTCCACAATATGCCATCCGGCGAGTACAGATCAAAGGATACGACGCCGTCGGCTACATTGGCCAGCTTGATTCCCATCACGCCGCCGGCCGGCAAGCCCATCGGCCGCACTTCTTCCTCGCGAAAACGAATGGCCTGTCCCGCGGCCGTGACCATGATCAACTCATCGCTTCCACTGGTCAATCGCGCCCAGCCCAGCGAATCGTCATCGGCCACGCCAATCACGCTGAACGGCGAACCAGTAATGCCCGGCATATCCTCCAGGCGCACCCGCTTCACGATACCACCCAATGTGGCCAACGTCAGAAAACCGTCGAAGTCCGGCGGCCGCACCAGCGCTGCCGCCACGTGCTGCCTGCGCGTGAATCCAGTCAGATCCGCCCAATGAGTTCCAGTGCCGAATTCGCGGGCCTGTGGCAGCTGGTAGACAGGTAGGCTAACTGCTTGCCCATTCGCCGCAAATAGATAGAGCACATCCTGCGTATTGGCCTGCAAGATCGCCAGGGGCGCCTCGGGCGCCCTGGCTGGGATGATGCCCATCTTCGGACCAGTTGTCCGGGCCAGCGTGCCATTATCGCCGATTGTCACCCACACTAATTCATCTGGCAACAGATCAGTCGCCGTCACGTCGACGCTGTCACCGCTATCCTCCACGATCTGAGTCCGACGGATATCCCCGTATCTATCCCTGACCTGCAACAGCTCCTCTTTGACGGCCAATCTCATGAGTTCAGGCTTGGCCAACAAGCGTTCCAGGTTGTGAATCAGCGTCTTCTTCTCTTTGTATTCGTCCTGAAGTTTGCGCCGTTCCAGGCCTGCTAATCTGCGCAACTGCATGTCGAGGATCGCAGTCGCCTGCGCATCGGTGAATTTGAACTTCTTTCGAAGGTTGTCCCGCGCTGTTTCGACTGTCCGGGACCGGCGAATCGTCTCAATCACCGCATCCAAATTATCGAGCGCCTTCAGCAATCCCTCAAGGATATGCGCCCTTTCTTTGGCCTTGGCCAATTCGTATTGGCTGCGGCGCTTGATGACCTCCAATCTGTGTTCGAGGTAGACCCGCAGCGCTTGCTTCAACGTCAATACTCGCGGCTCGCCGTTAACCAGAGCAACCATGATGATGCTGAAGGTATTCTGCATTGGCGTCAGCCGGAATAGCTCGGCCAACACCTTCTCTGGTTCAACATTGCGGGTAGTTTCGAGGATGATCCGCATGCCATGTCGATCAGACTCGTCGCGCAGATCCGTCAATCCCTCGATCTTGCCATCCCGGTGCAAATCAGCTATCCGCGACAGCATGTTGGTCTTGTTAGTCTGGTATGGCAATTCGGTGATGACAATGCGCGACTTATTGCGCTCCATGTGCTCTACGTGCGCCTTGGCCCGCACCATCACCCGCCCGCGGCCGGTCGCATAGGCATTCGTCAGCGCGTCCACCCGGCTTTCGCCATCTGCTCCTTTATAGCGAAATACCAGCGCCCCGGTCGGGAAATCTGGTCCTTTGATGAAGCCCATCAATTCCGCTATCGTGATCTCATCCAGCTTCTTCCAGTGGTCCAGCATATATGCCAGAGCATCCACAACCTCGCCCAGGTTGTGCGGCGGGATGCTGGTTGACATGCCGACGGCAATACCCGATGAACCGTTCACCAGCAGATTTGGAATAGCGCCTGGCAAGACGGCCGGTTCTTTCAGCGAGTCGTCGAAGTTCGCCGCGAATTCGACCGTATCCTGGCCGATATCCTGCAGCATGTCGTACCCCATTGGGGCCATCCGCGCCTCGGTATAACGCATCGCCGCCGCTGCGTCGCCGTCGATCGAGCCAAAGTTCCCCTGCCCGTCAACCAGAGGGTAACGCATAGAAAAATCTTGAGCCATGCGAACCATGGCGTCATAAACGGATTGATCGCCGTGAGGATGGTATTTTCCCAGAACCTCGCCGACCACCCGCGCCGACTTCTTGTAGGGGCTATTCGGGTTCAGTCGCATATCATACATCGCATATAAAATGCGTCTCTGAACCGGTTTTAGGCCGTCGCGAGCGTCTGGCAGCGCCCGCGAAACGATTACGCTCATAGCGTAACTCAGGTAAGAGTCACGCATCTCAGTGTCGATGTTTACTTGTCGGACAAGACCAACCTCACCAGCAGTCATTCAACTATCCTAGCATTAGAACGGGTTTTCTAGTAATCGCCGACAACTATAGGCGAATTGAGGGGGCCTGTCAAACAGAAAAATCGACCCATGGAAAGGTCGGTTTGTATCTGAACTTGCCGCGACCGGCCGGCCGCGAATTCCTGCTTACCATGCGTCCGGAGACGCGATATAGATGTCGTGTCCTTCTACTTTCACCTCATAGCTGGGCACAGGCTTCACGGCCGGCATGGACAGCACTTCACCGTCCCGTACGTCAAATTTGGCCCCGTGCCTGGGACAGGCGATAGCATAGCCGTCCAGTTCCCCTTCGGCCAGCGGGCCGTCGTCATGCGTACAGACGTCTTCGATGCAATATAGCTGGCCTTTTATATTGAAGAGCGCCACCGTCACGTACTCAAAATCAATGAGCTTGCGCTTACCTGGCGGCACCTCGTCTACCGTCGCTACCTTTACAAACTCACTCACGACTCGTCGCCTTGTCTCAACGCTTCTGGATCGGGCATTCCGTAGGCCCCGGCCTTCAAGACTTTCAGCGACAGTAGGGCGCACTTAACACGGGTCATACTCAACTGAATGCCGAGTAGGTCCAACAGTTCCTCTTTTGAGAAAGCCTTCACCTCGTCCAGACTCATACCCTTGATCTCTTCGGTGAGCAATGAGGCCGAAGCCTGGCTGATAGCGCAGCCCTGCCCTTCCCACTTGACGTCCATCACTCGCTGGTTCTCATCTAATCGCACGGCGATCTGAATCACGTCGCCGCAAAGCGGATTATCTTCCTCATAGACGAAGTCGGCCGGATCCAGCGCTCCATAGTTGAGTGGATTCTCGTAGAGGTCAATGATTTGTTCCCGATAAATGCTATCTTCCATCAATACATCCTGTGACTCATAAACGAAATACCTTCCGCACCCGGCTCAAACTTTTTACCAAGCGATCGATATCTTCTGTGGTTGTATAGACGTAAAAGCTGGCCCGGGCGCTAGCCGGAATGCGCAGCTTGTGATGCAACGGCATCGCGCAATGATGCCCCGCCCTTATGGCCACGCCATCCTGATCCAGCAACTGAGCAATATCATGGGGGTGCACCCCTTTGAGGGTGAAGGCTGCCACACCGCCTCTTTGACTCGTCGGCGGCCCAATTGCCGTTATTCCTGGCACCTCGCTCAGGGCTTCAAGCGCATAGTCGGTGATGAACTGCTCGTAGGCATGCACCTGGTCCATGCCGATCTCATCCAGGTAATCGACTGCAGCGCCCAGACCGATGCCATCGGCGATACTTGGCGTTCCAGCCTCGAATTTCCACGGTAGCTCATTCCAGGTCGAACCCTCCAACCGCACTCGCCTGATCATATCGCCGCCACCTAGAAAGGGCGGCATTTCTTCCAGCAGATCTCGCCGACCGTACAAAATGCCGATGCCAGTCGGACCGCACATTTTATGACCGGAGAAAGCCAGGAAATCGCACCCTAAATCCTGCACGTCAACCGGGAAATGCGGCACGCTCTGCGCCGCATCGACCACCGTTATGGCCCCGACGGCATGGGCCGCCGCCACCAGTTCTTTGGTTGGATTGACGGTCCCAAATACATTGGACATCGCAGTAAAGGCAAACACCCTCGTCCTTTCTGTCAGCAATTCTGGCAACGTCGAAAGGTCTAGTGTTCCTTCGGCCGTAAAGGGAACGTACTTAACTGTCGCTCCCTTCTCCTGCGCCAGCATTTGCCATGGCACGATATTCGAATGATGTTCCATTTCCGTCAGCAAGATCTCGTCGCCGGCGCTGATATGCTGCCTGCCCCAACTATTGGCCACAAGATTTAACGCTTCAGTTGTATTGCGAACATAGATCACGGTAGCTGGATCAGGTGCGTTGATGAAGCGGCCAATTCGCGCCCTCGCACTCTCATACGCCTCGGTCGCGTCTTCGCTCAATCGGTGGATGCCCCGATGAACATTGGCATTGTATCCCCGGTAGTATTCGTCCATGGCCTCGATGACCGCCAACGGTTTCTGAGAAGTCGCCGCGTTGTCTAAGTAAACGAGGGGAACACCCGGGTGAGCATCAACCTGAAGAAGGGGAAAAACGTCTCTTATCGCCTGCACATCTAACATGATTCAAAACCAACGCTTTATTAAACACGAATACCCATGTCGCTGCAAACAGAATAAGTTCAAAAAAAGAGCACGGCAACCCGTGCCCTTTAGGCTGAATTCATCGTCTCAGACCCTAACGTCGCTATGAGTGATCGGCAGCGCTGGGGTTTACGATCGGGGCGCCCACCAGGTTACCCCATTCTGTCCATGAACCGTCATAATTGCGCACCGACAGATAACCTAACAGATAGGTCAGCACAAACCAGGTGTGTGCGCTCCGTTCGCCGATCCGGCAGTAGACAATGACGTTCTGGTCGTAGGTGAGCCCGGCTTCGGCTTCATATAGCTCACGCAATTCGGCCGCCGCCTTGAAAGTGCCATCATCATTTACGGCGCGACTCCAGGGCAAATTGCGCGCCCCTTTGATGTGCCCACCCCGAAGGGCGCCTTCCTGTGGCATGCCCGGCATGTGCAACAGCTGTCCCAAATACTCCTGTGGGCTGCGAACGTCGATGAGTGGCTGCTCCAGCGAGATATGGCTGAGAACCTGTTCTCTCAGAGCCCGGATCCGGTAATCGATCCGAGGTTTGGCCACATATTGGCCTGGGGCAAACGTTGGCGCCACCTTGGTCATCGGCCGTCCCTCTTCTATCCACTTCCGCCGGCCGCCATCCATGATTCGGCAGTCGGCGTGACCGAATAGCTTGAAAACCCAGAAGGCGTAGCAAGCCCACCAGTTGCTCTTGTCGCCATAGAAAACCACCGTCATCTCATTGCCGATGCCGTGTTGCTCCATCACCTGGGCGAACCGCTCGGCCGTGAGGTAATCGCGCTGAATTGGGTCATTCAAATCCCTGGTCCAGTCAACATGCGTCGCGCCCGGAATGTGGCCTGTGTCATACAGCAACAAATCCTCATTCGACTCGACCAGCCGAATACGTTCTCTTTTGTCTAGTTTTTCTTCAACCCATTCGGTGCTGACCAACACCTCTGGGTAGGCATAGCCCTTGCTGGCAACCATACGACTATCCCACCCGCTCGACAATCTGAGACGCTATGCGTTCGCGCACCCCTTCAATCGGAATTCGGGCCATGACTGGGGCGAAAAAGCCTTCGACGACCATCTGAATCGCCATCTGTCGCGGAATACCACGAGCCATGAGGTAAAAGACTTCTTGCTGGTCGATCTGCCCAATAGTCGATGCGTGCGTGCAGCGTACATCGTCCGCCTCTATCTCGAGGCCTGGAATAGAGTCAGCACGAGCCGTCTTCTCGAGCAACAGGTTTCGATTTGCCTGGAACCCGTCGATGCGCTGCGAATCGGGCAGCGCCTTAATCATGCCTTGCCAGACGGAGCGCGCCCGGTTTTTCAAGGCGCCCTTGTACAACAGGTCGCTCACGCTGTCAGGAGCGTTATGGTTTTGCTGTGTATCCAGGTCGAAATGTTGCCTGCGCGTGCCGAAGAACAATCCAGACATGCGCGCCCAAGAACCCCTGCCGTCCAATTCGACGGTTTGGAATGCCTTTGTCAATCTACTACCCATGATGCTAATGACCCAGTCCAACTTGGCATCCCGACCAACTCGGCCGCGCTCGTGACTGAATTGCCATAGATTGCTGCCGAAATCTTGCAATGACACGTAAACCAGGTTGGCTCTATCGCGCACCAGTAATTCGACCGCGCCATTATGCATGGCCTGGCCCGGGGTCGGCTCAGAGGCATACTCATCGATTAAGACCGCCTCCGCTCCTTCCTCAAGGACCACCAGCGTATGCGAAAACGTCTTGCCGCTGTTCGACCACAGGGCGCTGTGCATAGGTGGCGCTTTCACACCCTTGGGCACATAGAGAAAGGTACCACCCCGCCAAAAAGCGCCATGCAATGCAGCGAACTTGCCCTCACTTGCTCGGACGGCTTCAGTCATGAAATGCTTCCTGACCAGGTCGCCATGTTCACGCACGGCCGTATGCATATCACAAAAAACGATGCCTTGATCCTGGGCCGCCTGGTCAAACTCATACTGGACCGCGACTCCGTCAACTTCCACCAGGATGCCACCCGTTGCGTCCTCGGTCAACTGCTCACCTAGGTAAGCCGGCAAATTGCTCGCCACGCCATTACCGTTTAAGGAGGGCCCTATCTCGTCCAGCTTCAAACGCCGGATGTTCGTTCGTCGCCAGGGCTCGTCGTCGGTTGTCGGCATGGGCAACCGCTCATACTGCTCAAATGCTTCTTGGCGAAAGTCGCGCATCCATGCCGGTTCGTTTAACGTATTTGAGAGTTCTGCTAAAGCCTCTCGTGTGAACGTGGTCATCTATTCCCTCATTCTATCGCCGCATTCGTATGCGCCGCATCTTTTTGATCGTGGCGAGTACTGATTATTTCTCCGCCTGCTTTGGTCGTCCCGGCCAGATCCTACTGCCGATCATTGACCCGTCGGCAACGTACCACTAGCCAATCGATCCTTCCATCTGGAGTTGGATCAGCCTATTCATCTCCACCGCATACTCCATCGGCAGTTCCTTTACCAGCGGCTCAATGAAACCATTCACGATCATTGTGCTGGCCATCTCTTCGCTGAGACCGCGGCTCATCATGTAGAACAACTGCTCTTCGCCGATCTTGCTGACTGAAGCCTCATGGCCGATGGTCACATCGTCCTCGTCAATCTCGATATAGGGATACGTGTCGGAGCGGCTCTTATCGTCCAATAGCAGCGCATCACAGACCACGTTCGATTTGGAACCATGCGCGCCCTCGTGGACCTTCAACAGGCCGCGATAAGAAGCCCGGCCGCCAGACTTGCTCAACGACTTCGATATGATCCGGCTTGACGTATTCGGCGCTACGTGGACGACCTTGCCACCCGCGTCTTGATGTTGCCCGGCTCCGGCGAAGGCGATCGATAGTATTTCACCATGCGCGCCTGGCTCCATCAGGTAAACCGCCGGGTACTTCATCGTAACCTTCGATCCCAGGTTGCCGTCAACCCACTCCATGGTTGCGTTCGCATAAGCCTTGGTGCGCTTCGTCACCAGGTTGTACACGTTGTTCGACCAATTCTGAATCGTCGTGTACCGGCACCGGCCGCCTCGCTTCACCACGATCTCGACCACGGCCGAGTGTAAAGAGTCGGACGAATAAACCGGCGCCGTACAGCCTTCCACGTAATGGCAGTAAGCCCCTTCGTCAATCACGATCAGGGTGCGCTCAAACTGACCCATGTTCTTGGCGTTGATACGAAAATAGGCCTGAAGCGGCATCTCTACTTGTACGCCGGGCGGCACATAAATGAAGCTACCACCCGACCACACGGCCGTGTTCAATGAAGCGAACTTATTGTCATTAATCGGGATAACCGTACCGAAGTACTCTTTGACGATATCGGGGTGCTTCGCCAGGGCTTCATCCATGCCCAGGAAAATGACACCCTGATCCTCCAGCTCCTCCTTCATCTTGTGGTAAACGACCTCAGACTCATACTGAGCGGCCACACCGGCCAGGAACTTCTGCTCGGCCTCAGGAATGCCCAATTTGTTGAAGGTGTCCTTGATGTAGGGCGGAACATCTTCCCAGTCGTCGCCTTGTCGTTCCGATGGCTTGATGTAGTAGTAAATACTGTCAAAGTCGATTCCCGACAGGTCCGCGCCCCATTCGGGCATCGGCCGTTCCAAGAAATGCTGGTAGGCCTTTAGCCGATTCTCCAACATCCATTCAGGCTCACCCTTTGTCAAAGACATGTATCGGATAAGCTTTTCATCAAGACCCTTTTCGGCCTTGAATATATAGTCTTCGGTATCCGAGAAGCCATACTTCTCCTCGTATTCGATATTGACACCGGCAACAACTTCTTTTTCCGCTAATTCACGGTCTACAATTGTGGATGCCATATTCTATGCCTCCTCAAGGGTGCCATACTTCTTGTGCAGCCAATCATAGCCGTTCTCTTCGAGTTGCAGGGCCAAATCAGGGCCGCCGCTTTCTACGATTCGACCCTTCAACATGACATGCACATGGTCCGGCTGGATGTAATTCAAGATGCGTTGGTAATGCGTGATGACCAACATACCCATCCCCATTGTCTGGTGCAGGGCATTTGCCCCCTCGGACACGATCCGCAACGCGTCGATATCCAGACCAGAGTCCGTCTCGTCAAGGATCGCGATCTTCGGCTCCAGCGTTGCCATCTGCAGGATTTCGGCTCGTTTCTTCTCGCCGCCGGAGAAGCCTTCATTCAAATATCGGCCGGCGAAACTATGGTCAACGCTCAATTGGTCCATCTTTTCCTTGAGCAGCTTGCGAAAAACCGGGATAGGCACGCCCTTGTCATCTGGGTTCTGCGATCTATGGCGCGCGTTTAGCGCTTGGCGCAAGAAGTTGGCCACCGTTACGCCTGGAACTGCAATCGGATACTGGAAGGCCAGAAACAGGCCAGCTCGCGACCGCTCGTCGGCTTCCATGTCCAACAGATCGAGACCGTCATATACGGCTTCGCCGCCCGTCACCTCGTACGCGGGGTGCCCGGCCAGGGTATAAGCAAGCGTGCTTTTTCCCGAACCGTTCGGCCCCATCAGGGCATGGATTTCACCCTGCTTGACGAGCAGATCAATACCGTTCAAGATTGGTTGCTCCTCTACGCTGACGCGCAGATTCTTGATTTCTAGTGCGGTTGTCATTCGATCCGAATCTCCTT
>JBFFWQ010000168.1:0-10288 GCA_041570195.1 Promineifilaceae bacterium (SeqCode) | reverse complement strand
TCATCTCCCACACACCATCACTACAAAGCAGCAGCCGGTCACCATTTTCCAATGAATAGGTACAGGTGTCGACGACGACAGTTTCCTGGTTGCCGAGCGCCCGAGTGATTACATTTCGCTGTGGATGGTCGTAGATATCCTCGACCTGTAGGAAGCCCTCCTGGACGAGTTGCCAAACGTACGAATGATCATCCGTAATCTGCGAAAGTTCATCTAGACGATAAAGGTACGTTCTGCTATCGCCGACATTGCCGACCACGGCCTTGGAACCGGCGACAAGCACGCAAGTAACCGTACAACCAAGGTTTCCCGCTTCCTCCTCGTTTGCCATGGCGTAATTGTGGATGATCTGGTTGGCCTTTTCCACCGCCCGACGCAATCGACGCTCTAGCATCTTGTCAGAATGGCCGGGGTTGCTTACCGGTGCGGTGGCCAATACCGTCGCCTGAGCGTCATCTTGCTCGAGCATCCAGGCCAGGCTGTCCTTTATCGTTTCCACAGCCAACCGACTGGCGATCTCACCGGCTTTATGACCGCCCATGCCGTCAGCAACGACTAATAGGCCCATCGCATCGCCAAGGCTCTCTGAGCGGACAACGGACAAGGCATTGTCCTGGTTGACGTTGCGGAATTGGCCTGGATGGGTTCCGCAAGCCGCGTGGAGGGTAGCTTTCACCGGCATAGTAATCCAGAAATCGAGGCATTGTCGCGGTCGTTAATCAAACGACGGATTCTACTATTCTATCGATTGAGCTGCAACAACAGCCATTTGGTTCTAGTCGGCCCTCAGAGTCTCGCGTAGAGTCGGGATTGCGGCCGGATCGGAGAGCAGCCAGCGGGCAAACTCGTCGTGAGGTAGGTCTTGACGCCATTGCCTGTAGGTATTGCGGGATAGCTGGCGAAAGAAAAGGACGACGACGAGTTGGGCGCCATCTTCGGCCCGTTGGGCATAGTAAGCTGTAGTAAGAACGCCAGGCAACGAACCGTCCTTGAGACCAATCGCGGTAAACAGTTCCTGGTTTTGTGGAAAAAGCATCGGCCACTCGAGGGCGCGTCTTACGACGATATTCGTATAGTCACTAGAAAGCTCATTGCGCAAGATGCGGGCCATCAGGCCCGCGTAGTCTCGCGCGCTGGCCTGAGCATTTAGGTTGTCGCTGAATAATGCCTGGGTGGTAACCGGGACCCGCCATCCTGGACTAGATTCAGCCTGCCGGAAATCCTGATCAGAAGCGTAGCTTTCGGCCAGACGCATGGCCTCGCGGCCGTACTCTTCTGGCTCGTCCAGATAGCTCTGAATAGTGCCCCGGTTGTTGGTCGAAGACTGTCGGTTGGCCATCATCAGGAATTGGCCTATCCAGGGACAGGGCGCGGTTTGGCTGTCCAGGCCTAGCTCGACCGCGGTCTGCTCAATGGCCGTTTGGCCTAGGCGCAAGTGGATATAGTCGGCCGCCGCATTGGAGCTATGGCGAATCATCATCCAAGGAATCTCTTCCAGGGGGGTCGCCGGTGGGTCCATTGCTATTAGCCGTCGCTCTTCCAACCCGTCGAGCGCCCTTGCATGAGCGCCCAGATCTGTTCTACGAAGAAAGCTTCGCTCAAGCTCGGATAGAGGAATCCATTCGGCCGGGTCTAGCCCGCCGGCGGCAACAGCCTCGGCATAGGCGATGAGATTAATGATCTTTACTACGGACGCCAAGGGCATTGGCGCATCTGGATTAAGATATGCGCCATCAGACTCGCGGCCGATTTCGAATGCTGCCAGCCCGACCGTCTCCGGCGCCGCGATCAACCTTTCCAGGGCTGGTAGCGCCGCATCGGGCACCAATTCAAGCGCCGGGCCGCCAGGCGTCAGGTGGTCGGTCAACGCCTGGTCGGCCGGCAGTATCGGAAGCAGTACGCCACAGGGCACCTCGTCGCTACCGGCCGGCCAGGTGGCGGTCGCAGCCGGTCGAGAAGCGGCTGCCTCAGCCTGAGGGCCACTGTCAACCGTGGCCATCCCGCCAGCAGCCGGCGTGCCCGTTGGTGGCGCCATGCGGGTGATGTTGCTGACCGTCGATCCGGCCAATTCAGCAGTCGGCGTTGCGGTCTCCGCGGGCGCGCCAAAATTGACAGACTCTCTTGTGGTGGCGACTCCAGCACAACCAACGCAAGAGAGAGACAGCAATGCCAGGATCAGCAAGGTCGCCGCCTGTGCCGCATACGCCGGTGTCCCAGTTTTGACTTTCACGATGGCGATTCTAGTATTTCAGGACGACCAAGGTGATGTCGTCAAATTGCGGCGTCTCGCCGGCATGGTCGCGCACCGCGGCCGTTATGGCCGAGACGATTTCGCTCGCTTCGCCGCGTCGCGCGGAGTTAGCCACCAAACAGAGACGTTCGACACCGAATTCATCGTAGTCTTCGTTCATGGCCTCGGTCACGCCGTCGGTATAAAAGATAACCATGTCACCCCTGCGCAAATTGATTTCGCGCTGTTCAATGGTCACGTCTGCTATCACGCCAAGGGCGATGCCGTCAGCGCCAAGCAGTGACACCTGACCGTTGCGACGGATCAGAATCGGCGGATTGTGGCCGCCACTAGCAAATGTCATGAGGTGCTCGTCAGCATCCCAGACGGCGTAGAAAACTGTCACAAACAGGTCAGATGTTGTGTCATTGTAGATGAGTTCGTTCGTGCGTTCCAAGACTTCGGCTGGGTCGTGGCGATTGAAGGCGACGGTACGCAGAATCGTACGGCTGAGGGCCATGAACAGAGCGGCCGGAACACCCTTGTCGGCTACGTCGGCGATGGCAATGCCCCAGCGACCATCTGCCAGCCGCATGTAATCGTAGAAGTCGCCGCTCACCTCCCTGGCAGCTTGCCAATAGCCGGCGACGTCACAGCCGGCTATGGCGGGCACCTGATCGGGGATGAGACTGGCCTGGATCGTGCGCGCCACCTGGAGTTCTTGTTCCATGCGGCTACGTTCTGCCGACTCCCGGTACAGGCGATCGTTGACGACGGCAATCGCAGACTGTTGGGCAATGCCCGTAACGATATTAAGCCTGCGGCCGCTAAGTGGCCGGCCGTTCAGCGCTGGCCCAACTACCAACGCGCCAACTAGCCTGGCCCGGGCGTACAGCGGAAACACGTCCGCGGTCTGGGAGTCCATGATCGTGACCATCCATTCGGGGAGCTTGAAGGTGTAGTAGGCGGCATCGGGCCCGATGCGCTCTACGTCCTGCCGACCCAATAATGGAAATTCCGAAAAGTCGACATCAAAGCTCTCCAACAAGCCGTGACCCATTTCGCTGAGCCCATGACTTGGCCCGGCGCGGTAGGCCTGCTGCTCTTCGTCCCAAATAAGCACGATACAGGATCTTACGCCAACCAACATGGGCACCATGCGCACGATCGTGTATAGGATCTCGTTGAGGTCGGTGAGTTTGTTGACTGCTTCAGCCACTTGCAGAAGGGCCGTATTGACCCAGGCCTCTTCCTGTTGGGCGATCTGTAGTTGAATGCTATCGACGGCAATGGCTGTCTGATTGGCGATGTTGCGCAACAATTCTTGTTGGCTTTCGGCCGGCCAGAGCTTACTAGTGGAAGGAGAGGCGCCATCGTCTCTGTTGCTGAGTTGCATGATTCCCTTGGAGCGACCCTTGGTCACCAGGGGCAACAGCATGCTTTGATGAGGGCGACCGTCTGTTTTGAGCCAAGGGGGAGCCTGCTCGCTGCGGATAGGTTCCAACCCGACGTGGGCCGCGTCAAGCGCGTGCCACTGTCCAATCGATATGAGCATGCCTTCGAAATCCGTATCATCCGTCAGGCCAAACTCGGCCTGGCCACGATAAGCTTCCAACTCCTCCTCCCATAACAATATGGTACAGGACTCTGCGCCAGTAAGCATGGCCGTGAGCCTTACCAGTTTCTCGGCCAGTGTTTCCAGATCTGAGGTGCGGCCGATCGCTTCGGCCACCTGCAATTGGGCGGTGGCCACCCAACTCTGCTGGTGCTGAGAGGCGAGTCGGCGGGCTTTGTGGATAGCTATGGCAACCTGGTCAGCCAGCGCTTCCAGGACCGTTTTCTCCTGGGACGTGAACGCGCCAACGCGCGAGCTCTGGACGTCGAGCACGCCCAGTAACACCTGATCGACGATCAACGGGATGGAAATCTCGGAGCGAGTGTCGGCCGATAACTCGTCGCTGTGAAAGCGCCGGTCCTCGTGAGTATCATTGGAAAGGGCCGTGGCTTTGTTGGCCACGGCCGTACCCACCAATCCCGCGCCAAACTGCAATCGCAACGTGCCGGGAGCCAAACCGGGGATGGTGCTGGCCTGGATGACAATCATGTGCGACCCATCTTCCACACCAAAGATATTGACCGAACCGAATTCAAAGGTCTGTTTGGTCAACTCGACTACTCGGCCCAACAGTTCATCCAGGTCGTTGATGGCGTTCACTTGCCTGGCGATCTGGCCAACCAACTCCAGGTGGCTGGCCCTAGTGCGCTCTCGTTCGAAAATCTGAGCGTTGGCAATGGCGGCCGCAGCTTGATTGGACAGGATGGCCAGCTGGCCGAGGTCATGTTGGCTAAAGGATTTCGGCCGGTCGCTCTGAGCGATCAACATGCCTATCACCTGCCGGCCGCTGACCAAGGGGACAAATATGGCCGAGCGCGGCGGCGCTTCACTTTCGTAGCGCGGCCTGGCTGGCAAGGTGGCCATTTCCTCTTTGAAGTCAGTGATCAGCAGTGCCTGTTTCTGATCGCGTACCCAGCCTACCAGTCCCGGATCATTCTTTAGATTGAAGGAAGCAGGCGTATCCTGAGGCTGGCCGTTTATCGTCCAATAGAGGATCTCGTAGGTGTGGTCGGAAAATAGGCCTATTTGGAGTGTACTGGTATCGATGATATTCGTCGCTTCATCGGCAATGAGCTGGCACAGAGCCCGCAAATCGAGCTGAGCGGCGACGATAGCACGGCCGGCGGCACTCAGCGTCTCTAGCTCGATAATACGTTCGACGAGTTGGCGGCGCGAACGGTAGCGGCGCCAGAGGATGAACGCGCTGAGGGCCAAAACGACCAGTAGTATAGGCAGCGAGACGGCCGGCCACTGTAGCTCACTCGCCTGCTGTTGGGCCAGAGAATTCATGGTAGGTCAGTCGAGGTGGAGGGGGATTCCAGCGGCGTCCAGAGTACTGCCCGGCGTATATTCCTGAATCAACAGAAAGATTCCTAACCCCGCACGCTTTCAGTCGCGGCCGGCTTCCGAAGCCATACCACGTTCGGCATCAGCTCGACTAGGATAGATGACAAAAACTTTGTCGAATCCTACAATTCTGAAGACATGGGCGAGTCGCTCGCTGAGGCCGCACAGCACGACATTTCCGCCGCGTTCTCGCGCCTGTCGCCAAACGGTGACCAAACATCGTAAGCCGCCGCTGTTGACGTAGGTCACGTCGCTGAGGTCGACAATGAGCTGGTGGTGACCTTCGTCAAGAAGCCGCTGCAGCTCTTCCTCCAGTAACTGGTTTTGACTTTGATCGAGTCGGCCAGATACGACCACGAGCCAACTTCCCTCACCAAATGATTCATCCCAGATGCTCATTGGCGGCTAACGTCGGAAAGATACTTGACCATCACCAGTCGGTTGCTACTGGCTGAGTCATTGTGAAACTGCACGTCATCCATCAGGCTGCGCATAAAGTGAAGACCTAGTCCGCCAATCTTTAGCTTGTCGATGTCATCAGGCGAGTTCGGGATATTGGGCTCGGGAACGTCGTGGGCATCGAAGTACTGACCCTCGTCGTAAATGGTGATGATGAAGGCACCTTCTGAGAAGTCCCACATGACTCGGATATTGCCGACGTTTTCTCCGCCGTAAGCATGCTCAATCACATTTGTGCAAGCCTCGTCGCACGCGAGCTCGATTCTGAACAGCTCGTCAGGGCCAAAACCAACTTTTTCGGCCCCAGAAACGATGAACCTGCAGGCATCAATGACTCGATCGTAGCGGCCGGGGATTGTGACTTCCTGGGTCATGCTAGAGTATCTCCCAGACGCAATTCTGTCGGAGGCGCATCGGCAATGCCCGGAACCACTATACGCCGCGCGATAACACTCTTCAGTTCTTGCAAGTAATCTGGGAACTCAGGCAAATCAATAGCTGCCGACAGCCGCGGCCGTATCATCATAAACCTGGAAAATCGTGTCGAGACCAGCCAGTTTGAGGACCTCCTGGATGCGCTCGGATGGGCTGGCGATGCGCAAATCCCCGCGATGCTTCTTGCACTCGCGCATTGTGGCAACCAGGGCACGCAAACCAGCGCTGCTCATGTATTCAACGCCGCTGAGTTCGGTGACCAGTTGATAGCGGCCATCGTCGGTCAGCCCTTTAAAGGCAGCTTCAAGTTCACTAGCATTGCTGCCGTCAATGCGACCTGACGCCGTGACCATATCCACGCGCTTGAAGTTCTCAACTGTGATTTCTAGCATGCGCACTCCTCCAATATCAGAGCATTTTGGGTGGCGGCATTATACCACAGGAGGGGGGGTTAACAATAGCTCGCGCACTGACTCATGAAAGACGTTACCGCAGGAAAGTCGGTTGCCTCAAGAATAGTGTTCCTTTTGTCCGCATGATGAAGGATGAAGGATGAATTGTAAATCATGAATGGCGAACTGTGGACTGTTTTATGTTGTGAGGCGCCGAGTCGCTGAGGTTGGGTCGCACCTGGTAGGAGGGAAGTGTTCTGGCGCAATTGGCGATGGGTTGGGGCTTCGGCTATGATCGCGGGTAAATGAGCGACGAATTGGTCTGGCGTCTCAAGGAACGGGCCCGGGAACTTGGATTCAGTATGATTGGCGTGGTTGAGGCCCGGCCGGGACGGCGAATGGCTGCCTATATGAGCTGGCTGGCTAATGGTTACCAGGGTCAAATGGGTTACCTGTCGCGTCCCGACCGGCTGGCTCGACGGCGCGACCCTAAGGTCATTTTGCCCGGCGTGAAGTCGATCATCTGTGTTGGGCTGGATTACTCTACAGGCGCGGCTCCGGCCGGTCTGTTAGCAGATCCAGGCCGCGGCCGTATAGCCAGTTATGCCTGGGGCGTTGATTATCATGGTGTGATGCTACCCCGCTTGCAGCAGCTAGCTGATTGGTTGGAACATACGGCCGGTGGCGATGTGGCCAGTAAAGTCTACGTCGATACCGGCGCCATATTGGAGCGCGACCACGCCGAATCGGCCGGTTTAGGCTTTACGGGTAAGAATACGATGCTCATAGCGCCCAGGGCCGGGTCGTGGCTTTTCCTGGGCGAGTTGCTGACGACGGCCGTTCTGCCGCCAGATGAAGTACAGCCATCGATGCCAGGTTGTGGCTCTTGTACGCGCTGCCTGGAAGTTTGTCCAACGGCCGCTTTCCCGGAACCGTACGTATTGGACGCCCGGCGCTGCATTTCCTACCTGACGATTGAATTGAAGGATTGGATTCCTCGCTTGCTGCGGCCGCTGATGGGCAATTGGGTATTTGGCTGTGACATCTGCCAGGAGATTTGCCCGTTCAACCGTTTTGCGCCTGGGAAGGCCGAGGATGTCTTCCGTCCGAGCGACTGGGAAGCGGCCGCGCCGTCGATAATCGAGCTGCTAGCTTTGGATGAGGAGGGTTTCGCCCGGCGCTTTGCGGCCAGCCCAATCAAGCGTATCAAGCGCCATCGGTTGGTGCGCAATGCCTGCGTGGCGGCCGGTAATTGGGGTAGCCCGGCGGCAGTGGGCCCACTGATCAGTTTACTTGGCGACGACTACGCCCTGGTTCGTGGGCACGCGGCGTGGGCGCTGGGCAAGATCCAGGTGGGTGACGCGCAGAAGGCCCTGGTTCAGGCCCGGGCCAAGGAATCGAACGAAACGGTCAGTGCAGAACTGAGCTTGGCGCTCGCTGTTGTCGGGGGAAGCTAGCTAGCGTGTCAGGAATGGTTCGCCGGCTGAGACAGCATATTGCCAGACCTGCATGTCGCGGTGGGGCACCAGGGTAATTTCAAGGATGCCACCGCCAAAAAACTCGGTGGTGGGAATACAGACCTGTACTTGGGGATTGAACCAGGTGTTGTCGCAATTCTGCCCTGAATTGCAAGAGGTCGAAAGTAAGTGCAGCGTCTCGTCCGGATTGCACTGATTGTCCACGTCGCCGATATTCTTGACGTCGATATAGGTATCATTAACATCAGTTGGCACTGTATCAATGGTAAGATTCACCGTTGGTGGCGGAACAAGTTGAGCACCTGAAAGGGTATCGCGCGGATCATAGTCAAACACCGAAGCGTAAACCGTTTGATTGGACAGATCGATGTCAATGGGCACCATTGAGTAGGTCGTACTATTGTTGTCGACATAGTGGCTTAGCGGCAGTCGGCCCAAGGCGTAACTGCGAACGCCAACTGTGCTGAACGCGACCCGATTCTGGGCCAACTGCAGGTTGCGAAGATTGACATCTGCCTCCAGGGCATCAAAGCCCTGGGCCGTATAGAATTCGGGTCGGGGGCCAGCCCAAAGGTCCCAGACGTTTATGGCCGAACCACCCTCGCTCGTTACATCCAGGAATAATGACCATGAGCCATCAGCGTTGGGCGGTACAGCACTAAAATCAAACTGAAAACTGCCGCCATCGTCAGTGGCCACAGAGCTTGCGGGCGCACCGGGCGACACCCACTTCAAGTCCGTATCAAGATGATCCGAATTATCGGCCGTATAGAGTCCGATTGTCTGGCGAGTGCCATCGGCGGCAACGTAGTAGAGCTCATACCTTGTAGTCGCCGAACCCTGCGGACTGGCCGCATCCATGTTACAGTTGGCATCCCAGTTTTCGTCCACGCGCCAGAACCACAACGGATTCTGGAATGCGGCGCCGTAGCTCTCGCCAGTTTCGATGATACACTGATCACCCAGACCTGCTGAGATGCAGGCCCGTGTTTCGACATAGCCGCCAACAGCGCTGCTGTGAATGACATCGGCCTGCTGACCGGTGTTGACATTATAGGAGTCGGGATCAAAGAGTTCGACCCGAATGATAGATTCGCCTATGATGGCTGGGAACCGGCTAGGAATGCTGATCCGGTATCGGTAGCGCCCATCAAAGGCCGGATAATCTTCATTGGGCGAAGAAGAAGTTGATCGCAGGGTAGTCACAGGATCACCCTCTTTGGCGCAGCCTTCCTCGCCAGAGATATAGAGACTGGCCTTGCGCATACGTCCGGCATCCAAGGCGGTCGGCGTCAGTAACTCAGAGTTAGTGTAGTAGGCTGCTGTAGCGCCGTGGGTGATGGGAAAACCCTGGATTCCGATCAAACGCAGGAAGTAGGTTTCAACCGGCCAGGTCGCCGTGATCGTATATTGCGGAATGCCGTCCGCAGTAAGGGATCTATCGCTGGCGAAACTGGTAAGTGTCGGTGTAGGCCAGCCGTTGGCGCCCAGAAATTGCGAGGCGCGGATATCGGCTTCGGTCGTCGTTGTCGAAGAAGGCACCAGGTCCACGACGCCGGCCAAAGTGGCCGAGTCGACGGCCCGGGAGAACTGCGAGCTCCTGGCAAAACCGAATCCCACGTCCACCGCCAGGCCGACAAAGAGAAGCAGTATCGCGAATAGTAAAGCGATCAGGACCAGACTTTGACCCGATTGATCTGCTTGCATTTGGGTGCGAAGTAGAGCTGTTCTAAGCGAAGCCAGCTTCATCTTAATCATGAATACAGTCCCTCTGATTCGCTGCCAACGGCAAGTAATGATTGGCAAGATTGCATGCTCGATCTTCAGATGCTCAGGATCCTGCGTAGCCGCATACCACGTCGGGGCTGATGAATTCAAAAATGATCCATTTGTCCTCGTCATTGCCGCCAAAGCTGTAGCCGAGGATCTTAACCACGATGAAATCGAAGACTCTATACATCAGGTGCGAGCCGACCTCACCATTGTTTTCCTGGAAGACAACTAGGGCCACCTCAACATCGTTCTCAATATACCATTCTAACCGCCGGCCTGATTGCTCGTTCATATTGCCGGTCGCGCCCTCGACCCACTCGCCGACTTCCAGCCAGTGATCTTCGTCGCCGGTGATGCCGGGCGGATCGGGGTGAGGATTTTCGGCGGTGCCCATATCAGCCGGGCTGAAGGGATAAACTTCTTCAAAGTTTCCCGGGTACTCCAGACTGGCCAACAGCGTTGGCATATCCGTATTACCGTCCCAGGTCAACCATGCGAAGTTTCCGGACTCTGTGGCGTCGCGGGCCCAAAAGACCTCTCCCTTTTCCTTTTCGGCTAT
>JBFFWQ010000167.1:0-10344 GCA_041570195.1 Promineifilaceae bacterium (SeqCode) | reverse complement strand
CGCACTGCTTGCGCCGGTCGCCAAGCTCTGTCTGCGTGGCCAGCGCTTCTTCGACCAGGGGCAGGGCCTGGACATCTTTATCCTGATTCGTGTAGGCGATGGCCAGGTTCATTTGGGCTACCGCCTCCAGGCGACGGTCAGCCGATGCTCGGCTCAGAGCCATAGCCTGCTCGGCGGCACCCAGGTCAAGTATGTGTTTTGCCGATACGGGCAGTCGCCTGGTCAGCATGAACAGGCACTCGGCCGCTTCGCCCGGCATGCCCGCCTCGCTGAATCGGGCTGCGGCTTCTCTGACGTACCCATGAGTTGTCTTGAGGTCGGCACCCATTCTTCCTTCCCAGGACAGCAACTTCAGTGCGAAGGCCTCCCGTACCCTGTCCCCGATTTCCCGCGCGATATCACGCGCTTCCAGAGCAGGTTGCCGGGCCAGGAACATCTCCGTGGCCAAGTAGAAGCGGCCCAGAGCCAGAAGAGCATCGCACCGTAACGCCTTATCCGCCAGACTTCTAGCCATAACCAACATGGTGTCTACGTCGGCTTTTTGGGCCTCCCGTTCAGCCAGTATGTCATACACGTCCGCTCGGGCGACCAGCAGATGAAAACGCTCTGAAGAGTCGTCCGGTATAAGTGACAGGGCCTCGCTGAAGTATAAAGCCGCCTGCCGGCCGTCATATCTTCTTCTGGCCAAGTGTCCGGCTTGCGTCAGATAGTGCAGTTTCTTGTCTGTGAGATCCGTCTGGCTGTAATGGTAAGCTAAGGGGATCGTCGCCTCTTCAATGTCGTCTTTGAATAGTCTTTCCAGGGCCTGGGCAACCTCTTCGTGAAGCAACCGGCGCTCGCTCTGGGCAAGATGGCTATACACATAGTGTTGAATAAGTTGGTGCGAGAATTTGAAACGAGACACGTGTCTGTTGCCCGTCCTCAGGTCGCCCCACTCCATTAGCAAACGGTGCGCTGCACCCAGATCCTGGGAGAGTGCGTGCAGCACCTGTCGTTCGGGCTTGCCTAGGACTCGTGAGACTACTTCGGCCGAGAACTCTTCCCCTTCCACGCTGGCGACAGTGAGCAACTCATATGTTGCTGGGTCCAGGCGACCAAGGCGTTTCTGAATGACCGCTTCCACCCGCGCCGGTACTTGATCCCAGACTAATTCCTGGCCTACCATCCAGCCTCCATTGGGATCCTGCACCAGGTTGCCCTGTTCTTTCAGCATTCGCAGCATTTCGACTGTGAACAATGGATGCCCCCCGGTGCGATCGTGCATCGCCCGGCGAAATTCCAGGTCGAAACTGTTGGGCTCACTATCCAGCAGGTCATTCACGAACTTCTGGCTCGAAGCTGAGTCCGCCACCGCCAGGTCGATGCGGATATCGCCGTGTAGAGTGACAAGCTCATTCACCAGGCCGAGGACCGGATGATGGGCTTCACCAGGCCTGCTCGCTACCTCATCTGGGCGGTAGGCGCATAACATCAGGATCCGGCTATTTGCCAGCCGACGTCCCAGATGTAGCAGTAGATCGATGGAACCCTGGTCAGCCCAATGTAGATCTTCAATGATGATGAGCAACGGCACCTGCTGCGCCACTCGCCGCAAAACGCTGACATACTGATCAATGAATGCTTGTTGCCCGAACTTGAGGGAGCTCTGAGAGGACGCCTTGGCCTGCACGAGCCGCCTGAGTTCGTCGAGCCAGGCGGCATCGGGCTCCGCAATTGCCGAAGCTCGTTGGAGCAGAGACGTCCCAGCCAGGAATGTTCCCACTAGGTCAGGCCCTGCTTTGACAATTGCCTGGCTCGTACGTGTTGCTGCAAGTTGGATCAGGGCCGACTGCTCATGGGCGATCGGTCCATCAAACCGCATATCGTCAAGATTGCCGGTTAGCTGTTCGAGCACTTGCCGGAAAGGAAGATATGGGTCGCCTGGCCCTGAAAACGCATTGCAATAGCCCGTGGCGGCAAGACAAAGGCCTTGGCTCACGATTTGCCGGGAGAACTCTGCCAGCAGAACACTCTTGCCACGCCCGACCCCGCCAAGGACGAAAACCACTCCCCCCTGCCCGGCAGAAACCTTCTTAAGGTGGGCCTGTAATAGTCCCAGCTCCCGCCCGCGGCCGACAAAAACGAGTCGTTCGACTCCATCCTTGACTGTCTCAATCAGACGATCTGGCACAGCGAAAGCGCCTGGTACTGACCTGGCGTAGTCGTCGATCGATTTCTGTAGAGTGCCGTCCCGAATTTCATGATAGAGTCGGGTTGTTTGCTTTTCCGGCTCGACGGAGAGTTCTTCGGCCAGAAGCTGTCTGCATGCCTCGTATTGAGCCAGGGCCGCGGCGCGGCGGCCGCTTGCCGTTAGAAGCCACATCAACTCCCGCTGGGCCGATTCCTGCAGCGGGTCCGCTTCCACTCGTTTCCTGGCATAGACAAGGGCATCTTGGAAGTTACCTGTCTCCTTATGAAACAGGGTCAACTGGTCCAAGGCAGACACCATCTGACGTTCAAAATGCTCTCTCCTGAGCAAGGTCCACTCGTCGAAGAACGCGCTATCGCTTAACGAAAAACCTTCTAGAAAGCTTCCCCCGTAGAGGTCGACGATTTCCTCCAATCTACCCGGGTCTGAATGGGATGTCTGGGCTGTATTCAGCAACTGGCCGAGATCGTTGGCATCTACCCAGATCTTGCTTTCGGGATTGATTCCTATTACCTGGCGCGTAATGTACAGGAATGGCGGGTCGGCCTGACGATCACCCAGGACGTGCCGTAGATTTGCCAATGCTGTGCGAAGGCTGGTTCGCGCGGCTGCTTCAGGATATTCAGGCCACAGCAGCCCGGCAAGTGCTTGCCGGCGATGCGACCGGTCGTTTTCTATGACCAAGTAGGCTAAAAGGGCACGGGTCTTGTCGGTTGAGAACCCTCCGACGGCCTGGCCATCGCGTTCGACCAAGAACCTTCCCAACAGCCTTATGGACAGCGGAGCTGTGCTTTCAGTATCGGTCATCAGCATTTCGCGACTATTTCGCGTTCTTCTCGCGCCGCCATGCTAAGCTCTGACCAAAGAGAACGGTTGAGCGTGATGGTTGAAAAAGAGACAAGTTACCTGTCATTTCTGTTAAGATTGTGGCGAGTGAGCAACGACGGCGTGCCTGAATGGCGAGCATCGCTGGAACACCCCCACACTGGCGAACGATTCGGCTTTGCCAATCTAGTCCAATTGACTGAATTCCTGGAACACCAGACTGATGTCGCTTCAACAAAAATCCAGGATGCGAAGAATAATGCCTAGCTTGTACTGGTTGACATCACCGCTATCTTATTACAGGTCGTTAGCCAGTGTCAATTGGGCGCGTTCTCCTCCACTGAGCCATGCCATGATAACAGACCAGCCTCGAACCACCGATCATGTACTGTTCTACGATGGAAAAGGAGATCGAAATGTCCAAGAGAACGATTCTCGTCGCGATAATAGTCGTCGTGATACTGGCCGGAATAGGCGTCACAGCCTTCGCCGGCCAGGGAAGCAATACTGTTGAGATCAACCAGAGTATTGCCGGGTCAATCTTTCAGGGAATTGAGGTAACTACGGACCCGGTAAACGTAGTCACGCAAAACCGAACCCTGCTCAATCTGTATGCGAAAGGGGCCCCGGGTGCGGCCAACATTGAGGTCGTCGGGGGCTCCATCCCAGTATTCGAAGGCTCGGACCTGTGTCCAGACGGAACCGATCTGGTGTTCCGATTTGTGGACGGAGGATTGGTCGAGACCTTCAATGATCACTCTCTGCTGTTTTACGTCATCGATCCGAGCCCTGACGCAGACAATGCTTTGTGCGTTGACTTCGAAGGGCCAGCTACCGGCATCTTTGACTACATCATCACTGGCGGAGCGGGACGTTTTCTGGGCGCGTCGGGGAGTGCAAAGGTCGAAATTACCTCTTGGTTTGTCACAAACGAGCTGACTGCAGAACAAGGAACGCTCACCGGACAGATTCAGCTGCCGTAATCTGACAGTCCGGCTGATCCAATCAATAGGGACGCCCGGCAGGGATAAGGCTTGCCGGGCGTTTACATTGGGTTGGCGCACCAGAAGTAGAAGTTGCTGGCAACGCTAATAGGCAGGTTAAGCGGATTTACCGGCTGTTAGCCTCCGGCAGCGCCTGACTCACAGAGGGTCTTCAGAGTCGCGAATTCGCTCTGGGCCTGTTGGGTGATGTTTTTCCTGAATGTCCGGCCGAAGAGCAAACTCAGCAACCTGGTGATGCCCTTGAAGCGCACGTCGGCCGTCTGGGTCAGGCGGGTGAAACCGTCCTGTTCTTCCAGCGTGAAGGTGACATCGGCCGTGTTGTAGTCGCCTTCTAGGCTAACAGCCATTTTCTCGTTGGGCGTGAAGGCGGTTATTACGCCTTGCAGCTCGGTTCCGCGGCCGTTCTCTTCAACGGTTTCGCGGAAGGTGCTGCCGATCATCTCGGGCGTACGATGGATGTACTCAGTGTGGGTCACGCTGGTCATCCAGGTCTTGGCCCGTTCGGGGTCGCCCAGCCAGTACCAGACCTCTTCTGGCGTGGCATTGATGTCAACGGAAATAGCGAATCTCATGGTGGCTGCCCTTCTCCCGGCCGGAACTGATGAACCTATGGCCTGCCTTCCAGGGACTTATGACCCAGGCCCATTATCCGCAAATGGGCACAAGCACACAAACAGGGTCATCTCGTCGAGAGGCCCGAGCAATGGCAGATTACAGTCAGCATGTGACGGGGGCGTGAGCGGCGAAGATCGCTCCCCAGCTTCTTTTCGCCATTGACAAAGGCGGGAACATTCGTACAGTAGTTTGTTCGATCATCTCTTGCTTTAGCCGGATCGGCACTAGCTGGAGGGCATTATGGAGACAGAAAGGCATTGGAGCGCCGTCTACGCGGAGAAGTCGGCCGACCAGGTGACCTGGTATCAAGAGATACCCAGACAATCCTTAGAGTTGATCGCCGACGCCGAAGTACCCGCTGATGGGGCGATCATTGACGTGGGCGGAGGGATGTCTTCTTTGGTGGATTATCTACTGAGTGCCGGCTACGAGAATGTAACTGTGCTGGACATTGCAGGTAATGCATTAGAGAGTTGTAAGGAGCGGTTGGGACCAGCGGCGAGCCACGTTGCCTGGCTGGAAGCTGATATCACGCAGGTGCAGCTGCCGAGGAAGCACTACGCTCTGTGGCATGATAGGGCCGTGTTCCATTTTTTGACTGATGAGCGAGATCAGGAGCGGTATGTAGCCGCCGCGCGGCGGTCTCTGCAACAGGGAGGGCATATCATCCTGGCAACGTTCTCGCTTGATGGTCCGCCACGCTGCAGCGGGCTCGACGTTAGGCGTTACGGCGAGGAGGAGATAAGGGCAACCTTCGGTCATGGTTTCCGGTTGATCGGCAGCGTCGACGAAGTGCATCACACGCCTTGGGATTCAACTCAGAAATTCACATACTTCCACCTAACGGCCGAATAGGAGGCTGATAGGTTGTCGGGGAGCGGTCGGCAGGCCGTGGAGCGATGCCCAGTCAGAAATCGCAGTCACGGCCTGGGTCGGGTTTCTCTACAAATAGCGATCTTCGTTTGGCTTCGTCTTTCTGCTTACATTATGTCAAATTCTTGATAGCGTTCGTCGACGTACATTGGGCCATCAGGGAAGTTGGTGGTCTGGCGGCGCGCCAAAGCTGAGTCGGGCAAGATTATGTAAAGTTCCCATGCGGGTGAAGCCGAGGATGAGGGCCTGGTTGAGGGCCAGCAGCGTAGCCTGGTCGAAGGTCTTGTCAGCGAGCCGCCTTGCGTTGAGCGGCCGTCGGAGTGCAATTTGGGCTCGACCCAATCGCCGGCGAAGCGGCCGGAGAAGTTATAGGCGACGACGTTGCCCCGTCGCAAGTTGAATTCTCCCTCAAGCCCGACCTCGATCAACCCAGTGGACCTGACATCGGCCCGGCCGCGAACAAGCGGCGCAACTAATAGGCGCTCTTCCAAGGCGTAATACTGAATTTCGGGATCAGGATTCAGGCCAGTCATAGCGTTCTCCACGACAAAGCGATCCGCGGGTAGTATAGAAGGAATTTGACAGGATTAGCAGGATTGACAGGATTTGGTTTCGGTTGTTTGATTCGGCTGGTTCAAGAAGTGTCATATAATCTCTGAAGAATCATGAAGGATGCAAGCTGAAAGCTGACGGCTGTCAGCTGAAAGCAAAAGGCTAGAAGCTCAAAGCTAACTGCTAACAGCTTCCTCAGGAGGAATCCATGAAGTACACGCTGATTCACAATGGTACTTTGATCGACGGCCGGGGCGGGGCGCCGGTGGTGGATGGGGCGGTACTAGTGGGGAGTGATCATATTCGGGCGGCCGGCCGCAAGGCGGATGTTGCTTTGCCAGACGAGGAGATAACGCTGTTGGACGCCGGCGGGGGGTTCATCTTGCCGGGCTTCATCGACACCCATGTCCACGTGATACTGGAAGGAGTGAATATCGCCAGCGTCATGACAACGCCGTTCTCGCTCAGGTTCTACCGGTCGGTCGAGTATATGCGCCGGACGGTGGAGGCGGGCATCACGTCGGTACGCGACGCAGGCGGGGCCGACCTGGGCCTGAAGACGGCCGTGGAGCAAGGGCTGGTGGATGGCCCGCGGCTGCAAATCTCTATTCAGGCGCTGACCATCACCGGCGGTCACGGCGATGGCTGGATGCCCTCCGGGTTGGCCTTTGAATTGTTTCCACGCTATCCGGGCATGCCGGTCGGCATTTGCAACGGGATCGAAGGTGTGCGCCAGCGGACGCGGGAAGTGTTGCGGGCCGGGGCCGATGTGGTCAAGATCCATGCCACCGGCGGGGTGATGAGCCCGACAGACGATCCGCGCTTCACGCAATTCTCGCCAGAGGAGTTAGACGTGATCGTGCGCGAAGCCGATTACCGGGCCGGGGTGAAAGTCATGGCTCACGCCCAGGGCGCGGAAGGGATCAAAAACGCCGTCCGGGCCGGGATACACTCCATCGAGCACGGCATCTATATCGACGACGAAGGTATCGAGCTGATGATCGAGCGGGGAACTTTCCTGGTGCCGACGCTGCTGCCGGTGGTGGCCGTATTGGAGTCGCCGGAGGCCAGCGCTTCGATTCCCGAATACGGGCTGCGCAAGTTGCGCCAGGTGAGCGAAGTGCACGCGGAGAATATCGGCCGGGCCTATCGAGCCGGGGTGAAGATCGCCATGGGCACCGACGCCGGGGTGATGCCTCACGGCACCAATCTGCGCGAACTGGATTTGATGTGCCAGGTCGGCATGTCGCCCATGGAATCTATTGTGGCCACAACCAAGACGGCGGCCGAGTGCCTGGGTTGGGAAGATCGGCTGGGTACGTTGGAGCGGGGTAAATTGGCCGACGTGGTGGTTTGCGCGGCCGATCCGCTGGCTGACATCAGCTCACTGGCGGATGTGGACAATATCAAGCTGGTGATGCAGGGCGGCCGGGTATTGAAGAAAAAATGGGACGCCGATTGAGGCGGATTTTCAGGATTAAGCGGAAGAGATTCAACACGGATTGGCACTGATAGAACGGAATAATATTCTAGGTTGCGGCCGGAGGGAGAAATGGGTGCCGGTCAATGTATTACGGTGATGATTGGCCAGACGTTCTGCCGCGCCATCCCAGGTGTAATGACAAACAAAAAGCTGCCCCATTTGGATGAGGCAGCTTTCTCACTTTAGGCCAGAAAGCCGGCTAACGGCTGGCTTGTCAGATGTACAGGTCTCTCTTGGCGTAGGTGTAGTAGCCGCCAGCGACCAGTATTGCGATGATGGCCAGGGAGAGCCCCACGTAGGCGAGGTCAATGGTCGATTCGTTGAGTATCGTCGCCGGATTGAAGTAGGTAAACGGCGAGAGGTAGCTCAAGAACTCCAGGTTCTCATTCATGCCGGAGATGATCGAGAGAAAATAGGTGCCGAGCAGCACCGATATCGCGACGGCGCCGGCCCGCTTGTACTGCTTCATGGAGCAGCCCAGGAAGAAGCCGACGGCCAGGAAGACCATCTGGATGATGAACAGAGCCACCATACTCAGGGCCAGGAATTCATAGAATTCACTGCCGGGTTGGTATTGGCCTGCGACCACCAGTGACGCGCCCCAGATAATGAGTAGCAAGACGATGCAATTGACCATCGCGGCCAGGATTTTGGCGGTGATGAGTTTTTGCCTGGTTACTGGCAAGGTGAGGGTAAACTCAACCGTCTTATCTCGCTCTTCTTTCGAGATGACGTCACTGCCCCACATGGCGGCCGAAATGGTGGCGATCAGCGAGAAGTAAATGAACATCACGCCGTAGAAACCAGTAATAGTGGTCAGGTTGAAGGTGTTCATCTGGAACATTTCTAACAAAGCGGGCGGCATGCTATCCAAGATTTCCAGCATCTCGGGATTGCCTTCATAGGCCGAGAACTTGGAAATAGCCAGGACAATCAAGGCGACTGACACCCCGCCCCAAATCAGCAGTGATCGAATATTCGCTCTAAATTCCCTGAAAAAGATGTTCATCGTTATCTCCTTCAAAAAAATAACTTGACAGGATTTACAGGATTGACAGGGTTCTTGTCACCTGTATAACTGTCTCTGCTAACGACACTGTATGCACGTTCTCCCAGTAGCGGGCCACAATTCACAAGGCGGTGTTCATACCGAGTGGATATCCCTTCTATTATATAGGAAATAGCTACCTATCACGGATATAACAATCAGCGCGAAGCTGAGGAATATCAGCGGTGTGTCGTATGCCCCGTTGGCCACAATGTAGTTAGCCTCGAAGTGTTTGAACGGCGTGATGTTCTCTATGGGCGTCTCACCGGCCATGCTGCTAAAAGCGCTTAGCACATACAGACCAAAGACCAGCCCCATGGAATAAGGTGTGACGCTCCTGATTCTTTTCTTGAACAGAGAAATGATCAAGGCGACAGTCAGGAAGAACAGCTGAATGAATGTCACCGTTAGGAGGAGCAATACCAGTATCCCGGTGTCGTATGATCGGCCTTCACTGAGGAGCCCGAGCAGAACAAAGGCGCTTATCCAGACCACGGCATTGGTGATGGCCAGGCCGGTGAGGGCAGCCAGCAATTTACTGGTCAGGATCTTCGGCCGGCTGACGGGTCGCGTGAGCAGGAAATCGGCCGTCAGCTCACGCTCTTCAATGGAAACCAATCCGAAGCCATAATTGGCGGCCTGAACGGCGACCAGCACCTGGGCGAAGAGGGTGATGAAGGTGAAGTAGCCAAGCACCGAGGCCAGATCCAGGTTGTCCATGCCGAATGCGGCCAGCAACTCGGGGGGAAACTCGGCAAACATTTCGTTTACCGCTTCAGCGTCGGCCGCAAAACTGTCGAAGACTGACATGTAAATCAGCATCACCAGGAAGATGGCGATGGACCAGGTGATGACGGAGCGGGAAATCGTTTTGAACTCGTGCACGTAAATATTCATTGTTCAAACCTACACGTAGTAATGCATGAAGATTTCTTCCAGCGTCGGCTCCTCGATGGACACGTCAGAGACCGTGTTGGCGCTGATGAGCCTGGTGATGATGTTGATGTCGCCCTTGTAGAAGAAAGTGACGGCACCATCGCTCTTGGCCAGGTCACTCACGCCTGCCACATCGAACTGGGTTTCATCAAGGTCGCCGCCAACGATGCCGATCTTCTTGTAGTTGTCCTTCTGCAGGGTCTTGATATCTTCTATCTTGACGATTTCCCCTTCACGGATGATGGCCACTCGGGTACACAACTTCTGCACTTCAGCCAGGATATGGGACGAAAAGAAGACCGTCACGCCGCGCGCATTCTCCTCCCGGACCAGCTTGAAGAACTTCTGCTGCATGAGCGGGTCCAACCCACTGGTCGGCTCGTCCAGGAAGAGCAGCTTGGGCGAATGCAACAGACCTTGCACGATGCCAACCTTTTTCTTGTTGCCGTAGGACAGGTCGTCTATCCGGCGCTTCAGATCGAGCTCCATGTACTCGGCCAGCTCGTGCATTCTAGCGGTGCAATCCCTGTCGTAGAAGCTCTCCGAGTACTTGAGCAGATCGATGACCTTCATCCGGTCATAGTAAAAGACCTCACCCGGCAAGTAGCCGATATCCTGCCGTATCTCCGGGCCGTGCTTGACCACATCTTTGCCGAAGATCTTGGCGCCGCCGCTGGTGGGATAAATCAGGGAACATAACAACCTGATGGTCGTCGATTTTCCGGCGCCATTGGGGCCGATAAAGCCGAAGATCTCGCCCTCCCCCACCTCCAAAGTCACATCAATGATGCCCCTGGCTTTGCCGTAGTACTGGGTCAGG
>JBFFWQ010000166.1:0-10682 GCA_041570195.1 Promineifilaceae bacterium (SeqCode) | reverse complement strand
TATGCCTTGGTCGCCAGCTCAATGTCATCCAAAGCCATCGCCTGATAGTGCTCACCCATCGCATTCCACCGGGTCATATTTGCGTTCGCCACCCTGTCGTCGCTGGTCAGTGTGTCTTCGCTATAGCTCTGGCCGAGACTGACCCACCGGGCAGTATATGCCTTGGCTGCTAGCTCAATGTCATCCAAAGCCATCGTCTGATAGTGCTCACCCATCGCATTCCACCGGGCTATACTTGCGTTCGCCACCCTGTCGCTGGTCACTGTGTCTTCGCTATAGCTCTGGCCGAGACTGACCCACCGGGCAGTATATGCCTTTGTCGCCAGCTCAATGTCATCCAAGGCCATCGTCTGATAGTGCTCACCCATCGTATTCCACCGGGCTATATTTGCGTTCGCCACCCTGTCGCTGGTCAGTGTGTCTTCGCTATAACGCTCGCCGAGACTGATCCAACGAGCGGTATTGGCATCGATCTCAACTCCCCTGTTGGTTGGGGAAGGATCTGCGGCATTGAAGAGCTTCAAGTCAACCGGATCTACAGCATAGACGATGCCTGCGTTTTCGGCCGCCGTCGCCACTTTCGCTTCAAGCTGGCAACCTACCAGCAGAAAGAGACTTACCAGAGTGACACCAATAACGAATATTGAGGATAATAGATTCTTCTTCATTTCATATCTCCATTTACAAACGACAAATAGGTTAAATTAGGTGAACTTGGATCAATTTCAGCAAAATTTCCATGGTTTACCTCATAGGCGGTTCTTTTCTTCATCGCCCTCGGAATTGCTGATTGGCGTGATTGCCGCCAGTTTCTCCGACATAAATTCTTTCACTTCCTCAAGGTCGCTGAAGCGATGCTTCTGGGCTTCGGCCGGTACTTGCCGTAGCTCGAAGCGCCAGGCCGGCGATTCGCCAACTGTTGCCGCCGGTATAAGCCAGCAACGGACCAGATATGCGTGATAAAGTTGATGCGTTTCTCTCGACATGTTGTTTTTTCGCAAGGGCTTCTTGAGACAGAAGTAGACCTATCATATGAAGCAGGCGCTTCCAAACCGCTTCCAGGCAAAAAAGGCGTATAATTCCTAAGAATCTGGGCGAAATTCATATCCTCTGAAACGACTATGTTGGAGATATCTTTACTGGGTGAAATCAATATTAGGCTAGACGGTCAGCCCATCACCCGCTTTAGGAGCCAAAAAGAATTGGCTCTGTTATTGTTTCTGGCTCACAGCGGGCAAACACATAACCGTGAAACGCTGGCCGATTTACTTTGGGAGGCAGAGGCACGTTCTACCAAGCAGTCGCTCTCCAATTTGCGCACCGCCTTAGCCAGGCTGCGCAAACAGGTGGGGGATCATCTAATCATCACCCGAAAGACCGTGGCAGTGACCCCTGCTGTTCATGAACAGACAGATACCATACGCTTCTTAGCCATCCTGGATGGCGCCCGTAAGGACCGGTCAGTGACAAGGATCAACCTGCTGAGCCAGGGATTGGATTTGTATCGTGGAGAATTTTTGGCTGGATTTTCCCTTCCAGATACCACCCGCTTCAGTGATTGGATTATTGTTGAACAAGAACGCCTGCACCAAATCGCCATGGGTGGCCATCGCCAATTGGCTGACTGGCAGGAAGAACAGGGCGCGTTCAACGCGGGCGTCGTCACCGCCCAGAAATGGGTGGCCTGGGATCCGTTGGACGAGACGGCGCAGCAACAACTCATGCGTTTACTGGCCTATGACGGGCGGGTCTCGGAAGCGTTGCAAGTTTATGAAAAATGCCGTCATCTTCTCCAGACAGAGCTTGGGATCCCCCCGGCGCCGGCCACTACCGCTCTGTATGGAGCCATTCAAGATGGTTCCCTACCTCAGCCAAACATCTCCCCCGTCCCGCTTCATAATATTCCCCGAGCTCTTACTCCTCTATTCGGTCGAAAAGAAGAAATCAGGAAGCTCACCACTTACCTGCTAAACCCTGAATATCCATTAATCTCCATTACCGGCGCTGGTGGCATGGGCAAGACCAGCCTGGCCTTGGCAACCGGGCGGCAGTTGCTGAAAGAAGCGCAGCATCCTTTCAAAGACGGTATTTGGTTCGTCTCCCTTGGAGCAATAACAGGCGACACCCCGGCAAGCATCGCGGAAGAGGTTGCTGCCTTAGTGGGACAGGCGATGGGTTTATACTTTCACGCCGAAAGCGATCTCTGGTCTCAATTGTTGGGACAATTGGCCTCTAAAGCTTTACTGCTCATTCTAGATAATATTGAGCAGTTTTTGACCGTCGCCGCCGATCTCATCGTGGATCTTCTAGGAGTGGGAGAGGACATTCAATTGCTGGTCACATCGCACACAACGCTGGCTATGGCAAGTAGTGTCGCATTTCCGCTAACGGGCCTAAAAACGCCAACGATGATTTCGGCCGAGGCGTTGCAGAATGAAAGCGTTCGTCTATTTGCCGAACGGGCCGGACGGATGCCGGCGCCGTTCCACCTGGAAAAGCATCTGGCCGAGGTAGTGGCGATTTGCCAATTTGTAGAGGGAATGCCGTTGGGTATTGAGTTGGCGGCGGCTTCGTTGGGACGCTTGATGATAGATGAGATAATGCCGGCCTTAACCGGCAACCTGCAGCTGCTCGACAGCACCCACAGTGACCTACCTGCCCGCCAGCGCACGCTCCGGGCCGTTTTTGACTACACCTGGCAGCTACTCGACCCCGACGAACAAACTCTGCTGGCTCAAATCTCGGTTTTTTGCGGCGGATTCACCCGTCAGGCGGCCGAAGCAATTCTAAATGGCACAATTTCGGGCTTGTCCAATTTGCAGGATCATGCCCTGCTTAGTCGGGATGAGATGGGACGCTTCAGATTGCACCCGCTTTTGCGTCAATTTGCGAGAGAAAAACTGAGCCTCCCGCACATGATTGAAATTGCCGAGGGGGCTTCGAATCGTCACAGCATCTATTTCGCCGATTTTTTGCAATCATTTGAAGATGAGCTGCAGCGTGGGCTAGGTCAAGAAGCATTACCAACCATTCTGCCCGAACTCGCCAACCTGCGCGCGGCGTGGCTGCATGCTATCGAAGCGGGAGCGTGGCCGGCACTGGCCAATTGTCTGGACGGCGCCCACTATTTCTACAAGCGTTTAGGATTGTTCAATGAAGAAGCAGCGTTGGTGGATGTCGCCATCGGTAACTTGCAGGCCACGATGGAGACGGATGACGCTTTTTTGACCAGTTTGCTCAGTCGTTTATTGTCCGTGCGCGCGTGGGACTATTTGAATTTAGCCCAGTTTGATGTTGGGGTGAAGACAGCAGAACATGCCTGTGAACTGGCGCAAAGGCTGGAAAAACCTGGTATTGAAGCGTTAGCAAGATTGGCCTGGGCACGGATTCTTTCCAGGCAGCATAAGCGTGAGCTGGCGCTGGCTCAATATGAACAAGTTGTCGCTCTGGCAAAAGCCGCCCAAAATCCAATTCTCGAAGCAGACGGCTGGATCGGGATTGGCTCACAAATCATCCGGCAAGTAGATGTCACTCCGGCCCAAGAACCGCTGCTTCGCGCGCTCAACCTGTGCCAAACTTTGTTGTACAAGCCGGGCGAACTGGAGACTTTAATATTGTTGGGCGATTTGGCGCTGCGCCAGGAAGCTCATGCCGAATCGGTAGATTATACCGAGCGAGCCTTGCAGTTAAGCCGCCAATTGGCAGACGTGGCCACAGAAGCGGAGGCACTGGGGAGCTTAGGCGTAATTCTAGCAAGTCGGGGCGATTTAGCCGGTTCGTTATCCTATCAGAAAGAAGCCTTGGCCACATTTCGCCGGCTAAAGATGCCTGAAAGTGAACAATGGGTGTTGGGACAGTTAGGGTATACGTCAATCCAGCTGGGCGACTATGCCGAGGCGGAAAAACAGTTGACCGGTGCGCTGGTAATCGCCGAGCGGCTTGGAGATGAGTTTTGGCGAGCTTGGGTTGGCCTGCGTTTGGGGGAGATGTGGATTCAGCGGGGGAAATCCGAAATTGCACTCTCATATATCATCAGGGCTTTTGAGACAGCAGAGCAGTTGCAATACGGAAATTTCAAAGCGGCAGTCCTATATGGCTGGGGCGATCTGTTCCTCAGTCAGCAAGACTGGGCCAATGCGGAGCAGAAATATCAGGATGCATATGATTTGCGGCATGGGTCGGGGCGCATTGAAGAAGCTTCGCCGGCATTGGCGGGGTTGGCCTATGTCGCCTGCCAACAGGAGAAGTTGGAAACGGCTACCGCATGTGCCGAACAACTGTGGCAGACCTGGCAAGCGTCACCGGCAATGGCCGAAAGAGCGAACCTCAAACTGTACTGGATGTTGGGTATGGTTTGGGACGGGTTAGGGGATAGTAGAGCTAATGATTTGTGGAAACAGGCGCACGCTTTGCTACTTGAGCGTAGTGAGAAGATCCCAGATGAAGGTCTGCGCAAGATGTTCTTGGAGGAAGTGCCAGCCCACCGGGCTATTCTGAGAGTCCAAGCATAAGATGGCCGGGTGCGCATCCAGGTTAGGAAGCAGCTACAGCAGGCCCTCATCATCCTCCATGGTACCCGGTTCTTGTATGCAGGGACTAAACGCGGAAGCACGAGTAGCAGGCCGTCAATTGCACGACAAAACAGGTCACATAGTAACCAGTGTACCGTTTCAGAAATTGTGGGACAGATCGGTAGCTAGAAATAAGAGAGATTTTCGCCATCGGTTCCAATAGGTTTGGAGGACAAAACGATGGCCAGGAAAACCAAGACAACATCAGCCGCTAGCACAGTTCGCGATATCCGGCGGCAGAGCCGCAAGCGATATTCAGGGGAGGAGAAGATAAGGATCGTTCTGGAAGGCCTGCGAGGTGAAGAGACGGTCGCTGAGCTGTGCTGGCGGGAGGGGATCAGCGAGAGCATCTACTATCGGTGGAGCAAGGAGTTTCTTGAAGCCGGCAAGCGGCGGCTGGTTCTACTGGCCCGGCAGCGAGGATCCGGACAGCGGCTATCCTGGCGATAGGAGCAACTTCGGCTACTCCATGAGCTACAACAAGAACAACCTGAAAAATGTTCGTGGCAGCTTATTGCTCATCCGCCGCCTGGCCGATGGCACCAAGTACCGGATTAAGAGCAACGCTTTGGAAGGTCTGTCCATCGGCGATGCTGGCTTATTCAGCTGGGCTTCCTTCAGTGGTAAAGCCAATTACCTGGCGCCGGAGCTCGAGTTCTGGGATGCCACATTGGGTGCCTACGTTCCCAAGGGCAACTACACCTTCCTGGCCTATGTCGAAGATCACGATGAGCCGGGCAATGGCATCGACGAATTCTGGATTGAGATCCGCGAGCCTGACAATAAGGGCGGCGCGGTCGTCGAGGCGTCATCGTTGGCCCGCCGGGCTCGGATAATGGCGTAACGATCCAGGGTGGCAATCTCGTCGTGCCCCACAGCGGCATTGACCCGGGCAACCTGCCGCCGGCGGCCGACTTCACCTATGAGGTCTATGACCTGACAGTTACTTTTGACGACTTCAGCAGCGATCCCGATCCAGATGGCAGCATCACCGCCTGGGAGTGGGACCTGGGCGATGGGACTATCACGACCACGCAGCACCCAACCCATACCTATGCGGCCGGGGGCAGCTACAACGTGACCTTGACGGCGACCGATAATGAGGGTGCCAGCGATGCAATCAGCCAGCAGGTGACACTGAGTGGCGGCAACCAATCCCCGACGGCCGATTTCAGCTACATCAGCAGCGGGCTGGTGGTGACTTTCACAAACACAAGCCATGATCCGGATGGTTCCCTCGCCGCCTGGAACTGGAACTTCGGCGATGGCAACAGTTCGTTAGCTTACGACCCGGTCTTCACTTACACTATCCCCGGCACCTACGATGTTCTACTGACGGTGACCGACGACCAGGGCGCCAGCGACACCTTGGGCCAACAGGTAACCGTATCTGATGGCGGCGGCGCAGTTGAGATGTGCATCGGCGGTTTGACTGGCGCCGCAGTGAGTGAAAGCGGCGGCAGGTGGAATGCGACGGTCACCATCCTAGTACTGGACGAGTCCGGCGATCCGGTGGTGAACGCTAACCTCGGTGGTAGCTGGAGCAAGGGCTTCTACGCGTCTAGTAATTGTACGACGGACGCCAGTGGCCAATGCGCCGTTGAACAGACGGGCATAGACAACAAGACGCGCTGGGCAAGCTTCACTATTGACGATGTGACCCACTTGACGCTTACTTACAATGCCGCCCAGAACGTCATGTCAGCGCTTAGAGTAGACCGGCCTTAGGTAGGGACCAGACCGTATCAGCTGCCTCATGACGCTGAGCACTCGATGGAACATGACTGTCTGGACCAAAAGATCAATTGCTGAATAGCGTCCTGATCTGACTACAATGTGACCAGGATCGGTATCAAATCGGATCTACGGCTATTAATTTGGACCGCAAATCGAGCAGGTAGTGCCTGCATAACTGACTTGTCTACATAGCTTTGTAGAAGCAGCTATTCTATAAGCGATTTATCGCCAGCGATTTGCTCAAAAAACGGCCGGACTCGAAGGCGAAAGAAATACGCCAGGGAGCGGCCGTTTTGTGTTCTCTGATTAACTCATGCGTAAATCGCCCTATACCGAGATGCTTTACGGAGGCGCAACCGGGCCTCGCCTGCCTGTCGTATGGCAGGGGGCGGGCGGCGCGACCGCTATTGACTGAAGTGCTGTTTTCGTGCGATAATATCTAGGTCATTTGATCGCATTGGGTAGTGGTTTCAGGCGCAGACCCGACTCTGATACAGATATTTCATAATCATTGCCTTATTAGTCTTGTTGGGTTTGCCTTGCGAGCGTATAAGAGCGGGCTGGTTCCCTTGCACAACTGGAACACTGCTAGGAAACAAACAACTAAATAATCGTGCTCGCCGAGCCTGACCAATGGCTTGGCGATTCGTTTACTCCTAGCGGCTTTATCATTCGTTGAGATTGGCTTTATGCTGAAGAGCACAAGAGCAAAGGTGAGCGTGATCCTCGTAAGCCTGTTGATAGTGGCTATTGCATCGGCCGTGGCAACCTACTTCAGCACCAGGGAGCACGACAGGGATCACCTGGCCACCGACGTCGTCAATTATCAGCGCCAACTGGCGGGGGATATCGCTCTCCTCACGCTGGCCAATGCGTCGAGAGATGAAATTGAACAGCCAGTCGAAGTGTTTGAGAGCAATATGGGCGCGTTGCGCAGCGGTGGGGATGCCGTCGTTCACGACGGTGAGACTGTCCAAATTGGCGCTGAGACAGATCCGGCCGTTCATGCGATACTGGATCAACTTCCTGATTATTGGCTGGCCTTCCGCGATGATGCGATTGAAATGGCCATGCTGCCTCCCGATCGGCCGGAACGTGCCGCGGATGCCGCGAAGTTGCAGGCGAATACTTCTCCTTTGGTCACTGTTCTCGGCCGGCTTGGCGAGAGCTACGAAAGTCACATGGAAAGGGAATTGAACCGTTTGCGGCTCTGGCAAACGATCTTTTTAGCCAGCACCATACCGTTATTCTTGTATGGCATGGTGATGGTTCGGCAACGGGTGCTGCGGCTAGGCGATCTGGGAATCGATTTCAGGGTGAATCAAGCCGATCAGTCGTTGGATCCGCTATCTCAGGAAGTCTACAGCGACGAAGTTGCCGGCCTGGTCGAATCTTTTGAGCGCATGCGGCCCGTCATGGACGCCGCCCAGCAATCGTTGGAGGACCGGGTATTGCGCCGAAGGCGGCGATTGATGGCGGCTTTCGAGTATAGCCAGCAGATCGTCAGCCAGGTAGACAAGAACGGAATTTTGCGCCAGACATTAACGAACGCCCAGGATCTCGTCTCTGCCCGGTCAGTTGCCTTGTGTTTGATTGAGTCCGATGGTTGCCTATTGGAATTGTCAGCCGTCCGTGGAGAAGTTGAGGCCAGTATCGTCACGCCTGAAGGTATTTCAACGAGTCAGCCCGTCCAGATCAGGCCCATCGAGCCCGGCGCACCCATGGCTGAACTCTGCGCAGATTGTTACTTCGCCGAGGCCTGTATTGACGATAACGCATTGCCGGTTCCGTTGCAAGCAGATGCCGGGCAAATCGGCTCATTGTGTGTCGCCCGGGAGCCGGAGTATCCATTCGAAGAAGACGAGGTTCAGGCGTTGCGGCTGCTGGCGAATTCGGCGGCCATTGCCATCAGTAATTATCGTCTGGTCGATTCCAGTCGCTTCAAAGAACGGCAGGAGGCCATCAGCGTCGAGCGCGAGCGTCTTACGGCCGTCCTGCATGACAATCTGGCCCAAACACTGAGTTACCTTTATCTCCAGGCCGACCGGGCCATTCAGATGGCCGCGTCCAGCCAGAACGATGAGGTATTGGACGAATTGACCAGTATGAAATCGGTTACCGGCGAAGCCTATGATAACGTCCGGGAAATGCTCACCAACTTGGGCGGAGATGGAACGGGCGAGCAAGGTCCCGCCCTCGCCAACATAGAGGTCTTCCTCGAGGATTTGCGCCAACGCAGCGGTCTGGATGTCAGCTTGATCTCGGACGAACAGGCCTTCGCCCGGCTCACGCCGACCGCGCAGCAACAGGCCTATTACATCGTGCGCGAATCCTTGACCAATGTCTTGCGCCACGCTCAGGCCACGGCCGTGACGGTCCAAATGCAGGAACAGCCCGATGGTTTACAGCTGGTCATCCAGGACAACGGCCGGGGATTTGATCCGGACCAACCGCTAGAGGGCACTCACCTTGGCTTGACTATCATGGAAGCCCGGGCCCGTCGATGTGGCGGCACGCTGGTTGTCGATTCAAAGCCAAACGAGGGCACCTTGATCAGCGCATTCTTGCCCAACAAGGAGTTCGAGACCATCTATGCCAACTGACCGGCCGGGTGCCCGTATTTTGCTCGTGGATGACCACGCCTTGTTTCGCGACGGTCTGGCCAGGCTCATCAACGATCAACCTGATATGACCGTCGTTGGCCAGGCGGCCGATGGGCTGGAAGCGGTGCAGCTGGCCCGCGACCTCGATCCCGACCTGATCGTGATGGACATTAACATGCCCATCAGCGATGGCCTCGAAGCAACCCGCCTGATCCGCGACCTCGATCCCGAAGCCAAGATCCTGATGCTGACCGTCCGGGACGAGGATGTGATCTTGTTTAAAGCCATCAAAGCCGGCGCCAACGGCTATCTGCTCAAAATCTCTGATGCCGACGAATTTCTGGAGGGGATGGGCCAGGTGTTGGCCGGCGAGGCCGTCTTGCCACCCAAGTTGGCCTCCCGTGTGCTGGCCGAATTCGCTCGCCTGGCCAACCAACCGGCCGTGCCGGCAGCGCCCAAAGAAGAGTTCGGCCTCACCAGCCGCGAGCTAGATGTCCTCAACCTCATCGCCGAAGGTAGAACTGACAAGGAAATCGCCTCGGCGTTGGACCTGAGCGTCTACACGATCAAGAGCCACGTCCGCAGTATCCTCTCGAAGCTTCATGCCATAAACCGCTGGGAAGCCGCCCGCAAGGCACGCGAAGAAGGCTTGCTATCTGACTGAGTCCCCTCGTTACATCGTTCCTTCTTTGCAAACGAACTAGTTCCTTTCGTTCCGGGCCATACCGGATGCCCCCTCTTTCTTCCTCCGCTTTTGCAAGCCAAGAGGCATAGACATTCGTTCGCCCATTCCCTTACCCTATAGCTAGGACCAGAGTACCTGGCCCTTCTTAGCGTATATTTGTCTCGGGGAATTGACGCATGGATCGTCGAAGAATCTTCATTTTGGGCAGTTCGCTTTTAACCGCTGGCCTTACCCGCTTGCTGGGAAAGGTGCCAGATATCGAAGTGGTGGGCAGTGCTGCGACTGCGGAAGAGGCCTTGCCCCTCATGGATGGCCATTTGGTCGATGCCCTGGTCGTCATGGGCACAGATGACCAGACGACCGTACGTTTCTGCCCGATCCTGGCCGCCTATCCTGGCTTGCCGGTCGTCCGCGCTGACATCAGTCAGAATGTTGTGCAACTGATCACCAGCCAGAATATTGAAGCTAATCCCGAGGCATTATTGGCAACGATAGCCGCGTTACCCAAACGCGGGTAGTTGAAGGCCGCTATCTAGTCGGTCTTTGGAGGGAAGAGAGATGAAGAAAGGTTTCTTGTCAACCGTATTCCTGTTAGTGATTCTTGGTTTAGGTGTTTTTGTATTAGGCGTACCGGCCAGCGATGACACGGCTTTGGCCCAAAACGGCACCTGCGGCCGCACGGTCTTTGCCGACGTGGTGGCCCTGGACCAGCCTTTCTATTACAACCGGCTGGGGGCCATCAACGCCAACGGCATGATGTACGCCCTGGCGCGGGATGTGGTTGTAAATGATCCTGCCCCCGCAGGTTTTACCGCAGGCCAGCCGGTGAGTGAACTTGCCAATGCTGACCGAGCTGGATTGGAAGGTCAGGTCTCGCTGCGGCCAGACAAACGTGCCCGGCCCATAGTCCTGCGCGTAAACGAGGGCGATTGCCTGGAGATGAACTTCACCAACCTGCTCGATCCGGACATGTTCATCTTTGACCTACGAGATCTGGGTGACTTTCCCACACAGCCGATTGGCGACGTGGGCGTACCCATCAACCCCGAGATCGACGACCAGCCCATCACCCGCCAGGCCTCGATT
>JBFFWQ010000165.1:0-10775 GCA_041570195.1 Promineifilaceae bacterium (SeqCode) | reverse complement strand
TTCCGCAACAGTTTTGTGGACCGGGTGTTTCCGGACTAATGGCAGGGTGGAAATGGAATCTCGACTTACCCCAGATCTGATAGAAAAGCTCTCTCCCAGTTCCAAACGAGCGATCAGAGTGGCTTTTGCTGTGGCCAACCACTTGTTTTTTCGGGCGGCTCGAAACCAGAGGTCGGCACCTGGCGTCTGGCCGATCTTGTTCCCAGCAGTCAAGTTCGAAGCAAGGTGGAGTGGAAAAACGACTCGCCGTCGCAAGTGGACTTACTTAGACATCAAGATCTGGCCGGCATATTGGGGACCCGTCTGCGGCGCATTCACAACGAGCACCCGCAGAACTCTTTCTTGATCCATGTCGACGGTCCCTGGGGATCGGGTAAGAGCACGCTGCTTGGATTTCTTGGCAGGCAATTGGACTCTTTTTGGATTGAGGAAGAGCGCGAGGACGAAACGCAAGATGAAGGCCGAGATACGCCGGGATCAAGCGAGAATGCGGCCGGGTCGGGCGCACATCGGCGGGCCGCTAACGGCGAAGCGAGGGAAGCTGATTGGATGGTTCTATGGTTTGATGCCTGGCGCCAGTCAGGCATTGGACCGCCTTGGTGGACATTGCTGGCTTCGCTTCGCGAGCAAATGGACTGGCGTCTTGGTTTGAAGGACAGAATCTTTCTACGTATCCGCGAAACGGTATTTAAGATTGGTCTCGCTGGCTCGAGCTACCTACTAGCTGTCATCATCATGTTTTTGGTGCTGGCTGTGGGCCTAATGCTCATCGATCTTGAACAGGTTAACGCGGATTGGCTGACTGACACCGCGAAGGCTATTAGCGCGGTATTTGCTGCGCTGGTCATTTTGTGGACTGGTGCACGCGTGGCGAGCAAGTTCTTGCTATGGGACTCGGCCAAAGGCGCCGTGATTTTTGAACAGTCTACACGGGATCCGATGCGTATCGCGGCCGAACACTTCAGCTGGCTGCTTGGCAAGGTAGGCAAGCCGGTCGTCTTCTTCATCGACGATCTCGATCGATGCGATGAAGGTAACGTCGTCGCGCTCCTCGAGGCCATTCAGACATTGATTCGGGATGTGAACCTTAAACAAACTCGAGTTAAAGAGGGCCGGGGGAAGCCTAGCCCGGGTCACGATGGGCAGCAGCCTAACTACGGACCACACTTCGTCGTCGCCGCAGACGGGGCATGGATTCGGAGGAGTTTCGCCAAGAACTTTCAGAGTTTCGAGGGTGCGGTAGATGAACCCGGCCGGCCCCTTGGGTTTCTTTTTCTGGATAAGTTGTTCCAGTTGACGGTACCGATGCCCTATTTGAGCCACGAACTCCAGCAAAGTTATTTCGACGGCCTGTTGGGCGTCCAGGGGGAAGGTGCGGGAGCCGATCCAGATACGGAGATGGGCGACATAGACGAACAGGTCGCGGCCGCTCTCGAGCAAGTCGCGGTTGGCAGCAACGACGCGGAGGTCATGGCCGTCTTTGAGAAGGCGCCCATCCGGGTTAAGCAGAGAATCGCCGGTCCCGTGGTCCGGCGGCTGACGGACCAGGAAGTTGAAACGGCCCGCGAGCATGAACTACAGAAGTTCGCGGGGCTGCTCGACCCGAATCCACGTTCGATGAAACGTTTTTTAAATGCCTACAGTATCATGCTGTCACTGCAGCCGTTGCAGCTTAACCCGGTCAGCATTGACACGCTGGCGCTGTGGACTATTCTGCGGTTGCGTTGGCCAGTTCTGGCCGATTACCTGGCGGAACATCCTGACTCGGTCAGCGATGTCGGCAACAAGGAAGCCGATCTGAGCGGCGTGCCTGAGCACTTGCATGATCTATACCGTGATGCTGGGCTCAAAAAGCTCGTGACCTTCGAGCAAGGCGGGCCTTTGACGCCGGGGGCGATAGAGAGCATTCGCTAACGGCGCATACTGTAGAAAATCACCGGCAACCGCTTTCTTGCCCTGGGGTGCGTTTGGCTTGAAACCTCTTTTCCTATGCGCTACAATAATGATATGCATATATTTGGGTAATATGCATAATTGGGTAACGAAACTCAGGAGGTTTCTATGCCAGCACCAGCGGAAGTGATCGTTCACCCTCAACAACGTACAATGGTTGTGAGTTTGGAACCCGTCCACAGCGCGCTTTACAGCTTGACGCTTGTTGTCAAAGCGGATCGGGTTTCGGGTCTGGGCCAATGGGTCACAGATACTCGCAACGCGCTGACTCCCGCTGAGTTGGAAAAGCACCGGCTCGTGATTGAGGGCTTTCACTACACCCTTTTTTCCCAAAGCGACTGGCCCACTTTCGAGGCCTACCTCGACGGCCTGGAGAGGATGGACCCCGTCGCCCTGCGCGACCGTCTGCTCGATGCCTACATCGCAATGCCCGACCTGCGCGAAGAGCCCTCTCGGCACCAATCGGCCAAGCAATTGCTAGCCAGTGCGAGCAACTACGTCGATTTCCTTATCAGCCGTTTTGGTGAAGCGTACATCGATCCGGCGATAGAAGCAGAGGCCTACAGGTATGTGATCGACCCGCGGTCCATGCAGGCCCTGATAGTTTCTCACCTGCGCATGATGTGGGAACGATTCCTGGCCGCCGAATGGCAACGGGTGCAAGCTTTGCTGGCCGACTCCGTGGCCGCCTTTGCTGCGACTGACCTGGAAGGCATGTCTTTCCGGGAAGCTATTCAATTCGTGACCGGTCAGCAGTTATCGGACATGAAGTGGCCGATGCCTGTAGAGACTTTCTCGCGTTTCGTTTTCGTGCCGTCGGCCCATGTTGGCCCGTATTTGGGCAGGTTCTATCGCGGCGGCGAGATCGTCGTATTTTTTGGCGCGCGCTTGCCCGAGGGATCGACAATACATGCGCCCGATCTGAGCCGCAACGACTTGGTGGTGCGCCTCAACGCGCTTGCCGACGACACGCGTCTACGCATCTTGCGCTACGTAGCCGACCACGGCGAGCAGCGTTCTCAGAGAATAATGTCTGAGCTAGAGCTCACGCAATCAACCGCATCACGCCAACTGACACAGCTCTGGGCAGCAGGTTTTCTAGCCAGTCGCAATTGCGAGGGCGCGAAGTGTTATTCACTCGCCGAAGACCGGTTGCGCGATACCTTCCAGGCCGTTCTGGCTTTTTTGGCGGTTTCACCGTAAGAGTTCTGTAACCTATTCGTAAGACACCGTTATTCTTCACCGAACATACTCTGACGAAAAGTCCAGACAGATTGTAGTTGTTTGACCCTACTCTGTAATGGGAGATTGATTCTGGTGAATATCGCGGAACTGCTCGAAAGCACGGCCGACGGCGCTTTTGCCGTAGACACAGAATTGAGGATTGTCTACTGGAATCAAGCTGCGCAGGATATGCTTGGTTTCGAAAGAAGCGAAACGATCGGTCAACCGTGTTACCAGGTGCTGCAAGGTCTTGACGAAAGTCACCGCCTGTTTTGCGAAGTCTTTTGCCAGGTGGCGAAATCTGTCTCCAGGCGTGAACCTGTGACCAACTACGATCTTCAGGCGCTTACGAAGAAGGGCGGACGGCAATGGTTGAATGTAAGTATCGTCGCCTATCGCGATGAGGACAATCAAGGAAAGAGTTACATCCTTCACCTATTTCGCGACAGCACAAACAACAAGGACATCGAAGCTCTGTTCAACAAAGTGCTGGATGTGGCACGAAACGGCAACGATACAGCACCAGCGCCAGATGCAGCAATGGGAAATGAAGCTTCCTTCGACGAGCTGACGCCCCGTGAGCGAGAGGTCCTGTCTTTGTTAGCAGAAGGTCATGGCACCCGCGACATCTCCCAGATCCTCGTTATCTCCCCCAACACCGTGCGTAATCATGTTCAACATGTTCTGCAAAAGCTTCATGTTCACAGTCGTGCGGACGCAGTGGCTCGCGCTATCAGGCTCAGATTGGTTGAGTGATCCTCGCTCAGATTTCGGCCGGGTAAAATGGAAAATAGTGCAATTGCACTACAGAAGATAGCCTGATTGCATCTGTCGCCGGCCCCCAAATTCATCTATCGTAATATCGTCTCGCTTCCCCAGTGATGCCCAAAGCTCGCCGCCAGAAGCGAGAAGTTATCAGGCGCCCCGTCTCGGCCAAGGAGTTGAGTTATTTTTGACCGGGCAACGGGGCACCATGATAAGCGTTGTCCGGTTCAGTCAAAGTATCAAAGGAGACGAAGTATGTTACGAAAAAGCGCGTTACTAGGGATTGTGATCCTGCTAAGTCTGGCGATTGCCCTGCCGGTTGTTGCGGGTGGTGGTCCTCCACCCGGTGTGCCTGATGGGCGCGCACGCCCGGTGATCTATGTCACAAGCCAGGGACTCTACTATGACTCTATTGTCGGCCCGGCCCTGCCGCAACACGGTCCATTTCAACAGCTCTTCCCGCCCGGAACCAATCCTGATTGGGATGGCGATGCTCTCTCAACAGAGTTCGGACCGGGCGACCATGGGCACGTAGGCGGCCGATGGTGGATCGACGACAATGGTAACGGAGAAATGGACGAAGGCGATGCCTTCTTTTCCTGCCCACTGCTAGGACCCGGTCGCGAGACACCATAAGTACGTTTTCCTGATGGCTTCAAGGGCGGAGGTTTTACCTCCGCCCTTGCCAACTTGAAATACATTCGTATGTTGCGCAACACCGCCTTGCCTGGTGGGAAGCTGGAGGCACAGTTAATCTGGGCGATTCACGAAGGAGACAATTGACTTCGGTCCCTGGCATGTAGTGGCGACTACGTGCATTACGGTTGTCCGAAATGTGGCTAGGGTTAAGAATTCCGTAAGACCTACTTAATACTTTCGCTGGAATCTTTTACTAGAGTAGAGATGGGTTGGGTAGAGGAGTCCCAGTAATTCCCTGACAAGGCTAGCCATCCCCCATCTTGATACGGGCAGGCGCTCAGTTGAGAATCCTGCGCAGTAGTCGGCGCGAGATAGCGCAGAAAGGAGACTGAAGAATGAAAAAGATATTGGTGATGGTAATCGTATTATTGGCAGTTCTGGTGTCGGCGGTTCCCGCCTTGGCCCACGCACCGGCCGCAGGTACTGTCGTCGAAGGGCTCAACGTGCCCGGTGGTGTTGCTCTGGGCGATACGCGCGTCCAGGTCCAGGCGGCCTATGGCGACCCCTTTTCCTGCACGAGCGGCTACAACGTCGACGACGATGCGACCTGCAAGTATCCGGTAGAGGGCTTCGCCGACCATCTCGTTCACATTTATATAAAGTTTCGCGGCCCCGATGGTGGCTTGCCAAGCGCCTCGCCCGACGACGTGGTCTACTCTGTCACTTGGTCCGACACGATCAGTGAATGGTACACTGTGGTGGGTGGTGTCAACACCGCGTGGGCCCGCTCGGTCCGCCAGGATCCCGAGGCGGTCCTGGCCGTCTACCCCAACGCTGTGATCACCGACGGCCTGTTTGGCGCGATGACCCGGGCCAGGGACTATGAGTTGGGCATTACGATCGAATGGGTCTATCATTTCTACTCTGGCTTTCTGGGTGTGAGGATGACCATTTCCGAGCCCAGCGAGACGCCTCCGCCGTCCCCGCCGCCAGAACCGGTCACCCGCGTTACAAACATCAATCTGTATGCCAACAAGTTGAAGGGCAAACGTACCATCTGGGCCTCCGTGTGGGTCGACGACGAGTATTGGAATAACGCGGAAGGGGCGACCGTGATCGTAGACTGGACCTATCACGACGGCACCAGGGAGCGGCTTCAGGCTATCACTGATGAATCTGGCCTGGCCCGCTTTGAGATAAGCAATGTCAAGTCGGGGACGCACAGCCTTGAAGTGGTCGACGTAGTGTACTTGGAGCACCCTTTCGACAGGGACTATGGCGTGTTGACCTCCAGCATTATGGTCAAATAGCGCAGCTACCGTCGGCTCTTGATCAGGCCGGTATGCTATTCACGCATTTACAGCGTCAGGTACGACGCATTTCAGTTGCTGCAAGCCGTTGGGCACTTTAGCATAGTTTATATGCGTAAGCGCACGATCCGCTCATCAAGGTTAAGTGCGTCGTACCCCTATTTACCAGGATAATGGAAGATCTCTGAAATTGAGATCCCGCTGGAAAAGGATGCTATGAACAAACGCACGCTGATCATTATCGTCGGAATCATTGGAGTAATTGCCATCTTAGCCGTGGGTTGGTATCTGGGTTCGCCCTTGCTCATAAACAACACCGTTGACGAGGCCTTTCCGTTCGAGGCGCCGGACGAGACCGCCATCGCGGCCATGCCGGAAGCGGAACGGGCAAAACTAGAAAAGGAATTCATGGCCGCCGTACCCGATATGGAAACCGTCGAAGAACTGTCCTCGGACGATCGAACGGCAGTTGCCGACGAGGTCATGAACGTGGCCGCGGTGGTGATGATGGATAAACCGGTGGCGGATGATATGATGGCCGACGACTGGACGGCGACTGCCCAGGGTGAATTCATCGGCGCCGATAACTTTCACCAGGGTTCAGGCAGCGCCGCAATATATCAACAAGGAGAGCAACGCGTCTTACGCCTTGAGGAGTTCTCGGTAACCAATGGGCCGGACCTGCACGTGATTCTAACCAGGCATCCATCTCCAGCGAGTCGGGAAGATGTCGGCGAGGATTATATCGACCTGGGCTCGTTGAAAGGCAACATGGGCAACCAGAATTACGAGATCCCGGCCGGCGTCGACCTTTCAGAGTACCAGGGCGTGGTCATCTATTGCGTTCCCTTCCACGTTGTATTCGCCACGGCGACATTGGCAACCTAGCGCCTCGCTCAGCGTCCGCGCATTTTGGCCCCAGATCGTTTTTCTTCTCGCGATCTGGGGTTTTCACATTTACACCGCTGCCCATTTGGACTATAGTATTGTAGTAGCTGAAGCAATTGTGTTTGGCGACCTCCGCCTATTCCTGGTGAGGTATTAGCAGTTGTTCGGGTGGGGTGTGGATTATCGGTGGGTTTGCCATGCGGCCGGGGCGCCGAGCCGTGATTCTCTTGACATACCTGGGGCCATGACGCCTATCCTCACCCCTGCTTCTCGACGTCGCCCGCCTGGCCGTACGGCGGCTGCCTGCGGCCGGCAGTCGTTTCTGAACCCTAACCTAAACGGCTCCGTAACCAGATCACACAAGGAGGCAAAGCCTATGCATCTTGCGTAACCCAAAACATACAGGCAATTGGCTTCGTGGTACTGTAGCTAACTTTATGTAAACTTAATGAGGTCAACAATGTCAAAGAAGAGCTTTACCCTGATGATCCTGGTCCTCTTCACGGCCATGATCATTCCCACATTGGCCTTTGGGGACAGCCACATCGTCAACGGCACCCTTCTACACACCAATGATTTTCACGGCCGGCTCGAGACCGATTCCAGTGGTCGCGGAGGCTCGGCTTACATATCAGATAAGGTCAACGATATTCGCGCGGCCGTCGGCTCAGAAAATGTCTTGTTGCTGGATGCCGGCGACGAGTACTTCGCGGCCCCGGCCATTTCCCAGCTCCTGATGGGCGAGAGTACCATCGACGTCTACAACATGATGGGCTACGACGCGGCGGCCTTCGGCAACCACGAGTTCGACAAGGGTCAAGAGGTCCTGAACGAGCGCACGGCCCAGGCTGACTACCCCTGGCTCGGGGCCAACATCGTGCTTGAAGGCACCGAGTGGGATCATCCAGCCTATGTGGTGCCCTATACTTTGTTAACTATCGGCGAGGCGCCCCACGAGGCGACCATCGGCGTCATCGGCGTGGCCACCGATGAAACGCCTCAGGTCACCCTGATCGGCACCACGGAGGGATTGGAGTTCAAGAGTCTCACCGAGTCGGTGATGTACTACTACGACGAGGTGATGGCCCAGGCCGACGCCCTTATCGTCGTGGCCCATATGGGCACCGACGATAGCGGTCCATATGAAGGCCTGGAGACGTTGGCCCAGAACCTGATCGACGCCGGAAAGCCGGTGGACTTGATGATCGGCGGTCACCAGCACCAGGCGCTGTTCGATCCCGTCTGGGTGGGCGACACAGCCATCGTCGCCGCCGGGTACTACGGCCGCTGGCTGGGCCAGGTCGATTTTTCTGTCAACGTGGTCAGTAAGGAGTTGACGGTAGACGACTATCAGCTCAATACCATCACCGCCGAAGCGACCCTGGAAGGCGTCATCACCGACCTAACTGCGGCCTATGAAGCGGGCATGTTCCCTAACAAGGGCAGTTTCAATAGCTTGCTGGTCAAGCTCACGGCCGTGCAAGCGGCCATCGCCAGGGGCGACGTCAACGCCGCCTATGGCAGCCTGAATGCCTTCATGAACGAAGTGTCGGCCCAGTCCGGTAAACACCTCGATCCCGATCTGGCCGAGGCGCTATACAAGGACGTCGAGTGGATCGTCGACAACACGGACCTGGCCGTCTTGGGCCGGGTGGGATATTGGGCCGAGATCGTGGCGCCCATCGTCAATCAGCCGGTGGGATATACCAATCTCGACCTGGAGCGTGACTACAATGACGAGTCCAATATGGGCGACATCGTCACCGACTCCATGCGTTGGTCGGCCGACCTGTACGACGACGGCGTGTTGAACGGCTCGGTGGATATCGCCTTCACCAATGCCGGCGGTCTGCGGGCCGATATCCTCATCCCCGACGGGGCAACTCTGCCGCACGTCGTCACCTGGGGCGATACCTTTGACGTCCTGCCTTTCGGCAACACGCTGTACCTGATGGACCTGACCGGAGCCCAGATCCAGGATGTGCTGGACCAATCAGCGACGTTGTACAAAGGTATCTTGCAGACATCCGGCGCCAACTGGTATTGGTACAACGACTGCGGCTGCGACGCGCCTACCGCCTGGGGCGCTTATGGCGTACAGGTGGATGGCGAACCGCTGGACCGCGATCGGGTCTACCGGATCGTCACAAACAACTACGTGGCCGGCGGCCAGGATGGCTATGAGACGTTTGCCGAAGGCACCCATCGTTGGGACACCTACTACGACATGCAAGAGGGCTTCGTCGAGTATATCGGCATGCTGGGCACCATCGATGCCGAAGACGTCCCCATGGGCCGCATCGTGCGTCTGGACGAGGTGGTCACCATGCTGCACGTCAACGACACTCACGGCGATTGGCCGGCCGACGCCTACTACGGAAGTCCGCAGGGTTTCATCTATCTGGCTTCGCTGGTCAATGACGAGCGGGCACATAACCCCAATGCGCTGCTGCTGGACGCCGGCGACACCTTCCAGGGCAACTCCTTCGCCTACTTCTTCAAGGATCGACCGGACAACCCCATCGCCGGCGGCATGAATTTGCTGGAATTCGATGGCATGGTGGTCGGCAACCATGAGTTCAACTTCGGTCCTACAACCTTTGCCACGATGCTGGAGCAGGTGGCATTCCCGATAATGGGTAGCGCCAATCTGGATGACGACGGCAGTTACGGCTTTGTGAACGAGAACATGGTGGATTACATCAATCTCGACGTCAACGACATGAAGGTGACTGTCTTCGGTTTGACAAATCCGCGCGTCTACCGTTACGAGCTGCCCACCAATATCGAGGGGTTAACATTCTACCCTGCGCTGGATACGGCCGAAACCCTGGTGCCGGATCTGCTAGCCGCGGAGAATCCCGATTTACTGGTCGGCCTGACTCATATCGGTGAATCGCCCTATGGCGGTGAAATCGACAGCGATGAACTACTGGCTGAAAACATCGCCGGGATCGATGTGCTCATCGGCGGGCACAGCCACTCGCGCATTGATCCCGCATACATGCACGGCTCGGATCTCAATCCCGACGGCACGCTGATCGCCCAAGACTACAAATACGCTATCTATCTTGGCCAGGTCAATGTTGGCTGGATCGATGGTGAGATCATCTTGCGTGAAGGTTTCTTGATCCCGGCCGCGGAGGCGGAAGAAGATCCGGCGATGGCCGCTTACCTGGCTCCTTACAGCGCGGAGATCGACGCCTACAATGCGACGGTAATCGGCGAATCGCTGGTCCCCATTGATGGCTCTCAAGCGTATACGGAGGAGACGAGCTCGGCCAACCTGCAGGCGGACTCGGCCGTCTTCGTGCTAGATGCCAGTGGCGTCACGCCGGACGTGCACCTATCGGGCGCAATGAGCAATACCGCGATCGGCGCGGGCATCCTGACTAAGGGCGATATGTTTAGCCTCATGCCCTACGAGAACTCGCTGGTCGTTCTGTCCATGAACGGTCCGCAGATTAAGGACATACTGGAGCGCAGCTACCGTAACTGGTGGTGGTACAATCAGGGCTCCCCTTGGGGCGACTACTCTCACTACACGACATGCATGCTGGCCACCAATGATGGCAATGTGATCACCTACAGCGGCGATCTGGCTGTCGAACCGGATGGGAACAACGTGGTGTCACTAACGATCCAGGGTGAACCGGTAGACTTCACCGACGCCAGTACCGACTATCTTGTGTCGACCGTAAACTACGTCGCCGCAGGATCGTGTAACTTCAACAACGACGGCGAGACCATCTGGCCGCTGGACCAGATCATCGCCGACACCCAGCTGTACGTGCGCGACAGTGTCATCAATTACGTCGACGCTCAACCCGGCCCCATCGCCCCGGCCGTGGAAGGGCGCCTGGTATTTCCTTAATAGATTACCTGGTTCTGCAGAGCGTGACCCGTCGCTTGGTGCTTGCCACCTTCGGTCGATCATACCTCTTTCACCAGAGTAATACGTAGCTCGGGCGGACAGCGTTGTCCGCCCGAGTCCCA
>JBFFWQ010000164.1:0-10803 GCA_041570195.1 Promineifilaceae bacterium (SeqCode) | reverse complement strand
GGTCGACCCCGCCAGGTCGATGGCGCGTCAATTGCGAACCCCGCAGGTTCCGCCAGGAACCTGCGGGGCACTTCATAATGACTGTTACTAATCAGCTGTCATACCCGCGAAGGCAGGTATCCATTATTTCGACCAGAAGGTATCTGGCGACGAATCCCAAAATGGTACTATTGTCACACCATATTCGTGACAATTGACACTATAGGAGAAACCCATTCTTTATACAATGATTAAGTAGGCTAGTTGGGTCCTCCTGCCTTGTCGCTAGCGATACAGGGCAGGAGACTTGCCGTGTAAGTTTCTGGGCTGTTTTGGGCTGGCCTGAAGCATGTTCCGGTGGTTGGTTGCATCATTGGTGGCGGATGTCATTATTCCAGAAAGCGTCCGGCCGGTGGGCTGAACTGACCGGTTGTTTGGTGCATACTTCGGCGTATACGTGTTGCTCTTCTCCGTTCTCGCCTGGTTTTGGGGCCAGGGTTGAAGACGCGGCATAGGGAGGTGACCTGGAACCAGACTGGGGATAATGTCTAGCAGACGTGGAGCGCCGCGTGGCCACAATCGCCTCATCGATGAGCTAAACCGGCTAACGCTTATAGCAGGGGCCGACCACCAGTGCGCTGTTCTTGAGTAGTATCTTTGAATGGCTTACTGTAAGGAGGAAGCTTCAATGACAACCCGTAGAGAATTCATTAAGCTGGGTGGGGCCTCGGCCGCCGCCCTCTATATGTCCAGCAAGTTCCGTTGGCTGCAAAAAGCCTACGCCCAGATCGCGGGCGGGACGCTTCTACCTGGCGATGTGCCAAAGTTTGTATGCCCCCTGGTCAAACCGCCGGCCATGCCCGGAAAATTCAGCAAAAATAAGGATAAGTACAAGATCGCCATGCGGCAATTCACCCAGGAGATTCTGCCGCCGGGGCATCCGCAAACGACCGTTTGGAGCTACGGTTCAGTCGACCATCCCGGGACCTTTAACTACCCGGCCTTTACCATCGAGGCCGGTTGGAATAAGACCACCCAGGTCCAATGGCGCAACGAGCTGGTCGATGCGATGGGCAACTACCTGCCGCATATCCTGCCGGTCGATCAGACCCTGCACTGGGCTAACCCGGCCGGCGGACTGGCCGGGCGCGACGGCCACGGCACGAACCAGGCGCCCTACACTGGCCCGGTCCCGATGATAACCCACGTCCATGGCGCGCATGCCCTAGAGCAATTCGATGGATTCGCTGAAGCCTGGTACCTGCCGAACGCTGCTAATATCCCACCAGGCTATGCCACCACCGGCACCTTTTACGATTACTTCAACCTGAAGTACGCAGAAAACTGGTCGCCCGGCACGGCTACATTTAGGTACTTGAACGATCAACCTGCGTCCACCCTGTGGTACCACGATCATTCTCTGGGCATGACCCGCCTGAACGTATACGCCGGGCCGGCCGGCTACTGGCTGGTCCGCGGCGGGCCAAACGATGATGCCAATAACCTCGGCTACATCGCTCCCGGCGTGGGCGACAACCCATTCGGCGCCTACACCGAGATCCCGATTGCTATCCAGGATCGCTCCTTCAACGCCGATGGCTCCCTGTTCTATCCCGACAACCGGGCCTTCTTCGAGGGACTGAATCCGGCCCAACTGCAGATTCCCTTTACACCGGACCCGGGTTGTGACGGGATGCCCAGCGATGTGGCCCCGATCTGGAATCCTGAATTCTTCGGCAATATGATGGTCGTCAACGGACGAACCTGGCCTTACCTTGAAGTCGAGCAGACTCGCTACCGCTTCCGCTTCCTGAACGGCTGCAACTCGCGCTTCCTGATCTTGAAGACCGATAACGGTATGCCCTTCTACCAGATCGGCGGCGACCAGGGCTTCCTGCCTACAACCGTTCAGCTGAACGAGCTGCTGATGGCCCCGGCCGAGCGCGCCGACGTCATCATGGATTTCACCAACGTTCCAGCAGGGACCGAGATAACCCTGCTCAACCTGGGCCCAGATGAGCCCTTCGGGGGTGGAACACCCGGCGTAGACTTCGATCCGGCGGATCCCGCCTCAACCGGCCAGGTGATGCAGTTCAGAGTCGTTGGCACCACAGAACTCCCGCTTGGCGAATTGCCATTGGCGCTGCCAGCCGCACCAATGCCCGGTCCGGCTGATCTCACCCGCAGCTTGAGCCTCAACGAAGAGGAGTCAAAGAACATAAAAGTCACCGAGGTCGACGGCAACCTCGTCTTTGACTGTGTTGGAGGCGAGGTTTTCGGCCCGGTTGCTGCCCTGCTGGGCACGCTCAACCCGGACGGCACCGGCAATCCGCTTCTGTGGAACGGGAATGACAAAATCACCGAGCAACCGGCCCCTGGTACAACCGAGACCTGGGAGATCCACAACTTCACCGCCGATGCCCACCCGATCCACATCCACCAGGTCCACTTCGAAGTGGTAGATCGCGAGAATGCCGCCGGCGATGTCCGCAGCCCAGAGAGCTGGGAAACCGGCTACAAAGACACCGTGATTGCCTACCCAGACGAGATTACCCGGGTCAAGGCCTTCTACGACCTGCCCGGCTACTATGTCTGGCACTGCCATATCGTTGAGCACGAGGACAACGAGATGATGCGGCCCTTCCACGTCGGGCCGATCCCGCCGGACGGTCCTTTGCAGTAGACCGCCACTTTTGTTGCAGGGCGTCAGATCTATATTGCCCGGCCGGTTAGGCTACTTTCTGACGACGGTTCGCTGCCTTCATGGGCGTTGTAGTACAAGACCCCGCAGGTCTTCAAGGCTTGCGGGGTCTCGTATTGTCTACGTTCTATCCAGACAAGGAATAACCAACCGCTGGCTGTCCCGGCGGCTGCCCGGCGTGTGCAACTCCGACACCCAACTGCGCCGGCCGTCGCTGGACTGCCAGCCAACCAGCCCCGGCGCCCGCTGATCTCGCGACAGCCAATACTTCTCCAGCCAGGCTCCGGACGGCTCTTTGAACCAGCCGATCTCGATCACGCCGTTCAAGGTGATGCCTGACGGAAAGGTATAGCTGGCGTGCATGGCCATAAGCTGCCGATAGTCGACGCTTGGGCCCGAATCGACCTGGCTACAGTTCGACTTCCGGTAATGGGACACCGAGAGGTTGAAGGGACCGGCCATCTCCGAAACGGCCATGTAACGCGGGCACCAGGTCGCCCCATAGCGCCCCGCTTGCCGCTGGGTATAGTAGCGCTCGAACGACTCTGACGTGTCGGTGCCGAAGTAGATCATCTGCTCGGCCGGCTCAAACCAGCGTTCCTCCCAATTGGCCCCATCCGGATTGCCTTTGACGTAGTAGAACGTGTCCCCTTCCACCTGCAGCTGGAAACGCTCTTGCGGTCCCCAGGAAGCCTGGACTTCGAAGGGCACGCTGTAACCGCTGATGCCGCCAGTGAAATAGGGCAGCAAATCGACTTTCTCGGCCGGCGGCTCTGGCCCCGGCGGCAAATCTCGCCGGTGGTCGACGATGAACTGCCGTGGATCGGTGTAGTGGTCGATCACTGCCTGGCGGTCCGTTCCCGGCCAGTGGCCCGGGTTATCGACCAGGATGTCGCTGGTGGCGATGTCAAAGTGCAGGTGGTAAGCGCCATCCGGCGGCGGCCGGCCGATGGTGCCGAGTTGTTGGCCGCGCTGCACTTCCTGCCCGGCCGAAACGGTCATCGTATCCAGATGGGCGTAACGCGAGTAAACGGTTTGGCCGTCAGCCAGCACGTGCTCGATGACCACGACGTTGGACCAGGTGCCGCCCAACTCACGAGCATGCAGCACCTGGCCATCGGCCGCGGCGAAGACCGGCTTGAAGCGATCGCTGTCCCACGTCGGGTAGTTCAAATTCAGGTCCGACCCGGTGTGATAGTGACGAACGCCTGGACGAATCTCGTACAGGTTCAGGAACGGATTGGCGTCGATCCAGCGGCCAGGCCATATCTTGGCCGTTGCCCGCTCGGCGGCCGTGCCCACCGGCGCGTCAAAGCCGTCGCCTTCTTCGGGCGGCGGCGCCTCCACTTCCTCGACCAGGCTGCTGTGAATGACGGCCGCCACCCTGGCCCAGCGGTCGTTGCCGCCCACATCCTGGCCGCTGACATAGCCCAGCAGCTCGAACTCCCGGCCGGCCGGCGTCGGGCCCTGGCCGACCAGCGTATCGGATGATAGCCGCGGCTCGCTGCGGACGTTGGTATTGCCGGTGAGTCGCACCCGCCCGGGTTTCTCAGGCTGACCAGGCGGGCCGGCCCCAGCATAAGCAAGCAAAGCCGCCTCATCACCATTGAAGTAGTTCAGATCGACCCGCTCGCTCGAGCTGCCGTAGTCAGCGCCGTCGCCCTGGTTCGTCCACTGCCAGAAGGCCCAATCGTCGCCCCAGGGCTCAACTTCCATTGGCTCGCCGGCGTCCGTCCATTGGGCCAGCCACAGGTCGTAGTCGCTGCCCCATTCCGGCGTGCCCAGGACACTATTCCAAAAAGAGGGATTGGTATAGATGACCGGCTTGCGGCCGGTGCTGGCCTTCAAATGCTCCAGGAAGCGCCGCACTTCGTCCGGATACGATGGGCCGGGCTCCGCGCCGGGCACCTTCTCCAGATCGACGGCCGGCGGCAATTCTCCCAGCCCGGCCGAGTGAGTCGCGAAGTGCTCGGCCTGGACGATCGCGTCGCGATCGGGCCGGTAAAGATGATATGGTCCGCGTTGCAAACCGGCCGCTTCGGCCCCGGCCCAATTCTCGTCAAAATAGGTATCGACGCCAGCCGCGCCGATGGTGGCCCGGATGAAAGCGAACTTCACCCCGGCCGCCGCCGTCACGGACCAATCCATCCGCTCTTGCCAGCGCGAGACGTCAATGCCCAGCGCTCGTTGTGACTCCGCCGCCGCCGTAGTTGCCGATGCGCTTTTCTTCTTTGCCATTTGCGTCCCTCTCTCCCGGTCGTTTGTTTTGCTTTGCAGCCGAGCCTGACGAGCGTTTCGTTATGTAAATTAAACCTGCGCGTTTCACCTTAAGTCGCTAGAAGGTTGACTCCCACAATCCTCCGGACCTCGCCACAAGGCCTTACTTTACACTTAGTATAGCATAACACGCACTTACCTTTGCCCTGCTTAAACCGGGCGATCATGCATTTTTGCACCGTATCAGTGTGGAATCTATTTGGTTGACTCGTCTGGTGTGACTCCACATAATGTACGATATATACTGAATATACAAAACGTACATAAGCGACCTCAGGATATTAAATGCCATGGAAAAGACAATTGGAGTGACCAAAGCAAGGGACGAATTCCGAAGAATAGTTGACGGCGTTCAATATCAGGGCGACAAGTATGTCATCAAGCGTCATGGAAAACCGGCCGTTGCCGTCGTACCCATTCAAGTGTATGAGAACTGGAAACAACAGCGGACCAGATTACTCGAATTGATTGGTGAAGTGCAAGCGGCGAATCCAGATGTTGATCCTGATGAAGTCATGAAGGATGTACTTGCTGCCCAGCAGGCCATGCGGAAACAGAGTGATTGATCAGCGAAGGCAGATGCTATGCGCATCGTTCTCGACACAAATATCTACGTCAGCAATCTGATATCAGCGAAAGGAAATCCGGCCAGGATTGTACAGTGGTGGCTTGAGGGGGAATTTGATGTACTGGTGTCCCAACCGATCATTGACGAGATCTTGCGCGTTACGGGTTATAAAAGGATTCAGAAGAAGTACGCAGCAGCAAAGGAAAACCGGCTCGAGTATGCCGTTTTGATTTCTGAACAGGCTTTATCGATTGAACCGAAGGAAGAACTAGACGTTATCGCTTCTGACGAATCGGACAATCGTTGCGTAGAATGCGCGGTGGCCGGGGGCGCCCACTACATTATCACCGGGGATGAACATCTACTCGAACTGGGAGAGTATGAAGGCATCACGGTGTTAACGCCAGCGGCTCTTGTGGCGCTAAAGCAGATTGGTCAAGCTTGAGTTCATATCATGGTATACTCTCGCCATGTCCGACAGCTTCTATCACTTGTCCTAGCCTGCCCGGTGGCGCGCCTTGCAGCAAAAAAGTCAATCTTCTGAAAAGAAGCAAAAACAACGGGCCGCCAAGCAGCCGCGCGACGAGCAGCAGACCGGTTCCGGGTCCAAGGTTCAGGAAAGTCTATCACGGCTGGCCTCTGGTCTTGACGCGCCCGATCCTGAGGGTCAAGCCCGGCGCCTGGCCGACGGCCGTTTCCCAGGCGTCCAGCGTCAGGCCCTGGCCGGGCGCATCGGCCAACAACAAGGCAATCGTCATCTGGCTGGTGTTCTGCAATTGTCGAAGACGCCCGACGTCCAGCGCCAGGCGCTAGCAGATATCGTTGGCCAGCAGCTGGCAACCATGCACTTCCGCAATGAGATGGGCACCCGCGGCGAGGGTCAGATCGTCGTCGAGAGCGAGTTGACCCCTGGCGATCAAGCGCCGGGCCAATTCGACGGCTTCGGCCGGCGCATCCAGGCCCATTCACGGGCTGCGGCCGAAACCAATCTGTGCGCCGTGGTCGAAGATGGCCGGGGCAAATACCACGCCCTGAGGACAAGCTGGCCCGGCCGCTCGCCCGATGTTCAGGCCCGCTTCGATCTTGCCCCCCTTGGCTTCCGCGATCTGTATTGGGTGAACCGGCCTGGCCCGCGCGGCGCAATACCTGAAAGCGGATCTCGTTCCTGGCAGGAACGGGTCAGCCGGGCCCTTGAGTGGCGCTCGTTGATGCGCCGCGGCCGGGTGCCTGATGATTTCGCTACCTACTGCGTGCACCAGCCGTCGCACGCCGGCTCCGACGCCACTTTGGCCGATGTCCGCGCCTGCCTGGAAGTCGAGTTCGCCGACCTGCTGGCGTCGGCACTGGACGTCGAGCTGGGACAGGTCCACGTCATTCCCGAAGGCGGCGATCCCAACCCGAATGCGTTGATCAACTTCAACATAGATTTGAGCGAGCGCGGCCGGGGTGGCATCGGCCACCTGCCGCGCGATCGCGAAACGCCGGTCCGCCGGCCGTCCATCACCATCGGCCCCAGTGCCTTTGAAAGCGAATCTGAACTCTCGGTCATCAACACGGCCATTCACGAATCGGAGCATGTGCGCCAGGCCCTGGAAGCTAGCGACCTTCTGGAACAGTGGCGCGAGTCGGGCAGCCGGCAAGAGTTCCCTGACTGGCTCCGGCGGCAACTGGCCCGCCGCCGCATCAACCAGGAGCAGCACGATATGGCTATAGAGCTGTGGAACGCTGGCCATCGCTCGGGTGAGGTGCTGGCTTACATCGAGGGCTTTATCCGTACCTACGCCCGTCGGCCGATCACCACCACCGCTTACCGCTTCGACGCGTTGAACACCGTGGCTCGCTTCTGGACCGCCAGCGGCAGCGCGCGCATCAAGGAGATGGGCATTCGGCGCCTGGCCGACTTCTACCCGACCCTCAACCAGACCCGCCAGGACGACTTCGAACAACACGCCCGCGACATGGCCGGCCGCGCGGCCGCCACCCACCGGCCGTTTTGGGAAGCGGTCGTCGACCAGGTTCTATAAAGCATTCGCATACGCCCGCCCACAACCATGGACCGCGCTCCACGACGAATCAAAACGAAGATCGACCAGCACTATCCAGTCCTTATCCGTGTTCATCCGCGTCCTATTTCCTAAGGAATCTTTATTATGTTAAGTAGCAATGCGTTTAATCTGGGCATCATGTTCCGGCGCGAGCATGACCCTAAACATCTACCAGAATTCGCGCGTCGCGCCGAACGGGCCGGCTTTGACGAGCTATGGGTCGTCGAGGACTGTTTTTACGGCAGCGGCGTCGCCTCGGCCGCCGCCGCTTTAGCCGTCACCGACACCATCACGGTTGGCGTGGGCATTATGCCGGCCGTCGCCCGCAACCCGGTCTTTACTGCCATGGAAATCGCCACCCTGGCCCGGCTTTTTCCCGGTCGCTTGCTGCCCGGAATCGGACATGGTGTGGCCGGCTGGATGCGCCAGATCGGCGCCTTTCCCAAATCACAACTGGCCGCCCTTGAGGAAACGACCGTCGCCGTCCGCCGGCTGCTTGCCGGCGAACGCTTCTCCTTCGCCGGCAAGCAAGTTCAACTGGACGATGTAGCGCTCGTGCATCCGCCCGTTGTGGTCCCGCCAATCTCGCTTGGCGTCAGGGGTCCGAAGTCGCTGGCTCTCTCTGGCCGGGCGGCTGACGGGACCGTCCTGGCCGAGTTCGCACCCCCCTCTTATGTAAAGTGGGCTGGTGAGCAAATCGAGACCGGCCGAGCGGAAGCCGGCCGGTCAGGCAAGCACCGGCTGACGGTCTTTGCGTTTGCCAGTGCCTGTGAGTCGCCGGCCGAGGCGCGCCAGGAACTACGGCCGCTGATCGCGCCGGCCATCGCTTCCGGCAAAATTAACGCCCACATCGCCCCGATGGGCATCTTGCCCCAGGTCCGCGAGCTTCTGGAGTCTGGCGGCCAGGAGCAACTTGAAACGGACATGCCTGGCGCCTGGATCGACCAGTTAGCCATGATCGGCACACCTCATGACTGGCGGACGGCCGCCAATCGACTCGTCGCCGCCGGCGCCGACACCGTGGTGCTGGTGCCATTGCCTGGCAAAGGGCTCGACGAGCTGGACGCCTTTGCCCGTCACTTTGCGCCATAGGCCACGAAATGTTTGCCTCCTGGCAAAATCCGGTTTATCCTGAAGGGAACGGAGTTAGCCGAGTCAAAAACACCCGGATCATCCGACAAACTTCAGAATGGTTCAATATCTACTAATCGCTCAATGCTATCAGCCTAAAGCTGCCGGCTGAAGGCTGGCCGCTGAGAGCTATCCCTTTAGGAGAGGCCATGCAAGTCATCCCCAGTCTGGTACTCAAACAACTTTACACCTTCGGCAGCCTGCAAAACAACGAACACCGGGTTACCTTTTCGGTCAAGAACCGTCTCAGCGACGCCACCTTGACGGCCATCAGCCGGGTCAAGCTGGATGGCCGCGATGTCCCCCTGTCGGGCGTCACGCTTGTCCTGGACGACGGTACCGAGTATTCTTCGGAGCAGCTGAGCGATCTTTCAGTCGACTTCCCCCTGCGGCGCACGATGCAAATCTTCTGCGACGTAGAGCCTCTGGACCTCGGCAAGCACAAGGTCGAGATTCACTTCGAGACCCGGCCGTTCGGCAGGCTCAAGCTCAAGGTCGATGATACCATCGTCGAGTATGTCGAAGAGCGCATCCACATCCCCCGTGACGAACGCGACGATTACGGCAAGGACATCATCAAGCGGCGCCGGCATTTTGTCGAGCAGTTCACCGGCCAGAAACTCGAGCATTTGAGCCACTACTCTTTCGATCCCCATATCACCCAGGGCAATATCGAGAATTTCACTGGCGTGGCCCAGATCCCCATTGGTTTTGCCGGTCCAATCGAGGTCAACGGCGAATACGCCCAGGGCGAGTTCCTGGTTCCCATGGCCACCACCGAGGGCACGCTGATCGCCTCCTACAACCGCGGCATAAAGGTCGTCAATCTTAGCGGCGGGGTGACTTGCAGCATCGTCGGCGACGCCATGCAGCGGGCGCCGGTCTTCGTCTTCGCAGACGCTCGCCGGGCGCGCGACTTCGTCGGCTGGGTGAACCAGCACATGCCCCAGATCACCGAGGAGGCCGAAGCCACTTCCAGCGTGGCCAAATTGTTGTATGTCGATCCCTACCTGGCCAACAAATTCGCCTACCTGCGTTTCAACTTCACCACCGGCGACGCGGCCGGGCAGAATATGGTCGGCCGGGCCACCTTCGCCGCCTGCAGCTGGATCATCGATAACTACGAGGGCATCGAGCACTTCTACCTGGAATCCAACCTGGCCACCGACAAGAAAGCCTCCCAGGTCAACATCATGCATACCCGCGGCAAGCGGGTCACGGCCGAGGCCATCATCAAGCGCGACGTGCTCGTTCAGCATATGCGCGTTGAGCCCGAGAGCCTGACCTACCATCACCAAATCGCCAACGTCGGCGCCATCCTATCCGGAGCCAATAACAACGGCGCCCACTCGGCCAACGGCATCACGGCCATCTTCATCGCTACTGGGCAAGACGTGGCCAACGTCTCCGAGTCGTCGGCGGCTATCTCCTACACCGAAATGCTGCCCGACGGCGACTTTTACTTTTCGATCACCATCCCGTCGCTCATCGTGGCCACCTATGGCGGCGGCACGGGCCTGGCCACCCAGCGCGAGTGCCTGGAGTTACTGGGTTGTTACGGCAATGGCAAGGTCAATAAGCTGGCCGAGATCGTGGCCGGCGTGGTCCTGGCCGGCGAAATATCCCTCGGCGCGGCTATCTCGTCCTCCGACTGGGTCTCCAGCCATGAGCGCTACGGCCGGAATCGTTGAGTGATGAACTGGTTGCTGAGGCCTCTCGCCATTGGCAACGGCTTTCTGAAGGAAGTGCCGACTTAAACCTGGCCAAGATTGATATCGCGCTATGCTTTGCCAAGACCCGGAATAGCATGCTCATCCCTGGGCGAATTTCTCCGGCCCCAGATGTCCAACCGAGTCAACAGCCCTGGTGTATTCCAATGATCACGCGACAAAGGCTGCTCCGTGCAAACACAAGAGGTCGCCGACAGCGTCATTCCCTGAGTCTGAAAACCTGACGACCGCTGTCCATACTGGCACCCCAAAGGGGACTCGAACCCCCAACTAGTGTCTGCTAGGTAGTGGCGGCCCTTCAGTTATCGTTCTGGCTAATCGGAGAATCGCGCTGCGCCCGTAGGGACTGAGTTAAGCGACTCCAATTCGTCT
>JBFFWQ010000163.1:0-10918 GCA_041570195.1 Promineifilaceae bacterium (SeqCode) | reverse complement strand
CAGTACCCCCTACGCAGGACGCACCATCATGCACTGCCACATCCTCGAACACGAGGACCAGGGCGCTATGACCTGGATGAACGTCCTCGGTGGCACACCGGCCCCGACCTTTCCCGGTGGGCAGGGATATAGCGACTACTACCCGCTGTCTACGAATCCGCCCGCGGCGCCTAGCGACTTGAGCGCCACGGCGATATCGAGCTCGGCCATCGACCTTTCTTGGACCAACAACGCCAACGGCGCGACGAGTTTCAACATTGAGCGCTCCCTCGACGGAACCAGCTTCAGCCCCCTCGCTTCAGTAGGCGCCGATGTCATTAGCTACGGTGACACTGGGCTGGATCCCAACACCACCTACTGGTATCAGGTGAACGCCGAGAACGCGGGCGGAACCTCAGCCTGGTCCAACATCGCGTCGGTAACCACGTTGCAAGACGGTGGTGGTGGTGATCCGACGACCGTTGACCTGGGATCCGTCGTTGTTACAACGGTCAACGTCGGACAGGGCAATAAAATCGGCCGTGCGACGGTTGTAGTCGTCGACGATCTCGGCGGACCCGTTGAAGGCGCCATCGTAACCGGCGACTTCAGCGGCACTTTCCCCGAGTCCGGCGTCACGGGCCCGGCGACTGATGCCACCGGCACGACGGTCATCGACACCACAGGGTCTGCCAAAGGCAGTGTTTCGCTGACCTTCTGCGTGACGAGCATTACCCATTCGGACCTGAATGATTGGACCGGGCCAGTGTGCGCTTCGAATTGAGGTTTGAAACCTGAGCAAAGCGCCGCCAACTGGCGCTGGTAAGCTGTTGATCATAGTTCGGTCACGGTGTGTGCGCACATGCCGTGGCCGAACGGTTTCTAGCGCCTATCTATCTGGCGTGTTCCTCAATGAAGACGCCGATATCGGTGGCAACCTGACCAGGCGCCTCCCAGTAAATGGCGTGTCCGACACCTGGATACACGACGAGTTGTGCGCCTTCGATCCCTGCTGCCAGCTTCTCCTGATCGCCAAGGGGAACGACGGCATCCTGATCGCCCCAAAGGATCAGGGTGGGGGCTTTGATCTTGCCAAGGTCTTCAGACGAATCCTCTTCCAAAAGACCCTCGAGCGTGGCCCGCCATACGCGCGCTGGAACCTTGAGACTTTCCTCAATCATAGTGCACAAAAAATCGGCCGGAACCGGCCGGACATGCGTGCTCTCTTGGAACTCTCGCACAAAGCCTGGATCGACCGGATCCGTTAGCCCAGATATGGTCGACTGCCACATTTCCTGTACCTCTGGCTTATCTCGCAGCGTGAAGGGGGAACCCAGGAGGACAAGTCCCAGCGTGCGCTCTGGGTAGTCCATGGCCAAACGGCGGGCGGCAAAGCCCCCGCTGGACCCGCCCGCAATGACGGCTGCCTTCAGCTGAAGGGCGTCCATGAATTCCGCGACATCGGCCGCGTGATCGCGGGGCCGGTAACCCGTTGGCGGACGACTTGCATCGCCATGCCCTCTTTGCGTCAGGGCGATCGCGTGGGCGGAATCGGGCAGAGAAGGCAGCACGAGTTCGAATGAACGCCAGGAGTCAACGTAGCCGTGCAGGAGCAACAGGGGAATCCCTGAGGGATCTTCCTGTTCCGCATAGGGTAGTTTCACCCCGCTGGATAGCTCAACCGACTTGATCCGGTATTCGAATGCTTTCTCCATCGCCACTCACCTTATAATCCAGTCTCAAGCTTGAATGCTTCAATGGCTTCGAGCCGTTCTCCAAGCGTTTCGAGTCCAGATCCCATTGTATTCACGCCGATATAGGTCACGCCAAGCTCTCGCCATCCCTCGACAAGCCTAGCCCATGTGTCTCGCAGGTGTTTGGAAAGGTTCACCCGAACATCGATGCCAAACTCATCGGGACGACGTCCCTCTTGCTCCAGGTAGCCTTGAAGCTTTTGGATCAGCGGTTTCGCTTCCTCGGGAAAAGCCCGGTTCAGCATCCAGCCTTCGCCCAGCCGGGCCATCCTTCTAATGACGACGTCGGCCTCCCCGCCAATCCAGATGGGTATGGGCCGCTGTATAGGCATTGGAAAAATTCCCATGTCGTCTATCGTGTGGAATTCTCCTTTAAATGTAACCAGCGACTTGGTCCATAACTCACGCAACACGAGGATCTGTTCCTCAATCCGCCGGCCGCGGTCGCCGAAATCGTAGCCCAGCGCTTGCATCTCCAAATCAGTTTCGCCAACGCCGACGCCTAAACGCAAGCGCCCACCAGAGAGCAGGTCAATTTCGGCCGCCTGCTTGGCAACCAATACGGTGGGCCGCTGGGGTAGAACGAGGACGCCCGTGGTTAGCTCAAGTGATTTGGTCAGGGCGGCCGCGTAACCTAGCAGAACAAAAGCCTCGTGGTGCGAGCTTCTGTAATTGTATCTGCCCTTGAAGCCTTCCGGCCGGTCTGGATTGGCGCCAATGACCATGTCCGGCACATGCAGACAATCGTAGCCTATCGCCTCGACGGCCTGCACGAAGTCCCTGATCACGATAGGGTCATCGCCGATTTCAATTTGAGGGAATACGACGCTCGTCTTCAACATTTGATAGGAAATGCAGAACTTCGGGAAGTATCACGTCTACTGCTGTAAGCATGAAAAAATGATTGAGGCCTGGAAAGGCGATGAACCTGGCGTCAGGCAATCGGTCGGCCAACTGCTTCGCGCCGCCGTAAGCGGACTCTTCCTCGCCAACAAAGATCAGGCATGGCATTTGCACGGGGTCCAGGTAATGGGCTGAAGATCGTCTCTCATGCAGCCCTGCAAACCGCGCCCTTACGGCTTCGAAGTCGTTTTGCATGAGTCGCGCCTTCATAGCGGCCGAAACTTCAATGTTGGCCTCATAGAAAGCCACCCAGGCCTCGCCACCCTGCGCCAGCAAATAGTCAATCGGGTTATCCCCCTCAGGCATGCCGCCCATCGGCGTCGGCTTGGGCAGCCCGGTCCCTTCTGGGCGCTCATCCCTGGCATAGGGTTGGGTGCCGCCCATCATCAGCGACAGGCACCGCTCCGGGGCGTGGACCCCAACGCCCAGGGCGACGATTCCACCCATCGAAAATCCGAGAAAGTGGGCCTTCGCCACGCCGATCGCATCCAGCACGGCCAGATGGTCCGTCGCCTGATGGATTTGGCGATAGGCACCTGGGTCATGGGGTTTGTCGCTGCGGCCGTGACCGCGAGCGTCGACCAGGATGAGCCGATAGCGGTCTCTTAGCGACTCAACCCAGCCAACTTCCCGCCAATCTTCGAGGGAGCCGCTGATACCATGGGCTAGAACGATGGGCGGGCCCGAGCCTTCAATCTCATAGTAGATCCTGACCCCTTGATTAGAAACGTATGGCATGGCATTTGCTCCTAGGTGGCAATTCCAAGCAGCGCCAGAATCCCATTCGCGAAAGTTCCTTTCCAGTTCATGGGATTGTGACCGCCATAGAATTCGGAATAGTAGACGGGATAGCCTTTTGCTTGCAAGACGTCCCGCATGTGGCGGTTTCTGGAGAGCATGCAAGTAAGATCGCCCGGGTCCATGTCGGTCTCCAATAAGCCGACGTCAAGATAGAACCGCAAAGGCAATTTGGGAGTGAGAGCGTATTGACGCGCGAGCCACTCCTCCTCGTGCTCACCCTCTGGCTTATACCAAAATGCCCCTGATTGGGAAATGACATTACCGAAAACATCGGAATGCCGCAGCCCCATATAGGCGGCCATAAGCCCGCCGAGACTGATTCCAGCCACAGTATTCTGGGCAGGGTTATCGGAGAGATTGTAATTTCGCTTAGCCCAGGGCAGTAGTTCTCCTGTCAGGAAGTCGGCAAACGGCGGGTAACAGGACAAGTCGCGCCCACGAGTCTCGCCGAAGACGTCGCCAACCATGATTGCCACCAGCGGTGGCGTCAGACTATCCGCCAGCAGGTTGTCGAGGATGGTTGGCGCCGGAACCAGCTCGAGATAAAACCAGCCATCCAGGATGAGCAAAAAGCCGTACGGTTCACCATCAGCCTTGTAGTCCGGTGGTGTATAGATCCACACTCGGTATTCATTATCAAGGATTTCACTATTGATCCGGTGCGGCGTGACTTGACCATGGCGAACGTTTGGACGTTCCGAGCTCCAGGGCTGAGACGGCGCCTTGGGCATCTCAATCACCGAGGAGACCCAACCGGTGAACCCGATTTCTTCGTCGCCTGGAAAAACATGCTTATGGGGATTGAGCGGATCAGCTATATTCTCACCGGCCACGGCGAACTGGTATGACTCGCGCAATTCCTCGTGTACCTTGTAGGTTTTGTACCAGAGATCGGTTCCCGGTATATGGGTCATGGCATCTGGCTCATCACCTTCGGAAAGCGTGCTCACCACGGCGACTTCCTGGTCTTCGTCGGAGCCGCGCCAGATAAAGGTCGCCAATGAGTGGGTCTCGTCACCGGCAAGCGATTCAATAATGGGCGTCTCTTGTTGGCCAAGCTCTTGCCAGAAGGTATCGAGAGCCGAACGATTTCCGGCCACTAACTCCTGCCTTAAGGCTTCTAATTTGGGGCTAGAAAATGCGTGTTCGGGTGTCATGGCTTGATAACTACCTCCTCTAACTCATCTGAATCGCGACGTACAGTCAAGTGGATGTCCCCGCCCGGTTCGGCATTCCGCACCGCACTCTGGAGGATCCCGTATGACTCGATTTCTTGCCCGCCAGCGGCCAAGATGATATCTCCCTTTTCTAATCCCGCATTCTCCGCGGCGCTATTTTGTTTTGGTAACTGGACGTAAATACCTTCGTCATCAAAAATCGGTCCGGCTTCCTCCCAAACCGTGCTTAAAAACGATCGACCAGCCATTGAGCAGAGGCAAATCCCGACACCGCATGATGGGCAAATGCATTGACACTCACGGCCATCTTGATCGAGCTCCCATAACACAACATCGTGAAACAAACGAGATATTTGTTGAATGGCTTGAACATACTTCTGCGTGTGTTGACGGGTCAAATGATATGCCGTGCCCTCATCGGCAATCCACGGACTGTCCAAAAACCGGGTAGCGAGTGGATGCAGGACCGAATAGCCAATGACTGCCTGGTTGAACATGGTGTAAGCTGACTGCAGAGCGGCCGAAACCGGATACTCCACCTCACTCGAAGTACTGGCAACAGAAACTACGCCCGGATCTTTCGTAATCGGGGCATTTTCAGTCAAGAAACCAAGCCGGGTTTCAAGGGCTTGCCGTTGTTCTCTGGGCAGAGATAAAAAGCCGGACAGCAGAGCTGTCGCCTGATCATGCTCCGAAACGAGAGGAATTAGTTCCTCGAGCTTCCGTTCAATGGCCGCTTCGAGAGCAATCAAATGAGCTAATTGTTTCTGTAAACGGTTGAGATTCTGTGCATTTGACATTGTTTTTCCTCCAAGATGGAGCTTAAACCTTCAGCAGAACGCTGTCCACTCCAACATGAATCGGGTAAAGAGTTTTAGAAAAGGATGCATCGAAATGATGTGTGGGCCGTCACCGGTCAGTGACCGTGATTGTGTCGCGACCAGACACCAATGCGGAATCTGTAGTTCTCAGCGAGTAAACTCTACTCGCTCGAGCATTGGTGGATATATTACTCCAAGAAAATACATGCTGGAATCTTCCAACCCACAACTCCGGCAGACCCGCTGTGAAGGAACATTATCGGCGCGCACACCTGTGTATAGAAATTCAGCTGCATATTCTTGATAACCGGCAAGAATGATCCGGGCAAGTAGCAGACGGGCCAACCCCTTCCGACGTTGCCCCGATTCAGTAGCAAGAAATCCAACGTGTGCTGCTTTGCCATAAGAACCCTCTGGGTTATGTCGAAATATGCCAACTCCAGTAGCTACTACTTCATCTTGTGGATTGATGACCATCTCCGCGACTGCAGGTACTTCCAGGCCTCTTAAAATGTAGCCAGGTAGGGGGGCAACGCCACACCTATACATCAGTTTCTGAAAACTGTGTAGCAGATTACTTGGAGATGCAGCCGTGATTCGGTCAATTCTGAAACCAGGGGGAGGATGGAGCGACGCTATAATTGAGTGGCATCTCGACTCCGTCTTCTCGCTCGACACGAAATGCTGCCAAATTCCTACTTTCAGCCCGTGTTCTTCCAGAGCAGAACGAAGTTCATCAACAATAGTTGCCTCGGTAAATGCCAAAGCCAAGAAACCCATTTCCATCGTCAAGCCAACGATGTCCCTCACTTCTTCGAGTGTTGGATTATCTATGCCGATCGCTCGGCCTACAAACGACAGACGCGGATGAGCTTTGAGATATTGCCATAGGCGATAGTATCGTTTTTGAAGATTTATTTGAGCTTCATTGCCGAAAAACCCAAGCTGCTCCATTCCATCATTCATGATCGTTAACTTCTTCCAGTTGCCAAATACTGTGCTACATATTCAGGATACCACGGCCGTGGCTTCGATCTCGACCAGCATCTCCGGCGACATCAGGGCGGTTACTTCTACCACGGTTACGGCCGGCGGGATTTCGCGAAAATGGGCGCGATGCGCCCTGGCAATTTCCTCCCAGCGGCTGATGTCCGTCGTGAACACGGTCACCTTGGCTACGTCGGTCATGGCAGCGCCTGCAGAAGCCAGCGTCCTCTCGATAATGGCGTAGATGCATTTTGCCTGCTCATAAACATCGCCGGCGCCTACCAGGTTGCCAGCCTCATCATAAGCGCCTGTCCCCGCAATCTCTATGATGTGCCCGATCCTTACCGCGCGAGCGTAGGGAAAAACCTCCGACAGGTCTGTGCCAGCGGGAATTCTTTTGCTTTGGGCATAGCTTCCATCTTCAGACATCCACTTCTCCTCCTTACTAAACAACAAAGGCTGAGCCGTCCCAATTCAGCAGCGCGCCATTATCTTTGGGCTTAAGCGTTCTGATTCGCTCGGCAAGGAATGAAGCCGATTCTTCGGGCGTGAGAAAGCCGCCCGGGCCGCCCATCCGAGTGCGAACCCAGCCGGGATGGATGCCGACGACGATGAAGCCCTCCGAACCCAAATCGGCGGCAAGGATCTTGGTGACCATACTCAGTGCAGCCTTACTCAAGGAATAGCCGTAATTGCCACCCGCATCTTTTTGAGTAATCGAACCCCTGTTGGACAGGATATTGAGGATGATCGGGCTCGCGCTTTTTTGTAACGCGGGCAACAAGGCTTGAGATAGAAGCAGCGGCGCGATGGCGTTGGTCGAAAGGTAATCCAGCAGAATATCTGAGCTGAGCTGACCCAAGGTGTTTGTCTCCCTCGGGTAGCCGCTTGTGGCCGAGCTCATGCCGGCGTTGTTGATCAGCAGATCTAGCTGCCCCAGTTTTTGGTCGACAAATTTCGCCAGATCGGCGACCGTTTCTGGCTCGGCGGTATCGTAGCGAACGGGGAGCCAGTTTTGGGGTTCCGAAGCCGCGTTAACAAACAGGGATTCGGCCGCGCTCTTTCGGCGATAAGTCGGCGCGACCAGATGCCCGTCTTGGAGATATTGCCGGGCCAGGGCGTAGCCTATACCCCGGTTAGCCCCGGTAATCAGGATTCTTTTTATTCTCACGCAGTACGCTCGCCAACCATTCCGGCGTCAACGTTTGTGGACCCTCTGGAATGATCATCTCCGTTCACCAATACATCAAGACTCTCATCTTCAAAAGGAAGCTCTTTTGTTTGACCTTGCCGCCGATCGGCTATTGGGCCGGTACGCCGCGCCGCCGCCAGCATGCCTTCTGGGTTCAGCCTGATGCAATAACGTACTTGAAATAATTAGGCTGGATAAGAACGGTGCCATCATCACGGCGAAAGGCCGCGATCGCCCCGTTTAACGCTTGTCTCAGTTGCGTTTCACCCACGCTTTGCAGCGCTCGCTGGAAAGGGCCAGCAGCGACCTGGGCTTTCTAAAAACTCTCGACATCCGGGTAGCGAAATGGACAATTCACCTTGAATCTCTGCGGTTCCCATCCTCTAAACCTCCTTCAATTCCTCCGCTCAGAACGAAATGAAGTCAATGCTGAGCACCAGCCAGTTGGCCTAAAAACCTTCGAGAAACGAGCAGGCGATCTCAGCGGCGTCGATTGCCGCCAGCCTCTCGGCGTGGTGAAGGGCGGCTTCACGGTAGCGGGGGCTGTCAAGCACCGCATCCACGGCTCGCCGAACTTCTTCGGGATTAGCCTTTTCGCGGGGGACAACCTGGGCGATTCCAAGTCGCGCCGCCCTGTCTGCGACTCCCGGCTGATCGCGATGCCAGGGCAGTAACACCATGGGCACGCCATAGGTTATTGCTTTGCTGACGACACCATGGCCAGCATGGTTTATCACGAGCGAGCTTTTCTTGAGCACCGGAGAATGGGATACAAAGCCCGCGATCGTCGCGTTTTCAGGAATATCGCTCAGCTCACTGCGGATATCTTCATCAGGTTGGGTTAACAACGCTCGGACCGGCCGGTCAGCCAGCGCCTGGAGCGCCGAATTTGCCAGGACAGCTTCATCTCCCTGGCGTAACGTGCTGAGCGTGATGAGCGCCCAGGGATTTCCCGGACCATCTAGCGCGACAGAGCCGTCTAGCGGCGGATCCCAGAGAAGAAACCCAACATAATGATGATTGTCAGGAACTCTTGTTGGCTGAAAGTCAAACTCAGGATCTGTCGCATGGAGGACGATATCCGCCTGTTCGACTAAGGGCAGAAAACAATCCCGGGCGAGCCGGGGGATGAATGGCCCGTACCAGTCTTCCTCCCAGGTTCTGGTCGCATCTTCACCAAAGTAGAAGCTGGGGTTAACAAAACACCAGGGAATTCGCGAATGCTTTGACAACTCGTCCGCCAACCCGATGCCAAAAAGCGTGCTCACGATTAAGTCGGGTTTGAAGTTCCTGAGCGTCTCCTGACCGAAAGGGATGAGGGGATTTGCCCAATCAAGCATTGGATTCAGCAGTTCCGCGCTGGGTTCGCCGTTTTCTTGCGCAAGGTCCTTTATCCAACGTGTTATTTGGCCGCGCCTGTCCAGGTCTGAAGGAAACGTATAGGATGGAAGTTTCGTGGAAGCGATGAGCTGCGCGCTTTCGTCATCGCACAGTACGCCAACTCGACGACCGCGATCCCTTAGAGCGCAGGCAAGGGCGATCACTGGCGGCCTGTCCCCACCGCCTTTGGCACTGACGATAAACAGAAATGATTTGCGTTTGCTCATTGCGAATTTTCCTCAGTGGTTCGGACAGACTGAGACAAACGGTTTCAGGAAGTTAAAGGTAGGCCTTCCGTCAATGCCTCATCCTCCAGTCCCTCGGCAATAGTGGCCACGATCTTTTGGATTTCCTCTTCATGAAACGCCGCCATCTGGGAATCCTCCAGGGCGCGGTAGTAGTGAGCCAACGTTTGGTGCATATCCCAAAGTAAGCGCGGGCAGCCAATGATCTGGGCCAGGGCGGCCGCCTGCCCGATTTCTTCTCCAGCCTCTTCGCCCTGACCCATGGCGAACAAGGCCACGCCGCGCCAGCGGTGGGCCTGGGCGGCGCGCTCGCGCATAGCGCCGCGCTTGGCCAGAGTCAATAGCCGATCTGCGCACTCGACAGACTTTTCGTAATTACCTTCGGCAATTGCCAGTTCGGCCAGCCCCTCAAGGCAATGGGCCGCTTGCTGTTTCTGGCCCCGTTCCATGGCCGAAACCAGCGCCTCTTCCAAGAGAGAGAAAACCGTCGAATCGGGCTCACGGCCGTTACTCTGCCGCAGCCGAGCAACCGCCAGCCCGGCCTGGATCGTGGGCAAGAAGAAGGCGGATTTGGCCTCCTGGCCGATCTGCAATGCGCGTGATAAATACTCCTCGGCTGAAGCGAACAAACCCAAATCCAAATAGAGCGCGGCCAGCTGATGGAAGACGAAAGAGAGGAAGCGGGGCACGCCAATATCCTCGGCGACCTGGGCCGCTTCATGGGATCGGCGAAAAGCGTTTTGATAATCGCCCAATCCCCTGTAGGCGGCGCTGAGGCAATCCAGCGTGGGCACCAGGTGCCAGTCCAGATTGGCGGCCCGGCAAATCTCCAGCGCCTCCTGGGCCGCTTTCTCAACCGCTGGATAGTCGGCCAAGCCTTCCGGCCCCCGGTTCACGGTGGCGATCATTTGCAGATTCTCGGCCTCATAGCTGCGATCGCCGACCTGGCGAGAGAGGCGGAGCGACTCTTTGAACAGGCCCAGGGCCAGGTCCGGCCGGCCGTCGGTCACGTGCGATTCAGCCCGGCCGTGAGTAGCCTGGACGGCCACCAAATCGGCTAAGCCTAGCGAGCGGCAGATCTCTAGCGCCTCCTGGTGGGGTGGGGTGGCTTTGAAGTTCTCACCCTGGCTCCAGTAAACGCTGCCCAGATGATAGAGCGTATCGGCGACCGCCCGTCGATCGCCGCTTTCGCGGGCCACTTCGACGGCCTGGTTCAAGAGCGACAAGGCCCGCTCATAATCGTCCGCCCGGCGATACACCATGCCCAGGCTGGTAAGCAGCGCCCGTTGAGCCGGTAGATCGTGCGTTTCTTGCGCCGCCTGTAGGGCAAAGCTTGTATCGGCTATGGCGGCCGCAAAATCGCCGGCCAGAGCGTGTACACTACCTCGCTTACCGCGCAGCTCGACTATTTCCCGGCCGGCAAAGACCGTCGGGTGGCTTTCGACCAACTCAACCGCCTGATCGTAGAAGTGCAAGGCTTCAGCCAGAGCGAAGAGCTTAATCGCATCCTCCCCGGCCCGGCGCAGGTAGACCAGCGCCTCTTCTAGCCGGCCGGCGCGCTCCAGGTGGTTGGCGATGAGTCCGGTCACTTCTTCGGCCCGCTCGCCGCTATGTTCGACCAGCCAGTCTGCCACCAGGGAATGGAAGTTCCGCCTATGTTTTATGAGCACGCTGTCAT
>JBFFWQ010000162.1:0-11021 GCA_041570195.1 Promineifilaceae bacterium (SeqCode) | reverse complement strand
GTCATCGAAGGTGCTGACGGCCAGTCTGTTATGAGTCCGGTGGCCTTGAACGCGATTATCAATGTCGCCCCGCGCTTCCTCATGGAGGCGGCGGATGTCAACCATCGCTATGAGTTCACTCCGGCTCCGGCTGAACTGCTAGCATTGATCAGTCAAGTAGCAGACCGTTTCTTGATAGAGTCCGCAGATACAAGCAGATTGTACCTGTTTAACCCTGCCCCACAGAAGCTACTGGACCTTATCCGCCAGGTGGCTGATCGGATCGTCATGGAAGCGGCCGATGCCAATCGCTTGTATTTGCCGGATTACCCGGCCGAGCTGATCAACGACACGACCGCGCCGCAAATCAGCGGCATCAGCGTTCGCTGGCTCAGTCCGACCAGCGTCGCCATTTCGTGGCTGACGGACGAATTTGCGGATAGTAAGGTAAGCTTTGGCGCAGATTCCGGCGTATACGCCGAGATAGAGAGCGATCCGTTTTATGTTGTAGAACATGAGATCATCTTGACGGGGCTGACTGAAGAAGAGACATACTACTTCGTCGTGACCAGTGAAGATCAAAGTGGCAATTCACGCCAGAGCGATGAGCAGTCGTTTGGTCTTTTGCCTAAAACCTACGTTTATCTGCCGGTGGTAATCCGTTAGCCGAGACAGCGGAATCGGCGCGGTCATAAAGCGGTCTGGCAGAGGGATATAGCCTGCCGGGCGGCGACTCCTCTCGCCGGCCGCCCCCTCCGCCACCATCAGGGCGCGACGAGGCAGACACGGCCGTCCCCGTCGTCGTCCAGTCTGTGTATATCGCCCATGAATGAGCTACAAAAGTCGAAGCAGGCCTGGGCCTGTTCCTGGCTGGCGAAGTCGGCGCATTGGTACAGGTCGGCCGAGCACGAGCAGATGCTCCGGGTGCCGGCCAGGCCCGGGGCCAGGCCGTCCATGGTCACGGCCGCGGTCGGTATGGGGGTATAAGTGGCCGGCAGCGGCGGGGTGGCGGTCGGCTGGACGGCCGGGTCCAACAAGTCTAGCATCGCGCCAGGCAACCCGGTCGCCTGGATGGCCGATAAGGCGCACAGTCCGACGAGTGCCACGACGAACAGGGACACGACGATACGGCGTTGCGCCGGCGACACAGCTCGCAACAGGCTGTCGACGTCCAGTCCACTCTCAGGCAACTTCATCCGGCGATCGAAGCGGTTCTCGCGGGCGGCGCGGTAAGCCTTGCGCAAAAGGGCGGTCTGTTTGCTGCTGTCGACCAGGGCCCGGTCCTCGTCCCGATCCAGCCGGGCCTTCTCTCGTTCGTCCACCAGGCCGGCGCGGCCGTCGGCCAGTTCGATAAAAGAGACCTCAGCGGCGTCCAGGCCCATTTGTTCGGCCCGGCGGATGAATAGGATCTCGGCCTCGAGGCCCGGATCGCCGGCTATCAACAAGATGTTCTTGCCTGTTTGTGTCACAAAGGAGAGGACCCTTTGCCGGTCATCTTCGGCCAGTTGGGCGTCCGGCTGGACGGCCACCCACACATCCCCGCGTGGCTTCTCTTCGCCCAGGAAGCGAACGCCGCGTTTCAAGTAGAAATCAGGCAGGAACGCTAGGCCATCGCCCAGGTCAAAGCGCTGTGTTTCGTAGAGGTAGTCTATGCCGGCTGTATGGAAGAAGACGGCCCAGCGGGCCGCCAGCCGGCTCCTGAAGTTTTCGCCATTGTAATGTGTTTCGGGAGTCTTTCCCGCCATCGTCCAAGCTCCGTTCTAGCCAGGACCTGCCGGCCAACCCATGTCCATCCTCGACAGGCAGTTCCATCGTAGCATAGGGCCGGCCGGGCTAACAGGGAAAATGGTCATATCGCCGGGGCTGGTAGCTAGGAAGTATTGACTACGGCTCGATTGTTTCAGGCCGGGGAGATGGGCGGGCATCCGGCCGTCGTGGGTCAATAAAAGACGCCAAATATAGTATACTGGGACCTCAGTCGTCGGGGAAACTCGAGGTGCAAGGAGGGCAGCGGACAATGTTTATACGACTCGCGCTTACCTGGCTAACGGCCGTGGTGTTGATAACCGCCTGCACGAGGGAGAGCCAATCGGACGAGGCCCTCGAGGCTTTCGAACGAGCAAACGCCTACCTCAAAGAGGGCGACCTGGACCAGGCTATCGCCGAATTTGACCTGGCGGTAGAACTGGATCCTGAATACGCCGCCGCTTTCGGCGAGCGAGGCACCGTTTACTGGGAAAAAGGTTTGACGGAGCGGGCCATCGCCGATTTCGATCGGGCCATTGAGTTGGATCCTGATTCTCTCCGGCCTTTAGTCAACCGTGGTACGCTCTACTCAGAGATGGGCCAGCTGGACCGGGCGCTGGCCGACTATGACCAGGCAATAGAGCAGGATCCGGATCTGCCATTTGCCTACAGCGGCCGGGGCGAAGTTTTCCTGGATATGGGCGAGTTGGAGCGGGCCCTGGCCGATCTAGACCAGGCCATAGAGCTATATCCGATCTACTCTGAAGCATACATGGACCGCGGCCGCGTTTATGATCAGCAAGGTGATTACGCCCTGGCACTCGCCGATTACGACAAGGCCATCGAATTGAGCCCGGACGATGCGGTCGCCTATTTCAACCGCGGCGCGGTCAATTATCGAGCCGGCAATGTGGAGGCTGCCCTTCGAGATTACTCTAAAGTTACGGAACTCGATCCTGGCGATCTGTACGCATATATCAACCGGGCTGATATCCACTTTCTCTTAGGTGAATACGATCAGGCGATAGAGAATGCCAACCAAGCCCTGGAGATAGACCCGAATGCGTCGGACGCTTATGCCATCCGGGGTAATGCTTTTGCCATGAAGGGCGAACCGGCCGAAGCGCTGCGGGATTTTAATCGATCCCTGGAATTGCAGCCGGCCAACCCGGCCCTCTATCTCAGCCGGGGCATAAGCAATGCGCAGAATGGATTTCTGGAGGAGGCGCTGGCCGATCTTGAGTTGTACCTGAAACTGCGGCCAGATGCGCCGGACCGGGAGCGAGTTGAAGGGATGATTGCGGTGTTGAGGAGCGATATAGGTCAATAACGGCCCGTGAGCAGCCCAAAAGATGGGCAGCGCGCCGATACGGACCGTGGGGCCAAAACCGCCGCCCTCTACGACCCGGCCGGCGCGACAATAGACCGCTACCTGTGCAATGAGAGCGCCAATCAGCCAGAATTCTAGATTGTCAGGCCGGGTCAGCCCGTCTATGACACGCCAGCACCCGGCCTGCAAGGGTCCAGTTGCCGTCTATTTGTCTACGCGGGTCACCTCGTAGGACACACTTGGCAAAGGTGGGGTCCCGAAGCGCGCGTCGACGATGTAGAGGCCGCTGCCAAAGAGATCGGCCGTGGTCGGGGTCTCGGATTCGGGCAGGTCGATGATCTTCAGCAGATGGCCAGTGCTGAAGTCGTCGCGCATCTGGAAGACGGCGACCTGCTGGAAGGCGTTCTGGACGACGTACAGGGTGGTGCCGTCGAGCACCATACCATCGCCCGAGAGGGCGTTCTCTGAGCCCAGGTCGACCACTTCGGAAACGCCCGTGGCCGGATCAACGCGGTACAACAGGCCGCTGCTGCTATTAACCACCAGCAGCCAGCGATCGTCGCTTGTGGCCACGATGCCGTTGGCGTTGAAGCCTTGAGTCGTGCCGAAGCCGTCCAGGAACAGGGTGGAAACGTCGCCGGGATCGGGCAGGCCGTTCGGATCCAGGCCCAGGCGATAGAGTACCGGGGCGAAGGAATCGGTCAGATAAGCGGCCTCGCGGGTGATGATGACATCGTTGACGAAGCCGGCCGCCGGACTCAGGGTGATATTATGAACCAGGTCGAGGCTCCGGCCGTCGAAGATGGCGACTTTGCCGCCCATGGCGCCCGGACCACCGGCCGAATAGACGAGGTTGGTGCGCTCGTCGAAGGCGAGACCAACGGCCAGCTGGCCGGGAACAGGATCACTCTGGCCCAACTGCTGGCCGCTACGCACGTCGCCGTGGAAAAGGCGGCCGTCTACCAGCGAGCCGGCGTAGAAATTACTGCCCTTGCCGACCACGATGCCTTCGGGGAAAAAACCGTCGGGCAAGGAAATGGTATCGGGAAAAGGGGCTGGCGATGCGGCGCCGGCGGCGCCGGTCAAGATCAGGACAAGTAACAGGGCTGGTAGGACGATGAGTCGTTTCATGGAGATCCTCCGGGAGATATGGTTGTCGGCCGGGAGCGCTCAGACTGCCAGCGGCAGCTGCCCGGCAAGCAAGGGCTGAATGAGTCAACAGGGTACGGCAAACGGACGGCGTGCGCAATAACCGGCCCTCTTTCCACCAGTTCGGCCATCTATGCCAGTTAATGTGATCTTAAGGCGCGCGGCCGGGGGGCAGGTCAACTGACGAAGAGCATGATAGTCGGGATGGCGGCCGCCGACGGCCAGGCCACGGTTGTGAGGCGAGTTACCGCATTTGGATTCAGCCGAAGGCGTCTAGCTGGATTCCAGCTTCTCCTTGAGTCTTGCCAGGTCGCCGGTCATGTCTTTATCGGCCTGTCTGCGAATCATGCCCGTTCCCAGACGGCCGAGCCAGCCTGTCACTTCGCCATCAAAGCTGAGGGTGAAGGTGCTGCTCTCATCTGAGTCGGGGCTGACGGCCCAAACCATGTTTCCGGTGACCGAGCCGCCGTCCATTCGCAGGTCGGCCCGCCGGCCTTCGTCTAAGTCGGTGATCGAAAAGTCGACCGACATTTCGCGGCCCATGAATTTGGAGATTTCACGCCAGCTGGTGCCAACCGTTATTGGTTCGCCGGAATAATCCTCGACGCCGTCGATGTCAGGCCGCCACTCATGCTGCTTCGTCACGTCGATAACGTATTGAAATACCGTCTCAGCGGGACGTTCGATCGCCACTGAGTGCTCGATCTGAAATTGAGCCATTGTCTTGTCCTCCCTGGAGCTGTCTGAGTTGTCTGTGAGTTGACCGGGTCTTGACGCCATTGTAGCACACTCAACGGTTCACCCCAACGCCTGTGGGGAAGGCAGACTTTTCGGCCGCCTGGGCCTGCCAGGCCGGCAACGCTTCTATTGGAGGTTCGGGCTCAAAGGCCAGGAAGCTGAGACTATCCCTGGCCAGTCGGAAAGTTCTTTTCGTTATAAACTGTGATCCCGTTCTGTTCCAGTAATTCAGCAGTTATTCCCTTGCCAACTATTTTTGTGTCGGTAAAGGAACCATCATAGGTTTGTTTAGACCCGCACGAAGGACTGCCAGACTTCAGTATGGCTACTTCAACGCCAAATCCCTGACAAAATTCCAATATCCGCCGCGCACCTACCGCAAACTGGTCAGTCACATCTTTTCCGGTGTTGGTCAAGACCCTTGCATCACCATTTAGAACATCCTTTGCGGTTTTTCCTGTCTCAATCTCGGCCGGTTCTCTTGGCGTCGTCAGCCCGCCCAATTGCTCTGGACACAGAAAAACGGCTTGTCCTGATTTCACAAGGGTGATCAACGCTTCAATTTCTTCACAATCTTCATCCCACCGCGTTCTGATGCCTACAAGGCAAGGACTTATCAGTGTTTTCATTTCTCCATATCATCCTGTCCTGAGATTTAATGACCCAAGAGCGACTGTCAGGCGAATGGTCAACGCAGGCGATTGCTCTGCTACGGCCGCCTCGGTCCAGTAGGCGCCCTTGGTCTTGGTAAAGGATTTATCGACGTGCAAAGTGCCCATCACGGATTCGGAATAGAGCCTGGCGGCCGTCGAGGACGGAATCGTCAGATCAACCGATGAGATGCCGGTTGAGACGCGTACGTGCCCGTGGCGTTGCAGTTCCCCACCAAAGTCCACTTTGTATGAGGCCGCCCCACCCTCCAGGATCATTTCGTCGAAGTTGGCATTGGCCAGGTTGCGAACGTCAATGCTGCCTGCGCCGGCGCCAAGATTGAGTATGGACATGGGCTCGGGATTGGCTGACGAAAAATCGATATCCATCTTGCCCGCACCATGTCGGACTTCCAAGCGACTCAATGGTAAACCGCCCAGATCCAGCTTATGCTCGCTGGCGCCCGCTTCCAGGAGCAGTTGATACGGCAGTCTTGTTCCCAGGGTGAGATCAAATTCGGGGACACCGCCAAACCAGCCAAGGATTTCACTCCAGCGCTGTTTCTGGGTGATGCGGATGGTATCGCCTTCTTCCACGATCTTGACCGGCACGGAACGGGTCGGGTCAGTATAAGTTCCGGACACCAATGTTTTCTGATCGCCGGGCGCGATGCGCATCCGGCAGGCGCCAACGCTGATGCGCAAGCGCGGCCGTTCTACTTCAGGGTATTCAACATTGATTTCTGTGACGTCGTTCGTACTCTTATTCTCTTGCATTTCGCACCTCGGCTTTGCTACGTTCCTAACCGGATATAGAGATGAAAAAGAATCCGCCCGCTGTGCCAGGTGTCTGACCAGAGTTTATACAGCTCGGGTTACTTTGTCGACATCTGAAGTGCCCTGACCGGCATGAGCCCCGTAGCCGCTCCACCCAGAGGAGAAGGGACCCAATTCAAAGGCGCCACCTTCACGGCTGGTTCAATGCATTGGGCGATTTCTTCTGCAGCCATCAAGCCTGGTGTCAGGTCGACTACAAACAACCGGTATCTTTGTGATAAGATGGCGTGGTAGCTGCCAGGAGACCCGAACCCAGGAGAGTGACGCAGTGCCTAAAACATTGTCCGCCAGAGAAAAGAAGATGAAAGCGATGATAGCAAAAAGCCTGTCGAGTCCTGACGTGACGTGGATGGGACGCAGCGCTCGGCTCTTTGCGCTTCTGCCCAGCGATCCCAGGTGCGGCGCCTGCATGGCGCCCTTTGAGGGAAAAGGGGGCTTATTAATGAGAACGCTGCTTCGGAAGAAGCGATCCCAATACAATCCCCTCTTTTGCAACCATTGCGAAGAGTTAGCGCGAAAGACACATGCGGGGGCCGAGACGACGATGAGCATGCTCTTCGCCGACATCCGTGGCTCAACACCGCTGGCGGAAGGCATGAGCCCGGCCGAGTTCAAGCAGTTAATCGATCGCTTTTATTCGGAAACGACGCACGTGCTGACTCACAGCCTGGCCCAGATCGACAAGCTGGCCGGGGACCAGGTCTCGGGTTACTACCTGCCTAGTTACGTCGGCCGAGACCATGCCAGGGTATCGGTGGAAGCGGCGCAAAAGCTGCTGCACGTAACTGGCCATGCCGATCCGGACGGACCCTGGGTCCCGGTGGGCGTGGGCGTCAATACGGGGGTGGCCTACTTCGGCACGGTGGGCAGAGATGACGACATGATCGACATCACCGCTCTGGGGGACGAAGTGAACGTGGCCGCCCGCCTCGCATCCAATGCAGCCGCCGGGGAGATCGTCCTCAGCGAGAGCACCGTCGCGGGGGCAGCTCTGGACGCGGCCGGGCTGGAGAAGCGCACGTTGGCTCTCAAGGGCAAGAGCGAGCCTATGGACGTGTGGGTGATGACTGTCACTCATGCTGGCCAATCGGCGTGAGACACAGAGCAACGTCCAAAATAACGCGCCAATAGCAAGCCACTTCCCCAGCCAGAAGTCGGAGTTGACCTACCCTAAGCTGCATCTGCGAGCCACGGACACGAGCCCGGCCGCACCGCTTCGCAATCCTCCCAGGTTAACCAGCCCATCCGGCGGGAAACCTTTGGCCAGGATGCCGATTCCCGGTGGGGCAGATCCCTGGAAACCGCGCTGCCAGCTGGCTAGCGAACTGACTGCAGCTGGTAGAGCCCGCCATCGAAGGCCGCGGCGTAAATGTGATCGCCTTCAATTAGGAGCCGGTTGAACGCCCCGGGCAATCGTTGGTCACCGGTCAGTCGCAATCGGGACGGATCGCTGCCGTCCATGATCACTATGCCCTGCTCAGAGGTGACCAGGTAGATCACGCCTTGTTCGCCAGGCACCATGTCGCGGACGCCGAAGGGGATCGTCCAACGCGAGACAACGTCTGGCTCCTGTTTGTCCGCGACGTCGACGAAGTAAACCGATTGGCAATTAAAGCTATCGCAGGCGGCGTACAGGCTGTCGCCGACCACGGCCAGGCGGTTGACAAATTCGGGCATGGTCAGGGTAGCAAGATGTTCTGGCGCCAGGGGCTGGCTCACATCGTAGAGCGTGACATGGCTTTCTTCGTCCTGGCTCAAGACGTACAGCGTGTCGCCGCTCAGGGCCAGGCTCAATATCATCGAATCGCCAGTTTCGACGGTGCCGGCCAGGACAGGGTTGGCCGGGTCGCCTAGGTCGAAGACGCCAATCCCGCCGATCAAAACGCCGTCGACGACGGGGATATATAGCACCCCCTGCCCGATCGCCACGTTGAAGAAGTCGGCCGATGTAGGTTCGCCCTCGACCGGCCGGTGAAGGAGCTGGGGCGCGGCCGGTTCGGAAATGTCCAGCGTGTAAAGGCTACCCTGCCACACTGGGATGATGAGAGCATCCCCGCTGATGAACGGATCCAGCAAGGCCTCCTGGCCGACACGTTGTTGCCCTATCACCAGGTCGGGCGGTTGCTCGCTCAGGTCAAGGGTGGTCAGATCCGAGCCGCGCCCCTCGGAATTGAGGACATAGGTCAACCCGTTGCGCCGGGCCAGGCCCTCGACAGTGTGAAAGCCGTCCGGGTGCCTGAACTGACCCAACAAGTCCGGGTTTGCCGGGTTGCCCAGGTCATATATCTGCAAACCGCTGCCGCCGGTCAGATAGAGCCTGTCCCCATCGAGAATGAGCTCTTTGAGGCAATTCTCTGGATCGAAAGTAGCCAGCACCTGGGCGCTTTCACCAGCGATATCGATCAGATTCACCGTTGATCCGCAGAAGCCAAATTCGCCGAAGGTGCTGGCCGTGACCAATAATCCGCCCTCGGCCGCGGCGTGGTCGGCAGGATTGAACCCCGACAATGTTTGTGGCGGCCCCGCGGCGGCCGGATGGTAGGGATCGCTGACGTCTAATCGCTCGATCTTGGAGCCGCTTTGATCGCAGCATTCCGCCACGATGATGATGTCATCCTGGACCACGGCCTGGCTGTTGTAGTTGCCGGCGACTAACGGCGTCTCGCTCATGATAGAGGCCGGATTGGCTGCGTCACGCAGCTGCAATTGGCTGGCGGAGGTGACGACGATCAGCTCCTCGGTCAACTGGACGGACACACTGGTCGGCAACGCATGGCTTTCTAGAAACGAAACTTCTGCCGGATCGGAAACGTCAAAGAGCAGAAGCGTCGTCTGGCCGTCGAACCGGTTGTGGTCAACTACGAAGGCAGTGTCACCGTCCACGGTGACGCTCTGCGCATAGGCCGGCTGATCGCTAGGGTAGTTGGGTCCCTCGCTGACAACCAGCATGGCCGCCGGATCGCTGACATCAAGCACGACCAGGCCGGCCCAACCGGCGGCTAGGTAGGCCAGACCATTGACCACGTCAATGCCACTAGCCATGTTGGGCAGAATGTCACTTCGGCCCAATAGCCTGGGTTCGCTTGGGTCGCTAACGTCGACGACGAACAACCGTGGGCCGAAACCGATGTAGGCCGTTGTCCCTTCCAGGGCCATTGATTGGGGCGCGCCGCCCCACTGATCGATGATGGTCAATTCAATTTCCTGGCTGCTGGGCAACGGCCCCAGGCTTCTATAAGCCGGCTCCAAAGCTGCCGTAGGCGGCGTTTCGGCGGTGGGCGGCGGCGCCTCAGTCGCCGTCTCGGCCGGGGCCTCTGTCTCAGTTGGCGCTACTCCGATAGTGGCTGTCGCCGTGTCAACTGCGGGCGTTGCCGTCGGCGCTGACTGGGTGACCGTTGGCTGGGCTACGCTCTCGGGCTCTGCATCTGACGTGCAGGCGGCGGTTATGATCAGAAAAACCACCAACAAGATAACCGGGGCATGTTTCATCGATCAACCTCCGTCGGCGGCTACCAGGCCGCGTACAATCGATCAAATCATAGGCCACGCCTGCCACTCCCGTCAAGCCGAGAAGCGTCCCTTTACGCCGGCCGGCCTATTGGTTGACGGAGTTCTAGGCTGGCGACCTGTTTGACACCCGGCGCGGTCCAGATCGCGACCGGTGACGCGCCCCCCCTTGACGGCCGCGCCCCACCCATGCTACCCTTCCTTCCAGAGGGCCTGACGGAGGGAATAACTTACGGACAGAGTCGCATTTGAGTCCCTCCAGCTGAATGCTATGTCCACAAAACAACTTGTCGCCGTTTTCTCGATAGTTGCGGCTGTGATCGCTACAAGTTGTTCCACGCCCGAACCTGGGTCGCCATCATCCACGTTGACGCCCACTGGCTCATCTGTCCCAGAACCTACGCCACTATCGTCTACCTCTACACCTACAGCCACCGCGTCATCTGTCCCAGAATCTACGCCGCTACCATCCACCTCTACGCCCACCGCGTCATCTGTCCCGGAGCCTACGCCTGCCAAAAAGGCTGACGAGATGCTCGACCTGCACAAGCTCATTTCCCAGGCCGAGCTTTTCGCACATATTGAGGATTTGACCGCCATACAGCCCTATTCCGGGTGGCGCAATTCGGCGACCGAAGGCGAGGCCGAGGCGCTGGATTACGTCGCTGAAAGGCTGGGGGCGCTTGACCATTTGCGAAGCCTGGGCCTGGACCTGGAGCGCCAGAGCTTTCACGTCTACCTGTCAACCGAGGTATGGGAAAGCCGCCTGTTTCTGAACATCGATGGCCAGGAAAGCGAAGTACCGGCCAATGCGATCAGCGGGCACCGTAAGAACCTGGCCCAAGCGCTTCGTTTTGACTCGGATGGCGCGCTAAACGATGCCGAACGTCAGCCATTGGAAGCGGCCGGCAAAGGGCTGTTTCTTCGCTCGGCTGAGGACGTACAGAACCTGTCGCCAGGCGAGGCGGCTGGGAGAATCGCCTTTCTTGCCTTCTCTGCTGTCGACCCCGCGGCCGCTGGCGCCGGCGCCGGCGCCCAGCATGTCACGACGCTCATTCAGAACGGGGTCGCCGGCCTGGTGCTGG
>JBFFWQ010000161.1:0-11260 GCA_041570195.1 Promineifilaceae bacterium (SeqCode) | reverse complement strand
GCCGACGGCGACAGCAACCAATACGCCGACCAATACGCCGGTGCCGACGACGGTCACACCGACAGCCACGGCTACAAACACGCCAATACCACCGACGAGCACGCCGACGGCGACAGCAACCAATACGCCGACCAATACGCCGGTGCCGCCGACGGTCACACCGACAGCCACGGCTACTAACACGCCAATACCACCGACCAACACGCCGACGGCGACCAACACGCCGGCGCTGACTCTAACCAGTACGCCAACGTCAACGCCTACAAACACGCCGACTCCCACGGCGACAAGCACGACGACGCCCACCAACACGCCAACGGTCACGGCAACCAATACACCGGCCAATACGCCGACAGCCACGGCCACGGTAACCGGTACTCCGACGACCACATCAACTCCAGTTCCGCCAACAAACACGCCGACGGCTACGCATACTCCAACGGCAACACCAACCGCAACCAATACGCCGACCGTAACTCCGACCAGTACGCCTGCCAGCACGCCGACCGCAACGCCACCGAGCATAGAAGCAAAGCTATACTTGCCATTTGTCAGCAACGGCATAAGCGCTCAGGTGCCCGCAGGCATGGTCGGGAGCGGTACTGTTTTTCCCTGGTGAAAGTGCGGTCGGGTGGGTCGAGCGATAGGCTAACTAGGCCGGCGTTTTTTCAGCTTGCTCAGCCCGCCAGGTTTGGTGCGTGACCGTGAAGATTGCCGACGCCGTCCAGGCTATCAGGACCATGCCGGTCAACGCTTCAACGGCGGCGAAGAGGCGTATGTCCCCGACAGGCGTGATGTCGCCATAGCCCACAGTTGTATAGGTGATGGCCGAGTAATAAAACAGGCTGCCGGCATTCTCTGCGTCCACGCCCTCCAGATGACCGAAGCTGCCGTCTTGCAACAAGGTGTCGATAGCCAGGGAGAAAACAGCGATCTCGACCAGGTGGACGGCGATGAAGGCCACGATGAGTACGGCGATTCGCCAGCGCCTGAGCGATCTGTTCTGCTCCCACAGCTTTACTAGAACTTGAAACGCGCCGAGATGCAGCAGGACCGAAGCGACAATAGCCAACGTCGTTACGAGGATAAAAAGGAACACTTGAGGTACCTCCTGATAAAGGTATTAGCGATGAGCGATTAGCCTTTAGCTATCTGCAGACATCTGATCACCGACCACTGACCACTGAAACTATAATCCGGCCATGAATTGAAACACCTGGTCTTCGTAACCTGGCGGCGTCTCGTGGCCGTAGTCAGGGTAGATACGCAGCGATTTTGGCGACTGGACCTTATTGTAGGCTGCGAATTGGGTCGAGGGCGGGCAGACAGTGTCCATCAGGCAAGTGCCCATCATGACCTCGGCCGTGATCCGCGGGCTCAGATGCTGGACGTCGACGTAGCCTAACTGCTCGAAAACGGCCGCTTCCCGCTCGTGCATCGGATCAAAGAGGCGGAAATAGTCATGCAACTCGGCATACGCATCGGTCGCCAGGTCGAGCTCCCAGATCCGCTGATAATCACACAGGAAGGGGTAGAGCGGCGCGGCCAACTTGATTCGCGGCTCCAGGGCGGCGCAGACCAGGGTTAAACCACCGCCCTGGCTGCCGCCCAAGGCGCCCACCCGGTTTTCGTCGACGGCAGGCATTTCCATGACGATGCGGGCCAGCTGGGCCGCGTCGAGGAAGATCTGCCGGTAGAGCATCTTCTCCGGTGGGCCGTCCAATCCACGGATGATGTGACCCTGGAGCGTGTTGCCTTTCACGCCGCCGACATCCTCCGAACGGCCGCCTTGGCCACGGCAGTCGAGGGCGGCGACCGTATAGCCCTGGGCCACATAGCCTAGCTTAGAGAACCAATCGCCCGAACTGCTGGAGTAGCCATGGAACATCAGCACGGCCGGGTGGGGGAAGGGGCCTAGTTTCGGCCGCAGCAACTTGGCGTGTACCCGCGCCCCGCCGACGCCGTTGAAGTACAGGTGGGAACAATCGGCAAAGGAAGTCGTGAATTCGGCCGGGATCAAGGCTATTTGCGGATCGAGAAACTCCAACTCGGCCAGGGCCCGGTCCCAAAAAGCGTCGAAGTCGGCCGGCCGCGGATTGCGACCTGGATAATCATGAAGTTCCTCCAGGGGCATGTCGAAGAGTAGGGGCATGGGAGTCTCCTTTGAAGCTGACAGCCTTTAGCTTTCAACTTTCAGCCTTCTCCGGCGGTAAAACAGGAGGGCGCCGAGGCCGAACAGGATGGCGATAGCCAGCCACAGGCTGTATTCGTCGATAAGTAGGCCAGCCGCCCGCCACTGGCTGCCGACGAGATAGCCTAGCGCGCCATAGATGACGAACCAGGTGGCCCGGCCGGCCAGGGTAGCGGTCAGAAAGCGCCGGAAGGAATAATGGCTGCTGCCGGCGATCAGGTTGATGGGTACGTCCAGGGTGGTGAAGAGAAAACGGGTCAGGTAGACAGCCAAGCCGGCGTGACGCTGGAAGCGGACCAGGGCCTGATTCCAGAGGTCGGCCCGGCGCCGGCTCAAGAAACGTTGGGCCCAATCCCAGCCCGAGCGGCCGACGGCGTAGCTGAACATATCGCCCAGAATAGCCCCGGCGAAACCCAGCATGGCCGCGGCTTGCCAGTCGACCAGGCCTTCGCGAGCCAGTGCTCCGCTGGCCAGGATCAAGGGCGTGGTGGGCGTCGGCAAGCCCATGTTGCCTACCAGCAGGGCCAGCCCCAGGGCTATCGGGCCATAGTCGGCCAGGCCCTCCAGGAAGAAATCGATCAACTCCTGGCCAAACATCTTCTTCGTGAATTAACTTTCTACCATTTTCCCGGAACCTAGCCAGCTCGTTTGACGGGTCACGAGTAGCCGAGTTTCCGGGAAAGTAGTTTGACCATTGCCTGCCAGGACACCGCCATAGAACATCTCAGTCCTGGATCTCCTCCGGCTGCAGAGCCACCAGGGCCAGCTTTCGCGCCAGCCGGACCAGGTCGTCGCGCCCTACACGAGGCGGTAAACCATGCATCAATAGCATGACCCTGATCATCGTTGGATGGCGCTGCATGCGCATCTCCAGGAAGTCGGCGATCCGTTCCGGGTCGGTGATCGGTTGTGACAGGGCCGTGAAGCGGTCGCCCTTGACCTCGACCGTCACCCGTGGGTTAGCTTCGATATTTTGAAACCAATCGGCCTGCCGGCCGCGGGCGGAGGCTACGTAAAGGACGCCGTCGATCGCCTCATATTGCAGTGGCGTGACATGGGGACGGCCCGTCTTGCGGCCGGTCGTCGTCAGCACCAACACCAACCCGCTGTTTGGACCATCCAGCCGGTAAGCGCCGGCCACCCGGGGATTCAACCGGCGCATGATCCGCCAGACTGGACCTGGTCCGCTTTTCTGACTTGATCGGTCAGCCAGGCGCCCCAGCACCAACCCGGCGATGACGCCGGCAGCCATGCCAATTAGTAACCCTCGTTTGCTATCCATTCTATCGCCACAGTAGCAGCGGCTAGAGATTCAACTTGTCGCGGTAGACCATGATCTGGGCGCAATGCTCGCGCTTGTGGCCGTAAAAGGTGTAGGCCAGAAAATCTTCCAGGTCATACTCCTCGCCATACCAGGGCAGGGCGCCGGTCACACGGCGTTCTGCTTCGGGGATCTCATCCAATAAGCGCATCGAGGTTTCCCAACCGGTCACGTATTCATCCCAGGCATCGGCCGGGCTTTGATCGGCCCGCTTCTGATCCACTTCCACATCATTAAAGCGCTGTGGATCGGCGACGAGACGCTCGATAATCGGCATGGATCCGCCCTGGGGCAGGGCGTCCAATAGTTCATTTAAAAACATCTCGAAAGAGGCCAGGTGGCTGATGATGTTCTTGACCGACCAGTAGCCGACCACGCCAGGTTCAACCCATTTATCACGCGGCAGGCCATCTATCGCCCTCAGAACCGTTCCGTGGCCGTAGTACAATACATCTCGTGCGTTCATAATTACCTCCTGAGCAATTGGTTGTCAGCTGTCAGCTTTCGGCCTTCGGACCTCAGCTTTCGACCATTAGATTGTTGGCCGATTCCGTGAAACTGGCAAGCCCTATTCCGTTGGCTCGCTTCGCAACCAGATCGTGTACATGCTCAACTACGGCAGCGATCACCGGGCCCAACTTCCGGCCAGGCTGGCCCAATTCGAGGGGCCTACGCCACAAGCTACCAGCAACTTGGCAACGCGACAGAAAACGGACAGTATGCAGACGAGCACCGACGAGCGCAGAAAGCGAATTAAGAATCAGCGTTTCCCGAGTCTAGTGGATCTTGTTTTGAATGAGTGTTGGGTAACCAGACCATCAGCAAACTATCGGCAGCCAGGCTCCAACTACCAGCTACCACCGTTCTGATCCCGGCTCGCCCTTGAACGGACCGACGATATCGGGCGTGATCCAGCCGCCATAGTAGTCGCCCGGCTGGGGCGTCGCCGGCCGGCCATCTGCAGTGCACTTATCCATAGGCCCCGCGCGGAAGGCCAGGTAATCCGTGATCGGCTCAAATCTCTCCCAGGGCTCCGGGTAACTCCAGGCCTTTCACCTATCTGCGCTCGCCCATTCGAATGAATATCCTTGACTCCTGTACCTGACAATCTTGCCTGGGATCAGATCTGCATGCTGCGCCATCTTTTGCCGAAGACGCCAGATGGTGCTAGCCAGCCTGTGGTCGGCCTCGTCTTCGCCCCAAATCCGCTTGCTCAGCTCCTCGTCAGGGACGACATGGCCTACGCGATTCACCAGGAAGGCTAAGGCGGCCGCTTCATTGCTATAGTACGGCAAGCGCAAGATTTGAAGCATCTCATCGAGCCCCACGCTTTTGACGGGTGGCGAAGTAACCAGACTTTCGGCCCGCACTCGCATAGACTTGATCAGTTTTTTATAACCCAGTTCCTCAGCCAGGTTTCGCCACGGCCAGGGCAGAATTAGCCACTGCCATATTCGCAGCCGGTCAGGCATCTCGAAGTCATCTAGCTTGACCGGAATAATGAAGATCGTCTCATCGGGCTGCTCATCGGCTGCGTCCAGGACGAATTTGATCTCTTTTTGCAAGTAGCCGGCTCTTTGCACCGATCGGGATGAAAGACATACCAAAATGAGATCAGCGTCCTTGACGGCCTTTCTGATCACACGATCCCATTTCTGACCGGGCAGGATATTCTCTTCATCGAGCCAGGGATCCATGCCATCCTGGCCCAATTGGCGGTACAACTCTCGAACGGCCTCTTTATCCTCCGAACCGTGGCACAAGAAGACGCGTAGTAGGCGCTCGGCGGTCGAGGTTGGGGGGCTGGCGCCGGGGTCTGGCCGGCCGGCTGTCGTTTCTGTCTCACTGGCCGGACCCGCCGGCGCGGTAGCCCCAGGCGCTGCTGGCCAGGTGACATTGGGTCGCTGGCGTATGACGACGGCCCGTAGTTCGCCCAGCCGACCGTTACGCTCCAGGGACTGCACCAACTCGCGGGCCTTGTTCGAGCGGCCGGCGGCCGGTAGGTCATCATATTGCAGGCCAAGGTGAAAACAGATTGTCTTCAACTCCTCTTCGTCAAAAAGCGAGAGAAGCAGCTGGTGAATCTCAGTCTGGTACCTGATTTGTTCGCTATGGTACACCCGCATGCATCCCCGGCGATCGTCAGCCCGACGTCGCCTCCAGATCTATTCTAACGCCTCGTCCCCCGGCCGCAATAGACCACCCTTGCCCTTCATCTCCTCTGCTTCTTTTCCCCTCCGCTCTTCCGCCTCAACCAAGCCGCGAAATCTGCTATAATGACTCACAGCACAGTTCTATCATTCTTCCGGCGCTAAGGAGGTGTCAGTCACCACGGCCATCACGATACAGAAATTGGCGCCCAACCCCTATTCAAATCACTAATAATCTGTCAAATCCGCGTTCTGTTCCTGTTAGGAGGTACTTTGATGTTTGCCCATTTCCGGCCGCGCCCTGTCGTGGCCCTCACCCTTGTCCTTATCTTACTGGTTGCTGCCCTCGCCGCCGGCCAATTGTCGGCCGCTTCCCATGACGGCGCCATGACCGTCGTCAACGTCGAGTTCCTTGGGGAAGTCGTCGTGCCAACCGGCGCGGATTTTGCAGGTACGGAAATCGGCGGCCTATCGAGCATCACCTTCGATGCCGGCCGAGGCGTTTACCATACCCTATCCGACGATCAGGGCAACTTGCCGACGGGAGATCCGGTTCGCTATTATACCGTCGATATCGACCTGTCCGATGGTTCGCTGGATGACGGAGACGTAAACTTCGTCGGCGTCACCCAACTATTCGAGAATCAAAAAACACCGTTCCCTTCGGGCGGCCTCGATCCGGAAGGCTTCACGCTCGGCCGCGAGGGATTCTTTTTCATGTCTTCAGAGGGGAACATCTTCGCCGATCCGATCATCGACCCATTCATCAGGCGCTACAACCACAACGGAAGGGTCACGGCAGACCTGCCGATTCCAGATAAGTACATCCCGAACGGCGTCGACTGGGGTGTGCGATTCAATCTGGCATTTGAAAGTCTGAACCCCACGCCGAACGGACGCAGCTTGGTCACGGCCGGCGAGGGGGCGCTGTTCCAGGACGGACCTGCCTCTACTTTCACCAACGGCAGCCTGGCCCGCATCCTCGTCTATGACGCAAGACAGCATATTCCCAACGAGGAGTATGTTTATGAGGTGGCGCCGTGGGCAGAACCGTCGACAATTTTCGGGGTGAACGGGATCGTCGAACTCCTGCCGATCGACGACGTCGGGACCATGCTGGTGATGGAGCGATCGTTCTCGGTCGGCGGCGTACTCGGCGGCGGTACCGGAAACGTCGTGGTGATCAACGAGGTCTCCACGTCAGGCGCGACGGATGTGTTGGGCATCGATGCCCTCTATGAGGGTGGATCGCCAATTGCCTTCACGCCCGTGTCACAGCGACTGGTGTTCGCCTTCGACGAGCTTGGTATCCCCATTGACAACATCGAGGGGATGACCTTTGGTCCGCCGCTGCCGGACGGCCGGCAGACGCTGGTTATCGTCAGCGACAATAACTTCAGCGCCGGACAGTTCACCCAGTTTATCGCCCTGGCGGTGGAATTGGCGCCGGCCGGCGGATAGCAGCCCGCTGGACAACGATAAAGGACGACCTCCGGGGCTGCGCTGACCTATGCGACAGCTGCTGACGTCTACGTCAGCCTCGGAGGTCTTAAGATTCTAGCTGCTCCAGATAGGCGCTAACCAGGCGCAAAAAACTCTCCTCCCGATCCAGGGCCATCTTGAATCCCCCGGCCGCTTCCAGACTGGTGAAACCGTGCAATACGGCCCGCAGGCCACGGATGGCGTGCAGGGCGTCATCGCCCTGTAATCCCTGGGAAGCCATCATCAGCAGCAACATCTGTAGCAATTCTTGTGACAGAGCCGCTAATTCAGCTTCATCAGGTTCGGGCGCGCGTATGGTCAGCGGGTAGAGGCCAGGATGCTTATGGGCGAATTGCCGGTAAGCGCCAGCGATGGCCATGAGCGCCTTCTGCCCGACCAGCCCCTGGGACGCCTGCCGCAACTCGAACAGCAATTGCCGCAGCCCATAAACAGCCAGGCCGTATTGTAGATCTTCCAGGCCGTCGACGTGGTTGTAGAGCGAAGGCGGCCGGACCCCCAGCGCCTGGGCCAGGGCGGTGAGGCTGACAGCCGAAGCGGCGCCCGTCTCATCGGCTAGGGTCGCCGCCTCTCTGATGACCACGTCCCGGTTAAGCCACCTGCGCTTGGGCATCGACCCTGGCCCCCGCTTCCTGGATCGCTTTGTCCATCTCGGCCGCCGGATTCTCCAGCACGCGGCCATGCCCGACGGCCATCCGGGCCGGATTGAACGCGCGCAAGGCGACGGCCGTTTCCAGCGCCGTCGGCAAATGCCAGGCGGCCATGCCCGGGAAGGGGAAGAGCCAGCGGGTGATGCCAGCCACGGCAATGCCGCCCTTGGTCTGGAAGGCATCGCCGGCGATCAGCGTGTCGTCTCGCTCATCGTAAAAGGCGATATGGTCCGGCGTGTGCCCCGGCGCCGAAATGACCCGCAGGGATCCCAGCTTGTCATCCGGACCGATCAGCTGTGTCGCCTGCGTATCCCGGGTCACAAAGCTGCCGCGTAACTTGACTTGCGGCTCATCGGGCAAAAGGGCCAGGTTGCCGCGCAAGAATTCGGCCATGCGCCCGGTGATGGCCACCTCTGCCTCCGGCGCTTGGGCCGCCACTTCATCCAGTGAGCCTGCATGATCGGCGTGGGCGTGGGTCAGCGTTATGCGTCTGATCGGCAGGCCAATGCTCGCGGCCGCCTGGAGAATATCCTTGCCGCTGCCGCTCATGTTGGTGTCGACGACGGTCAACCCATCGTCTTCGCGCACCAAGAAGCTGTTGAAGGCCGTCAGGCGGGTGATTTGCCACAAGTTTTTGCCATGTTGGGTTACTTTCATTGGTCAATTCCTCCATGTAAAACTAATATAATTAGTTTATATACTAATGGTATTAGTTTGTCAAGCCCCTAGAAGGACTCAGCGCTGGAGTTTGAGCGCAAGGCAGGGTGGGGGCCATGATCCTGGTCATGACGCGTCACCACTGCAAAACACCTTCAATGAGCGGAACAACTTCACCGCCAACACGAACCATGGCAATGTCACCTGGTGGTCCATCCACTTCTATATAGATAGTGCTCGGCCGTCCGGCTTCGATGCCCTGCTCTGAAGTGATATATGTTGTGGGCGGTGTCGCATTGATGATGCGGTTCTCGATCAGGTAGGCGCCCAGTCCGCCGCTGGCGCTCCCCGTAGCAGGATCCTCAGCGATCCCCAGTTTGGGAGCGAACATCCTGGTGTGAACATCGGACGCATCGCTTTCCGTTTCCAAAGATAGAACCATGATACTGTGGATATCTTTTTCGGCGGGATCGAGTTCGTCAAGGACCCTGTTCATGGCAGAGGCATCCTGTTTGCCCGGTTGAAGAGATTGTACTTCGCCCAAAGTGCGAACAGGTACAAACAGTTGACGAGCTCCAGTGGATACAACCTGCACCGGCCAACGCGTCTCGAGAATCGCTTCCGTTGGCAAGCCAAGACCATTGGCAAGGCGCTCTACCTGCTCTTCGCTGGCAGTGGCGAAGAACCCAGGTTTTTGATGATCCATCACGACCTTTGTGACTTCGCCAGCAGTGACATGCAGCTGCGCTGCTCTCACCCCCACACCAAGCTCAAATCTCACGGTTGTTACGGGTTCCTCTAATACGACCCGGCCCAGGTGTGCTAAGAGCCAATGTGTTCCCACGACCGGATGACCTGCGAAAGGGAGTTCGCGAGCAGGAGTAAAGATGCGGACTTTGAAATCGGCTTCAGGGTTCTCAGCTGGAAGCACAAAAGTAGTTTCGGACAGATTCATTTCCAGGGCTATGGTTTGCATCTGTCGCGAACTGAGCCCAACGCCCTCAGGAAAGACAGCCAGGGGGTTGCCACCAAAGGCTTGATTCGTGAAAACATCTATCTGGTAAAAGTGATACTTCGGCATGTTATTTTTGATCCTTCGTTTAAAAGTAGCTTTCAGCCTTCAGCCGTCGGCCTTCAGCCGTCATGACCCGTCCTGATTATAGTTTACAAGAACAAGGAAGGTCAGGACGGAGAAAATGACACCATCCATATTTAAGCGCTATAGTTTGGCATTCAAGAAGCACGTGGTCGCCGAGTACGAGGCCGTCGAAGTATTCCAGGGCCTCGGCCGAGAGGCGGACCCGGCCATATTGGCCAGCGCCGATGATCAGCGTCTGGGCCCCTTTCTCGTGTTTTTTGCAGGTCTCATCTTGCCTGTTCGACGGATGACGACCCAGCACTTCCTGCAGGTGACGGCATGCGGGTTCAAGGTCGCGATACCCTCTACTTCGGCTCGATGAGCAGCTTCACGATCCCGTGGGTTGCAAGCTACCATGCCACCATCGTTCAAGAAATGAAGGTCTCTTTTCCTGGGGTTTTTGCTTTGTGATGGCATAATGTCTAGTTGTCGATTAATCTCTTCCCTCACAAGAATAGCTTCGATTAGCGGGTCAGGTGATCGGTGAACCGCCTTCATTATACACTCTGAGAAACCCTTTGCTCACAGCGCTGCGGACCAACCTGGAGTTGGCTGCCCGTTCCAGCGGCGCCGATCCGCTCATGACCGGCGCCATGGAGCAGACGGCGCGGTGGGAGAGACTCAACGATGATCTGGTGCAACTGTCGCGGATTGAAGGTGGCATCGGCCTGGAAAACGTAGGGCCGGTCGACCTCGGCCCCCAGTTATGCCGCCTGGGCTTGCTTATGAGGCGACCATGCCTGAAAGGTTATTGATCGTCGAGGGCGATAACGAGCTACTGGCCCGGGCGTTAAACAATCTGGTCGACAACGCCGTCAAATTCACGCCTTAGGAGGCGGGTGACGCTGACGTTCGACGCTGACGGTTCCTGGGTCAGGTTTACCGTCGCCGACACGGGCATCGGCATCGAGGAAGATGATCTGGCCCTGATCTTCGGCCGCTTTCATCGCGGTCGTAATGCGGCCGAATACCCCGGCCGCGACCTGGGTCTGGCCATAAGCCAATCGATCGTTGACGCGCATGGCGGTCGGATTGAGGTCATTAGCCGGCCCGGCCGGACCTAGGTGAAGGCTTTCCTACCTATCATGAACTTGCAGGAAGTGAGGTTGGCGAGTTTATTCAGCAAAGAGGAATTTATAGAGCCGATCCAGCTCGATCTCGAGCCCTCTCACGGTATCGCACTCGCCGCCGATCATCAGTTCGGCGTCTGGATTCATTCCCCCGTGAACGAATCCGGCACAGGCCTTGCGGGCGACCCATTTCTCAAAGTCTCCATGGGCCCGCCAGCCATCGGGCAGGATCGCTGAGTAACCGTAAACGACGTCCTTAAAGGCGTTTTCAATGGCTTGCATGGTTTCCCGGACATCGGCCATGCTGGCCGTGTAACTCTCGGCGTTCGCCGCGCGACGGTCCTCCCGGGCTCTCATGGCCGCCAGACCATCCTGTATGGCGCCGCTGCCGTCGACATAGTCCTCAAATGGGTTCATTAATTACCTCCTGTCCTCGGGTACATGATGCCAGGCCAGTTTCGCTGGCAGGAAGACGACTAGCACTACAAGGGTTTAGTTAGAATGTGCTGTGCCAAGTACGTGCTTGCTAAGTACGTGCTTGCTAAGTACGTGCTTGCTAAGTACGTGCTTGCTAAGTACGTGC
>JBFFWQ010000160.1:0-11355 GCA_041570195.1 Promineifilaceae bacterium (SeqCode) | reverse complement strand
GAGATGACGCGCAGGGTCCTGGCCGATAAGGATCTTGAGATTCAGATGTGCCAGCGCAATTACGAGTTGGCGACGCGTTATTTCTCCTATGCGGTGTTGAGAAACAAACTCCAGGTGCTGCTCGACAACGCATTTGGCACCTACGATTTTTAGCTCGCGTCGTTCCGTTATCTCGATTTCACAACCATAGGCACGTAGACATTGCTGGCGGATTCATCAGGATCGCCCAATATGAAAGAGATACTCTTGCTGGCGACCTGGCTATTGCTATCGGCGGCCGTCAGGGTCAGGGTGTATTGGCCGTCTTCTAACCCGCTCAAGGCGATTTTGTCGCCAAGGCCCACCTGGCCGAGTCCCGAAAGGGTCCAACTCATCACGTTTGTCAACAAATAACCGTCTTCCGGATCATAGGCCGCACCGTTCAAGGTGAGCGAACTACCTGACGGATATAGTCCGCCGTCGCTCGGGAAGTAGATCGCGGCCATGGGCGGCCGGTTGGGCATGGTGAAGCCGTTGGCCGACTGGCGCGAGGTGCTATTCAGGCCGTCGCTGGCGATGACTTTCACTAAACTTTGGCCGGCGCTGCCTGGCAGCATACTGCTGTCAACGGTCAGGGTCGTGGTGCCCACCGCGGTGACCAAGGCTTGCCAGCTATTACCGTTGTCGTTGCTGTAGAGCATTGTGTAGAGCAGATCGTCGCCGTCGGCGTCGCTGGCGGTCCAGGAGACGGATAGCGTGTCGGTGACAAACTCGCCTCCATTGGGCGATATACTCGTCACCGTAGGCGGCGATGGGCTGACGGTCAGGCTTACCGCTGCCGAGCCCCCTACGGTCAATTCAATCCCCGTCGTGGCCGGATCCCAGGGGACCAACAGGCCAAAGGACTCCACCGACGATTCCTGGTCGTCCGAATGGGTCGGGCTGTAGGGCTCGCTGTGCAAAACAGTCGTGCCACTGATCAGGTTCAGCGCGTAGGTGGCGGTCAGCGGCCGGGAGGCGACCTGGTCGGCCCACATCTCGTCCGCCTTGGGCACCTGCTCGACCGGCAAACGGTAGAGGTCTTGGATGGTGAGTGTAGGGCTTATCCGACCCCGGACTATCAGGACGTCGCCAGTAATCGGCGGCGGGACGACTGAAACGTCTGGCAGGGCAGGAATCAGGTCTGGATTGAGGCAGTCGCTGGCTTCGCATAACTCGCCCTGGATGGCCCGCCAGGTGTAATCGGACGTCCACACGTCGTCGGCATAGGACATTACGTCCCCGGCCATGGTCGGGGTAATGACCACCGGACTGGTGGGATCGCGAAATTCGAGACCGTAATAGCCGCTGGGGTTGATGGGCGCAAAGTTACAAGGATCATATGGATAGTTCTTGTCAATGTTTTTCGGTTTGCCACAATTGACGTGGCCGCGATCGTAGTTATGGCCCACTTCATGGGCCAGGGTCAGGCCGCCGTGGGGATCGTCAAAGGCCTGGGGGCCGTTGGGGCCGGTATTGAGAAAGAGCATCAGCTCATCGCCGTCGCGAATACCCAGACCGGCCGAGCCGACCGTGTTGGTCGTTCCTTCATGGACCATGCCCACGTAGTGGGTCCGGCTGTCGTCGGCGTCGCATTCGTCGGGATCGTCGGTGAACACGTTCAGCCACCAGAGGGTGTCCAGGACATCCTCCCGGTTATCTTCTTCCTTCTCCATTTCGTAGGGTCCCCAGCCGCCGAAGGAGAAGGGCTCCCACTCCTCGATTTTGTGGGAGCTAGCGAAGACCTTGATTTCCGATACCGGCAGCATGGTCAGGGCCCGGGAAAGGATGTTGCCGTCATCCCTGAAGATGGCCTGGAAATGCGGAGAGAGGTTGTCGGTTTCCGACGAACTGCCTGACTGCTTGCCGGTGGTGCGCACCGGGTAGGTTTTCAGGCAGATGCGGGGATATTCGATAAAAGGGCGAAAGATTTCCAGCGTGTTGTTGTCAGTGTCCGTTTCTGGGATGACCCCGCCGGGATTGATCTCGGCTGTGAAGCGGACGCCGGCCTTCACCCACTCTTCTGGCAACTGGAAGACGAAAGTGTCGGTTAATTGATCGCGGTCCGGCGTATCGTCCAGGGATAGGCAGGCCGTCGTATTGATAGGGCTCAGCGTTCCCAGGTCCTCTCCACTCAGATTCCTTTCGCCATGAAGGACAGCGCTGACATTGTTCACCGTCCCGCCATTTGTCTTGCCGTAGAGACGGACGAAGGTCGTTTTGTCCTTGACCAGAAGGATATTATTGGACAGGTTTTGAACGCCCTGGGTGATCTCGATGTCGGTCAATGTCAGGTCTAGGCCGGCCGGGACGGCGGGGTTGACTGTTAGCAGCTGGCTGTCGGAATCATTCGTCTCGTCCGGATCGCGCACAGGGCCGCTCAAGGAGATGCCGGGCGAGTAGCTACCGGCTTCGGACAGGATGACGGTAGCCGTGATCTGCGCCTGCTGATCTACTGCCAAGGGGCCCAACTCGCAGAATGGCGACGCGCCGGAGGTGCAGCTTCCGGTATCGGTTTCTAGTGTGGCGACGCCATCAGGTAGGGTTAGGTCGGCCCGGGTGTTGTCGGTCGTTCCCTCGCCAAGGTTGGTGACCTGGAAGCTGAAAGTTAGGGTGCTGCCCACGGCCGCACCGCAGGTAGGCAGTGTGGAAGTCGACATCTCGGCCGCGACGTCGGCCGGCGTGCGTTCGAAACGCTGTAGCAACTTGGTGCCAACGTTGGAAGCGGTCAGCATCAGACCGTCGCTAATGGCCAATACAGATGAGCTTTCAGTTGGCACTACTTCTATCCGGCCCAGTTCGGCGCCGTTGTCGCCGGGGTCGAAGGCGTAAATGGTGAAAAGCAAAGGAGTTAATATCTCGGTCGTCGTGACGGTAGCGGCCGCGTAGAGGACGTCGCCGCCCATGGCGATGGCCGAGGCCGACGATACTTGGCCTATGTCCTTCCGCCACTGTTCAGCCCCAGTATCGTAATTCAGGCCCACAAGCTCCCGGTCGCAAACGGCGGTGATGGCGATAGTTGTTTCGTCTGTCGCCGCACCGTTGGGGCCTAATTCGCTGCTGCATGACGCTGGATCGATATCTGTCTCCCACATAAATGTCCCGTCGGCGATATCCAGCTTGATGACCCGCTCGGCCTGGCTGATGACAAGGGCATCGGGCGTAGCTACCAGGTCGTAACCGTAGGCGTCTGATTGCACGGTAGGGGTATAAACCCACGATTGCGCGCCATTGTCGGTGCGGTAGGCCAGGATCTGGTCGCCGCGAGCGTACACGAAGCGGCCGCCGTTTACTACAGCCTGTCCATCCTGATGGGGTCCCGAGCTGTTGATGACGGCGTCTTTCTTGAATTGCTGTGTGCCGGAGAGCGTCAATTTAGTTAACTTGCCGGTCGATGCTTCTTCCGTCAGCAGCAGGATCGAGCTTCCTTCCATAGCTACTTCGGGCGTTGTCACTCCAAGAGATCGGCGCCAAATTTCCTGGCCGGTGACGGCACTGAGGACGGCTAATTCATAGCCGAAGTCAAGAGTGGGGCTGATAATGAAATTCTGCCGGACCACCACCAGCCGGTCAGAACTGTAGGCCAGGTAAGTGTTGAAGCATTGGCCACTTGGATCGGGCAGGCAGTCGTCATTATGCCATTGGTTTGACGGATCATCATTTTTCACCCCCCAAATAACGGATTGGCCCATGGCGAAGATGTGCTGAGGGCCGGTGACAAGGTTGAAGATCGCCGCTGGAACTCCGGCGGATTCTTGCAATTCAATGGTATCCAGCGGTGTCAGCGGTGGCCGGAAGCTGCCCACGTCAGGGTTGTAGCCGGTATGGCCGTTATCGTGGCGCAGGATCGGCCAGCTGCCCAGGTCGGCCGTCGTTGTGGCATTTTCTGCGGCCGCTTCCGATGCCGCCTCCAGCGCCGGCGCAGGCGCCGGAACCGGTTCGTAAGCCAGCAAGAAACCAGAGGTCAGCCCAACAAGCAGGATGACGACGAACGTCGGAATCAGTCTTCTTTTGTGGGTCATGATGCGTCTCCGTGCAAAGGGTATGGGGCATTATAGCACACCTAAATTGAGAATAGAGCGCCGGACGTGTTACTTCACAATATAAAGAGGGACTATTAGCTTCCATGGGGAAAAGCTATGACTTGTCCGAGGTGAAAGGCTTGACTTCGGATCAATGTCCTTTACTATGAAGTTGAAGGGCAGTGCCGGGCGGCGAGTGTTTGGTATGGTGGGAGTTGTAGCCGCCTGGACGCAGTCGCCTTCTGAAGGTCGGTTTTCTAACTGGTCGCCGGCACATTAGGTGGGGTAGCGGGGGATCAGTTTTCAGAATCATTGCTGTAGTTTCTAACCCAATTGGCCGGGGGCCAGGTCCGGCCGGGAATAATCTGGTGCGCTTTGCGCTGCCGGTCGTCTTCTGGGCCGTTCTTCTGTTTGTTGCCTGGTCCCGGCAAAAGAACGAAGATCTGCCTCGAGAAAGGTGGTTTGGGACTTTGCGTTGGGCCTGCCGCGAGAGTTGTCGATGTTCGGCCGGGTGTCGCTGAAGATCGTGAACAAAGCGACAGTAAAGATGGCGGTGCAAAGTGGGTGCAGGACCGACCCAATGGCCGGCAGCAAGGTCGCCGCCCTCACCAATGTGAACCCATATGTAACACGCTCGTATTGTCAATCTACTCGAGTCAGAATTCCCTAACAAATAGCGGTCTGTGCAGGAACCTTGACGTTTGATTTACGATGTTATTGTAAATCAGGCTTCCGAGCCTTCATTGATATGTCCTGTCGATATTCTGCAGCTCTCAAGTCCGGCGTAATCCTGGTTTGGAAAGGCGTCTCAAGGAGCAATTGGCGGGCTTTGGTTTCTGATCATGCTTCTCAGAGTAATGGTCTTGCACCATTCCAAACGAAGTTCGACCAGGTTTGTTCATTGGCCGTATCTGAACGGCCGCTCCATCGTCTTAAATAGATGTAAGCCTTAGTGAAAAGTCCCACGATTAGGCAGTGGGCGACAAGTAGAGCAAAAGGGAGCGTAGGACCATGTTTATCGTTTTCTTCAAGAAGTTCATGACCCTAGTTGTGTTGCTGGGCCTGATTGGCGGAACCGCCATGGTGACCAATGGCGGTTTGAAGGCCGGCGGCGGCGATCAAACCCAAGGTCAGCGCCACCAACAGGATCAAACCCAGGACCAACTCAAGGATGGCTCGTGCGAAGATTGTGACGGCGATGGCGAGCCCGATCGAGACCGGCTACGCGACGGTTCGTGCACGGATTGCGATGGCGAACCCGATCGAGACCGGCTACGTGACGGTTCGTGCACGGATTGCGATGGCGAGCCCGATCGAGACCGGCTACGTGACGGTTCGTGCACGGATTGCGATGGCGAGCCCGATCGAGACCGGCTACGCGACGGTTCGTGCACGGGTTGCGGCGGGACACCCGACCGGGAACAAGACCGGCTTCGGGATTGTGAACAGTCTTGGGATCCGGCGCAATGTGGCGAGAAAGCCCAAAACCAGCTTCAGCAACATGCCCAAGATCAGGAACCAATCCAGAACCAGAATCGAGAACAACAAGGCAACAAAACTCAAAAGCAAATCCAGAGTCAGGTAGGAGGTGGTAACGAGGAACAGAATCAGGGGCAGAACCAAGAGCAAGGCCAAAAACAGAATCAGAACCAGAATCGAGAACAACAAGGTAACGAAACTCAAAAGCAAATCCAGAGTCAGGCAGGAAGTGGTAACGAGGAACAGAATCGGGAGCAAAACCAAGAGCAAGGTCAAGAACAGAACCAGAATCAGAATCAGGAACAGTATCAGGAACAGAACTTGAGTCAGGAACAGAATCAGGCTCAAGACCAAGAGCAAAATCAGGAACGAAACCAGAACCCCGAAAGTCCTGGTCCTGGGCCAGGGAATGGCGACGGCCCCGGCGCCCCTGGTGGCAACGAGGATGCCGGCAGCGGCCATGAAGATGCTGGCGGCGGAAACGAAGATGCCGGTGGTGGTAACGAGGATACTGGCGGCGGTGGCAGTGACGGTGCAGGTGGCTGCGGCCCCGGCAGCGGCGGCAATGGTGGCGGATAACCTGGTTGTGTTCGTCAGTCGTGTTAGCGGTGGCTGGTGGTTGCGCCTCTATCGCTTGGCGTAAGCGCAAGGAGAGCCTTTTCCTCCCGAGCCAAATCGCGCCAGCGGCGTTTTCCCAGCCAGCCACTGCTAATTCTCACCATGATTGCCAGTTATATCATCTACTTGTGGCGAGTGATCGGTTGGGGAGCTCCACCGGAAGCATTAAGCCATTATTGTTACCAATCGAATCAGCCCGAATTATAAGAGCAATTTATCATAATCCAGGCTCTGGCTTGGCATTTTCTGTGCTATACTAAATTAAGTACTCATCTGATCTTTATTGGATTGGATAGAAGATCGGCGACGCTGGGGGTCTCGTGGGGCAGCTGGCGGACTTTGTACTTGAACTGATGGCTCAGTTTGCAGGTGGCCCTGGTGCGCCTGAAAATAACCTTGTCCGCTTTGGCCTGGCGGCGATCATGTGGGGGGTCTTGCTGGTGATCGCCTGGAGCCGCCAGCGGACGGAGGATCGGCCTCGGGAACGGCTTCTTATAGTTGGCTTTGGCCTGGCCCTCTTTCGCGAACTCTTCATGTTGGGTCATCTGTCTATGCAGATGATCAGTGGCGCCGAACACAACGCCCTTTGCTCTGTCGTGGTGCCAGTGGAACATGCCTTGACCCTGACGTCGGTGGTGCTCATCGCCGGTTCCTTCCTGCGTTATATTTTGGATAATCCGGGTTTGGCCAAGCGCTATTTAGCTGTTGGCCTTAGCGCTACGGCCGTCGTCGCCACCGTCGCGCTTATCACGTGGCCACAGGAAATGGCGGCTGATCCAGCCATTCACTTTCATGAGACCGATTCGGCCTGGTTTATTCATCTGATCGGTTCGCTGTTGTTGGTTGCGGCCATCGTCATCCTAGTAAGAGAGCAGGGCTGGTTGCGAAATATTGTCATATTGGCCCTGGGGTTTTTCTTGATCTCGGAATCATTAGTTCTGATCAATTTCCTGACCGGTCGCGCTTACAATCAGGTCATCTGCCCGATCGGAAACAGTTTTTACATTTGGGCCATCCCTTTATTTGGCCTGGTCTATTTGCGAGAACAAGGGGCCGAGAAACGCCGGGCCGAAGAAGCGCTGCGGGCCTATCGGGATCACCTGGAAGAACTGGTCGAAGACCGGACGACCGAGTTGAGCAACGCCAACCAACAACTGCAGCTTGAGATCGAGGACCGGTTACAGGTTGAGGCTGAGATCGCCCGGCGAAATGCCGAACTGGCTGCCCAGATCGCCATCGCTGACACTATAAGCCAGTCCCTGGACTTAAAGACCATCCTCAATTCAGCATTGCGGCGCACGCTGTCCTTGTTCAGGATGGATTCTGGTTGCATCATCCTTTTTGATCCCAAAACCGAAGAGGTGCAACAACGGATCGTGGCCGAATACGGTCCCTCAGGCTATAGCCTGAGAGTAGCTGATGATCAGAAAGTGTGCGAATCGCTGGGGCACCAAGTCGCCAGCGATCTGAAGCCCAGGTTAGTAGGAGCAAGAAACCAAGCAGATCAGCCAGCCGTACCGGGCCCGCTGGGAAGACGGTACAGCCTACAGGCATCGACGCCATTAGTCGTCCATGGGCGGGGCATCGGTGCCCTGACATTAGCCTCAAATACGCTGAGTGATATGCCGGCCCAGGAGCTAGATTTGCTACGGGCCATTGGTTTACAAATCGGCGTAGCGATTGAGAATGCCCGCCTATACCGCCAGACCGATCGTTGGGCGAGAGGCATGGCCCGGCTAAATGAATTAAGCCTCAGCTTGAATGCCACTTTGGATCCGGCCGCCATCTATCAACTAATCACTCACCAATCGGCCCGCTTGCTGGACTGTCCGGTTGCCTTGTTCTATGTGTGGGACCAAGGTGAAGGCCGGGCCCAGGAAACTTCGTCCTACGGTTTAGCGGTCTGCGACCATGCCAGCTGTTCGTTCCTTCCTGCTGAAAGCTCACTGCTGGCCAAGCTAATCGATGGCCAACAACTGGTGCAACTTGAGACCATGGACCGGGAGATTGACCTACCCGATGCCTGCCGGACCCGGCTGGGTGAGCGGTCAATGATCGGTCTGGCGGTCCGCGGCACGGGCGCTCCCTTGGGCATTCTGTTCGTCGCGGCCGCGGTGACTGGTCGCCACTGGTCGCCCGACGAAGTGGAATTGCTCGAGCTGTTTGCTGACTGGGCAGCCATCGCCCTGGAGAATGCTTATCTACACCAACAGATGGAATGGGCGACGGCTCTGGAAGAGCGCCAGCGGATCGCGGCTGAGATGCATGATGGCCTGGCCCAGACGCTTAACTACCTGAACTTCAAGACCGACCAAGCGCATGAAATGCTGGCAGACGGCCGGGTGGATGAGGTCCTAACTGATTTTAGCCAGATGCAAGCGATCATCGATCAGGCCAATCAAGATGTCAGGACATCCATTGCTAGCCTGCAAGAGGGCCCCTTGCCCCGCCGGTCGGTTCAGGAGCTGCTGCAGCAAGTGGCCGAACGCCAGGGCCAGGATGGATGGCCGGCGATCTCGGTCGAGAGCGACCTGGAGGAGCCGCTCTATGTGCCCCCCACGGACCTGGAGCAATTGGCCCGGGTAGTCCAGGAAGCGTTGGTCAACGCCAATCGCCATGGACGAGCACAGGCGATCCGGCTAGGGCTCAATGGTCAAGACGACCATTATGAACTGGTGATCGTCGATGACGGGATTGGATTTGACCTTGATCGGCACCAGGATCGGATTGGCAACCACTTTGGCTTATCGATCATGCGCGCTCGGGCGGCTCGCTTGGGGGGACAGTTGACCATCGACTCCCAGCCAGGGGCGGGCACGACGGTCATTTTGGCCTGGCCTGAGCCAGGGGCTGGAGAACCTGGTGAGGTATTAGCCGGTCCCGGGATCCCCATGCCGCTAAGAGAGTGAACATGAGCATCGTTCGCATTCTATTGGCTGATGATCACACTCTCTTTCGAGAGGGGCTGGCTGGCTTGTTGAATGCCCAACCAGACTTCAAAGTAGTCGGCCAAGCCGGGGATGGCCTTGAAGTGCTGGTCATGGCTCGCCAGCTCAAGCCTGACTTGATCCTGATGGATATCGCCATGCCAGGAGCGGATGGGGTTGAGGCGACAGCCCGGATCAAGGCCGAAATACCGGAAACGACCATCGTCATGCTGACCGTGCGCGATGAAGATGATAAGTTATTCGAAGCGATCAAGAGCGGGGCCCAGGGCTATTTGCTCAAGAGCATCCGCTCTCGGGATCTGATCAGCCTGCTGCGGGGCGCGGTTCAAGGACAGGCAGCGATTACGCCTGCCCTGGGCGGGCGCATGTTGGAAGAATTCCGCCGGCTCAGCCGCCAGCTGCCCCAAGTTCCAGACGAGCCGATCACGGCCCTCACTCCCAGGGAGCAAGAAGTCCTGGCCCTGGTGGCCGAAGGGGCCTCGGACCAACAGATCGCCGAAAGGTTGACGATCAGCATCCATACTGTTAAAAGCCACATGCGCAATATCCTCTCAAAACTTCACTTATGCCACCGCCACGAAGCGGCCCGTTTTGCCCTGCAAGAAGGCCTCATTCAACCAGCACCCCATAGGCCAACCCCTGTCAACAAATCGACGCCTGACGACTAAGCTGATTAGTTCGACCAGGCTAGAGGATTAATCCCCGACTGGTTTCCCAGCCCGGATAGATCATTCTTATTTCATGCCTGGATGAAGCCGCGAGCGATTGTCCGGAGCAGCGCGCCTAGTCTAAACTCAAGCCAGGGTATCCTGCACCGCTTGGAGTATCCAATGGCAAGACAATCCCTAGTCGTACTGATCGGAGACTCTCTACTAATGGAAGGTGTGGCCTTTAGCCTGGCGAGCAGACCGAGATTGAATGTCCTGCAACTCGAGCCGGCCCTCGTTCAGATGAAAGACTGTTTACGCTGTTTGGAACCAGACCTGGTGGTTTTTGAGCTTGCTGCGCCCTGGTCCGAATCGTTGACGGCTTTGCTGAATGACCAGCCGGAGATGCGGCTGGCCGGCCTGGACCCGAATACTTGTCGATTAGTGGTATTGACCAGCCACCAATACCAGACCGATACCATGCAGGATTTGCTGCAGGTGATCCGTCAGCAGACTCATCGGCAGGCGCGCTCGTTGGAAGGAGGTTAAGTTATAAGCATAGCTGAATTGCCACGGAGCTTATATTGGGGAGCCCGAATTACGGGCTTGATGTGCAATTTGCCCCGGTCCAGCAGCTACCTGCACCACTTGTGGCTGCTGGCCATGAGGGGCCCTGACGAACTTCTGGAGGCTCGTGATGAAACATCTAAAATACTTCCTGATTCTACTCTTGCTCTTGGTTCTCGTTGCCCCGTTAGCGGCCAAGGGTCCGCCAGACGGCGGCGGTGGCAAACCTAATCCGGAATCGGCCGGCAACAACCTCTCTTACCCGGTCATCTGGGCCGAAGGGGTACAAAAGGTGCTGCCCGGGACGCTTGGGATGACCCCATACCTCGAAGGCGAATGGTGGTACTCGTGGGGCACGACTGGTACCGATCCGAACGTCACGCCGCTTAGCTGCGCGCCGGATCCCGACGGCGACGCTTATTGTGACGATGGACTGCCCGAGACAGTTGGCGTCGAGCCTGGCTTAGGCGGTAACATGGAGCTGGTCAGAGCCTATCTGCAGAAAGACCAATTCAATACCTGGCAAGCCTGGTCTGGCACGCCGGTAGACGCAGGCGTAGCCGAATCAGACGGCAAGATATTCGTGGATTGGATCGACTGGGGCGACAACCTGGAGTCTGTCGACTGGTACACCCGCTCGCAGGTGCGCACGGAGGTGGTCCTGTTCCAGGAAAATCCTGATCCTGTAGGAAATCCGTGGTTGGAGTACGAAATGCGCCACACCAGCGGTTGGGGGATCGACGAGGTTCATGGCCTGGCGGCTACCTTGGGAGCAACCGAGCCGATAACTGGTACTGGCACCCGGGCCACGGTCTATTCACCCTGCGCCCGCTTCACGATCCAGAAGCTACTGGTCCCCAGGGAAGAACCGTCTCTAGCGACTCTGAACTGGGTGCCCGGCGAAGGCTGGACGGAGCCGGAAGGCTATGAAGGTGATCTGATCAACCCGCCGATCTTCAACGGGGCGGTCCACGAAGCTGCTGATGGCCCGGGCTACTACAACGCCGAGATCAACGTCAAGGGCCGGATCATCTATGGCTACACCTGGAATGTGCG
>JBFFWQ010000159.1:0-11648 GCA_041570195.1 Promineifilaceae bacterium (SeqCode) | reverse complement strand
TGATCGCCATGCCGCCATTCCACAGGTTCTATTTGGGGCTGGAATTCTCGGCGAAGAAGGCGTCGATATGTCCGCTCAATTCAGCAACAACTTCTGCGTTAGCCGGATCGCCGGCAACGTTGTTGTCTTCGCCAGGGTCGAAGTCTAGATCGTAGAGTTCGTCTGCGAATTTGCACTTCTCACTTCCGGGAAAATACTTGAAGTAAGCCCAACGCCGGGTGCGAATGGCCCGCATCTCCTCCTGCTCGTAGAAAACGGCATCGAACGTATTGTCCAATCTGTCTCCTTTCAGCAGGGGCGCCAGACTCCTACCCGGTGAGTTGTCGATCTTGATGTTGTTCAAGCCTATGTAATCCAGTAGCGTGCGGAACCAATCCGTTTGCATGACCATCAGATTGGATTCCTGCAGCGGGGCAATGTGGTTGGTGTGACGGATAATCATAGGCGTGTTGAAACATTGGCGATTGCCCACGGCCGGAAAGGCGTACGGTGACACGTCCCAGATCCCATTGCGGCCCATACTGATGCCGTGATCGGCCGTAAACAGAACGATCGTCTCTTCCTCCAGCCCCAATTCCCCCAACGTTTCCAGCACCCGGCCGACGCCGTCATCCATATAACTGATCTGGAAGAAGTAATTCCGCATCCTGGGTAAATTGTTTTGCGCGGTCAGGTTGTCGGAAAAGTCAAATCCAGGCAGATCGACAGTAGACCAGCGCATCACGTAATCGATATTGCGCTTACTGACCGGCTCCCGCGGCAGCGAGTCCATGGGCTTACCCTGAAAAAGCTTGCCAAAGGGGTTCTTTGGTTCGCCCGCGATGGCAAAACCGTCACCGTATGGCGCGTTGTAGGACAGATACATGAAGAAAGGTTGCTCGCTGCCAGTGTGGTCACGTAGAAAATCAACCGCCTTCTCTGTCCAGAGGTCGGTGGCATGTCTATCATAGTGATGGGTCCGGCCATCTTCAACATAATGGGCATCCCAGAAATCCGTGGTGTGCCCATGTTCATCGGGCACCCAGTGGTCGATACCGTGTTGGGGTGTATAGGGTGACCTCACGTGAAACTTACCAATCAACGCTGTCTTGTAACCGTTGTCCTTCAGCGTTTGGGGCAACGTTCGTAGTCCTGCCACCGCATCGAAATCCTCAGGGTACCACTCCCACCTATCCGGCAAGACGAAGTGGATGCCGTGCTGGGATGGCATGAGACCGGTCCATAGTGAGGCACGGGAAGGAGAGCAGACTCCATTGACACAATAACTGTTATTGAATCTGATGCCCTGAGTCGCCAGGCGGTCCAGGTTGGGTGTGTAGGCATCTACGTTACCGTAGTATCCCAGGGCCGCTGCTGGCATATTGTCGACAATCATTAAAATGATGTTGGGTTACTTTACTGCCATACTTCCTCCCTGCGATTTAATTGGTCTTTAGATCTTCGCAAACTCACCAGGGTGCCAGGTTTTGTCGAACTAGGACTCAATTTGAATTTATTCGCTTCACCTTCCAGATAGTCGCCGGTGACCGGTGCAGCGCCGTCGACGCCCACGTCCAGCGTCTCGTCGGCAGCGAAGATGACGGGTACGGTCTTACTGATCCGCCCCGTGGCGATCAACTTTTCATTCTGGATCAGTGCGCCTAGCTCATTTGTGCGGTACTGCTAGGCACTTGGTCGTTATGCTGCGGCGACAGAAGGCGTCTGTTTTCTCACATTCCAGACTGCTTCAGATCAGCGCATCATATCAATGGCCACGGTTGCGGCCAAGATCAGAATGTCGTTCTGTCCCGGAGCGATCTCCACGCCATAGCTGTCGCGCACGCGGAACCATTTTTTAGAGACTTCGGCTACTTTGGTGCGGCCCTCTTCGATCTTGTATTCATGATCCACGATGTTGCCCTGGATTTCCAGGTCTGGGCCATTCCCAACCTTGATTGTCCAACGATCACGCACCGGCGTGATAAGGGCTTTCTTAACCGTGGCCAATGTTTCGCCACTCGGACTTTCTATATTCATGGTGTCCTTGATGCGGACCTTCTTTTCCTGGATCTTGCACAATTCCTTGCCGTGAGCGTCTTCGAACTTGAGGGTGTCCCGCACACGCATCGCCTTGCCATCGACTTTGAAGGTCTTTTGACCGGCCGCGTTCTCAATCCAGAAATCGTTGCCTATCGAAACCAACTTCTCGCGCATTTGATAGCGGTTGACGCCACTAGCACCACCACCATGCCGGTCATCGCGCCTATCGTCTCTTCGTTCTCGTCTTCTGCGTCCCATCATTTCACCTTCCTTTTGGGGAAAGGAGCCATTCTCTTGCTCCTAATTTGGGTTAACGAATCTGTTTAGCGTGTTCTTGTTGGGGCCCATTCAGGTCGATCAGCAGGCCACACCCTTTTATCGATTGAATAGTGATCGGACTTCAGCCCACCAGGTTGCAGTTGGGGAAGCTCAGACCAATCTTCAATGGTATAGGTCTGTTGGTGGAACAACAGGCCGTTACGCCATACTCAATTACTCTATCGTTTTCACAGAATTGGTGCAAGCAAACAGGAATATTTTGGCAGCGTATGGCCAAAGCGGGCAACAGAGTGACGTTTGTCACTACTCGGCCTGAAGATCCCCAGTGATAAGTTCATGACAAACGACCCTGGTGCTATCGCTGCTACATCAGTAGAATTAACGTTATAATAGGAACCACGAAACGCCAATGGCCCTTGGGGGCTTACTGAATGCCAAAGCGTTTAGTTTAATGCTAACGGGTTCAGTTTGTAGCCACGGCGTTTCGAACATAGATGGCGGCGTTACCATGTAACGGAGTTGCTCGAGCGGACGCTGAATCGTGCAAGATCTTCCAATCAAGATCAAAAAAGTCAGCGAAAATCTGCGTTAATCCGCGTCCTGTTCTTTGAGGAGTATGCTTTGACTTCACAGGCCGACCAGACCCAGGATACCCATCTGCTGTCGTTTGTCATCGCCAGCGCCGACATGCGCTATGTGGAAGTCAACGAACGGCACGTCTACCTGCGCCAGGACCCCGAGATGGGCCTGATCGTACGCGGCGAGATGGAAGGTTGCGGCCCGGCCTGCTACATAGACCTCAACCAGGTCTTACTCGAGCATGCCCTGAGCTGCGAAGGTTGTAAAGACCAGGTTATCGCCGAAGAAACGGCCGAACATTTCGGCCGGCGCCTGGCCAAGGCCTTGATCGATCACCTTGATCGCGAGGCGCCCGCGGCCGATCGGCTGGCGACGCTATACGAGTGTTTATTGCGCTCTATGGCCGTGCCGTTTGAGGTCCAGCGCGAGGCCCAGACCCTGCGTTACGAGTTGGCCTATAGCCCACTGCACCAGGCGGCCGAGGGTCGAGCCCTCAATTTGGGATTACCCATGGCACGCTGGACTTTCGTCACCTTATGCGAATCCATTGCCGAAACCCTTGCCCCAGAATGGGAGTTGTTACATCCGGTCTACCGGCCGGCTACAAGGCCGCTTCAGACCATTGAGTTAGCGGCAGAAAACCGGTGATCAGTGGTCAGTGATCAGTGAACAGTGGCTGGTCGACGGTCGTTCGTGATCGGCCGAGTGTGGTCTGCTAATGGTGCGTTTTGGGCGCACGACTTGTAATAAGGAAAGGGTTTCTTGATGAGTGCGACACAACTTGCCGGAAAGAACGACGACCCCCATCCTAGTGGAGATGAGCGCTATAAGGCCATTGACCTGGCCATGAAGCGCTTCAAATATGAGCAGGATGCTCTTTTGGAGGTGCTTAACTCGGCCCAGGAAACGATGGGTTACCTGTCTGAGGACCTGTTGATCTACGTTTCCAACCAGTTGCGGGTGCCGTTAAGCCAGGTTTATGGGGTAGCTACCTTCTACCATATGTTCACCTTTGAACCTCTGGGTGAGCACAACTGCATCATCTGCACCGGCACCGCCTGCCATGTGAAGGGTTCAAACCGCATCGTTCAGGCATTGTCCGAGGAATTTGAGATCGCGGACGGGGAGACGACCGCCGACGGCCTGTTTAGCCTGACCACGGCCCGCTGCCTGGGCAGTTGTGGCCTGGCGCCGGTCGTCGTCTTGGACGGCCAGGTACGCGGTAAAGAGACGCCGGAGGCGTTCACCAGGCAGGTGACCGAGATCATTTCTCTGGCCAAGGATGCCTACCAACAGGAAGCGGAGGCAGGATGAACGATCAGAAGCTGAAGAAGCTAGCCCAGGAAGAACAGGAAAGAAAGGCCCGGTTCAAACGGCGCGTCTTTTGTTGCACCAGCACGGCCTGCCTATCGGCCGGGGCTGGCTTAACCCGCACGGCCCTGGACCAGGCGGTGGCCGCATGCGAATGCGACGAAGATGAGGTCGAAGTGGTGCCCACCGGCTGCATGGGTCTGTGCAGTCGGGGACCGCTGGTGCGCGTAGAGAGTAAGGACGAAGATCCGGTGCTCTTTGGCGACGTCACGTCCGACGTGGCCCAGCAGATCATCGGTCGCTATGTACCCGTTCCGACCAGTGAAGACGATGCGGACGAAGGGGGCGCGGGTGTTTCGCCCCACGATTTTTTGCATTTCCGGTCGGCATTGCGCCGGGCCGGGGCCAGGCGCGGCTTGAGCCGGCATATCATCCCCCTGGACAGCCCCTTTTTCGCCAAACAGGTCCGGATCGTATTGAGCGAGACGGGCCAGGTGAACCCGGAGAAGTTGGAAGATTACCTGGCCCACGACGGTTACCAGGCCTTAGCCAGAGTACTGGGCGAGATGAGCCCCAAGGAAGTATGCGACGAGATCCTGGCCAGCGGCCTACGCGGCCGGGGTGGGGCAGGTTTCCCCACCGGCACGAAGTGGCACTTCGTCCGCGGCCAAGAGGCGCCGCAGAAATACGTCATCGTCAACGGTGACGAGGGCGACCCTGGGGCCTACATGGATCGCACGGTGATGGAGGACGATCCGCACCGGGTACTGGAAGGGATGATCATCTGCGCCTATGCGGTGGGCGCGACCCATGGTTACCTATATATAAGGGGCGAATATCCCATCGCCATCGACCGTATCCAGCGGGCCATTCGTGCCGCCCGGCGAGCCCGCATCCTGGGCCGCAAGATACTGGGCACCGATTTCAACTTCACGGCCGAAGTGCGCATCGGCGCCGGGGCCTTTGTCTGCGGCGAGGAGACGGCCTTGATCCATTCGGTGGAAGGCCAACGAGGTATTCCCCGTATCCGGCCGCCTTACCCGTCGACTTCCGGCCTATGGAGCGCGCCGACGGTGATCAACAACGTCGAGACCATGGCCAACGTGCCTTCCATCATCAATAAGGGCGCCGAATGGTACGCTTCTATCGGCACCGAAAAGAGCAAAGGTACCAAGGTGTTCGCCCTGGCCGGGCAATTGCGTAATACGGGCCTGATCGAGGTGCCCATGGGCATTACCCTGGGCGAGATCGTATACGAGATGGGCGGCGGCATTCCCGGCGACCGCGAATTCAAGGCGGCCCAGACCGGCGGCCCCAGTGGCGGTTGCATCCCGGATATCCATATCGAGACGCCGGTCGATTACGAAAGCCTGACCCAACTCGGCTCCATCATGGGCTCGGGCGGACTGGTGATCATCGACGACTCGACCCGCATGCCCGAGTTCGCCCGCTTCTTCATGGATTTTTGCGTCGACGAAAGCTGCGGCAAGTGTGTGCCCTGCCGGGTGGGCACGGTGCAGATCCGGGCCATGTTGGACAGGATCCTGGATGGCGAGGCCGTTCCCGACGATCTAGAGCGGCTGGAAAGGCTGTGCGGCCTGGTCAAAGACACCAGCCTGTGCGGCCTGGGCCAGTCGGCGCCCAACCCGGTTTTGAGCACGCTGCGTTTTTTCAGATCCGAATACGAGGAGATGATACCGGCCGACGCGACGGCCGGCGATTAACAATACATCGGCCGCGGGGACAATCACGGAGGATTGCCCCTACAGTGCGCGGTCACCCGGTGCAGAGGCGGTCTCCCGTGACCGCCCGTCAACCAATAAGGAAGACAAGATGTTCGAATTGACAATTGATGGCCAACAACTCCAGGTCCAGCCAGGTACGACCATCATGGACGCGGCCCGGACTCATGGCATAGAGATACCCCACCTCTGCTACCATCCCGAACTGAGCGTTTCGGGCGGCTGCCGGCTATGCGTGGTGGAGATCGACGGCCGGGGCCTGCCCGTGCCCGCCTGCGGCCAGGCTTGCGAAGAAGGCATGGTCATCCAGACCCAGAGCGATCAACTATCGGCCGTGCGCCGCGACATCATCGACCTGTTCGTCAGCGATCATCCCCTGGACTGCGTTACCTGTGACAAGGCCGGGGCCTGCCTGCTGCAGAAATATGCCTATGAGTACGGCGTGACCGAGACCAGTTACGAATTCAACCTGTCGCGCACCCTGTATCAGGATGACAACCCCTTCTTCATTCGCGATCACCAATACTGTATCCTGTGCGGCCGATGCACCCGCGTGTGCAGCGAGGTGGTTGGGGCTAACGCCATCGAGATCGTCGGCCGGGGCTTCGAGAGCCACGTGGCCACGCCCTTCGATGGTCCGATGATCGATTCGAGCTGTGTCTTCTGCGGCAGTTGTGTCCAAGTTTGCCCGACGGCGGCCTTGCTACCGGTCTCGCGCCTGGGCAAAGGTCGCGAGTGGGAGATGAACCGGGTCGAGACCGTTTGTGGTTACTGCGGCGTGGGCTGCAAAATAGAATACGCTCTAAAAGACGGCGAAATCCTCTACGCTCAGGGCGTGGTCGAGGAGTCGGTCAATGGCGAGATGCTATGCACCAAGGGCCGTTACGGTTGGGACTTCGCCAATCACCCCGAGCGCCTGACCAGCCCCATGATCCGCCGCGACCTGGCCCACGAACTGGGCCTGTCACACGAGCCGTGGCAGTTGAGCGAGACTTCACCGCTGAACGCCCGCCGTTTGAACATCGAGGACAGTCACTTGCCGGTTGATTGGGATACGGCCCTAAACCTGGTGGCGGGCAAATTATCACATATCGTCAAGGAGCACGGCCCCGATTCGGTCATGGGCCTGGCTTCGGCCCGCTGCACCAACGAGGAGAACTATATCTTCCAGAAGTTCATTCGGGCTGGAATTGGCACCAATAACCTGGATCATTGCGCCCGTCTCTGACACAGCTCAACAGTTGCAGGCCTCGTGCAGGCCTTCGGTAGTGGGGCAATGACCAACTCGATCCGCGAAATCCGTGACGCCGACTGCATCTTCATCACCGGCTCCAATACGGCCGAATCCCACCCGGTCATCAGTTACGAAGTGGTGCGCGCCGCCCGCAACGGCGCCAACGTCATCATCGTCGATCCGCGCCGGATTCCGCTGGTCGACCATGCCACCCTGTTCTTGCAAGTCAAGCCGGGCACCGATACCTACGTCTTTCTGGCCATCATGCATGTCATCATCCGCGACGGTCTAGCTGACGAATCGTTCATCGCCGAGCGGACGGAAGGCTTCGACGAATTCCGGGCCATCGTGGCCGGGTACACGCCCGAGCGAGCCTCGCTCATGGCCGGCGTGCCGGTCCAGCAGATCGAAGAAGCGGCCCGTATTTACGCCCAGGGCCAGCGGACTGGCGGCGCTTCCATCTATGAGGGAGAGCGCGGCCACAGTACCATCCTCTATGCTATGGGCATCACCCAGCGCAGCAACGGCACCGACCTGGTCATGACCCTGGCCAATCTGTCCATGCTCTGCGGCCAGGTGGGCAAGCCGTCGACCGGGGTCAACCCGCTGCGCGGCCAGTCCAACGTGCAAGGCGCCTGCGACCTGGGCTGCTTGGTCAACGTCTTCCCCGGCTACCAGCGGGTGACCGACGATAGCGCCAGGGGCGCCCTGTCCGAGGCCTGGGACGTGATATCGCTGCCGGGCGAAGTGGGTCTGACCATCGTCGAGGCCATGCACGACCCCGACGTGCGGGCGGTCTACGTCATGGGCGAAAACCCGATGATGTCCGACCCCAATACCAACCACGTCGAAGAGAAGCTGCGTAGCCTGGATCTGCTGATCGCCCAGGATATCTTCCCCAGCGAGACGGCCCAATTGGCCCATGTTATTTTGCCGGCCGCCTCGTCGCTGGAAAAGGACGGCACCTTCACCAATACCGAGCGAAGGGTGCAGTTCATCCGGCCGGTCTTGCCCGCGCCGGGTGAAGCGTGGCCTGACTGGCGCATCACGGCTGAGATGGCTGATCGTTTTGACCGGGCCATGGGCGTGGAGCGCGCGGCCGGTTACTGGGAGTTCGCCTCGGCCGAGGCCATCTTCGACGAATTGGCGGCCGTGACGTCCATTTATCGCGGCATGAGCTACGAACGGCTGGGCGGCCTGGGCTTGCAGTGGCCTTGCCCTGACGCCGATCATCCCGGCACCCAGTATCTGCATAAGGGCAAATTCTCCCGCGGATTGGGCAAATTCAACTCGGTGGCAGCCAAGGATCCGGCCGAGCAAACCGATGAAGAATACCCACTGATCCTGACCACTGGCCGGGTGCTGTACCATTACCATACCGGCACCATGACCCGCCGCAGCGGACCGCTGACCTGGCGCGAGCCGCGCGGCTACGTGGAGATCAACGCTGAAGATGCGGCCGCTATTGACGTGCTGGACGAACGGGCGGTGGTGGTCAAGAGCCGCCGTGGCCAGGTGCGCACCAAGGCCAAGATCAGCGAGCGGGTGCCGCCGGGCACCATCTTCCTGGCCTTCCACTGGCGCGAGGCGCCGGCCAATATACTGACCCAGGATTTCGCCTTGGACCCGGTGGCCAAAATCCCCGAGTACAAGGTCTGCGCCGTGCGGTTGGAGAACCCGCGGGTAAAACGAAAGCTGAAGCCAGCGGCCGAGACGGCCTAAGTGTAGGGCGAAATTGCATTTCGCCAGCGATTAGCTTGCTGTTCTACAAAGCAGCAGGTATTCTGTGGCCCCTCGTAGTGTGGGATGGTTCCAGCACCGGTTTACGCGGCGGTCTGTCAGCGTCAGCCTATATTTCGGTTTTTGTAAGCCAGCCCCCTTGACCTTCCAGTAGCTGGAAGGTTTATAATCCCTTGCATGAGGTGCGATCATGCAAATCAAAGAATTAGCATATCGGGCAAACCTGCCCACCAAAACGATTCGTTACTACGAATCCATCGATCTGCTGCCGCCGCCCCGCCGGCTTCCTAATGGCTATCGCGACTACGGTCAAGCAGATGTCGACCGCACGCGCCTGGTAGTTGGTGCGCGCGACTTGGGTTTTTCGCTGGACGATATCAAAGAGATCCTGGACTTGCGCGACAGGCGGGAACCCCCGTGCCGGGTGGTCCTGGATCTCCTTCAACAAAGAGCGGATCAGATCAGTCAGCGTATTGAAGAGATGAAGAATCTAGAGGCGGATTTGCGCGAGTTACACCGGCTTGGGCAAACGTTCCCGACAGATGACGTTGACGGCAAAGCCTGCGTCTGTCACCTGGTTAGCGAGCGGGCCGATCAGTAGCTATGGCTGTAGACGTGGAATTGATCACAGAAGCCAACCTGACATGCCCGGTATGCGGGCACGTAGAGAGGTTGGATATTCCGCCTGATTACTGACTTGTGTTTCATCAGTGCACCAGGTGTGGTGCCAGGCTGAAACCCGAACCTGGCGACTGCTGCGTTTTTTGCTCCTTTGCCGATGCGCATTGTATCTCTAAACAATTGGAGGCGACGCAGAACTATAGAAATCGTGAGTAGAATACGATTGGAGTTGATCAAATGACGTCAAACCCATTGCCTGAACAACGATTACAACCACTATTTGAAGTGAAGCTCAACTATGTCGAGGGCAAACCGGCCGTATCGATGGACGGCAAGGTCGGCGAATACCTCGGCAGCGGGGAGGGCACGGTGACCGGCGTCAGGCTGAATGGGGTGGTCCACTGGACGCTCTTTGAGGCGCAGCGCGAGACCGCCTGCGAATCGAATCTCTTTGGTATTATCACGACCGAAGATGGAGCCGAGATCCGCTTCGATACCATGGGCTTCTTCCGTCGGCCGTACAAAGACAAGCCCCATCTGTGGGTCACTTCGGCCGCGGTGAGTTTCGAGACAGACGACGAACGCTATACCTGGCCGAATCCTATCCTGGGCGTCTGGGAGGGTACATTCGACATGTCGTCCTACAAGCACCATTATCAGGCTTACGCCAGAGAGTTATGACGCTTCGCGGCCGGTCATGACCGATTGGCGCCGGCTGATTCAGGCGATTTCCCCGGTTTAACCCGTTTGGCCTTCTTCAGGTTGGTTGGCGCAATTGCCGGAGGCGCTACAATGGTGCGAAGCTGTCACGTGCGTTTTTGGATCGTCTTTCCAGGTAGTCGAAACCAACCTTGTTACGAAAAGTTACCTCCCCCAGCCTATCATCGCCCATCTGGTTCGATGTGTTCTTGCCCTTCTTCCTGAGCCGGCTGGGCATTTTCGTCACCGGCCAGTTGGCGCTGGCGTGGGGAGTGTTGCGCCCTGAAGCCTGGGGGTTCTCTAATCGGCCCTGGATCGATATGTGGGCTCGCTGGGACAGTGGCTGGTATTTAAACATCGTTACGCGCGGTTACGACTATGTGCCGGGCCAGCAGTCGAACGTGGTCTTCTTCCCGCTCTATCCATACCTGATACGCTTGTTTTCCATTGGTAGTCAGGATAGAGACGTACAGATCGTAACTGGCTGGGTGGTCTCCAACGCGTTCGCGCTCTTGGCCTTTTACCTCTTGTACCAGCTGATCTTGCTCGACGCTGGACCAGATGTCGGCCGGCGAGCGATTTGGCTCCTGGCCTTCTTCCCGACCAGCTTCTTCTTTAGCGTTGTTTACACGGAAAGTCTCTTTCTGGCCTTGACCGTTGGCGCCTTCTATGTTGCCCGAAAGCGTCGTTGGTTGGCGGCCGGCCTTTTAGGCGGTCTGGGCGCCGTGACCAGGGTAACTGGGGCGTTCTTGATTTTGCCCCTAGCCTGGGAGTGGTACCAGCAGAAACCGCGCCGTTGGTCCAGCGCCTGGTCACTGATGCTAATTCCACTGGGACTGGGAGCATATATGGTCTACCTCGGCCGAAACTTCGGGGATCCATTGGCGTTTTCTGCCGCCCAATTTCATTTTGGCCGTTCTGTTTCCATACCAGCTATCTTGGATAGCATTAAAAGCATGGTAACCGATCCAGGGCCATTTCTACGGGGGCGCCAAGTAACGCCCATCGAACTATCCTTTGTTTTCCTGGCGATATTTCTCCTTGTCGTCGTGTTCCAGAGACAAAGGCTGAGCTACGCACTCTACGTCAGTTATGCGATTGCCGTTCCGTTGGCTTCAATTCAGACGATTTCCTTTTCCCGCTATATACTGGTTGCTTTTCCTCTGTTCATTGCCATGGCCCAGATCCTATACCGGCCGATGTTGTTTCGCCTGGCACTCATACCCATGGCCTTCCTACAGTTATTCTGGGTCGTCCGTTGGACGCTCGGACACTGGGCCGCCTGATCGGCGCCGGGGAACGTCAAAATTGGCAGATTGCTACGGTAGTTTACAATAGGCGGCATACAAACAGTTAATCAAATCGTGCGACTAACTTGAACCCCTGGAGGTGAATGATGAGAGGTGGACGACGCGCCCGAATGA
>JBFFWQ010000158.1:0-11699 GCA_041570195.1 Promineifilaceae bacterium (SeqCode) | reverse complement strand
ATCCTGCGCTACGCGGTGGCGGCGATTAGTAGCCCGGTTTGGTAAACCGGCCGCAGGATGCCATCCTGCGCTACGCGGTGGCGGCGATTAGTAGCCCGGTTTGGTAAACCGGCCGCAGGGTGCCACCCTGCGCTACGTGGCGGCGTCTAAAACGTAAGAAGCTGCCGCTTCGGCCATGATGGCCACGCCTAGGACCAGCGCCCGTTCGTCGATATCAAAGCGGGGGTGGTGATGGGGGTAAGTCAGGCCTTTTTCTTCGTTCCTGGAGCCGATAAAGAAATAGCAACCGGGGATCTCTTCCAGGATGTAGCCCATGTCTTCGGCGCCCATGGTCCGGCCCTGGACTACGTTTTTCGGGCCCACAATGCGGCTAGCGGCCGCCCGAACTTTGGCCGTTGGCCCCGGCGCATTAACCACGGCCGGCACGATGGCCGCGGCTTCCATGGTCGCCTGGCAACGAAAGGCCTGGGCCATACTCTGGGCCATTTCCAGGATTCGCCGGTAAACCAGGCGGTGCATCTCGTTATCGTAGCTGCGAACCGTGCCCTTGAGGATCGCCTCCTCGGGGATGACGTTGAAGGTCGTGCCGGCCGTCATCTGGCCTACGGTGACCACAACGCTGTCCAAGGGATCGATGTTACGGCTGACGATACTTTGCAGCGCAGCGACGATGTGAGCCGTGGCCAGGATCGGGTCCACTGACCGGTGAGGCGCGGCGCCATGCCCACCCTTGCCGCGCACGGTGAGGGTGAAGACGCTGGAAGCGGCCATGGCCGGCCCGTCGTTGACCCGAACCAGACCATAAGGGATCTCATTCCACAGATGCATGGCCAGGGCCACATCCGGCCGCGGATTCTCCAGGGCGCCATCGGCCAGAACAGCCAGGGCGCCGCCCCGCCCTTCTTCACCAGGCTGGAATAAAAACTTCAACGTGCCGGCCATTTGTCCCCGACGCCGAGCCATGATGCGGGCCACGGCCAGGCCAATGGCCATATGACCATCGTGACCACAAGCGTGCATCACGCCCGGATTCGTCGAAATGTAGTCAGTTTCATTCTCTTCGGCCACCGGCAAGGCGTCCATGTCAAAGCGCAACAGCACGACCGGCCCTTCCTGCTCGCCCTTCAAGGCACCCACCACCCCTGTCTGGCCAACGCCCGGCCGTACCTCCAGGCCAAGGTCGGTCAGAGTTTGGGCCACGACGCCAGCCGTACGTGTCTCCTGAAAGCCCAGTTCTGGGTGGCGGTGAAAATCACGCCGGGTCTGGACCAGGTATTCGCTTAATCCTTCCGCTTCTTCTCTAAAGCTCATGGCGTCTCGTCTTGAGCAAGTCATTGGATCTCGTTTTGGGCGGCCGCTACTTGCCGGCAACCATGGACCGCTAACTCCATGAGCCGGTCTAGCTGGTTTCGAGGGAAAGGCTCCTTTTCGGCCGCGCCCTGGATTTCGATGATCTCTTCGTTGCCGGTCATGACGACGTTGAGATCCACTTCGGCGGCGACATCTTCCCTGTAGTCCAGATCGAGCAAAGCCTGGCCGTCAACGATGCCCACACTGATGGCCGCCACTTGATTGCGCAGGACCGTCGGCGGAACCTCGCCGGAAGCAATTAACGGCGCCAGGGCATGCTTGACCGCCAGCCAGCCGCCGGAGATGGCCGTCGTGCGCGTGCCACCGTCGGCCTGAAGCACGTCACAGTCGACGATCAACTGGCGCAGTCCGAGGGCTTCCAGGTCGACGGCCATGCGCAGGCTGCGGCCTATCAAGCGCGATATCTCCTGCGTACGCCCCTTTGGCCAACGCTGCTCGCGCCGTACGCGTTCCTTGGTGCTGCGTGGCAACAGGGCGTATTCGGCCGTCAGCCAGCCATGCATCTTCGGCTGATTCCGGAGCCAATGGGGCAGGCTGCCGTCGACCGTGACGTTACACAAGACGTGCGTGTCGCCGAACTTGGCCAGGACCGAGCCCTCGGCATACTTCACGTAATTTGGCACGAAGCTGACCGGGCGAATCTGGTCTATGGTGCGGTCGTCGGTGCGATTCATGGCATTCTCCTTAGAAAATGGAACGCGGATATAGGCGGATCAGGAACGGATAGAGTTCGGGCGACAGTTGCTTCTGTCATGGTATGTCTGTATTGACTAAAGGGTTGCCGACACATAGAGGGTTGTTCGCCTCCAGGCGACAACCTGGCCCTGGAGTCTGCGCCGGTAGTAATCGGCCACCTGGCCAACCTCGGCCGGGCTCAAGCCGGCTTCGGCCAGGCGTTGAGCGTAACTCAGCCGGCCGTTGCCAGTCTCATACGTCTCGCCATCGGGGAACCAGCGCGCCAGATCGGCGGCGCTAATACGGCGTTGTTCCGTTTGTTGGTCTGCCTGCAGGTCCACATCCTGAAGTCCGGCCGCTTCCAGATCGGCGGCCAGGCCGGCGCCATCCCAATTGACCAACGGGTCGGCCGCGTCGGCGTAGGTCGCCTCCTCGGCCCCACGCACAGCTTCGGCCAATTCAGCCGGCCGCCCTTGCCAATCCAGTAGCTGGTACAGTCGCTGGCCGTCCCTGGGCAACACCTGGGCCAGGCACAAACGCCCGCCTGGCCGCAACAAAGAAGCGACAGCACCCAGCGCCTCAAGGCGCCCCTCGCTGCGGGTGAAGGCATTGCGGCCGAGAATACGGTCGAAGGTCACATCCTCTTCGCCGCGCACGGCCAACAAGCGACTCAACTCGGTCACTTCGCCGATCAGGACGACCGGCCGCTCCACTTCGGGCAGGCGCATCGCTTGCTGCCGTAAAGCCTCGCCTGCGCTCGCCTCAGTCGTCAAGGACCACACACCGCCTTCCGGCGCCTGGCGCACCGCCTCCCAAGTCAGCAAGCCGCTGCCGGCGTTAAGGTCGAGAAGTAAATGATGGCGGCGGACGGCGGCCATCTCGAACAGCCGCTGGCGTTGCTGGCCCAGGGTGCGGCCGCTATTGGCGATGGCCCGCTGCAACCAGGCGTCGCGCGCCCGATCGGCAGGGCTGGTGGTCAGCACCTCGACCAGAGTGTTGTCGCCGTCGACCATCGCCGCCAGTTGCGCTTCGCGCCGGCGAGCTACTTGCTCACCGATCCGCCGCTCATAACCCTGGTCGCTGGGTTCGTAAAAGACTTTGCCTTGCAGGGCGTCGGGCAGATATTGCTGGGCCACGTAGTGGTCGCGGTAGGCGTGTGGGTAGAGATAGCCCTGGCCATGGCCAAAACCTTCACTGTCGCGACTGCCATCGCGCAGGTGATTGGGTACTTCAGATTCTTGCTCCCGCTCCACCGTAGTCAGGGCATCGAAGAAGGCTAACGACGAGTTGGATTTCGGGCATGTGGCCAGATACAAAGCAGCCTGGGCCAGGGGAAAGCGCCCTTCAGGCATGCCCACCCGTTCAAACAATTCCCAGCAGGCGGCAACCACGACAGCGGCATTGGGATCGGCCAGGCCGACATCTTCGCCGGCCAGGATGGCCATACGCCGGAAAATGAAGCGCGGATCCTCGCCAGCGTAGACCATCTTGGCCATCCAGTACAGGGCCGCGTCCGGATCTGAGCCGCGCAAGCTCTTGATGAAAGCCGAAATCGTGTCGTAATGAACGTCGCCTTCCTTGTCATACAGGACGGCCCGGCGCTGGATTGATTCCTCGGCCACCTGCAGGTCAACAATGATCCGGCCGTCGTCGTCGGGCGGCGTGGTCTCCACGGCCAATTCCAAGGCGTTGAGCACGCCCCGGGCATCGCCGTTGGCCACGTCGACCAGGTGGTCCAGCGCGTCGTCGTCGATTTCGACCCGCAATTGGCCGTAGCCCCGTTCTGAATCGGTCAGCGCCTGGTGGGCGATCTGATACAGATCGGCGTGCGTCAGGGGCTTGAGCTGGAAGATGCGGCTGCGACTGACCAGGGCTTTGTTGACTTCAAAATAGGGGTTCTCGGTGGTGGCGCCGATCATGATGATGGTGCCCTTCTCCACGTGGGGCAGCAAAGCATCCTGCTGGGCTTTGTTCCAGCGATGGACCTCGTCGACGAACAAGGTCGTGCGCTGGCCATAAAGATTGCGCCGTTCTTGTGCCTCCTTGATCGCCTCGCGGATCTGGGCCACGCCGGCCAAAACGGCATTGATGGTGATGAAGTGGCTCTCGGTCGTATTAGCGATGACCATGGCCAGGGTAGTCTTGCCGGTGCCCGGCGGACCATAGAAGATGAGCGACGAGAGTTGGTCGGCCTGGATGGCCCGGCGCAACAGGCGACCCGGCCCGACGATATGTTCCTGGCCGGCAAACTCTTCCAGGTTGCGCGGCCGCAAGCGGTTGGCCAGCGGCGACTCGCGCTCGATCTGCTCCTGGCGACCGTGGGCGAATAGATCCATAGCCGGATTGTAGCTGCGTTGTATCACGTGGGCCAAGAAGAGTGGCTGAGCTAACGTGAAGGTATGCCGTCAGCGCTGCCGGTCGAGTTGATCCTGGGCGAAGTAACGGGCTACGATGATCTCTTCCGCAGTTAACTCCTGACCGTTGGCGCCAGGGAACATGAGCCGTTCGCGGCCGGCCAGCGTGTGGTGCAGGCCCAAGATATGGCCGATCTCATGATTGCTAACTCGCTCGTGGTCGCCGCTGGGTTCGTCGTCGACAATCCGGCACGACGCCCTACTGCTGCATCACGGTCGCCGCGTCTGGGCCGACGATGAGTTCGGGGGAGAAGCTACCTAACCGGCCGTTGCTGCCGATGGCGGCGATGCTAACGGCATAGGTGGCCGCGGGGTCAAAACCGGTCAGAACGACATTACCAGTCTGGTTGGAGCTCACAAAACGAAAGGGCGGATAATCGGTTGAATTGAGCGGCCGGAAAGAGACCGCGTAGCCTTCGGCCTGAGGTTCGGCTTGCCAGCTCAAGATGAAGGCACCGGGATCGGCCATTTGGGCCACCAGAGGCGCTGGCGGTGGGGGCGGCGCGCCGATCATATTACACATCACAGCCAGGTTAAGTTGAACAATCTGGGCGAAGTAGTCGTAGTCAATCAGGCTCCAGGTATCCCGGGTTGAATTCTGAATGCTTAGATCTTCTTCCGATTCGATCAGGCGCACGGCCGGAATGCCGGCGTAAACAAATTCGCGCTGATCGCCCCAGCGATCTTCCCGGTCGAGGGCATTGATGACGTCGATGCGGAAGGTAGGCAAGTAGAGCCCGCCGATGAATTCGATGTAGCGGGCCAATTGCAGATTGCCCGAAGTATCGGGGCCCTCGGCGAAGAGACGAACGAATTGAGGGATGCCGGCCCGGCCGCCGATCATGTCGTTGTTGATGGCCGCGTCAATGATCTTGCCGTCCAGGACCGCGTTTTGCACGAAGTAACGACTGCCGTAAGTGCCTTGTTCTTCGGCCGTAAGGGCGGCGAAGACGATGGTCTGGTTCCAGCGACGGGAACTTAGAAGGCGGGCGATCTCCAACAAATTGGCGACCCCCGAACCATTGTCGTCGGCGCCCGGGGACCGGCTGAAGCCGTCCATCATATCGGCCGCCCGCGTATCATAATTGGCCATCAATACGATAACGCCAGCGTGGTCGCTCTCTCCGGGCAATGTGGCGATGATGTTGCGCTGAGTCGTATTGACGCCCTGGAAGCTGAAGGAGTAATCCTCAAAGGCCACTTCGAGCCGGCCGTTGCCCACACGCTCAAATTCGTCGAAGATCCAGCGCCGGGCAGCGCCGATGCCAAAATCATCGCGCTCGGTTTCGCTGAAGGTATTGCGCGTGCCAAAGCCTTCCAGCGTCTGCACGTAGGCCGTCAGTTGCTGCTGCGACACGGCATTGACCAGCGTCGCGCATTCGGGCTCCACGGCCGGGAGAGCGCCGCGGGCCGGATCGACCACGATCTCTTCAGAAGAGGCCAGCACCTCTTCCAGCGACTGGGGCGTCGGACCTGGCGTGGGGATGACTGGCCGCTCCGGCTCTTGCAATAGCGAGCAGGCGCCGGCAGCAAGGGCTAGGAGTCCCAGCAGCAATATCAAGGCACCGCGCCGGATAATCCGCGTATTGAAATGAAACATACTACCTGATTAAGAAGTAAGAAAGCCGAGTATTTAAACAGCCAAATAGATCATGTCCGTAATCCTACGGGGTCCGTAATCCTACGGGGCCCGTAATCTTACGGTGCCCATAATCTTACGGGGCTGCGCTGGTTTAGCAAAGTCTTTCGCTTGTCGGAGGGGGATTGCTCTAAGTTGCCGTTTAACAAGCAGCTTTCAGAATTCGATGTCCTGGGCCAAAATGCGGCCGGCCAAGGACATTGGCCGCCGGCCCCTGAGGTTGTCCTGGCGCGCCTGTCGCCGGGCCCGAACACTCTCCAAATCCTGGCTAAGAGCCGTCCAATCGTCCACGTGGCACAGTAGGCCCTTCTTGTTAGTGCCAAAGAGCGTTCGCGGAAACCACCAGCGACGCCATCTGAATGCCTTCGGATAGCTCTTAAGTTCGACGAAGGTGCAAGTACGGTTGTAATGCGGATTTAGAATCGCCCGTTCGCCTAGCTTCAAGTCCTTATACGGGTAATGCTGGTCCAGTTTACCCGGCGTGACTATCTGAATTCGCTTGAAGCTGATTTTGCGGCCGTAAAGCGGGCCCTGAAGACGAATATGACCCGGCCCGATGTAAACCGCGGCCCGGCGCATCAGAATGGCATAGTATAACCACATGACGGCCGCCGCCGGAATTGCCAACCATATCCAGAACCAGTTCGGGCCCAAAATGCCAGTGAATTGATCGTAGACGCCGAGGGCCAGCATCAGGACAGTTAGCAGGGCCAACTTCCAGCCCATACGCTGACTGACGCCTCGCTGGACTAGCAGCGGGTATTTCTTCATCAGAACTGGAATCCCGTCTTGTAGGGTATCACCTTAAAGGTGAAGTCGGACACGTGCTGCAATAGCTGCTCGTTCATTTCCTCCCAAGAGTCGTCATTCAAGATGCGACGAACCGTGTCATGATCGCGCGAGATGAAGGCGACGAGCCGGTTGGGATAATTGCCATAAGCCGTATGCCAGGCCTCACCCACCTCCAGACCCATGTTCTGCATGGTCGGAATATAATGTCCGAGAACATAGGCGTAATACTCTTGAGCTTCCTCAGGTCTGATGTTGTAGCTCAGCAGCAGTTTCAGGCCGCCACTATCTCCTTCCATACCACCCTCTATCATGTTCTACATCCTATGAGGTCGCTGACAGGTTAGCTATTGGCTCCGGCCGATCCTGTACCGTTCCGGCCAAGGGCAATGTGAAGTAGAAGGCGCAGCCTTCGCCGGCCACGCTCTGGCACCAGATCGTACCGTCCTGAGCCTCGACCAGGGCTTTGGCCAAAGCCAGACTCAAGCCCCAACCAACATGTTCGCGCACAGCTTCAGCCTCGGAACGAAAGAAGGGCTCGAACAGTTGCGCCTGATCTTCGATGCTTATGCCGACACCCGTGTCGGCGACCGAGACCTGGACTTGGCCATCCCGTTCAAAGGCGCTGACCGTCACGATGCCGCCCACAGGCGTATAAACGATGGCGTTGGTTAGGAGCCTTTCCAGTACGCGCTCGATCTGTCTGCGGTCGCCGTGGGCCGTCGGTAGCCCGGCCGGCAAGTCCTGTCGCAGCTCGTGGCTCCGGCCGTCGATGGCCTTCATCTGCTGGCCGGCGACATCTTCGATCAACGTCGCCATATCGAACGGCGCCAGGTCGAAAGGAAAACGGCCATCTTGGATTCGATTGACATCGGATAGGTCGCCGATGAGTTGACCCATTCGGTCGACATTGCGGCGGATGGTCGCCAGGAAGTTATCCTGTTTCTCGGTCAGCGTGCCGACCAAGCCGCTGAGCAACAGATCGGTGTAGCCGGAGATTGAGGTCAGGGGCACGCGCAACTGGTGTGTCGTGAGTGAAACGAATTCACGTTGAGCCTTTTCTGCCGAAGACAGGGCCGAAATCAGGCTGGACCGTTCAAGAGCAGCGGCCGCCTGATTGGCCAGCGCTTGCAGGGTAGGTAAGGCGGTCTCGTCGAGATTACTACGAATTTCCGTGGCGTATAGGAGGCCCAGGCAGCGACCGGCGCACATCAACGGGATCGTTATGGTCGGCGGCGTAAGCCGGGCCTGGCCGCTAGACATCACCTGCTCGACTTCCGGCGGGGGCCCATTGGTGGGCGGAGTGGAGGTTGAATCACCGGCCGCCTCGCGAACGGTGGCAAGTTTCGGCTGACCCTTCTCTGGCGGTTCAACGAACAAGTAGATTCGGCCGGCGCCGGTCAGGCTCAAAACGCCATCCAGGACCGTGTCTAGCAGCGCCTGGTCATCACTCCCGCCCAAAAGCAGCGCGGCTAACTCAAGCGAGCTGTAAATGGCATTCGGATCGTCGTTCAAAGCTTCGGTCATCATATCGAGCGGCTGCTATTCATCGCCGGCGGCAAGGCGCTGGTAATAGTCGCACTGTTCTTGAAGCCAACACATCGCGCAACGAGGATTCCGCGCGATACATACTTCCCGGCCGTGCCGGATCAGGTTCAGATGAAAAGCGTAGTAAGTTTCCGCCTCCCCCATATTCTGCAATATTCCATGGGCTTTGTCAGCCGTGACTTTTGGCCTAATCAGGCCCAGACGCCCGCTCAACCGGTGAACGTGAGTATCGACGGGAAAAGCCGGCCGGCCAAAGGCAAAAAGCATCACGATGGATGCCGTTTTGCGGCCGACGCCCTTGATTTGCATGAGCCAGTCCATGGCTTCATCCACCGGCAACTCCTCTAAGAAATCAAGTGAAAGCTCACCCGTTTCGTCGACGATAAAGCGCAGAGCAGCCTGAATTCGCGGTCCCTTCTGGTTGGCCAGGCCGGCCGGCCGGATAGTATCCCGCACGTCTTCTTCCGGCGCGTTCATCACGCTTCCCCAGTCGGGATAGCGCTCCTTGAGCGCATAGAAGCCCTTGTCGCGATTGATGTCGGATGTGCTTTGCGACAAGATCGTGCTGACCAATTCGTCGACCGGCGGCAGGTGTTGGCGCCATTGGGGCTCGCCATACCGCTCCAGCAACAGGCGATAGATGGTCAAGTACTTGGCTTTGAGCCGGGCGTCTTCACCGGCTGGATCGTTGTCTTCTTTCATGCGCCCTCGAGACTCTTACCAGCCTTGGCTCTTCTGGCCGCCAGCCGCTCCAGTAAACCGTCGTTGACGGCCGTCGCTTCCTCGGCGCCGTAGCCGATGATCGTCGCCACAATCCCGTCAAATGCCGCCCAGGTGTCCGTGGCCGATTCTTCAGGCATGGTTCCCAGCGGCCGATCCAGCAAAGGCTCAAAGGCCGAGACCAGGTCGGACAATTGTCCATCGGTCAGGTACCGGGGATCGGGCAGATGTAGGTCTTCTACCTCGTAGGCGGCCAGCCACAATACACCCTCGCCGAAATTGACCCGGCCGCATAATTCAAGTTGCAGGGCCGTCCAGGCGCAATTAAGCAAGGCCGCGGCGGCTAAAACCGGCACGCCATCGGCCAGGCGTAGACGATAGAGCTGTTGATCGACGCGCACGTCGTCGTCCAGGACGGGCGCAAAGTGGCGTAGCCAAATTCCTTTCGCCAGCAGCAGAGCGGCCGGCTCCTGCCTGGGCAAAGCGTACCAGGGCCGGCGCGCGGCGCAGGTGCGCCGTAGATGATAGCCTTGCGCCTCGCCCCAGGCGATATAGTCGGCTGCCGCCGAGCCTCGTGGAATCGGCTCTGACCCGCTCCAGAATAACTGCAGGTCGCAGCAGTCGGCGGCCGTCACCCGGCGCCGGTCTACGCTTCGCAATGATTTGAGCAAAGGGCGCAGGAATTGAGATTCCACTTCCCGCTCTTTGGCCGTCTCCTGATCCAGATAAAAGAAGGCATTAGCGCCGGTGGTATAACCGCGCCGGACGGTGGCCCACATCTTGAGCGGCGCCAGGTTGGCCTGCCGCAACTGATGCCTGTAGACGGCCGGCGCCCGCAACGTCACACCCCACTTCTCGTTGGCCGTCAATTCGCGCTGGCCGACAACTCTCACGGCCAATTCCTGGCCGCGCTGATCGGCGCCGGGCAACATACGGCTGACCAGTCGCTCCATATGGGATAATCGCTGGCGGTCGTTTTCAGGAAATGGAATGAGCTCACTCAGGGGACGGAACAGGCGAATCAACCGCACCCGGTTGGCGGCCCTTCTTTCGGCGTCGCCGCACTTCTCCAGGATAACCAGGCAAGTGTTCACCCGGGCATCGACGAACCAGCGCTCGACGTTGGACTCGATCAAGGCCAGGATCTGATAATGCTCCAGCAAGAATTGCTTCAGGCGTTCGCCGTAGGCGACGTCGAGCCAGCTGTTGGGCACGACGAAACCAAAGCGACCGCCCTCGCGCAAGAACTCAGTGCCGTGAATGAAAAAGTAGGCGTGCAAGCCGGCCCGCCGGCCGAGGAAGGGATAACGCCGGCCGGTCGGGACCTGAACCTCGGTCTCGGCCGTCTCCCCACCGTCGAACATGGGCAGTTGGCCGGCTTGCCGACTCTCTTCGACCAACCGCTCGATCCATTCGGCCCGGGTGTAGGGTGGATTGCCGACGATGGCGTCAAAAAGCCGATCGGGCTCTGGCTCAAGATCAAAGAAATCGCGGTTGATGATATGGGCCTGGGGCAGCGCATCCTGGGCCTCGGCCGCCGTTTCAGAATCCAATTCCACGCCCCACAAAGCATCGGACGGATCGTGCCAGGGATCCAGCCAGCGCTGCATGCCGGCTGCCCGGGACAGCAAGGCGCCGTTGCCGCAGCTTGGATCCAGCATCCGGTCGGCCGGCCGGCGCAGGCAAAAACCCAACAGCAAATCGGCCACGTCGATCGGGGTTTCGAACTGCCCGTACGTCCGCTGCTTGTCATCCATCGGCCGCTCCCTTCGCTTCAAGACCAAATTCAACCATCTTGGAATCCAGGTTCCGCCCCGAAGCCCGGTTTTCTTAGCCCGCGCGGAACAATCCCGCGCCAGGAGGCGTCTGCAGAGCGCCTACTGTTCCGTTCAACTCCTTTAGTAGCCCGGACGCCCAACGCCAGGTCGAACGGCCTGAACACGCGTTTTATCAAGGCGGGTAACACGAGACCTCCAGATCAAAGCCCATTATAGCTCAAAAGGAGTGGGGAAGAAGGCGGCAAATGAGAAAGTAACACGAATGAACATGAACGGGTGAGCAGGTTGGGATTGGGCAGGTGGTAAGATGAGCAGATGGGCAATGGCGCGTCTGTGGCTCGACTGAATGTGACGGCCGCCGAATGAGGTATAATCCAGGGCCTGATGGCCCTCTCTTATCGCGAATTCTTGAAGAGCTTGCCCCAGTCCGTACTGGCGAATCTGCCAGAACATCTACAGGGCATCCAGGTCCGCCAGCCCTGGCGCTGGCTCATTCAGTTTCACTATGGCGAGGCGCGCCTGCACTACGAGGTTTCCCGGCCGGCGGGTCGACGAGACCTGGAATTAGGCTTTCACTGCGAAGCACGCGACAAACACCTAAACCGGTTCCTGCTTGAAGGCTTCCGCCGGCACCTGTTCGAGATCAAGGCCGAGTTAGGGGAGAGCGTCGAGGCCGAAATGTGGGATAGGGGTTGGACGAAGATTTACGAAGTCGTACCCGAGGCAAAGCTGACGCCTGAATATCAGGCACAAGTGGCCGCCCGT
>JBFFWQ010000157.1:0-11792 GCA_041570195.1 Promineifilaceae bacterium (SeqCode) | reverse complement strand
CAGGCGCTGGTAGATGAGGATGCATTCATCCTCCGCGTCCTCCACCAAGCCGTCAGTGCCGCCGACACCGTCGGTAATGTCAGGCCAGTCCAGGACGTCGCCAACGCCTTGGGACGTGCGTATCAATCCGTCGCCATCCCGGTCAATGCAGGTGTTATAGCCAAACGGGGGCGCCAGGTAACCGCCGCTGGGATCTGGCGTTCCAGAGGCGTCCACGGGTTGGCCACCGCCAATTAGCCCGATCTTGACCGCCGAGCCGTGCGGGACGCCGTCAATTTCGCCAATCTCATTACGGTTGGCCGTCCAGACGTTGCCGAACAGATCCACGGTGGTGCGCGATGGATCCAGGCCGCGTCCCTCCGGTGCGGTCCGGTACTCGCCGACGATCTGTCCCGTTTCTGTGTTGGAGCGGACGACGGTGCCGCGGCCGGAGGCGGCCACGTTGATGAATGGGAATGGTTCCGTTGGTGAATCGAGTTGAAGCTGGTCGTTAAAGGGCGCGTCGTGATTGACGCTCACCAGCGTGCCCAGATCGAAGTCGCCATCGGTCGTGTAGGTGTAGTCAATGGCCATGACTTGGGCCGCGACCGATCCCTTGCCGTAGCCAGATAACAAGAAAGCCGCCATCACGGCCATGATGGCGGCAAGAATGACAACGCGGCTTGCCAGTAATCTATTCATTTGAGTTCTCCCCTGAAATACATTGGCCGGAAAGGGCCAATGTGGCTGGACTACCCCAATCAAAGCACTCCGTTCAGTCCATTGTCACCCCCTAGGTCGATAACGGCAAACTAAGCAGATCCCAGATCGCTGGAGAGGGAACACACCACAAAGAGTAGATGCACATGCTGTCCCCAAACCGTACTCTGCGCACTACATTATCACCGATCGGCCTAATCAAAGTCAAGCCCTTCAATCGTAACTTCAGGAAGGTTCAGTCTGGAGGCCGCTAGGCGATGAATCACCCGGCTGATGACGGAAAACGCGCTTAAGATGCGTTCCACCCTTCGGCCGAAGCCAGAAGTCAGGGGTTGACAAATAAAACCTGACTGCCGTCTGCGCCACCAGCAAACGGCGGATGACCTTGCCGGCAAACGGCTTGAGCAGGTCTTCGCGGAATTCGATCTTTCAGGGGATGGCGTATTCGTCAAGGCGGCGGGAGAAAGCGCTTGCGAACAGGCGCAAGACACGGACATGCGTCAGTTAGGTCGTAAGGACGGTCGATTTTCCCAGATTGGCGGTCGATTTACCGGATTAAATGTTGTTGTCAGCGCGGCTTGCGGGCGGTGACGATGCTGGCGCCATCGGGGAAGGACTCGCGCTCGAAGCCCACAAAGCCTGTCTCGGCCAGCCAACGGCGGTATTCGCCCTCGGTATAGGCCTGGCCATCCTGGTAGGCGGTCAGGAGCACCAGGTTTAGGCCGACGGTGTTGTGGGGTGAAACGCGCGCATCGTCGAGTATCCAGCCGACCAGGTGAATGACGCCGCCCGGCCGAAGAATCGCGGCGAGGTTGTGCAGCAGGGCGCGACTATCAGCGTCCGAGAGAACCTGGATGACATGACGGGCCACAATGACATCGTATGATCCGGTCAGGGTTTCGCGAACGGCATCGGCCGTTAGGACCTGGACGCGATCGGCCACGCTGGCTTCGTCCACGAATTGGCGGGTGATGGGCGTGACCAGGGGCAGGTCGGCTACCGTGGCCTTGAGCTGGGGATTGGCCTGCACCATAGCGATGGCCAGCCCGCCGGAGCCACCGCCGACGTCGAGCAGAGCCCTGTGAGATGAGAAATCAAACAGCTTCATTAGTCTCCGAGCGTCGGAAACAGCGCCCGAATAGAAGCCGCGAAAGGCGGCCACAAGCTCGTCGTGAGGTAAAGCATGGTAATCGAGGGTTTCGAGAGGTCGACCGGCGCGAATAGCCCCGGCGGTGTTGAGCACCCGGCTCCAATTGCTGGCGGTAATCTCGCGCATCGCGCCCAGGTAAGAGGGCTTGCCACGCACCAGATAGTGGTCCGCCTCCGGGGTATTGGCGAAGCGATCGTCTTCGACAGTCAGTAAGCCGGCGACGACCAGCGCGTAGAGCAACGGCCGTAGTTTGACGGGCACCACACCGATGGCGTCGGCTAGCGCTTCGACGGTCAGGGGCTCGAGGGTAAGCTCTGTGAAGAGGTCGAGTTCCATACCCGCCAGCATGGCAAATGATGGATATACGGCTTCGAAAAGATGGGAGATAATCAAGGGTTTGGGCCTAGAATTGTTCATTGTCGCTTCTCCATGGTGGATTTCAGATGCGCTTACGGCATTCTTGCGGACAAAGAATCTGGAAGGGTTAGGGATGACAGCTGACCGCTAGCCACCGACCACTGACCACTGGCCCTTGTCTATTCGACCAGCAGGCGGCGAATAACTTTGCCGGTGAAGGACTTGGGCAGGTCTTCGCGGAATTCGATTTCCCAGGGCACGGCGTATTCGTCGAGGCGCCGGCGGCAGTAGGCCATGAGCTCTTCTTCGGACAGGTCGGCGCCTTCGCGGGGGACGACGAAGGCCTTGACCTTTTGGTTGGGGGCGGCGCGGGGCACGCCGACAACGGCCACCTCGCGGATCTTGTTGTTCTCGTAGAGCAACTCCTCGACGTCGCGGGGGTAGACGGTATGTTCGCCGGCGCGGATCAGGTCGCGGGTGCGGCCGATGATATGGAAGTAGCCATCGGCGTCCATGACGGCCACGTCGCCGGTGTCCAGCCAGCCCTCCTCGAGCAAGGCCTGGTCCTCCTCCGACTGCTGCCAGTAGCCGGCCATCACCTGTGGGCCTTTAACCAGGAGCTGGCCAATCTGGCCCGGCGGCAGGTCGGCGCCGCTGGCCAGGTCGACGATCTTGGCCTCGGTATTGGGCAATGGCAGGCCGATGGAACCGGCCCGCTCGCGGCCGTCAAAGGGATTGGCGTGGGTGACCGGCGATGCTTCGGTCAGGCCGTAGCCCTCGACCAGGCGGCCGTGGGTCAGCTTCTCGAACGACTCCTGGACCTCGACCGGCAGGGGCGAGGAGCCGCTGATGCAGGCGCGGATCGATTCCAGGCCGTAGGTCCGGGCGTTGGGCACGCGGGACAAAGCGGCGTACATGGAAGGGGCGGCCGGAAAGACCGTCGGCCGGTAAGCCTTGACGTGTTCGAGGACTTCTTTAGGTTCAAAGAAGGGAAGGAGAACGATGGTGCCGGCGGCCGCTACGGGCAGGTTCATGGTGGTGGTCATGCCGTAGCTGTGCAGCAGGGGCACGACCGATAGGAAGACTTCTTTGCCGTACTCGATATCGGGCACCCAGTGACGGGTCTGGATGGCGTTGGCCACCAGGTTGCGGTGGCTGAGGCACACGCCCTTGGGATCGTCGGTCGTACCACTGGTGAAGAGGATGGCGGCCATGTCGTCGCCAGAAACGGGCACTTCGGGCGGTTCGTAGGGCGCATCGGCCATCAACTCGCTCATGAGCGCGCCTACGGCCGCTCCGTCATCTGACGCGCCACCATGTGACGCGTGATTGGCTTCGGCGCCGGCGATGCGCCAGCCGGCCATGAGACGGGGTAGAACGTGGGCCGCGACCTGCTTGTCCAGCTCGGCCAGCAGCACTTCGCGGACGCCGCCGCGCGCATAGGCCGCCCGGGCCAGGCCCTCGAAGCCTTTCAGGGTGATCAGGACCCGGGCTTCAGTCTGCCGCAGCTGGCGAACGATCTGGTCCACGTCGGCGTCGGGGTTTGAGAGAACGACCACGCCGCCGGTGACCAGGATGCCGTAGTAGGCGATAATGAAGTCGGGGATATTGGGTAGGACGATCATGACCCGGTCGCCGGGCTTGACACCCAGGCCGTGCAGGGTGTGGCCAAGCTGGTTGACTGAGCGGGCCAGGCGGGCGTAGTTGAGCTTCTTGCCAAAGAAAATAGTAGCCGTGCGCTTGGGCAGCCATTCGGCCGTACTGTAAAGAAAATCGTGTAGCGGCCGGCGGGGAATGGGCACTGTTTTGGGCGTGCCGGGGCTGTAGAAGTCGAGCCAGGGCCGGCGCTGGCTCATCTCGCCGCCATTGACCTCAGAACGCCAGCTGCTGCCTTTCTTGCTCTCGTCGACGAAACGGTCGACGGCGCGGATCACGGCCTGGTGGCGCTCGAGCTGGACCTTGTGTTTCGAGGCGCCAATGTCGACGACGTCGGCGTCCGGGATGGCCTGGCCGACATCTTCGTAGACGTGGCGCAGAAAGTAGTTGTCGCGGGAGCCGGTGATGACCAGGGTGGGCATGGAGAGACGCTCCATCTTGGCCCGGCCGCGCCACTTTTGAAGGTTGTTGACGGCCATGCGCTTGAAGGTATGCACCTCGCAGTTCCAGCGGCCGCGGTAGGGCCACCATGGGCGAAAGAAGGCCACTGGCAGGCGAAAGAAGAAGCTGGCGATGCGGGGCACGGGCCATTCGACGGCCGTGGCGATGAGCACCAGGTGGGAGATTTGTTCGGGGTGGGCGCTGGCGTATTCGACGGCGATGGAGCCACCGAAGGAGTGGCCAACCAGGGCGAATTTCTCGGGCAACTCCAGATATTGGCTGATGCGGTACAGATCGGCGACCAATTCGCCCATGGTGTAGCGGGTGAAGGGCGCGTCGCTCTGGCCATGGCCGCGCAGGTCGGGAGCGATGACGCGATATTCGTGGCTGAAGTAGTTGATCTGGTGTTCCCAGGTCTCAGCGCAGCCGGCAAAGCCGTGTAGAAAGACGATGGTTTGCTCGACGCCTTCCGGCCTGATGTCGATGACGCTCAGGTCGTCGCCGGCCAGGCCGGGTATGGGCACGTCGACACGGTAGAGATTGAAGTCGAGTTCGACGGCGCTACGCTTGAAGCCGCGTAACTTGCGCTTCATAACTCCTCCATCAACTCGCGGAAGGTGTCGCTGGCCAGGAATTCCAGCTCCAATTCTCGACCCTGCACATAGCCGGTCAGCGAGGGCAAGACCTCGTCGACCACGGCCGGGTGAGCGATGATCTCCAGCCGGCCGAAATCCAGGTCGCAGAGACAATGACGAAAAGCGGCCGCCGGATCGTCGCCCAGCTCGAGGCAGTAGCGCAGATAGATGAGCTGGCGCGCGTTGGGTTCGGGGCCGGTGAGGGCGATGTTTCTGCTGTTGAGGACGCGTTGGGTCGAGATCAAGACCCGGGCGCCGGCCTTATGCAGGGCCTTGCGCACGGGGGAGATTTCGTTGGGCGGGGGCATGATGAAGGCGCCGAAGTCGGGATTACGAACGGTTTCCACGCCGTGGCGGCCGGCCAGATCGGCCACCAGCCGTCCAAAGGAAGGTACGGCGTGGAAGTGCATATGGCTGTCTACATGGTGGATTTCCGGGCCTTCGTCCAGGCAGCGGGCTAATTGGGCGTCTAGCTCGAGTCTAAGCTCGTCGCGGGAGACGCGGCCGGCCAGGGAGCGACGCAGCAAGATGCCCAGCTCCAGGAAGTCGCCGGATTCGTCGACGAGGGAAGGAACTTGCTCAACCGCTGAGAGCGGGCGGCCGGTAGTCAGATTGAGGTGGGCACCGGCCTGGAGATCGTCGGCCTCGCGAGCGTAGGCCAGGGCGTCGGCCGACCAGGGCATATTGCTCATGATGGACACGCTGCTCAGGCGGCCGGCGGTGTGCAGGCGCTTGATGGCCGCGTTGATGCCCGGCGACATGCCAAAGTCATCGCCGTTGACGATGACGCGGCCGCTGGTTATGCATTCCATTCTATCCACTGCCATGACCGGCTATGATACCACAGGTTGCGGTTTAGGGGCTGGGGATTGGGGATCGGGGGTGTCGCGTGGCGCGTCGCATACGCGCATTGTGACCGGTGGTTTTGCGCTGACAGTATGCGCCACGGTTACCGCGCAAGCCCACATGCTGACAGATGGTGATAGAGACTGGTTACTCCTCCGTCCCGTCGGCCCAGTCAGCGTCACCTGTTGAACGCACAAAGCCTAGTTGCTCCATGAGACCCAGGCCATCCTGCATGGCCAGTGGCTCATAGTTGAGGGTGACTAAACATCGTCAACGAAGTTCGTCGAGCAGCTTCCTTGCAGCTACTAGATCGGCCGTGTCAAAGCCTTCAGTGAACCAGTTGTAGATCTCAGCCAGCCGTTCTCGCGCCTGACTGGTCTTGCCTTGGCTCATCCACAAGCGCGCCAGGCTCACCACCGCCCGCAGTTCCAACGACTTGGCGCTTTGCCGGCGGGAGATCTCCAGGGCCAATTGCAATTCTCTTTCCGCTTCAGCTGTTAAATTCCCATCCTTGGCCAGGATCAATACGCCATGCAGACGTCGAATCTCCGATTCAAACACCCGCTGGCCCGTCAACTCACTTCTGGCAAGCTCATCCTGGATTGCTTTCAATCCTTCTTCTACCGCTCCAACAACGAGACAGGATCATGGAAATTGCGATAAGAAGAAGCCGATAGGCTTATACGCGCCGACGGTCATAGCCATATCCATAGCCTTTTACCTTGTTTCCTGTCCTTGGATTTGTTGTCCCTGGCCGGTCAGAGCGGCTCCGTGATCCAACATGCCATAGACGCCAAAAGACATTGACCCTAATTCGTCGGATAGTTTTAAAATCGCGTTACTAACATCGAAGGCATCTTTGTACTCCCTTCTCCAGGACGTGACTAAACCTGAACCCAATTCCGCGAATACTCTGTCCAAAGGTCTTCCAAGTTTCCTGGCCAGGGCTTGCCCCTCTCTACTCAATTGAAGAGCCTGATCAGGATACCCCATGATCCAACAGTTAAGACCACCGTGCATATAAAGGCACATCCCAGAATCATGTCCATAAAGCTGGGTGTGATCGTTGTGGAGCTCTGGATCGTATACTTCAAATCCTTGATCGAAGTAATCCCTGGCAACGGCGTGATATCCCTGGGCGAATTCCCCTGTCCAGGCGGCGTGCAAAGCGGCCACGAGAAAACTGTCATCATTCGACTCCTCCGCCAGCCTGAGCAACTGTTTTGTCAACTCCCGGGACTTACGAAAATCAATCACCTGATCATAATAGAGCCATTGGCCCCAAATAGCCTGGAACAAGGCATTGGTCTCACCTGTCTTCACACTCAATTCCTGCGCCCGCAGGTAAGTGGATTCCATCTCCGGTATGCCAACACCACGTGCCATAGTCAGTTGGGGCCCCAGCTCAACTAGTATGGACAATTCCCGCTCGTCACGCGCAGGGGAAGCGGGTTGTGCCCTTACTAGTTCCAATGCCCTTTGGAAGAAGGTGATGGCGTCCTCGGCGGCGCTGGTTCCGGCGGCATGCCGACCGGCTGTTTCTGAATAATAGAGCTCCTTTTCCGGGTCGCCGACGATGGACCAATGGAAAGCCAAAGCGGCCGCTTGTTCTGGAGCGCCAGGATAGAGCCTTTCCAAGCCTTCAGCCACCCGCCTGTGAAGAGCGACATGCTCACCGTGGGAAAGCGATCCTTTGATCTCTTCCCGCAATTTATCATGGGTGAAGCGCCAGTTTTCGCCCTGGGTCTCGAAAACGGCCGCGTTGGCCACGGCTACCAGCCACGCTTCAAGGTCCGTTCCCGGTTCCAACACCTGCAAAAGCGCCAGGTCCAGTTGCCGGCTGGCCACTGAAGCCAAATTCAACAAAGGACGCGCCTCCACGGGTACCCGATCCAGCCGTCGGTTGAGGATCTCCCTGATGCCACCGCTCATGATGCTTTCCGGATAGGTCATTTGGCTGACCTGGTCGAGTTGCCCGGCTTCTTCAGCCAGGGTGCGCATCGCTTCCCCCAGGAAGAAAGCGTTTCCTTCCGTCTCCCGGTGCAAAAGGGAAACCAGCTGGGGATCGCTCCCAGCCTGGCCCAATATCGAGGCGCTCAACTCGGCCGTGTCCTCCTCCGTGAGACGCTGAAGGGAAAGAAAGGTGGCTGCTTCAAGGTGGTCATACTCCGGCAACCGTTCATCATCCCGGTAAGAGCCAACCAATATCACCGCCTGGTCTATGCCCCTGAGGGCTAACTCACCCAACAACTGCATGCTCTCATTCCCGGACCACTGCAGATCTTCCAACAGGATAATCGCCGGCTGGTCCAAGCGGGCAAGCAATTGGCCCACGGTCTCGGTAAGCCCCTGCCCGGCTTCCTGGGGAATTATGGCCATCCCCCCGGGTATCTCCCGGCCGACCAACCGTTTCAGATCGGGGACGAACGGCTTGAGAGCGGCCGCTTCTTCGTCGGTCAGGCCGGTAAACAGGGCCAGAGATCTCAGCACATCCACCCAGAGTTGGAAGGGACGATCTTGGATCCCAAAGGTGCGGTAAACCAACCAATTCGTCCTTACAGATTGTGAATTTTTTCTTGAAGTTGACAGGCTGACGGGTCCGATCTATGCTGTCCATTGATCCTTGCTGCGTCAGAGTCCGCTTTCCCAATCTATCCGCAAGATCAGGTGTTGGAAGATGCACGCGACAGTCTATGTCGTCCTGTGCGTCGGGATTCCTTGTCAAAGGAGGTTTCTCATGACAAGACAAGAAATATATGGGGAGATTGAAGCCGCGTTTGGTTTTATACCCGGTTGGTTCGGAGAGGCGCCGGATGCTGTACTAGAGCAGTGGTGGGTTTTGCAGGGCTGGACCGATAGTGACACCGCACTTACGGCCCGAGACAAACTCCTGGTGGCCTTTGGAGCCTCTGCAGCCATCCACTGCCAGTACTGAATTCCATTCCACAAAGTGCAGTTTGCGCAATATGGGATGGACGAAGATCATGTGAAAGAGGCCAGTTGGGCCGCGCACGCCATCACCGGGCTCAGCGCCTACTTATATGGCATCGGATACGACACAGCGAAATTCAAGCAAGAACTCGATGCCGTCGTCAAACACATGGAAGAGTCGGCCGGAGGCTAGTTTCCGGTTGTCGCCTCTTCCGTGGGTCTTTGGGAACCGTCCGAAAGGATAGCGGCGGCGGTTGGGATCGGGCGACCGTCGGAAGAGGGCGAGGCAGTCGGCGGCCGGTATGCGGTACGGCAGACGTGGTCGGCCGACTGCCTCATCCCTACGAACCGTTTGGCGGTAGTAGGGCAAGCGCTTTAGGATCGGGCGGCCGGGGCTCGGCGCGCTGCAAATCCGATACCATCAGCAACCAACGACGCTCGAGTGCCGCTTCATCGAGATTCGCCAATGGCTCACGGCCGAGGGCGAGTACAGTGAGCTAATCGTCGAGCAAGCGCTGCTGCAAGATGACGACTTGCAGACAGAGACAATCGATGTGCCGTTCCACTACACAGCGGAACAGGCACTTGATTCACTTAACGGCAACGGCCGGAAAGGGGAATAGTCTCCACGGGTGAAAAAGGGGGACCACACAGCTTGTCGCTGCGCAAATCCTTGCCTGTGCCAGACTTACAGTGGGCGCGATTGGACTCGAACCCAAAGCCGAACTGGTTCGGTACCACACGGATGCGAACCGTTAAAACAGAGATCGCGTCCATGATGTCATTCTGCTCGAGGTAAAATCCTTTAACAATTGGCGGTTATGTTAAGAACCGCGGGGTCTCATTTGCAACGTTATTGTAAATCAGCCCTTTAAAGCTTAAATGCTTGCTACTATCGATATTCTACAAGCAACAGCCATGGCGTCACTTCCTCGCTTATGGAGGGAGTGGGGAAGTTTAAGGATATGAGCTAAACAAAGGTTATGAATACATCTCCCTATTGCCAATCAACAGAAAGACAAGTCAAAGCTGGTAAGAATTCATCAGGCAGTCAGCGTATCAAATGCCAGCAATGCCAGCGCAAATATACACCCGACCCCAACGAAATTGGTTATCCAGCAGATTTGCGTCTGCAAGCGGTTAAGATGTATGTAGACGGTATGAATTATCGTCGGATTGGTCGTCATCTTGGTGTCGATCATAAGAGTGTCATGAATTGGGTGGATGCCCATGTTGCCCAACTTCCTGCGGCACCCCAACCTGATGATGTAAATAATGCGGAGATGGATGAGCTATTCACCTTTGTCAAACACAAAAAAACAGAGTCTATGTGATGACTGTGGTGGATCGCAGTACAAGTTGCATACTGGGTTGGGCGGTGGATCAGGAGCGAAGCGAAGAAACCCTGCAAAAGATGGTCGATCATGCACCACAGGCAGCCTTCTAATTCAGTGATCTCTTTGCCGCCTACCGTCAGGTTGTTTATTATCCGGGGCGCTATGCACCGATGCCTGACAAAAGCGAAACCTATCGCGTCGAAGGAGATAACGCTGAATTGCGGCATTATCTGGCACGACTCGCACGTAAATCGAGATGTTTTTCGCGCTGTGTCCGAGCCTTAAGAAATGCAATTAAGCTTTTTGTCTATGCCTGGAACCGACGACAGCTGTATAAAGCTCGTTATCCTGATTATCCTGCTTATGTCATGGAGTTCGTATGATTGCGAGTTTTCCCACTCCCCAACATACAGTTATTGGCGGATAACGGAGCTTCGCAGTATGATTTATGCTCAAAAGAAACATGTGTTGAAAGTTGTCGAGTATGAAGTTGTATCAGTTACAAACAGATAAGCAAAAAAAGCATGTTCAGGAATTGCTCTTAGAGTATTATACCTGGGCATTTGCTCGAAATAAAGAAGAGTATGGGCTTGTATTCGATGCTGGTGGGCCACAAGCCATGGTCAAACGATATATGGCAAGTCTTGATGAATTCTTGCCGCCCTCCGGGATTTTGCTACTTGCATATATAGACGAACAGCCCGCAGGATTAGCTTGTATGAAGACTCTAGATAACGGCATTTACGAAATCAAACGCATGTACGTCAAACCTAAATATCGTGGCAAGGGAATTGGGCGAGCATTATTACAAGAACAGATTAATCGGGCAAGGCAACATAATGTTTCAATCATTCGATTAGATAGCTCGCGTTTCATGACGACTGCCCACAGTTTGTATCGATCAGTTGGATTTAAAGATATTGAGCCATACAAGGGTAGTGAAATCCCTGCGGAAATGCAAAAGTATTGGTTTTTTATGGAATTGCAACTGAATAGCACTATGCCTTAGCGGGAGTATCCGAAATTCTGTGTAAACCCCAGATTTCATCCTAATAATCTATCCTGTCTTCAAAACGGATCACCAACTGATTGAGTACCTGCGGCCAGTTACGGATTGGCATCGTCCACTTTCTTGTGATGTCTACCGTGGCCAGATAGAGTAGCTTTCGTGCGGCCTCAGGCGAGGGGAAAGAGGACTTCGTCTTTGTTACTCGCCGCAGCTGCCGGTGATAGGCTTCGACCGTGTTCGTCGTGTAGATGTTGCGCCGAATATCCGCCGGGTAGTCGAAAAAGGTCGTCAAGTCCTCCCAGTTCTTCTCCCACGACTTCACCGCAATTGCATACTTGCCGCTCCATCTTTCGGCCAATCGGTGCAAGCTGGCCGTGGCCTGTTCCAGGGTGGGCGCCTGGTAGATCGTCTTGAGGTCGGCCACAAAGGCTTTGCGGTCCTTCCAGGCCACGTAGCGCAGGCTGTGACGTATCTGGTGAATGATGCAGCGTTGGACCTGGGTCTGAGGAAAGATGGACTGAATCGCCTCCTTGAAGCCGGCCAGCCCATCGACGCTGGCAACGAAGATATCCTGTACGCCGCGAGCCTGGAGGTCAGTGACCACGCTCAGCCAGAAGTTGGCCCCCTCCGAGCCGTCTCCAATCCAGTGACCCAGTACATCGCGATGGCCATCCAGGTCCACGCCTAGCACGACGTAGACAGCTATGTTTTCGATTTTTCCTTCCCGACGT
>JBFFWQ010000156.1:0-11950 GCA_041570195.1 Promineifilaceae bacterium (SeqCode) | reverse complement strand
GGCTATCGGTGTTCTGCTCGCATTCGCGCTCCCGGCTATATGGATTATCTTTACCGCATTCCGCCCAGGAAACGAGGTCAACGTCACCCCGCCAATCTGGATACCCAAGAAGATCACCCTGGACGCTTTTGGCTCGCTGTTCGGATTCAATCCCGAAACAGCCGCCGGCGTACCGGTTGGCAATTACATGTGGAATTCCATCCGCGTGTCTGTGTTGAGCACCATCGTAGCGGTTTCACTGGGAACGATGGCCGGCTACGCCTTCTCTCGTTTTCGATTTCGTGGGGCCTCGTTGGTCTTCTTGCTGATCATGTTGTCACGAGCCGTGCCGGGCGTTGCCCTGGGACTGCCATTGTTTCTATTGATGCGCCGGTATGGACTCGTCGATACAGTACATGGCCTGGCGCTGGTATATACGGCCGTCAATATTCCCTTCACGGCCTGGCTGATGGACGGCTTCTTCCGCCAGATCCCACAGGAACTGGATGAGGCCGCTTATATCGACGGCTGCAATCATTGGAGCGCCTTTTGGCGCATTGACCTGCCCCTGGCTCTGCCCGGTATGGCCGCGGCCAGCATCTTCGCCTTCCTGGCCGCCTGGAATGAATATCAGATCGCCAGCCTGATCACCAATACACCTGCGGCCAAGACGTTCCCGGTGGGCTTGTTTGATTTCACAACTCAGTTTACGGTCGACTGGCGGGGGATGACAGCCATGTCCGTGTTGATGATCATCCCAGCCGTTGTATTTGTGATACTGACCCAGCGCCGTCTGACTGAGGGGCTCACCTTTGGTGCTGTAAAGGGGTAGGCGATAACTTAGGCACAGGAAGCAGCTGGAGGCAGCATAGGTGACAGAACTGAACATCGATTGGCGCATTAAACTTGGCAACAAGACCGACTACGGCATTGGCAGCATCGGTTGCGGGGGCATTGTTGAATACGCCCATATGCCGGCCTACAAGAAGGCCGGTTTCAACACCGTTGCCGCATACGACATAAAGCGAGAAGTGGCCGAAAAAGTGGCTCGACAGTTCTCGATTCCCAAGGTATACGATTCGGTTGACGAGCTATTGGCCGATCCGGCCGTCGAGGTGGTTGACATTGCCGTACCACCCTGGGTGCAACTGGAGATCGTCGAAAAGGTGGTCGCGGCAGGTAAACATATGCTTTGTCAGAAGCCATTGGCTTTGGAGTTTTCCGAAGCAGTGCGCATCGTCGAGTTGGCCGAAAACGCCGGTCTCAAACAGGCGGTCAACCAGCAGATGCGTTGGGACGCCGGCATCGCCGCTAGCAATGACCTCATCAGTCGCGGATTCATCGGCACCCCGACCGACGCCCAATTGCACGTCAGCACCGAGACGCCCTGGCATATGTGGCCCTGGCTTGCCGCCGCTCCCAGGCTGGAGGTTCAGTATCACAGCATTCACTACCTGGACGCCATGCGTTCCCTCTTTGGGGAACCAGAGTGGGTCACCAGCCGCCATGCCCACTATGTCGAGCAAGGCGAGGTGCAAGGGGAAACTAAGACCGTTACAGTTTTGGATTATGCCAGCGGCCTACAGGCGCTCGTATCGGTCAACCACTACAACGTCCATGGCAAGGCGTACGCCACCTACTACTTCTTGGGGACGGAAGGCGCCATAGAGGGCACCATTGGCTTGATGTACAACTATCCCAAAGGCCGGCCCGATACGCTGGTCTATCGCAAGAAGTTTGACCAGCCTGTTCATGTTGAAATGGACGAAATGTGGATTCCTGACGCCTTCGTGGGACCCATGGCCTGCCTAATGGAGGCCATTGAGAAAGATGAGACGCCCTGCGTCAATACCAGGGACAACTTGAATACATTGCGCATAATCGAGGCTGCCTATCTGTCGGCGCAGGAAAATCGCTCTGTTCGACCGGCAGATATCGGGTAATCCACTATGACTATAGATATTGTTATGCCCAACCTGGGCTTTGATACGCAAGAAGGCAAACTGATCGAATGGCTAAAACAGCCTGGCGAAGCAATCGCCAAGGGAGAACCCATCGCCCTCATCGAATCGGATAAGGCGAACGTAGAGCTTGAAAGCGTGGCCGCCGGCCAAGTGCTGGAACATCTAATCGCCGAAGGAGAAGATGTCGCCGTGGGTGTCGTGATCGCCCGGGTGGGCAGCCAAGGCGAGCCGGCAGCGACAGCCGGCGCCTTACCGGCGCAGCGGACACAGCCTGCCCAGACCGACCCGATAAAAGTAGAGGCTTCGCCTATCGCCCGGCGATTGGCGGCCGAACACGATCTTGATTTGGCATCCGTACAAGGCAGCGGTCCTCGCGGGCGTATCAAGCGGGTTGACGTGGAGACCCACTTGGCCAACCAGGTCCCGGCATCCGGCAGCGATGGCCAAATCCTGGCCCTGCCGAGGGTCCGCAAAGCGGCCCGGGAAGCCGGTATCGACTTGCCGCTTGTATCCCCAAGTGGGGCGAATGGCCAGATCACATTGGCTGACCTGGAAACGTATCAGGCGCGTTTGACAACACAGGTCGCACAGCCGGACGCGGGCGTTGGCGCTGACGTGCCCGAAGATGGCCACGAGGTCACTCTGAGCAAAGCGCGCCAGGTCATCGGCCAGCGACTGGGGGCCAGCAAGCGAGAGGCGCCTCATTTTTACGTAACAGGCGAATTCGATCTCGAGTCGGCGCTTAATCGCTTGAAGACGTTCCCCGAACCGCAGCCACGCATTAATGACTTGATCCAATACCTGGCCGTGCAGACCATGCGCCAGGTGCCGGCTCTAAATGCTACATATTCAGACGGCCGGCTTCTTCAGTACGACGTCGTGAATCTGGCCATCGCCGTTGCCCGCGAAGACGGATTGATCACTCCAGTTGTCCATAAGGCGGATCGCTTCTCGTTAGCCGGTTTGGCGGCCGAGAGCCGGGAGATTATTGAGCGGACAAGAAGCAACCGTCTGTCGGTCGATGATTTGTCGGGCGGCACATTCACCATCAGCAATCTAGGCGTTGTCAAACAAGTTGACCGGTTCACGGCCGTCATCAACCCACCTCAGGTGGCTATCCTGGCTGTGGGCACGGTCAAACCACGGCCAGTCGTTATTAACGGCGGCTTGTTCATCCATCACACCGTTCATCTGACGTTAAGTGGCGACCACCGGGCTGTAGACGGTATGCACCTGGGCCAATTCATGGCGACGCTCCAGGAGAATCTCGAGCGCTTTAATCAAGGACAGGAGATATGACCAACGAACTAAAAACCCAGACACGCCAGGACATTCAGGCGAATGCTAGAGATTCGCATCACTGAAGAGCAAATACAGGAACTCTTCTTGCAGAACCTCATTCGCGGCACGACACATCTGTGCATTGGCCAGGAAGCTTGCTCCATTGGCGTCGCTTGGGCGTTGCAAAAGGGCGACACCGTAACGTGCACTTATCGTGGTCATGGTCACGCCCTCGCCCTGGGCATGCCCATCAAAGACATGATGGCTGAAATGATGGGCAAGGAAAGCGGATGCTGCAAAGGGAAAGGGGGCAGTATGCACATGACTGACGCGTCAATCGGCCTTCTGGGCGCGAACGCCATTGTGGGCGCCCAATTACCCATCGCCGTCGGGGCGGCTCTCACATCTCAGGTGAAGAACGAGGGGAAAGTAGCTGTTTCATTCTTTGGCGATGGCGCGACGAACATTGGTGCCTTCCACGAAGCGCTAAATATGGCCTCCGTTTGGAAACTTCCCGTCATTTTCTGTTGCGAGAACAATCTATATGGCGAGTACAGCGCCCTGTACAAGACCACACCGGTGACCGATATCGCCGTGCGCGCCCAATCGTACAACATGCCCGGCGTCGTCGTAGATGGGCAGGATGTGGAAACGGTCTATGCCGCAGCCAAGAAGGCCGTCGATCTCGCCCGCAGCGGAGGCGGACCTACATTGTTAGAGTTCAAGACCTATCGATATCGCGGCCATTCTCGCACAGACACTGGACCATATCGCCCCGAAGGCGAGTTGGAAAGCTGGATGCAACGAGATCCCATCGACATTCTCAAGGCAAAGATGATCCGTGATGGCCAACTAGATGATGTCGAGTTCGACGAAATGAAACAGGCCACCGAACGGCTTGTACACGGTGCCATCGAGTGGGCCAAGGAGGAACCGTTCCCGCCGGTTGAAGCGCTCTATACGGATGTCTACTATGAGGAAGCAAGGTAATAACATGGCTGAAATGACTTACCGCGAAGCAGTGTGTAAGGCGCTGGCAGACGAATTGCGCGCCGATCCCGATGTTGTATTTTTCGGCGAAGATGTGGCCGAGGCCGGCGGTGTTTTCAAAGTGACGCCCGGATTGTTTGAAGAGTTCGGCGCCAACCGGGTCCGCGACACGCCGATTTCGGAACAGGCCATTACCGGCGCGGCCCTGGGCGCGGCCATCACCGGCCTGCGGCCCGTAGCCGAACTCATGTTTGCCGATTTTGTTCCCGTGGCCATGGATCAGATCGTCAACCAGGTTGCCAAGTATCGTTACATGAGTGGCGGGCAGTTTGTCGTGCCGCTGACCATCCGTTCTGCCCAAGGAGGCGGCAACGGTTTCGGCACCCAGCATTCACAGTGCGCCGAGGGCTGGTTGATGACGGCGCCGGGCATCAAAGTTGTCGTGCCCGGCACGCCAACCGATGCCTATGGCCTGCTTCGAGGCGCCATCAGGGAGAACAATCCGGTGTATGTGTTGGAGCATAAGGGGCTCTACAACATGAAGGAGGATGTTCCTGATGACACCGGCCCAATGGAGTTAGGCAAGGCCATTGTGCGGCGTGAGGGCAAAGATGTCACGATAGTCGCCGTCCAACTGATGATGCACCGCTCGCTAAAAGCAGCCGAGAAGCTGGCGGCCGAAGGGATCCACGCCGAGGTCATTGATCTGCGGTCGATGGTGCCTATGGACAAGAAGACGATCTTGGATTCTATCGCCAAGACGAACCGGCTGGTGGTCGTGGAAGAGTCGCCTCATTCGGCCGGTTGGGGAGGCGATATCGTCTCACTAGCAGCCGATGCGGGCATTTACTGGCTAGATGCGCCTGTGAAGAGGGTGAACATGGGCGAGGCGCTTATCGCCTATAGCCCACCTCTGGAAGATGGCGCCCTACCCAATGTAGAGCGAATAGTGCAGGCCGTTCACGAGGTAATGGCTTGACTTTAAGTGATGGTCTAGATTGGCGTTTAGGCCTGTTCTGTCAAAAAGGAAGGATGATCTCATGGAGAGAACGGAGAATTGCCAAAAGAAACTTGAAAGAATGAACAAGGCTCTTAATCACCAGGAGCCGGATCGGGTGCCCATCAGCGACTTCTTCTGGGGCAGTTTTCTGGATCGTTGGCGGAAAGACCTAGGTTTGGCCGATGACACCGATATCTACAAATACTATGACCTGGATTGGATAGTCACTATTCCCAATATGGACCCCCATATCAGGCAGTTTGAGATCTTGGAAGAGAACGATGAACACGTCATCGTGAGAACTGGCTTTGATGCGGTGATGGAGAAGAAATTCGCCGACCCTATGCCAAGATGGCTGACATTCGAAACAGACAGTATCGAAAAAGCTGAAGCGTTTGAGTTTGACGACCCGTGGGACGACCGGCGCTATTTCAACGCCGGTGATAACCAGATTGCCGGTGTTGGCGACGGCTATGCGCCGAATTCACCGCCCTGGGTCCAGACCGTCAAGGATCTACACCCAGATTTTCCCGTCTATGGCAGCGTTTGTGAGGCCAATGAGTACCTGACCCGTATCATTGGCCCGGAGAACAATCTGCTTTGGGCCGGCCTCTATCCTGAGCGCTTGGGCAAATTCGTCGAGCGGATTATGGAATTCGCTCTTGAAATAACCAAGGCACAGATCAAAGCGGCCGATGGTTTGCTCGACGGCATGGTCATCTGGGGCGATATCGCTTATAAGAAAGATATGTTCTTCTCCCCTGCCTACTGGCGGAGATACTACAAGCCTGGGCTCAAGGCGATGATTGACCTCTGCCACGAAAACGACCTGCCGGTCATCTACCACGGCTGTGGCAATGTCAAGCGCGTTTTCCCAGACTTCATCGAGGTGGGCGTTGACGCCTACAACCCACTGGAAGCGAAGGCCGGTATGGATGTGGTCGATTTACGGACGCAGTATGGTCACCAGATTGCCTTTTGTGGCAATATGGATGTCATGGAGTGGGCTGCTTTCGATGAGGAAGAACTCAAAAAGGTTGTCCTTACCAAGCTGAATGCAGCCAAGGGCGGTGGCTGGATCTTCCAATCTGATCACTCTGTGCCGCCGACGATCTCTGGTCAGAAATACGACTATGTCGTCAACCTGGTTCGCGAGTATGGGCAGTACCCACTCAATCTGGGTGAGTACGATCTGCCTTCTCTGAACTGAGTCTTTGTCTTAATGGTCCGGGCGACGTATTCTCCGGTCGAACCGCCAGTGGGTTGTTGATGCATTTGCAACATGCGCTGCCACACCAATTAGTACAGGCCATAACCGAAAAGAGGCCGTTGCTCGTGCCCACCGGATGCATTGAGTATCATGGGCCGCAGCAGGCTCTTGGGCTGGACACAATCCTAGTTGAGGAGCTGCTGTCACGAGTGGCCAAGAAGATCCCATGCTTCGTAGCGCCGCCGCTCTGGTATGGTCCGGCCAGTTACGCTGTGACCGGTCCGGAGCAAGGATCGATCGATGTCTCCACCAGAGTATTCGGCCGGCATATGAAGGATGTGCTGGCGGCCTTCTGGGATATGGGCTTTTCCTGGATCATTGTCGGCGTTCATCACCAGGGCCTTGATGGTCCTGAATCGCTGGCCATACGCCAGGCAGCGGCCGAGGTCACATTTGAGAAGGCGCATGCCGAGCGCGGCGACGCCTGGTGGGGCAACGCGCCCCTGGCAGAGAGCGACCATGTCTTCGAGCGCATCCAGGTCTGGCCTTCAGTCCTGCCTCAGGCAGCCCAGCAAGGCGTTGTCATGGCCGATCACGCCGGCTTCTACGAAACGTCACTATTGATGGCGGCTCGCCCCGAATTGGTTGACCTGGGCCAGATCGGCCCCGATGCGCCCTGGTATACCATCGCCCCGGCTAGCGATGCGCGCAAGGCCACCGCCGAGGCCGGGCACAAGATGTGGACTGCCATGGTAGATGCCTGGGTGGAGGGATTATCAGAACTTTAGAATAGTCGTGCCGGTGACCTGCAAGGGGAAGGTCACGCAGCAATTGTGAGGTTGAGGAGAACAATGTCCCAAAATGGGTCAATGACTTCTAGGGAACGCGTTCTGGCTGCTTTTGATTTTGAAGAACCGGACCATGTTCCGGCCTGGTTGGGGGCTGCACCTGAGACCCGGCAACTAATGGTCGATCATCTGGGTTTGGAGAATGATGAAGCGCTGTCCGTCTATCTTGGCGATGACTTTCGACGCGTGTTTGCGACGTACGCCGGTCCGGCCGAACTCGGCCCAGAAGCGAACCTGGCCCCTGGTTCGACCTATCGCACGCCATTCGGCGTAGAACGGTATGGTTATGGCTATGGTATGCCGCGGGAGCACCCGCTTGCCGGGGCGACGCTGAAACAAATCCATGATTACCCCTGGCCTGATCCGGTCTGGATGGATGTTTCTGGCATGCGGGAAGAGATCGAGGTTTGGCAGGGCCAATATGCCATTCTGGGCGGTGACTGGTCCCCTTACTGGCATGATGCCATCGACCTGCTGGACATGGATAACCTCTTCTATAAGATGTATGACGAGCCAGAACTGGTCGATGCATTGCACGAACACATCGTCGACTATTACTTTGGGGTCAGCCAGCGCATTTTCGAGGCTGCGGCTGATCTCATTGATGTCTTTTTCATCGGCAATGATTTCGGCGGCAAGACTGGCCCCTTGATGAGTGAAGCCATGTTCCGCCGCTTCATGCTTCCCCACCTGAAGCGCCTGGTCGATCTGGGCCATGATTACGGGCTGAAAGTGATGATGCACTGTTGCGGTGGGTACGCTCCGCTGATTCCGTCTATGATCGAGATTGGGCTGGATGGCTTGCAAGCGCTCCAGCCTTCCGCCAAAGGGATGAAACCGGCCGAACTCAAGGCCAACTTTGGCGACAAGATACTCTTTAACGGCTGCATCGACACCCAGTTTGTATTGATAGAGGGCGCGCCCGATCTCGTCAGGTTCAAGACGATCGAGGTGCTTGACACTATGATGCCTGGGGGTGGGTATGTGGCGTCGCCCAGTCACGACTACCTGCTGCCTGAAACACCTATCGAAAACATCATTGTGCTGTACGATACCGTGCGCGAATATGGATATTACCTATCTTAGCCCGATTCCTACTAAAGTGACGGAGAATCAGATGACTCAGAATACGCTGATGACATCAAGAGAGCGGGTCCTGGCCAGCATCCACCACGAGGAGCCGGATCAGGTTCCGGTTGATCTCGGGGCCACGCCTAGTTCAGGCATCTCGGCCATCGCTTATTATAATCTCAAGAAACATCTTGGTTTGGTCGAGGACCATACACGTGTGTACGACGTCGTCCAACAGTTAGCCCAACCCGAGGATGAAATCATCGAGCGTTTCAGCATTGACGCGCTGGATATCGGCCGGGAATTCAACACCAGTGACGATGATTGGTACGATGTGACCCTCCCCACTGGGCAGCCGGTTCAGTTTCCGGATTGGTTTCGACCAGAGAAGAACGAAGGTGGCGGCTGGGATGCCTACGCCCCAGACGGCACGCTGATCGCTACCATGCCCAACAAAATAGCCACCTTCTTTGATCAAACCTACTTCCCCTATCTGGACGGTTACCCCGCAAATTACGATGACTTAGCCCAGGAAATGCCCAAGATCCACTGGGCCGGTTTGGCCCATAGCCCCTGGGATCACGCGGCCGAGCCGGACTTCTGGCAACAGTTGCGAGAGAAGGCGCTTTATCTACGCCAAAACACCGACAAGGCCCTGATGGTTGTAGCCGGTTGCAATCTCTTTGAGTGGGGTACCTTCTTGCGCAGGCTGGACAACTTCCTGACCGATCTTCTTCTGGAACCGGCAGAGGTCGAGCGCTTGCTCGACGCCCTCATGGAGATACACCTGGTCACACTAGAGAATGTGTGCAAATCCGTCGGCGACGTGGTGGACATCATTCGCTTCGGCGATGACCTGGGCATGGATACCGGCCCATTCATGCGACCCGCGACCTATCAGAAGTTGTTCAAGCCCCGACATACGATCCTGTGCAACTACGTCAAAGAAAACAGCAACATGCATACCTTCCTGCATTCTTGCGGCTCGATCTACAAGCTGTTGCCTGACTTGATCGACGCCGGGTTCGAGATCATCAATCCGGTGCAGATCAGTTCTCGGGACATGGACCCCGAGCGCCTAAAGAAGGAGTTTGGAGATGATGTCACTTTCTGGGGCGGCGGCGCCGATACGCGCAAGACCATTAACCACGGCAGTCCGGAGGAAGTGAAAGACCATGTGCGCCGCAATATCGAAATTCTCGCCCCGGGAGGAGGATTCGTGTTCAACACGGTACACAATATCATGCCCGACGTGCCGCCAGAGAATATCATCGCGATGTTCGAAGCCATAGATGAATATCGCAATTAGCAGATCTAAATGTTGAATGAGCACTAACTGCTCAACCCAAGAGGAGACAACCATGAGTGAGAAATATCAAGATCTGTACAATGGTGTTCTGGAGGGGAACATCGATGCCACCGTAGCCGGCGTGAACGCCGCTCTGGCGGCCAACAATGATCCGGCCGAAATCCTCAGCGACGGCATGATCAGTGCCATGAGAGAGGTGGGTCGATTGTTCGAAGAGGGCGAGTATTTTGTCCCGGAGATGTTGATCGCTGCCAGAGCCATGCAGGCCGGCCTTGCCATTCTGAAGCCGCATCTGGTCGACTCGGGCGTTGAACCGGTCGGCAAGGTGGCGGTTGGTACTGTGAAAGGCGATCTGCACGACATTGGCAAGAACTTGGTGGCCATGATGCTGGAAGGTGCCGGTTTTGCCATCACCGATCTGGGTACCGACGTTGGCCCAGATGCATTTGTGACCGCGATCCAGGAAGATGGCGTCGATGTCGTCGCCTTGTCCGCTCTACTGACCACGACCATGCCCAGTATGCAAGCCACCATTAGCGCCATCGAGGCAGCCGGTCTGCGGGATAATGTGAAGATCATTGTTGGCGGTGCGCCGGTTACCGAGGAGTACGCCAAGCAAATCGGCGCCGATGGCTTTGCCTCTGATGCCAGTGGCGCTGTCGCCACGACTGAAGCCTTGCTAGGCGTCTGATCTGTGATAGGTCGCGGCCAAGATGGCCACAGCCAAAGGTGAAGAATGAAGATACAAACCGGCCAATACAAATCAGATGTCAATCGCCTCCTAACGGCCGTAAACCATCAAGAACCAGATCGCGTGCCGCACATAGAGTTGTGGGTTACGAGTCAAGGCGTTTACGAGTATGTCCTTGAGCGCAGGTTAGACTACAAGATCGGCGACGCTGCGGAAGGCGGTCAGTCGATAACACCAGAAGACGACGTCGAGTTCGCCCAAAGATTGGGTCAGGACGCGGTGCTATGTAACTTCAACTGGCGGCCAAACAATATTTTCCAGTTGGCCGACGATGGCACCCGCCACTATGTGGACGGTTCAATCAAGAGCTTCGAAGATCTCGGGAAGTTGGAGCCGCCTACTCCATTGGATGAGCAACTGGCTCACCTGGAACGATACCTGGCGGCCGCCAAAGGCACGGGCGTCGGCATCATCGCCAACCTGACATCATTCTTCGATAGCGCCATGCTGGCCATCGGCGTAAGCGATTCCCTGTATATGTTTTACGACAATCGGCCGCTGCTTGAGAAGCTCATGGACATCCTTTTGGAACACCAGGAAAAGGTCATGGCGGCCGTTTGTCGGGAATTCGGAGGCCAGATCGCCTTTGTGATGGTCAACGACGACATAGGACACAATGCAGGTCTGATGATCCATCCACGTATGTTCCTAGAGATATTCCCTCAGCGCATGAAGCGACTGATCGCCCCGGCCAAAGATATCGGCAAGCTAGTCCTCATGCACACTGACGGCAAACTGGACAAGATCCTGCCCATCCTCCATGACGTGGGCATCGACATTAATCATCCTATCGAACCAGAGTCCAATGATATCGTCGAGGTCAAACGACAATGGGCCGGCCGGATGGCTTTGATCGGCAACGTCCACACGCCTTTGCTGGCCTACGGAACAAGAGAAGAGATCGAGTCGGTGGTCAAAGAATACTGCGAAAAGCTCGCGCCGGGCGGTGGCTACGTTCTGGGCTCGTCCACAAGTATCATGGACGGCATTCCCCCAGAGAATTTCGTAGCCATGGTCGAAGCGGTGCACAGATACGGGCACTACGGATCCTTAGGAAGTGCGGAATGGCCGACAACTTGATCACTTCTGTAGGTTCAAAGACAAGGACCGTTGAGATTAGCCGCGATCTACCAACCGTTATTATAGGTGAACGGATAAACCCCACCGGCCGTAAGAAGGTCCTGACTGCCCTGGCAGCAGGCGATTTCTCCGTAGTGCGCGACGACGCCATCGCCCAAGTTGGGGCTGGTGCTACAGTGCTGGATGTCTGTGATACTTCATACCCTGTGGGACAGATTTCTTTCTATTTTAGGAGAGACCTCATAACTTCATAGGGCGTTTTCCCGTCATGGGCTATATGAGGCCTATCGTAATTATAGAAGTTTTCCACGCCTCGAGTTTTACATTTAGATCAACATCATCGGTGTAGGTCAGTAGATGATAAAACTCTGTCTGATCAGTTCTGTGTGAACGCTCTACTTTGCCGTTGAGCCTGGGTGTTCGCGGTTTGATATACACATGCCATATGCCCTGGTCTTCGACATGCC
>JBFFWQ010000155.1:0-11954 GCA_041570195.1 Promineifilaceae bacterium (SeqCode) | reverse complement strand
GCCGCTCTCCAGTTTCCGCCGTTCTACTTAGAGTTCCACTCAGTTCTCGCTGAGTTCCCTGAGTTCCACCCAGTTCCTGGCCCTTCCTATGCCGCCCGGCCGAAGAGCACCTTCAGATAACGGCCGGGGCTGGGTGCTGCACCGGACAACAGGATCTGGGCCCGGAAGAGCCGGGCGACCAACCGGACGATGATCAGGGCCGTCGCTAGCTGCAAGATGGCGGCCAGAATCAACTGCCAGGAGGGTACAACCATCACGGTCATACGCGTGATCATGGATACCGGTGAAGTCAGGGGGAAAAGACTAAAGAACATGGCCAGGGGCCCTTCAGGATTGCTTATTACGGCGATGTTGAGCATATAGGCCACTATCAAGGGTGACATGAGTAGCAAGGACGTGCTGCGAGTGTCCTTCACATCAGGGGCCAGGGCGCCCAAGCCGGCCATAAGGGAGCCGTACATTGCGTAGCCGAGCACGGCGTAGGTGGTGGCCCAGACGATGAGATTGGCCGGCAGTTCGTAGCCGGCCGGGATATCGAGCGACCGGCCGCCAAAGGTGGCTACCATCCACATGACGCCCACATAAGCGGCGAACATGAGCGAGCCCAATAAACCCAGGGCCAGGATCTTGCCGCCGATGAATTGGTTGGCGGTGACCGAGGACAACAAGATCTCCATCACCCGGTTCTTCTTCTCTTCGGCCACGGCCGCTATCAGGGCCGAGGAGGCGATGAGGATGACCATGTACAGGATGACCGTCATCAAGGTGGGCATCATTTCGACGAACCAGCTATCCTCGCCGATCCCTTCTTCGACCGGGGCCAAGGAGGTCATTTGCAGGTTTAATGGCTGCCACAGCGCGCTGGCAAACGAGGGATCGCCGCCGGCTAGGTTGTAGAGCAAGATCCATTCCATGGCCCGGCTCTGGACCGAGTCACCTATCGGATTAAAAGTCTCTTTGACATAGAGGACTTCGCCTGTTTCGAGGTAATCGGCGGCGATGAGATAGTAGCCTTCGATCTCGCCCGCTTGCAGGGCCAGTTGGGCGGAAGCCTCGCCGGGGAAGGGTTTCAGCCAACCATCAGGCACATTCTCGGGCAGAGCCTGGATCAAATTACCCGGATCCACATAGCCCTCGACCAGTTGCTGCGGCGGCTCGGTCGGTTCGGCCACGCCATCCGTGCCCGCGTCGCGATTGACGACCATCATCACCAGGGCGATGATGCCCAGGATGACCGGCAAGCCAAAGGCGAATAGCATAAATGTCTTCCGGCCGGCGGTGGTGCGGAGTTCGGCTTTCATGATCAACCAGGTTTTATTCATGATACTCTCTCGTTTTGTTGCCTTAAGAGCCTGGCTTCTTTTGAATATGCCTGTTTGGCCTTGGTTGGTGAAAAGCCAGGCTTCTTCTAGATCTAGCTTTGCGCGGCCGAACGGTTGGCGCCGTGGCCGCGGAATAGTTCGCGCACTCGCAAGCGCTGGCCATAGCGTAGCATGCTCAAGCGGAAAGCCCGGCCGGCCAGCCAGGTCAGGAACAGGCCGCCGATCAGTGAAATGATCATGGAGACGATCACTTGCCAGGTGGGCACGACCATGAGTAAGCTGCGGATGGCTATGGTGATGATCGACGTCGGCGGGAAGAAGCTGAACAACAGCGCGACCGCGCCGTCAGGGTTGGGGATGATCACCATCAACAGGTAAATGGGCAGGAAGAGCAAGATGAAGGACAGCGACCCGATCTGTTGGGCTTCCATGTCGTCGTTTACCATGGTGCCGAGCAAGGTCATCAGGGCGGCGGTGAAGTAGTAGGCCGGCATGGCGACCAGTACGATCATGGCCGCATCGCGCCAGCTAACGTCTAGCTCTTGCAGCCAGCTCAGATCAAGAACCTGGCTGCCAACCCAGACGGCCGCGACCAGGAAAATGATCCAGACGACCAACTGCAGCAGGGCGATGCCCAGCGCGCCTAACAATTTGCCGGCCATCATCTGTCCGGCCGAAATGGAGGTGACGATGATCTCGATGGTCCGGTTGACCTTCTCCTCAGCCAGGACGGTGGTCATATAGCCAGAGGTGGTCAGGATGAGGAAGACGAAAAAGACGGCCACGATCAGGGGCAGAAACATGCCGGCGACCGGGCCGGCGGTGTCGTACTCCCGATCATATTGGGTAGCCTGGATGGTGATGTTCGAGCCTTCCAGCAGACGCTCGGCCAGGGCTGGCGTCTGGCCGACGACTAAGTTTGCCCGCACCACCTCTTCAAAATGGCCCATGGCTGAAAAGGGTGGCTGCTCGTAGTACAGTAGCTCGGCCTGGTGGGTATCGGCGTAGCCGGCCGGGATGACGTAGTAGGCGTTGATGGCTTCGGCGTCCAGCGCGGCCTGGGCTTCTTCAGGGCTGCCGTAAGGCGCCAAGATGACCTCGTCACTCTCGGGGCCTAGGGCTGGGTCGAAGAGGATGCCGGCCTGGTCGACGTAACCGAAAGTCGTGTCAGTCTTTTCCAACTCGGCGATGAGGGCGCCGAAGCCGATGGCAAAAACCAGGATCAGGGGCATAAGCAGCAGCAGTATCAGGAAGCTGCGCTTCGAGGTTTCCTGTCGCAATTGCTGCCAGGCTACCAACGAAATCTTGGACATTATCGTCCTCCTCTAAGAATAGGACGCGGATTGCCTGAGCACAACTCAGGGACGCGGATTTGCACGGAGAAAGAATTTGCTAGCAAGTGGATCTGATTCATGACCTTTGACTGCTAGCTGGTGCTGGCTTTTTCAGCGGCCGGATCCCCACCGACGGCCTGGATGAAAATCTCATCCAGACCTGGGGCGGCGATTTCGAATTGCTCGACAATCGCCTGGCTGCTGACCAGTTGGGCCAGTACTTCCTGGGGCGTCATATCCTCGGCCAGGGCGAGTTGGACGGCGCCGTTATGCCGCAGGGTAACCTCAACGCCGGACACTTCCGGCATAGGGCCGTCTACCCGTACCAGGACGGCATGCCCGGCGAAGTCGCGCTGGATTTGCTTCAGTGGGCCATAGAGCACGTTGCGGCCGCGATTGATGAGCACGATCCGGTCGCACAACTCTTCAACCTGGTGCATCATGTGGGTGGACATGATGATGGTGGTGCCGTCCCGGCGTAGATCGTCCATCAGATCCTTAACCAGCTTGGTATTCACCGGGTCCAGACCACTGAAGGGCTCGTCGACGATGAGTAGTTCCGGCCGGTGTAGGACGGTGTTGATGATCTGTGACTTTTGCTGCATACCCCGGCTCAGTTCCTTGACTTTCTTGTTCCGGTGCTGGGCCAGGTCGAAGCGTTCCAGGTAAACCGCAACACGGCGCCGCGCCTCGGCCGCGGGTATGCCTTTCAGGCCGGCCAGGTAGATCAGGCAGCGCTCTAGCTGCATTTCCTGGTACAGCCCGCGCTCTTCGGGCATGTAACCAATGCGCTCTTTTTTGGCTTCGGTCATCGGACCGTCCAGAATGGAGACTGTGCCATGGTCTGGCTTGAATATGTCCAGCATCAGCCGGATGGTCGTCGTCTTGCCGGCGCCATTGGGGCCCAGCAAGCCGAAGATCTCGCCTTGCTCGACGGCAAAGGAGACATCGTCGACGGCCCGGGTGGCGCCAAAGCTCTTGACCAGTTGGGAAACTTCTACTGTCGGGTTCATCCAGCCCTCCTAAAGAAATGGGACGCAGATTTCCAAGATTCGCAGGATAGAGATGTTCGTTATCATGTGATTATCTTTCACTTTAGGAACGCTCTCTGCCAGTAACTTCCGGATAGCGATGGCGGATCGGCATAGGCGCTGACCCGACAAGAATAGTGTACTGGTATTCAGGCATAATTGCATCGTCCGGGTGGAGGATTTGGGCCTTAGCCAGATGGGGAGATCAAATAAGCTGACAGCCATCAGCCGGCAGCCCGCTGCCGGCTGATGGCTGTCTCCTAACCGCTCAAAGCTCAAAGCTAACTGCTTGCTTCGAATTCGCAGGCGGCCAGTTCTTCCAGTAGTTCGCCGGTCGATGGGTGCCATTGGCCCGCTTTGCGGGAGATGTGTTCGGTCCAACTGTAGTTCTTGAAGGTGAAGGTTTCTTCCCGGTCGCTTCTGAGGGGGATCATGGCGTTCATGCCCTGATAGTAATCCTGGGCCAGGTAGCCTTCGTCCATGGCGGACATGGCCCGCTGGATTGTTTGCTCGTCGAACTCCGGATATTGGCCCTCAAACAGGGTGAAGTCCAGCAGGTAGCGGGGGCGGGTGGGTGGATCCTCGGCCGGATAGCCCATCACCATTTGCACCATGGGGAAGACTCGTTTCGGCAGCTTGTACAGGGTGATGATCTCCTCGGCCTCGTACGGCGCCACGCCCAGGAAACAACTGCCCAGGCCCAGGTTTTCGGCGGCGATGACCATGTTCTGGGCCATCAGGGCCGCGTCTTGCATGCCCAGCACCAACAGGAAAAGGTCGTTCATGAGGATATGCCAACCCCTTCGCGCAGCGACCAGTTCGGCCCGGTGGACATCCACGATTTCACGGATTTTTACTATCCTGCCAAACGGCCCACGATCATTGTTGGTGAGCGTAAGCTCGTGTTGACTCCATAGAAAATGGGACGTGGAAGTCACGGACTTAGAGTTGTAGGTCTGCGGTCCATGTCAACTCCTCCTCACTTCGTTAACCGGCCGCCGAATTGCGAATGGGGGAACGGCCGGCCGCTGCTGTCTCTAATATACTTGATCATCCGAAAAGAGAGGGTGAATGTCCTTCTGGTGTTTGACCAGGATGACGCATAGCACTGTCTGAATTTCACCGTCGATTAACAATATCGACCAACTAGGTTGGCAAGCAGGCTTATAGTGCGCTATGGTAGCATTGCCGATAATGACAGTATGGACCAAAGCTGAGGCGAGGATCAATCCGGAGGATTGATTTACAGAAGAGCTGATATGCGACGCGATCCCACCACTATGTATGAAATCGCCAACCGCTGAGTGTCGCCAAGATGAAGACTAAAGGCTGCAAGCTACAAGCTGAAGGCTATATCTTAAGGAGAGGTCATGGGTAAAGAGATATTGATTCTGGGAGCTGGGTTTGGCGGCCTTGAGGCGGCGTCGATTCTGCGGGAGCGTCTTGATGATTCGCATCGTATTACCTTGATCGACAAGAACGATCACTTCATCATTGGCTTCAGTAAGTTTGAAGTGATGTTCGGCCGGCGCACGGCCGGGCAGGTGAAGGCTTATTACGCCGACCTGGCCCATGATGGCGTGGAATTCATCCGCGACACGATCGAAGCGATTAACCCGGAACGCAAAACGGTGACGACGCGGGACGCGACGTTTGGCTACGACTTCCTGATCGTCGGCCTGGGCGCGGAACTGGCGCCGGAGGCGACGCCGGGTTTCGCCGAAGGCGGCCATGAATTTTACTCGTTGGCGGGCGCCGAGCGGCTTTATCCGGTCCTGGAGGGATTCACGGCCGGCACGATCTTGCTCAGCGTGTTTGGCAAGCCATATAAGTGCCCGCCGGCGCCTTTTGAAGCGGCCTTCCAGTTGCATGATTTCTTCACCGCCAAAGGTTTACGGGATGATATCGAGCTGAAGATGCTCATCCCGGCCCCGGTCCCGATGCCGAATGCCAGGGGCGCGACTGAGCAACTCAGGCGGCGCTTTAAGGAGCGAAACATCACGCTGCTCACGGAGCACAAGGTCACCGGTCTCGATCCGGCGGCGCAGTTAGCCCAGATCCAGGGCCGGGGGCCGTTGGCTTATGACCTGTTCATCGGGGTGCCTCTTCATAGGGCGCCACAGGTCGTACGCGATTCGGCGCTGGGCCAGGGTGGTTGGATCAAGGTCAACCGGGATACGCTGGCTACCGGTTTTGAGAATGTCTACGCCGTGGGCGATGTGACCCAGATCCCGGTGGGCGATGTGGCCGTGCCTAAGGCCGGCGCCTTCGCCGAAGCGGCGGCCCGGGTGGTGGCCAGCGACATCATTCACAAGATCACTGGTCAAGGTCGCCCCATGACTTTCGAGGCGGCCGGCACCTGTTTCTTGGAGTTCGGCGGTGGGCAGGTGGCCCAGATTAGCGCCAACTATCTAGGCGGCCCAGAACCGCAGGCCGCGCTGGAAGGTCCGTCCGACGCTTTGCGGACCGGTAAGGAGAACTTCGAACACGAGCGACTGCGACGCTGGTTTCGCTAGGCCGCTGACCGGATCGAACTGGCCCGTTAAGCTTGACCGGAAGGCACCAGGTTGAGACGGTTTTTGCGCTGCCGTCCGGACCGCTTTGGTCCTCGGCCATGACATCGATTTCTGTGCTGACCATCTCAAGCGCGTCGTGGTTATGTCTGGCGGCCGAATATTGGCCGATGGTCCGGCCGAGCAGATTCTGGCTCAGGTTCCAACATTGGTCCAGGCTCAGGCCAAACCGCCGCAACTCCGTGCGATCTGGTACAAGGCCTTGGCCTGGGCCAGACGCCGCTCACCTCAGAAGGTTTTTTGCAGACTTGGCAAGCACGAGCGGCGAAAAAGGGCTCACGTAGATGAGGTGGCGCCAGAGTTCTAGCTTGCGGCTGAGATCTGAAGTCTAGATTCAAAGGAGTGCCCCATATGGTTGTTGTCTTGGGTGGCTTGTTGATGGATTACAGTTTGCGACTGCCTGATGTGCGGACACGACCGGAAGACCTGCACGGGGTAACCTACCTGGAATTGGGACCGGGCGGGGCGACCAATGTGGCCATCATGGCAGCCCGTCTCGGTTTGAAGGTGTTTTGCCTTGGCGAGGTAGGTGATGATCTTTTCGGCCGCATTTTGCACGATGGTCTGCTCGAAGAGCAAATCGATACGACATTTATCCGGGTGACGCCTGGCGCCCGTACACCAGTGGCCAATGTGCTAGTGGATGAGCGCGGCGAGCCGGCTTATCTTGGTTACCCCGGGAGTTTGCAGTTGGCGGAGCTACCTGACGCCTGGCGGGCGCCGATTCAAGAAGCCAGCGCCCTCTTCAGCGATGGTTGGGCCGAACATGATAGCGTGCCCGGCATCATTCTGGATGCCTTCCGCCTGGCCCGTGAAGCTGGTGTTCCAGTCTTTTTTGATGCCGGACCTGGCAATCCCAGGGTTGATAATACCTGGCATTTAGAGGCGTCGGCTTTGAGCACTGTGTTTTTGGCTACCGATCGCGAAGCGGCCCGGGTGACCGGTAAATCTGACCCGCTGATCGCCGCTCGAATGCTGCTTGACAAGGGGGTCAAATTGATCATCCTCAAGCGAGGAGTCGCCGGGTGTCTCCTGGTCGATGAAAGTGGCCTGCAGATCGCTCCCGGTTATCCGGTTGAGGTCCGCGACGCCACCGGCGCTGGGGACAGCTTTGACGGCGTGGTGATCTACGGTTACTTGAAGGGTATGGACCTGCCGGGCCTGGGCACGCTGGCCAATGCCACCGGGGCGGCCAAGGTCCAGAAGTTGGGCACCGGACACAATATGCCCTGGCCGGCCGAAATACGCGAGGTGTTGGACCGTTATGGTGAAGGCGAGCAGGATTTTGGCTTGTTGACCTGATCTGCTGCCACGCCCCAGTATGGACCTGGGCAGCGCACCTTGTCTTCGAAGTAGCGGCAGTGCTGGGGCTCTTTCGCAGTCCCGGTCAGTTCGACGGTATCACCAACCTGGACTACAAGGTTTCTCTGATTATCGAACAGTCGCAGCGGCTTTTCGCGGAGATAAGGGCTGGGAGACCAGGAGACAACGAAGGCAAAGGCCTGAGCCGGCAACGCTCTCAGCAGTGGCCTAGCGCTTGACCTGGATCTGGTACAGCCCGCCGTCATAGGTTGCGGCGTACATCTGGTTGCCTTCGATCTTGAGCTTGGCAAACTCGCCGGGTAATTGTTGAACGCCGGTCAGTCGCAATTGGGCCGGATCACTGCTATCCATGCTCCAGATGCGCTGTTCAGATGTGTTCAGGTAGATGGTGCCTTGATCGTCGGTTACCATGTCGCGCACGCCAAAGGGGATCGTCCAGCGCGTGGTAATATCCGGGTTTTGCTTATCGGATACGTCGACGGCGTAGACGGACTGGCAATTGTGGAAGTCGCAGGTGGCATAGAGCGTATCGCCGACTACCGCCAGGCGACTGACGAATTCAGGCATGGTCAGGGCCGCGATCTGCTCCGGCGCCAGCGGTTGGCCTACGTCGTAGAGCGTGATGCGGCTTTCTTCGTTACGGCTCAATGCGTAGAGGGTATCGTCGCCTAAGGTCAGGTTCAATATTTGCTGAGCGCCCGTCTCAACCGTCCCGGCCAAGGTTGGGTTAGCCGGATCGCTGATGTCCAGTGCGCCAATCCCAGCAACTGAATCGTCGTGGATCACAGGGGTATAGAGGGTCTCGTCTTTCAAGACCACGGTGAACAGGTCGCCAGGATATACCTCGCCCTCGACCGGCCGGTGTATTAGCCGCGGCGCGGCCGGATCGGAAATGTCTAGGGTGTACAGGCCACCCATCCACACCGGGACGATGAGCGCATCGCCGCCAACGAACAGATCCAGCAATACCCCCTGGCCAAGCGATTGCCGTTCAAGAGCCATACCGGGCGGTGGCTGGCTTAAGTCGAGTGTTGTCAGCTCAAAACGGCGACCCTCGGCATTCAGGGCATAGGTCAGGCCGTCGCGCCGGGCTAGGCCCTGGATGTCGTGAATGCCGGCCGGGTGCCTGTACTGGCCCAGCAAGACCGGATTTGATGCATCACTCACATCATAGATCTGCAGGCCGCTGCGGCCGGTCAGATAAAGCGCGTCCCCGTCAAGGGTGAGGTCGTTGAGGCAGTTTTCAGGATCTAGCGAGGCTAACGCCTCTGTGCCTTCCTCGCCGACCTTTACCAGGTTCACAGTCGATTGGCAGTAGCCGAATTCGCCAAAAATACTGGCCGTCACCAGCAGCGAGCCCTCGGTCGCGGCGTGGGAAGGAGGCATCAACTCCACCTCTTGCAGCCCGCCCTGGACGGCCGGATGGTAGGGATCGCTGATGTCAAAACGCTCGATGCCGCTGGGAGCGCAACATTCGGCCACGATGACGATATCATCTTGTATGACGGCCCGGCTGGTATAGTCGCCGGCGGCTAACCGCGTCCTGCTCATGATGGAATCCGGTTTGGCGGCGTCTCGCAATTGCAACCCACCTGCGCCGATTACGATGATCAACTCCTCGGTCACTTGGACGGAGGCGTCGGCCGGCAGCGAGTGAATGTCGACCAGCGCCACTTGCTCCGCATCGGAAATGTCGAAGCGGTGTAGCGTAGTTTGGCCGTCGTTCCGGTTATAGTCGACCAGGAATGCGCTGCTACCGTTGATGGTAATGCTGTGTGCATTAGCAGGCTGGTCGCCGGCATAGTTGGGCCCATCGTTCACGACCCGCAACATGGCCGGATCACTGGCGTCGAGCACCACAAGTCCAGCGGACCCCGCGGCCAGGTAAGCCAAGTCACCAGCCACATCAACGCCGCGAATCAGGTCGGATAGCGGCTCGCTCTGGCCTAATAGTTGTGGCGCGGCCGGATCGCTGACGTCGAGGACGAACAACCGCGGGCCAAAGCCGACGTAAGCCGTCGCCCCTTCCAGGGCCAGGGATTGAGGCGTGCCGCCCCATTGGTCGACGATGTCGAACGCGATCTCCTGGCGGACAGGCAGCGGCCCCAGGCTCTCAAAGGCTGGTTCGGCCATCGCCGGTGGCGGTGATTCAGCGGTGGCCGTCGCTTTGTCGGTTGTCTGCTCAGTCGGCGTGACCGTAACAGTTGGCTTCACCTCGGTGACCCTTGGCCTAGGCGTCGTAACAGGCTCCGATACCGGAGAGCATGCAGTGAATAGCAGCCCCAATAAGATCCCAAACAAAAAGCTTCTTGGCCGAAAATGTTTGACAATCAACATCGCGCCCTTCCTATTTGTTCAGGCAATAGCCTCCCCTGTTTCTCTCAGCTGCCCATGGTCTTCCTGGTTTAACCGAGCGCAATCAGCGCGCGATCTGCCCCACACCCCAATACGGACCTGGGCAGCGTATCTTATTATCAAAGTAGCGATAGTCCTGGGGCTCTCTCTCAGCCCCGGCCAGTTCGACAGCGTCGCCAACCTGGGCCACAAGGTTTCTCTGCTTGTCGAACACGCGCAACGGCTCTTCGCGAAGATAAGCGCCCGGTGGCCAGAAGGCCAGGTAATCGCCGACGCGCATACAACCTTGCTCGTCCACGGTTAGCTCGCCTGAAATCGCCCCTTCTACCTGGCTGGGACGCGACTGTTCGATGAATATGGCCAGTATCCGGTCGCCACTGGAGAAAGGGCTGACATAGATATCCGGCACCGACTGCTCGACCAGGGTTTCTAGTTCGCCGGCGACCCAATATGGTCCGGGGCAATTGGGTAAGGGTAGGCCGGGTATCACTTCGTCTAAGCGGGCCATGCTGGCGGATGATTCCATGGCCCCGCCACCCAGGCGTAGCGGTTGGCCGACCCGGGCCACGGCCTGCCCAGCGCCGTTTAGGACCTCGATCCGATCCTCGGCGACCCGGATGTCGGCGTGGTAGGGCCATAGAACCAGGAAGCCGTCTTTGTAGCCTTCATCGGTAACTCGCAGGCAGCCATTCACCTCGACCAGTTCGCCTTCCATCAAAGCGGCCATCGACTCAGCCGTGGGCGGTTGTTTGGGCAGGTAGATGGTCTGGCCGTCGGCCGTCAACGCTTCAAAGAGAACGCCCTGGTTGGTGTCCGGTAGCGGCTCGGCGGCGATGGGCACGACGGTCACCGCTTCCGGCAATTCGAGGCCGGCGACGGACAAATCAGCCTGGAACAGGTCCGCGTTGCCGACCATCAGCTCGACGCGATTGCCCATGACGTCGACGGTCGTGCTCAGGGCCAGGTTCAATTGCCTGGCAACGCGCGAGGCTCCTTCCTGAGCGGCCCTTAGCTCGGCCAACGAATAGGTCGCCGGCCGCACCTCGACGTAATCGGCCCACGCTTTGCCGGATACATAAGGCTGAATCGTCGTCTCGTCGCCCTCGGTCAGGGCGATGACGATCCGGTATTGGGGCTGGTTTTCTACCCACAACCCGGCGTATGTATCTGGCAAATCGGCCATCAGCGCCGGCTGGATATCGCCGATAGTTTCCTGGAACACCATACGCTGTACCGCTTCTTCCAGGCTCAATCCTTCCGCCTCGGCGAAAGAGGCTGCGTCGCGGACAAGCGGATCGTCCATGTCGAGAGGCGTGGGTGTGACTTCCGGTTCGGCGTCGACCAGACCGGCCGCACCGGTTGGCAAGCTGCCCGGCGACGAGTTGCTCGACGGCGCGCAGGCAATGAGCAGCGAGGTGCCAATGAGCAAAATCAACAACGCGCGTTTCATCAGCATAACTCCTCAGCGGTTGGCCGGGACCGGGTTAGCGTCGATCAACTCATAATCTCGGGACCAACAGAGCCGGTCACCGTCCAGGCGTCGCCGGCTTGTCCCATCACATAGGTCTTGCCGATGCCGCACAAGCCGCCGCAGGTCATAAAGAAGGGCAGCTGGACCGAACCGTCATCCTGGGAGTGAATGTTGCCCAGGGTGATGATGATACCATCGCCCCCGGCTATTTGTCCGTTGGTAGGGTCGATAAGGACCTCTTCGGGGCCATCGATCCAGATCAGCTCAAAGGGTTGATCGCTTAGCTCGGCCGTGATCGCTTCTTGTAAATCGACTGACAAGGTCTGGGACGGGGTTGTGGGCGCATCGACCATGGCTGAGTCGTCGGTGACGCTGACCACGTAAACCAGGGGCCAACCCGGCGACTGGCCGAAGGAGTGATCGACATTGTAGATCTGGCGAATGGCAGCGGCGTAGATCTGGGCTTCGTCGCCGCCCTCGGCCGGGGTCGGGGTGTCGTTTGTGTCTTCGGTCGCTGTGCAGCCGGCGGCCGCCAGCAAGAGCAG
>JBFFWQ010000154.1:0-11956 GCA_041570195.1 Promineifilaceae bacterium (SeqCode) | reverse complement strand
GTTCAGGTGGTCATCGTCGTCGTTGCCGTTCAGGTGGTCATCGTCGTCGTTGCCGTTCAGGTGGTCATCGTCGTCGTTGCCGTTCAGGCCAGCATCATTGCCATTTAAGCTTTCGTCGACGGCGCTTGCTTCGGCTTCCAGCGCAGCGCGGTCGAGGGAGATACGGGTTATAACCAGCAAACCGCCTGCGGCGCTGCGACCGCGAACCTCAACGGAATCGCCAACCTGTATATCACCCTTTATTTCCGTTTCGCCATTGAGCTCTAGGTCACGGCCGGCCACGTTCCACAATTTGGCCGAGATCGATTTTACCTTGCCGTTGACAATCAGCTCTTCGGCCTCCGATCCGCTTGGCGCTTCGGCCGGCGAGTTCTCAGACGTATCGGCCGGCGCGCAAGCCACTAGGATCAGCAGCGCGAGAGCGGCAATCAGCAGATATCGACCATCGACATTGTATTTACTAAACATTCCACACTCCTAATAATGATTCGGATTCAACTAATAGGTCGAGATCAGGGCGAAAAAGTAACGGGCAAGAAGCATTGCCGGCCTGATTCTTGGATTCTCAAGCTCAGATCGGAACAATAAAGCGGCTGGCAAATAGCCAGCCGCTTAAGGGCTTCAAATGAGTCTACCGTTTGAATCAGTCAGTCGCCACACCGAAAATCGCCGCATATTCATCCCGGTATAGCTCCTCCAACAGCGGATCTTCTGACGCTTGTTCAATAAACGCATCATGGTCCAGGTCGGTGAAGACATAAGACGCCCCGAATCGGTCACGAATTACTTCGCCTGGGCGATCGACCTCACCGCGGGTCACCGCCCGCCATTCAGCGAACAAATCGGCGTCCTTCAGTTCCATGTAGGTTGGGTCCAGGCCGGCCGTGTAGATGTTGCTATCGTTATAGAAGAACAACCGTGGAAAATCATCCCAGTCGGTTTGGAAGACCATTTGCCCTGGGCTGCTGTTGTCAGCCAGCCAAATTGCCGCCTGGGCATACTGGTCGGCCGCTTTGGAACGGCCGACTGACTCCCGCGCCTGGCTCAGAGTTAGCGCCAACGGCCCGACCAGTATCAGGGCCAGCAAGGCCGGGGCGACGATGGGCCACCTTTTCCGTCCGGCCATCAGCCCCTCATACAAACCGGAGAGGCTAACCGCGGCGAAGAGAAGGGCGAAGGCTGGAAAATACTCAACGAACCGCCGAGAGCGGAATAGTAGCAGCCCGAAAAGAACAGTCAGCAGGAATAGCGTCAACCCAGACCGATCGATGCGTTCCTTGCGCCAACTCCAGGCCAACGCGCCTAACACAAATGCAGCCAGGGCAAAGCCCGAGTTTTCGACCAGGGTCCAGCTCCGGTAGGGATACCACTCATTGCCGACCTGGGTGGTCGAATCACCGATTTTAGGCAGCAGATGATTAAGGATGAAGGGTATATTCTGCGGGTAATAGGGATTGAGGACCAGGCCAAGCGCGATGCCGGCCGCGGGGAAGGCCAGCGCCTGCCAGGCAAAGCGGCGCTCCGTCAGCCAAGTGGCGACGATGTACACGACGCCGGCTACCAGCAGCAATGGAAAGGCATCATACAACCACACGTATAGAAACCCGAGCGGCGCCAACAGCCAGTGCCGACCGCTGAATAGAGCGTATAGGCCCAGGGCCAAGACGAGCAATGAAGCTGATTGCGCCCGGGGCATGCTCATGCGATACAAGAAGGCTTCCGATACGACGAACAAACCCAAGGTCCAGACGGCCGCCCAGCGCACTTTTAAAGTGCGGAGCAACCACCAGACGGCCATGAAGGCCAGCGCCGGCATGATCAAGCTGGCCAACTTGATGCCCTGGGTCATCGACCGGCCGGCGTCAATAACCGGGTCGCGACCCGCAAACAGCGACAGGTAGGCGTGATAAAGCAGGTGGTGATCGTAGAAGGATTCGCTGCTCAGGATGGTTAGCGGCAACCACTCAAAATCCGGCTTCAAACCTTGCTCGCGGATCAGCAACCCCATCCTGGCGTGATAGTAGCCGTCGGTGCCGACCAGGGCTGGCGTGCCCCACTGCACGATAGCCAACAACACGACGAACAAGAGAAATAGTGACAAAGCCGTTGCTATCAGCCGCCAATTGACGACCGAAACCAGGCGGCTGAACGGCGCTGTGTCAGCGTCGCTTGAGGTGGCTAGCGATTGAACGTCCGTTGGCGTTTCCATCGTTCTTCGTGATTGAAGTGATCTTCACTAATGGAGTCGTCGTTCCGGCCGCAAAGTAACGGAGAAACATAAACACAACTATAGTCGGCTGGGTAATCGGGCTGAGCAACGCGTTTTCGTGACTTCGTTACCCTTCGGTTTCAACCGGGGCCGGCTCCGACACGCCGGGTATACCATCGGTACCCGGACCATACTGATAAATATTCTGCCAGGGAATATAGTTACTCACGAATATATCCTGGCGTATCAGATCTCCGCCGGCATTAAAGACATTGCGCTCCACCGAAACGTCGGCGCCTTCAACGGCCCAATCAACTTGCTCGATCTCGCCCGGCTCCAATTCGTCGTTGACCTCCCAGATATCAGGTTTTGCCGGGACGACATTCGCTATCGCCGGTTCCGATTTCTCAACCAGCCGACCCAGACTTGTACTGTAGAACTTGAAGGTCAGCGACGAATTAGACTCGCTATAATAATTCTCAATCAGTAGGTGATGGGGCGTGTCGTTGATAAACCGAAAATCGACCAACGGCGAATAGACGGTGGCATCCATGCCCGGGCCTTCGCCATCATCATAATATCCCACCCGGTAACCGTGCTCCCAGCGCTCGGTGATAGGGAAGCCGGCCCAGAAGGCGGCCTGAAAGGCGGTCGTACTCACCTGGCAGACGCCACCGCCGACGCCCTCGATCGTACGGCCGCCGAAGATGATGAGTCCCGTTTCGTAGCCCTGCTCGGCGCTCACTTCACCTAGATATTGATTGAAAGAGAACTCCTCACCTGGTGCGATGACGATACCGTAGAAGTTGCGCGCCGCCCGAGCGATGTTGTGCATGCGCTCAAGGGAGGAGCCATAGAACCAGGTTGTACTTTCACTAACTAATTCGGTGATGCCCAGCTCGCTCGTGGTGGCCTCAGAGTGGGCAACCGGCAAGATCTCTTTCAGGATAAACGGCATGGAGCGATCTGGCGTATGAACCTGTTCTAAGAATCGCTCAACCGTAGCCTCTACGTCCAGTTCCCGGCCGCTAACGTGCGGTTCGACCAGGACCAATTCCCTGGTACCGTCGTCAAAATAGAAACGCGCGTTGACCGGCTCGCGCTGCAAGAGCGTCGCGTAAGGCGCCAACCAGGCCCGCACCGCGTTCTCGTCCAGGATCACCTGTGTTTCCGCGCGACCCTGGCCACTCTCGACGCTCTGAACCCTTATCCACTTGACAAGCTCCCCCACCGGCAGAGTCACTGGTTCCAGGTCGACGCCGGCCAATGGTTCCTGCAAGTAGAAATTCATCGGCCCGTTCATGATCTGCTGGATCTGTAACGCAGCCGCACTGGTATCATTTACCCGCGGCTGAGTTTCGTGAATCAGCATCTGCAATTCTGCATCCTGCATCGTGAGCACGGTCGCCAACAAGCGGGCTCGAGTATCGGCCGTATCGAGCGACCGCCCCAATTGTGATGATTCGAAGCCGACATCAGCACCATTAAAGCTGAGACTGGCATCTCTCGCTGGTCGGTCTATTTCGGCCGCCATTTCGGCGATAGCTTGATCCAGAGCGCCTTCATCCAAGAATACAATCGGCGCTATCTGTTGGCCGTAGTACCAACTGGTAAACTGCTCTTCGAGACGCTGCACCGGCCCACCGGCCCGGCCGACCTGATAAGCCGCGTCGACAGTGGTCTCGGCGTCGAAAGATAGGCCCAAATCAGCCAATGAATAGACCCATTGGCGACCACCAACCGGATCCGTGAAAGTGATTTGATTCTGCTCCGGGTAGGGGAACGCGGCATGCAGGGCCTCTTCCGCTTGCTCGCGGTTCATGCCGCCCAGCTCCAAGCCCCAGGCCCGTACGCCGGTGTAGACTCGCTCAATATGGCTACCTTGGTAGAGCAACACGAGGGCGGCCACAAATAAGATGACCAGGACCGCGGCCGTCACCGGTGCCGCCAAGAAATAGCTCAGCTTGCGGGTCATAGAAGTAGAGTTGAGTCTGGCAGTAGTGCCTGTCGCCTGCATCACTTATGTTCGCCAACGTTCTGTGCGGATGCCCAATAGAGGCGCATTATAACACGGTCTCGGGCGTCGTCTGGAAATGTTTAAGGTCGGTTAAGGCGCGCATTGACTGAGGCGACTCGCGGACGGAAGCGATTTGAAACGTTATGGGCGTGACCTGATTCTCTATTTCCAGGATCACCAGATCTACAAATCGCGGCTGGAGAATAGCCGGATCGCCAGGGTCATTAACACCACGATGTAGATCACGGCGTAAAGGATCATCATATCGCTGGGCTGCGATCCGACGCTAAAAGGGCCGGCGAAATCAAAGCTGCCCACCAGTTGAGGTTCGAAGACGGCCGTGGCCTTTCGCCAGAGTATCTCTGTCGGCATGATCAGGCTCGTGACGATGCCAATGTCGACGGCCGTCTCGTTGCGCATGATAGCGCCGATCTGCTCAACCCAGCCGCCAATGAAGGCGATGCCAAATAGCATGAAGGCTACTGCGCCATTCGCCAGGGTAGACAGGCGCGTGCCGCCAGCGATGCTGACCGAAAGACCAACTAGACCTTCTAGATAAACGAGCAGTAGACCAAGCCCGACACTGTTAAGGGTGAATCCGGATTCCAAATAGACGATAAGCAACACGCCACCGGGCATCAGCAAGACGTAGACCAGAATGATGGCCGCGTAGCCCAGCCATTTACCCAAGATCAGTTCCCAACGGCCGATGGGCTTGGTCAGCAAGCTGTCGATGGTATGCGATTCGATCTCGCCTGAGATAGTGGTCACCGATATGAGCACGGCAACGATGATGACCAGCAAGTTCGTCGCATAGAGCCCGGCCAGCGTCAGAAAGAGCAGCGGAAACTGAAATTCGTCGGGCGAGAGTGTGCGTTGGATATCAGCGTAAACGAAGTGAAATCCCAGGCCAAAGATGATCAGGAAGCCCAATCCCATCAGCGCCCCTACCCACAACAAGCGCCGGCGTTGCGTTTCGCGAATAGTCAACCGAGCAATGACTGGTACCGCTCTACTCACGACCGTGCCTCATGAATCGTACATCTCATCGCCGACGATCTCCAGAAACCGATCCTCCAACGAGCGACGCCTTGGGCTGAGTTCGTATACCGCTTGATCCTGTTCGACTAGCCAATTGACAATCTGTGGCATCTGGCTCTCGTCGGCTATGGTTAGATGTATGCGGCCGCTGCTTTCATCCAGCGTGACCCCATCGCCATATTGAGCCAGGCCATTCACCAACTCCTGCGTTGGCCGGCCGACCCGAATAGTGATTTGAATCCTTTCTTGCTCCAATTCCTCCAAAGTGGCGACGCGAACGATGACGCCTTCGCGGATGAAGGCGACCCGATCGCAAGTCAACTCTATTTCGCTCAACAAGTGCGAGTTCAGAAATACGGTGATCTTTTCCGCCCGCAAACCTGTAATGATGTCCCGCACCAGTCGCCGGCCGAGAGGGTCCAGGCCCGAAGTAGGTTCATCCAAAAAGACAAGCTCTGGCTCATTGAGCAACGCCTGGGCCAGGCCAATTCGCTGCAGCATTCCTTTTGAAAATGCGGACAGCTTCGTCTTCGCCCGGCGCTCCAGACCGACGAGCTCCAAGAGTGGCGGGATCGCGGCCGCTCGCCTTGACTTCTCCATGCCGAGTAGCTGACCGTGCAGATCGAGGAACTCGGCTGCCTGCAGCCATTCGTGAAAGCGAAAATGTTCGGGCAAGAAGCCGATCCTGGCCAGGGTAGCCCGCTCGCCGAAAGGCCGGCCCAGGATATTTGCCGTGCCAGCGGTCGGTTTAACCAGCCCTAGCAACATCTTGACCGACGTCGTTTTACCAGCCCCGTTGGGTCCCAGAAAACCAAAAATCTCGCCCTTGGGCACTTGCAAGGTGAAATCTTCGACGGCGACCTTGTCGCCGAATTCCTTGCGCATTCCCTGAGCATCGATAGCAAGTTGACTCATAAGCCCAAGTTCGTTATGCTGAGCAGTTACCGTGTCGAGACAAGCAAAAAGGGATAGCGCTGGCCACGACAACGATTGTACCGGCCAACTCTATCCCTCTGGGTCTGGCGTGTCAAAAGAGATCACCCAACCGAATTAGCGATGCCAACCAACTCCTCGGCGTCAAAGCCACTCAGGACAAAAACCATGCCCTCGCTTTCCCACAGGACGGCCGCGTTTTGCCCATCCACGCTGGTCAGAGCCAGGCCTGAAGAACCGCCAATCTGAACCTCGCTGAAAGATGCGATGCTCGCAGGAACTGGCAGGAGCACCGTGTTCGTCCACTCGATGCTTTCGGCCAGGCGGCGCGCCGGGCCCGGTTCCATGCCCAGAACCTCCAACAACGCCTGGCCCAGGGCCGTGACATTTACATCTTCCGGGTACGCAACGAGCGGGCTGGGCGACTGAATGAGCACCACCCCGTCGTCCCAATTTTGACTGATGGCCGGGTAAACGGTGACGTTCACTTCAGCGCCATCCAAGCTATCAGGAATGAGCTCGGGATCGGCGCCGGCCAGACTCATCAGCGTCCGGGCGTTTTCGACGTTGATGGTCAGGCGCCCGCTGGCGCCGCCGATCACGTAGATCGCATCGGGTTCGCCCAATTGACCCGGACCACCGGCTTGCCAACCGGCCGCGGCCTCGGCCTCAGCCAGTGAATCGACCCGAACAGGCTCGCTCGGCTCTTCAAAAAACACGACCTCGCCCGGATATAGGCCAGACCCGGCCACGTCTTCTAGCAACGCAAGTTGCTCGGCCGAAATCGAGATCGGGGTAAACTTCTGAACCCGGAATAGGCCCAGAAAATCACTTGCCGCCGCCCGCACGCCTGGGAAGCTCATGGCCACCACCAAAGCCAGAACCGCCATCAGCGTCGCCCAGGCGTAGCGGCGCCCAAATAGGGTCGGCAGCGCCCGCGGACCTATTCGGCGGCGCGGTTCATTTCGCCTCCGCAGAACAGCCAGCGCCTGGGACGCCGGTCGCGGCGCATCCTCTGCGGCCGGCGCCACGCTCTGCAGGATATCCATGACTTCCTGGATGTTCTCTTCTTGTTCGCTCATAGCAGCGTTTCCTTCACCGCGCCTGGGCTTTAGCCGGTCACATAACCGGCACGTCAATCCCTAGCGCCGGTCTCCCATTTCTTCTTCGTACACTTCACGAAATGCCTGGGCCGCGCGAGACAACATCGTGCCGACCGAGCCGGGCGCGACGTCGCAGACAACAGCCAACTCCGAATAACTCAGCCCCATCTGTCGCAGTAACAGCATTTGTGTTTGGCGTTGCGGCAGCTTGGCCAGTGCCGCCCGAACCAGCGCCCTTGTTTCCTCTTGAATGACCCGATCGGCCGGCCGAACCGGCTCGTCAGTGGCATCCGGAACCAGGCGCGTGTCCTGCCCCCGGCGGCGCCTAGCGCTACGCAAATGATTGTAGCCCATGTTCGTCGCCACCCGGTACAGCCAGCCACCGATATTGTGTTCACGCCCGCCTCGCAATGGCTGCCGGTACAGCTTCAGGAAAACCTCTTGCGTGACATCTTCCGCCTCGGTCCTATTGCCAAGTAAACGAAACAACAGTCCGTATACGCGATCGTAGTGCCGGTAGAATAGCGTCTCAAAGGAGGCTTCATCGCCCCGGCCGGCTCGCTCGAGCAAAATATTGTCAGAAAGTGCTGTCACTGCCTCGCCTTCTGTCTCCTGGTTTGACATTTCATTGCACTCTTCTAAACACCGCGCGAATAGATTTTGTGACGGCCGGTGACTGACGAGTAATATGTGACGGAATGATTAGGTCTGCAGATTTTGGCTCACCATCAACGGGCGTCAAACGCCCACAAGCAGAAGCCAACCGATTGCCACCGTGGCCCGGAATGCCGGCTTTACGATTGATCGAGATATTGCAGGGCGGCCTGGACCCGCGCGTCGATGCCTTCCATTTCGCGTGGGATATTCTGCAGAGCGGCTTGGGCTTCGACGATGCTGAAACCCAGGCTCGTCAGCATGTCGATGACGTCGCCATCCTCATCGCTGACGAAGGGCAGCGCCTCGATCTCGGCCGTGAGATCCAACTTATCCCGCAAGTGAAACATGATGCGCTCAGACGTCTTCTTGCCGATGCCGGGAACGCGTTGCAGGACGGCCGATTCCTCGCGAACGATGGCCCCTTTCAATACGTCGGTGCTCAACGTCGACAGCATCGACAGCCCCACTTTTGGGCCGACGCCGTTGACATCCAGTAAAGTCTGGAACAGACGCAACTCTTCCTCGCTTTCGAAGCCATATAAGGTCAGCTCGGTTTCGCGGACGATCAAGTGAGTGTGCAGGCTCAGTCGCCGGCCGGCGGTGCCGATCTTCTCCAGCACGGCCCGAGGCACGAATACGCGCACGCCAATGCCACCGACGTCTATGACGACGGAATCCTGGCCAATGCCGTTAACCACGCCGCTAATCGAGGCAATCATTTTCGTCGAACTCTCAGCCTGATGTCTGGACGATTAGTCGCCATAGAGCCTTTCATGCCGCCGGTATTGGTAATGGGTCAAGGCCACGGCCAGGCCATCGGCCGCATCGTCAGGCTTGGGCAATTCGTCTAGCTCCAGGATGTTCTGGACCATGAACTGCACTTGCTGCTTGCTGGCGTTGCCATAGCCCGAAACCGCCTCCTTGATCTTGGGCGGCGAATACTCGGCCAAGGGTATGCCGGCATTGGCCAGGGCTAGCAGCAGGACACCGCGGGCCTGGCCTACCTTGATGGCCGTGGTAATATTGCGGCCGAAAAACAACTCCTCAACGGCGGCCTGATCGGGCTCATAAGTCGCCAGCAATTCGTTGAGTTCGTCGTAAATGATCTGCAGCCGCTGGGCCGTATCGCCATCTTTCGGCGACGTGACGATAGCGCCATAAGCGATGACCGCTAAGTGGCCTTCGTTCTCTTCGATAACGCCATAACCAACCGTCGCCGTGCCCGGATCAATACCAAGGATACGCATTACTAGACCATCAACACGTGCGGACGTTCAGCAGCTTCGACTGGACCTGGTAACCAAGACCGCCAAATCCCATCCGAGCTACGTTAATCCGCGTCCCATTCCTTTTCTTAAGCCGCTTCTAGGGCCACCATGGCCGCTTCGCTGATCTCCAGGGTGCTGTACACGTTCTGGACATCGTCAAGATCCTCCATGAGTTCAACCACCTTCAACACCTGGAGTGCCTGGTTAGTTTCGAGTTCCAGCGGATTGTTCGGATCGTAGATGACGCTCACTTCGTCCAGCTTGTAGCCGCCTTCCACCAGGGATTGGCGTACGTCCTGCAATTGCTCGATTTCAGCGTAAACTTCGGTGACCTCGTCGTCAAATCGAACGTCGTCAGCCCCGGCGTCGGCCGCCACCAGGAAGACCTCATCCTCGTCGACCTCTTCAGAAATACTGATATAGCCCTTGCGCGTGAACTGCCAGGAAACGGCGCCTGCCTCGGCCAGGTTGCCGCCATGCTTGTTAAAGACGTGCCTAACTTCGGCCACGGCGCGGTTACGATTATCGGTGACGACCTCGATGAGCATACCAACGCCGTGGGGCGCGTAGCCTTCATAGACTATTTCCTCCAGCGCGCCGCCTTCCAGTTCGCCTGTGCCGCGCTTGATGGCTCGCTCGATATTGTCTTTGGGCATGTTGGCCGCCTTGGCCTTGTCAATCGCCAGGCGCAGCCGGACATTCGATTCTGGGTCGCCGCCGCCTTCGCGAGCGGCAATGGTCAGTTCCTTGGCCAGGCGGGTGAAAACCTTGCCCCGTTTCGCATCGGCCGCAGCCTTCTTGTGCTTGATGGTCGACCATTTTGAGTGTCCGGACATTACTCTCTCTCTCCAGGATTCGCTTGTAGCTGCTTGCAGCGCCGATTCGTGGGATAGCCAGGTTTGATAGTAGAAATATCGCTCCTGCGGGAAGTGCGAGTCAGCTTCAAGATACACCTCAGCCAAGCACTTGCCCAAAGTGATTATACTGCAAAAGCGGCCGGCTTTAAACACGCAACTTGCCGGCCGGTGCCCCTCTATTTCGATAGGATACTTGACCTAGATCCTTCGGCATGCTAACATGTAACCGGTTACATGTAACCGGTTACATCAAAGGTATCATGAGATTGAGGCTATCATCGGTATGTCTTCGTTGACTTTTCCAATTCTGGGCCGCTAAAGGTGTCACAAGTAACTATCCGCGACGTCGCAAAACGAGCTGATGTCAGTATCGCGACCGTTTCGCGCGTGCTGAACAATAGCTCGGCCGTGCGGCCGACCACCCGAGAGTCCGTCATGCGAGCCATACGGGAGCTGGACTACCGGCCCAATCTCACGGCCCGGATGCTGTCGTTGGGTTGCTCACTGTCCATCGGCATCATCTTACCGTTTCTGACCCTACCCTCCTTCATCGAGCGCTTGCGAGGCATCCAGCTGGTATTGGCCGACAGTGAATATGAGATGCTGCTGGTCAGCGCAGAGTCACCAGAGCGCGTGGATGGCTGCATCGAGAACCTTCTGCTGAGGCAAGTCGACGGGGCTATTATCATTTCGATGCGACCGGCCGATGAGCACGTTCCGCTATTCCGGCAAGGTGGCACACCAACTGTGCTCATCGACGCTGAACATCCCCAGCTGGATAGCGTGCTCGTCGACGATATTGATGGCGGGTTGAAAGCCACCAATCATCTGATCGAACTGGGCCATCGTCATATCGCGTTTTTAAGCGACTACCTGGCAAGCCCCTTTAACTTCGCATCCATGCAGCGCCGCTTCGATGGCTACCGGAAGGCGCTGGCTGGCGCCGGCATCGCCTTCCGGGCCGACTACCATGTCCAGGGCAATCTCGGCGGTCGCGAAGCCTATCAGAAGGCGATTTCGCTCCTTGAGCTGGCAGACCGGCCGACGGCCATCTTTTCCGCCAGTGATACTCACGCCGTAGGCGTTCTGAAAGCGGCCCATGATTTGGGCATCAGGGTGCCCGAAGAGCTGTCGGTCGTCGGCTACGATGACATTCGAGATGCCGAGTACCTACATCTGACTACCGTGCGGCAACATCTTTTTGAATCAGGCGTCGAAGGCGCCAATCTGCTGTTATCTGGGCTAGGAGAACCCAACCGGCAACCGGTCGACGTTCGCCTGCCAGTTACTTTAGTCGAGCGGGGAACGACTGCCCCCCGGTCAATCTGACGGACAATGATGAAGCATAGAAAGATCCAAGCATGGTCTGGCATCGAGCATTTGAACGGAAAATCACATTGCAACGATCGTCCGCGACCGACGTGGAGGTGCTTATCGAATTGAGCGCAAGATTCAGGTTACTGGCATCCAAAGGAGGACACTTCTCAAGAGAAAAATCTCTTCCCATTGAGAAGCATGATGGACATTGTATTTGAGAAAGGAGCGAGAAATGAAGACCCGAAGTAAATGGTGGACGCTCATTGCCGGCCTGATCGTATTGTCACTGTTATTGGTGGCCTGCGGCGGCGATGAAGAGCCAACCGAAGAACCTGCAGCCGAAGAACCAGCTGAAGAACCAGCCGAAGAACCAGCCGAAGAACCAGCTGAAGAAGAACCGATGGCCGAGGCCACAACATTAAGCATGTGGTACCATGGCGCGGGCAACCCCGAAGAGCGCAGTGTAATCCTGCAAATCATCGACGACTTCAACGCGTCGCAGGATGAGTATGTAGTTGAAATAGAGGAGTTTCCGCAAGCCACCTATAACGAAT
>JBFFWQ010000153.1:0-12055 GCA_041570195.1 Promineifilaceae bacterium (SeqCode) | reverse complement strand
CGGTTCGGCGCCGAGAATGTAGCGCAGGATGGAGATGTCATGCGGGGCCAGGTCCCAGAGCACATTGGCCTTGGTCTGGTACAAGCCCAGGCTGACCCGGACGGCATCCACATAGTAGATCTCACCCAATTCGCCGCTGTCGATGAGTTCCTTGAGGAACCTGACGGCCGGGTTGTACTCGAACGTATGGCCGACCATCAGCACCAGGCCTCGTTCTTCGGCCAGGTACTTGAGATCATAGGCGTCGGAACTGTTCAAGGTGATCGGCTTTTCGACCAGGACATGCAGGTCGTTTTCCAGACACTCGCGAGCGATGGCGTGGTGGGTGAATGGCGGCGTGGCGATCACTACAGCGTCTAGGTCCAGCTCGAATAGGTCGCGGTAGTTCTGGGTGGTCAGCGGAATTTGCGGGAAGCGCTCGCCGATGGCGTCTAACCGGGCCTGTTCCAGATCGGCGACAACCATAACATCTGAGCCGGGAAGCTCGATAAAATTGCGGATAAGGTTTGGTCCCCAATAGCCACTGCCGATGATTCCTATCTTAACTTGTTGTGTCATTGACCACTTCCTCCTGGTGGGTTCGCCACGTTGGACCTTGGGACAAATAAATGCATTTTCATATTGACTGAGCACTAATCGACGACAGATGCAAAGATCGAGTAAAGCAATCCTGTTATGCTAATAGCCACGAACCACAGGATGATGGTCACGGTGCCAAATAAGTGGCCAAGGAACATGGCCCCGCCAGCGCCAATCGACATTCCTACCAGGATATACAATTCCCTCACACTGTATTTCATTTGGCGCTGTTCATCCTTCTGCTTAACGCCCAGCAGCGTTTCTAGTGACTATGCCGTCTCCTTGGCGTACACGGACAGGGCCTCCAGAGAAATCGTATCCCCCTTGATTTCGTATGGTGGCGAGCGAGTGGTGTTCTTCCGGTGTCGGGCACCGCATGTCGTCTTTGCCGCCGTGTTATCTATCTTCTCGACCACATGCCGGGATCAGTGTCCCATTGCTTCAATGTTACAGAGTGAGTTCTTGCACGATAAATACACGACTGATTTATCCGCGCACAGACATTTGTCATGGTTGAAGAGCACTCCGTGGCTGCGCGCCATGTAACGGCCCGGCACAGACTGCCAGCGAGTCTATTCCGGCCGGCGACCTTGACAGATCTCGCATTGACGATCGCTCAAAGCCAGGGCTACGCTGAGCAGCGTCGACTTCTGGAGATGGAGCAAAGGGGTATCGTAAGATAGTGCTATGGGCAGATTGCCCAGATTTCTAAGTGGCCTGGCCCTCACGCCAAGATAGCATCGGACGCGATGCCAAAATCAATCTTCGACCAGCAAACCCTTCTCTACCAGCTCGCGAATCAGCCGCGCCAGATCACGCTTGACCTCTTCGACCGAAGTTGAATACCTGGCCACGATGTCGTCGACGATTTCCTTCTCGAAACGGCTGTCTGCCAAAAGCGACCACATGCGGGCGGCCGCCTCGTTCATGGAATAATATTCGCCGGTCGCCAGGTTAAGCACCTTCGCGCCATCGCCGAGCGGTTTGAACAATGCATCTTCAGTGGGCCGGTATTTCTTCATGTCATATGGATGCTTGCGTCGATGCAAATATAGTGCCACCAAATGACGGCAGATTAACGTCGGATTTTCGCCTTCAAGCAACGTGCTTGCGCGCTGGTCGTGGACCAGGGCGGATCCCCTCTTCCCCTGGGGGGAATCCTCCGTTCTTATGTTGACAGAGGGATTTGGGCCATGCTTAATACACGGCGCTCAGATGAGCCGGCCACGTGCTACGTTCTGGCGATAAGGTTTTTATGTTTGAGTTCGGTGATCAGTGAGGCCAAATCGACCTCAACCACTTCTACACTGGTCGTGGATTCCGAAGTGACAAGTTCTACGATCTCTTCCTCAGAACGACCCTGCTCCAGCAACAACCACATGCGGGGGGCGGTTTCGTTCATAGAATCGTATTCGCTGGTCACCAGATCGATAGCCTTTGCCCCGTCGTCCAGCGGCTCGACCAGGGCATTGTCTGCAAGTCTGTATTTCATAGCTCAATATTAGAAGTATCAATTGGAAGCCGCGAACTACTGAATGTCGCGCGTTACAGAGCCAAGCAGGTAGCGTTCGACGACCGAGTGGCGCCCCGGGGATCTAATAGTGGCTGGCTCCCCCCTTAAAGAAATCTGCGTTGGTTCGGTTTAGCGGCTGGCTGGTAAAACAGGCACATCGTGAGTAGTCTGGCGCTGTGAGAAGCCCCGGGCCAATTCTCTCGCCGGGGTACGCTTCCAGGCCGGATTGGTGTAACGACGTACGGCGGACCAGCAGCGGGCCAACAGCACGTCGCCCTCGAAGGGCTTGGCGACATAGTCGTCGGCTCCAGCGTCGAGGCAACGAACAATCTCTTCGCCCTTGTCGATAGAGGTTAGAACTACGACCGGAACATTGCTGGTCCGGCGCAGCGTCTTGAGCACTTCCCGGCCGTTCATCAGCGGCAGGAGAAGATCTAGTATTACCAGATCGGGGCTGCTATCACGAACAACGCACAATCCTGTCTCGCCATCTTTAGCGAGTTGTACATCGGCGCCATGATGCCGAAACAGTAAGGCCAATAGCCAACGCACAGGTCGTTCATCGTCAATTATTACTACATTCTTGCCGTGCCAGTCCATCGTCACATCCCTATCCTGTTGTTTGCGGTTTATGTTACCGCTGGGGGACGAGCCCTGAGACATTGCCTCTGCTCGATCAAATCCACCAACCCTGTAGTAACAGAGTACTAAGTAATTGTTTTGATACATTTCAGTATAAGCTCGCCCAGGTGCGGTACACTTGGCAGGCGCATTGCCCCTCGACCACCTATGGCCGGCCATCTCGCGCAGCATGTAGAAAGGCCATGATCCAAGCGGGCGGTCGTTGACTGGATGAAATCAGAGCAGTCCACTATAATTCGTTACCGGTGTTTCGATGCCGATACTTCGGTAGCGATGAAAAAGAATGAATTAGGCCGACGAAGGAGACATACATGCCCCGCGTCCTGGTGATTGACGACGATCCAGGCATCCTCAACCTGGTAAATACAGCCCTCAATAAGAGAGGCTATGATGTCTTTACGGCCGCCAATGGCACCGAAGGATTGAACAGGATCCAGGATACCAAACCCGATATCGTCATCCTGGACAAGGTAATGCCCGATATCGATGGGTTCGAGGTGGCCCGCCGGCTGCGGCGCGAGCCCGATTTCGCCCACGTTCCCATCGTCATCCTCACTGGCGCCTCTCAGCTTGGCGACAAACTCGACGCATTCAACGCCGGGGCCGACGACTACTTGACCAAGCCGTTCGAGGTTGATGAACTGGCAGCTCGACTGGCCGCCCTACTGCGGAGGGCCGAGGCCTTCAAGGCCGCTCAAACGCAAGGCCTGGAGGTGGTCGACACTGCGCGACTGATCGCCGTACACAGTTTGCGCGGCGGCATTGGTTCTTCGAGCCTGGCCCTGAACCTGGCCTATGGTCTGACGAATCTCTGGCGAACGCCGACGCTACTCATGGACATGGTGTTGTCGGCCGGGCAAATCGCCCTGATGCTCAACGAAGCGATCAAACGTTCCTGGAGTGACCTGACGGCCTTTGACAGCGCCAATTTCGACATGGAAGCGCTGGAAGGCATTTTGAACCAGCATCGCAGCGGTCTGCACTTCATCGCCGCGCCCAAAGACCCAATTGATGCCGAGGAGGTCAGCAGCGAGCTGATCAAGCGGGCGACATCGCTGCTGAAGCCGCGTTACGAATACATCATCGCCGATTTGCCCCACGATTTCAGCGATATTTCCCTGGATACCTTGGACACGGCCGATGTCATTCTGCTGATCCTGGCCCCAGAATTGGTTTCGATTCGGGCCGCTTCGGTCACGCTGAACACCTATAGCGAGCTGGGATTTGAGAAAGAGAAGATCAGGCTCATCCTCAATAAGACCATCAAGACGTCGGGCCTGACTGCCAAGCAAATCGAGGAAGCCCTGCACCATCCTATATCGATGGTGCTTCCGTACTCGCCCAAGCGTTTTGTAGGCGCTATCAATCGCGGCGTGCCGTTGTTGGAGAGCCATCCGACGGATCCGGTATCAAGCCAGATCGAGGATTTCGCCTTCCGGCTGTCCAAAGAAGCGCATCAACTTATCCCACCGCCGGCGCCAGGGGCGGCCTGGCACAGGGTCAACAAGCGCTTGCAACTCTTCGATGGTCAGGGCGACAAGGAAAAGCGAGGGCTATTTGGGCGCGGTCGGCGCTAAGCGGCCGGTCAGGGAGCAGCCGTCGGCGAGGGAGTCGGGCTCACAGTTGCATTCAGCGTTGTCTCGGGGCTTGATGTCGCGCTTGGCGTAGATGTGGTTGTCGGCGTCATCGTAGCCGTTGGTGTCAACGTCGCCGTCACGACGACAGTAGGGCTCACTTGCACCTGCGGCAAAGAAAGTTCGGCGCTCGTCGCCGGGCCACGAAGCACGTCATCGGCCAACAGTGGCGGCTGGGTCAACAGTTCTGGCGGCGTCTGGAGCAGGTCCTTATTGATGCGCACCGGCGTGTAGTCGTCATTGGGCCAACCAGTCACGATCATGTTCGCTCCGGCCGGGATGAAGCCCAGATTTGTAGCGCCAAGGCAAGGGTCGCTGCGCAGGTTGACGCCCAGCGGCCCGCTGATAGCCGTCTGGCCCAGAATGGTCAATTCGTCGGTGTAGGCCCAGCCGGATATGACGCTACTGAGGTCTGGGAAGGGCGTCGGGGCAAATGGCGGCGCGGGCGTAGGCAATGGCTGCGATGTGGCGATTTCCGGATGAGGGCTGGTCCTGCTCAGCATGCTGTACTCATGCACCAGGACGGGCGTATAACCACAACGGTCCCGGCCGACCACCACCAAATCAGCATAGCCGACGATGATGCCCACTTCCCGGCCCTCGCGTGACGGCCGGTCGCGCAACAATAAGCCATATTGATCGACCACGGCCTGTTCACCGGTCACGGCCAGACTGTCGGTCCAGGCCCAGCCCGAATAAAAACCTTCAGGGATGGCGGTGGGAATCGTTGTACCTGGCGGCGTCGCCGTAGGCAGCACGGGCGTCGGCGTAGCGGACGGGGCAGCTATTTGCAATTGGGAATCCGGTGAAGGGGAAGGGGGCGCCGTCGGCTGTACCACAACCACGTAAACCTGGACCGGCGCTTGCGTTGGCCCAGCCGTCGCCGTAGCCGACGCCGTGGGCAATACAGTGGGCGACAGGACAACAGCCTCCTGCGGGTCCGGTCGCTCGCAACCGGTCAGCAGAGCCCAGGCCAGGATCAGCAAACCACCCAGCAACCAAAAAGAGACACGCCCATCATTCCTCATCGCGGACGATTGTAACCCAAATTGCGCCCTTGGGTAGTGGCTGAAACGTCAGCCAGGCGTCCTCCAGTTCTTGGAATCATCTCACGTCTCGGCCGAATCGGATTCCGAGAGACTCTCCTGCAATTGCTGCCTGGCTTCTTCAGGGATGTTCAGTTCGTACAATTCACCGCCGGTCTCGGAAACAGCGGCAACCAGCTTGTCCGGATCACCAGATTGGAGTTCAAGCAGAAGGGCCGAATTGCTCCGATCCAACGCCTTGCTCACTTCGGCGATCTTATGATCCGGAACGCCAAAATCAACCGCCTTGGCCACGATGGCTCCGGTAGCGGCCCCGAGTAATACGCCGCCTATGGGACCACCTAGCAAAGTGCCTACGACGAGCCCAGCAACGCCGCCGGCAACAGCCCCCCGGCCGCCGCTTACGTCGCGCGTCTCAGTGATCGACACCGCGCCATCATAGTCCTTGACAAGTACGACGGCGTCGTTGAGTTCGAACAACTTCTCCGTGCCCATACTCTCCAGAACCTTCAAGGCCCGCATGGCGTTTTTTTCATCCTCAAACGTCATCACAATAATCGTGTGGCTCATGTTTATACTCCTTTGAACATAGTGGTTAGCCGTGAGCAGTTACTCCTTAGCCTTCTGCGATCGGCGTTAGGCTACTGGCCATGTCATTTTGCTGCAGCACAAGCACTACTCTTCAAACGTCCAGCGGGTGGCGCTGGCGGCAAAATCGTCGCCTGACCAGGCGAAGGCCAGCCGCGGTCTCAGGGCGAACATCGGATTGGGGTCATGGCCTGGCTCTTCGGCCGGCAGAGCGTATTTTACCCCATAGACGCGACCGACTTGTGCTCGCAGTCCCGGATCTCCGACTTCCCCTACCAACCCTTCTACTATTACAACCTGCTCGCTACTATCCAGGTGCAGCGCCAGGTACGGGTTGTTCAGCAGGTTACGAGCTTTGCGCGAGTCGCGGTGTGTGCCAAAGTAGAAAGACTCGTCCAGCCACACCCCCCAAACAGGCACGGCATGCGGCCGCCCAGACGGCCGGGTGGTACAGACCCAATAAGTGCGGGCGTCGGACAGCCGCTGGTTCACCTCTGGCCATGCTTTTAGCCCTTCACCATCATCGGCATCCAGCACGCCATACGCAGACGGCACATCGGGCCGTCGGGCACGGGGCTGGCCTTGACGACCAGTCGGCCGGCCGGCCTTGCTAATCTGTCGCCGCTGGCGGCGACCCAACAGGTTCACCGTGTTTGCGGCGCACAACAGGGTAAAGGCCAGGGCAAACCACAGCTCTGGGTCCAGATCCGCCTGGGCGATCTGGCTGATCAGCCATAGCAGGCTAAAAACGGCAAAAGTGGCATTGATTAGGACCATAAACATCTCCGTTGTGATGGCGCGTAACCCGGCTATTCCCCCGTCACCAATACTGGCGCGGCAACTAGCGAATGGCGGCGCCAGCGAGATTATGTCCCTGGCGCTTGTGATGCGCAACCGCCAGTACGCAAATTGGGCCGATCCGACTATAATAGAGAGCGGCTCGTACCGGAAGGTAGCTTGCTAGGTCGCCGGCAAGTCGACGATGAGCGAGGCGGGACCAGGATGTTGCCGGTTCGGGTGGGGCCAAATAGGCCATTGCACAGTTGTTCATAATCTTTATTCTACTTCTGTATGGCAAGATGATCACTTGGGGCCGCCGGCGACGCTTGCGGCAGGCCCGGTGAACAGGAATAATTGATCTTTGTCCGCCCGTATCGGGTTAGGAGGCGTAGAATGTCAGAGCCAAGTTGGATCGGAAAAGCGATTGGCGAACGCTATCAAATCGAAGAGGACCTGGGAGCCGGAGGTATGTCGACCGTCTACCGGGCGACAGACCTAAATCTGCGCCGCACGGTTGCTGTCAAGCTGATCCATAGACACCTCTCGCGCGATCCCGAATTTGTGCGTCGCTTCGAGGCGGAAGCGACCGTGGTCGCCAGGCTCAAACACCCGAATATCGTACAAGTGTATGACTTTGACAACGATGGCGGCACATACTACATCGTCTTCGAATATGTGGCCGGCGAATCGCTGCAGGAGCGACTCGTCAGGCTGGCGGACGCGAAGCGAATTCTGAACGAACAGAACAGCGTCACAGTAGCCGCCAGCATCGCCGATGCGCTGCAATATGCCCATGAACGAGAGGTCATTCATCGTGACGTAAAGCCGGCCAATATTATGCTGGACCAAAGCGATCAGGCCATCCTGACCGATTTCGGCATCGCGAAAATCGTCGGCGGAACGCAGCACACGGCTTCGGGCGTCGTGTTGGGCACGGCCAGGTATGTGTCCCCTGAACAAGTCCAGGGCCGGCCGGTGACCGCCCAAAGTGACCTCTACTCGTTGGGGGCGACGTTGTTTGAGATGTTAGCCGGCCGGGCGCCTTATGAAGGCGATTCAGTTGTCAGCGTTCTCATGGCTCACGTCAGCGAGCCCCTGCCGGACTTGCAACAACTTCGTCCCAATATTTCTCCTGGTTTGGTTGCCGCGGTCAACAAGGCAATGGCCAAAGAGCCCAGCGCCCGCTTCCAGACGGCCGGCGATATGGCCCGAGCATTACGTACGGGCAGCCAGGCCGTGCCAGTGATTGGAGCAGCGGCGGCAGCGACTGCGCCAGCTGCGGCGGCGGGCGCCGCGACGATGATGGAGAACGTTCCACCACCACCACCGCCAGGCCCCGAACCGACCGCGGCCGCTTCGACCCCCTCTGGACCGTTCTCAGGCAGGTCGATCTTAGCCTTGGTTGGCGGCCTGGCTCTGCTGCTGGTGCTGTGCGCGGCCGTAGTTATCGGCTATTTTCTAATCGTCGGCGATGACGGAACAACGGCCGGTGCCGGCGACGAAACGCTCGAACTGACCGAGACGGCAGAAAGCGAGTCGACGATGGTCGCGCTGCTGCCCTCGGCGACGAGGCAGGCGACCGCAACGGCCACGCCCAGCCCGACGGCCACGCCAACTGAGGCGCCTACCGAGGCGCCTACCGAGGCGCCTACTGAGATGCCAACCAATAGCCCTACTGCGACGAACACCCCGGCCCCAACCCTGGCGCCGACCCAGCCTGCTGCGACGGCAACGCCGCCACCGCCGGACGTCGGGCTATCAGCCCAGATAACCAACATAACGCTGCAAGACGGCCGATACGTAGTGAATTACCAGACCGGCGGCTTCACCGAAGCGCTGCCTGGCGAACACGTACATTTCTTCTTCGACACGGTGTCACCGGAGAATGCCGGCGTTCCCGGTTCTGGCCCCTGGATCCTGTATGGCGGTCCGCGGCCATTTACCCAGTACACGGCGGCCGATCGTCCATCTGGAGCGTCGCAAATGTGCGTACTTGTGGCCAATCCCAATCATTCGATCCAACCCGGAAGCGGCAACTGCTTCCCCTTACCAAATTAAACCCGACATTGGGGCCATCTACCTGATGAGCGTGCACTGTTAATCTCAATTCGCTCTTTTCGGCCGCCGGAGTATTAAGGACTAAAGCGGTGCCAAAATCAGAATCGAGAATTGTGGTGGCCATTATCTCGGCAACCACATTATTGCTACTTCTGGCCGGGACTATTTCGGCGAGTCCATCGGATGTGGAGCCCGTGGGCACTATTCGCGGTGGCGTCTATGAAGATACAGACGGCGATGGCGATTGCACAGATGATGCACCTGGCAACCGGCGGCCTGCGCCGGGAGTTGACGTTCATTTCAGTAGTGCCGATACGTCTCTAGGCCTCTATTCGGGCTCGGACGGCACCTACGGCTTGACACCGGTCACCCCAGGCGTATGGCAGGTTCAGGTGTGGCCAGACGCCAATACCTGGCTGGTAACCTCCGCAAATCCGCTGACGGTGATAGTGACGGCCGGTCAAGATGCCGTGCAAACCGAGGTTAACTTCTGCCTATTGCGTATAGGCGGACGCGGCGGAATCTCCCTGCCGGAAGGAATCATCTTTGATTTGAAGGCCAGGGCCGCCGCGGCACGAGCGCTGGCTGATCAACGTTCGACGGAGATGGATTCGACGGCCGTGAGAGCTCTCATTTCCGAAGCATTGCTGACCGACCCGCCAGCGCCACGGCCGCCCGATAACGTCGAGGAGACCCTGGAAACACCGGTCGACGCAGATGCCACACCGGCGGTCGAGTGGCTTCGCTACTTGAACCTGTTTCGCCAGATCGGCGATTTGCCGCCACTGGTTGAAGCCGAGCCGTTGACATACGGCAGCCAATGGCATAGTCGCTACATGGTGATTAATGACACGCCAATCGCGCACAGCGAAGTCGAGGGCAATGCCCTGTACGATCCGGCCGGCGATCAGTCGGCGCGCCATGGCAACATCTTCGCTACCCCGCAGATTGAGGCCGACTACACGTGGCCCATCCATTTCTGGATTTCGGCCCCATTTCACCTGGTACCAATAATCGATCCGGCCCTGGAATCCGTCGGCTTCGGCCACCATAACCAGGAGGCGGGCAATTTCAAAATGGCCTCGGTTTTGGATGTCCGCTCAAACCTGGCTGAAGGGCCAGTCGAAGCGTCCTATCCCGTTTATTTCCCCGGCGACGGCGCAGCCACGTGGGTCGTTCGCCATAGTCTCTACGAGTGGCCCGACGCGCTGAGCAGTTGTCCAGGTTATGCCCGACCTTCAGGGCCACCACTGGTGCTTCAACTAGGTGACGGCAGCCTGCAGCCTTCGGTGAGCAGCCATGCCGTTTACGCAGATGACCAACTCCTGGAATCATGTCTCTTTGACGAGACGAGTTACAGCAACCCGGATCCCTGGGCTCAAAGCACCGGCCGGGCCATCCTGGACGAACGTGACGCTGTGGTCATCATGCCCAGACATCCGCTGGCCGTCGACAAGACGTATCGGGTGGAAGTGACGGCCGATGGCCAAAGTTATTCCTGGCAGTTCACAACGCAGCGAGGGCCGGAAGGCTAAGCAATTAGGCAGCTGACAGCCGTCGAATGCGGGCCGCCCTTACCAGCTCATCAAAGATGCGCTGCTGTGATGGCTCCGTTTCGGCCGACATCTCCGGATGCCATTGCACGGCTACCAGCCAGGGGTGCCCGGGTAACTCAAGGGCTTCCGGGATGCCATCGGCTGCCCTGGCCACCACCATCAACTCCCGCCCCAAATCCTTAACCGCCTGGTGATGACCAGAATAGGTGGCCAATCGGGTCACGCCCATAACCTCAGCCAGCAGGGAATCGGCCGTGACCTCCACCTCCTGCATGGTCCAGCCACCATCGTCCGCGCGGTGAATATCCTCGTCGCGCACATCAAGGATATGCTCATGTAGCGTTCCACCCAGGGCGACATTGAGGACTTGCATTCCGCGGCAGATGCACAGTGTCGGCATCTGCAACGATCCCGTCACCCTCCGCAAGAGGGCGATCTCGCTGCTATCCCGATCCAGGTCGACGCCGGTTATGCTGCCATGCTCCGGCCGGCCCTGGTACTCGGATGGATGCATATCGCCGCCACCGGCCACCAGCAGGCCGTCTACAAGCGCCAGCCATTCATCCCAATCGGTTCCGCCAGGCGGCAGCAGAACCGGCGTCCCGCCGGCCCGGCGCACCCCATCTACATAGAGCGTGGGCAGGTAGAAGAACTCGTCGTAGTACAACGTCTTGATCTTGCGCTCGTCGCGCCCGTAGGTCGTGATACCGATGATGGGTTTCATAACGAAGCTAGTAGTATAACATCAGAATGATTTCCGGCAGCAGCCCACAGGGCGGCGACAAATGCCGAGAGGGCTACCCATTATTGAGTTTAGGCAGGCAATCCGGTACACTACGATTGGCGACTCGCGCCACCGGTCCCTGCTTCTGTGGAGTAGAAGACGATGACAGAATCCCGTCCGTTCTCATTTTCTCTGCGTGTGTTTATCGGCATCGCCACCTTTGGCTTGACGCTGTACTTCATGAGAGAGGCGTCCAATATAATCAACACTCTCATGCTGGGCATCATCATTGTCCTAAGCGCCAGCCCCTTACTCCATTGGTTCCAACGAAAAAAGGCGCCCGATTGGCTGGCTTATGTACTCACTCTGACTGCCATCGTAGCTGTCTTCGGCGTGTTGGTCGTGATGTTAGTCGTTGCCGTGAACCGCCTGGCTGAGTCCATCCCAACCTACCAAACTCAGCTACAAGATCTGCAACAAGAAACTGAGCAGTTTCTGGAAGATCTGGGCCTGGCCGGGGTCGAACTGTCAGATGCCATCGGACTGGTCAGCCCGGAAGATATAGTCAACTGGATCCTCAACTTCCTCGGCGGCCTGGTTGGGGTTTTTTCCGATCTCATCGTGGTCGGCTTGATTGTCATTTTCTTGCTGATCGATACGTTCAGCATTCCGCAGAAGATGGCTGCTGAACTGAAGGCCGGCAACGCATACGTGAAGCGGGTTTTCGACTTCGGCACAGATATTCGCCAGTACGTCTATATAACGACGGTCGTCGGGCTAGTGACCGGCTTGTTGGACACGATGCTGTTCTTTGCCATGGGCGTCGACTTCGCCGTCCTCTGGGGCATCCTGGCCTTTCTGCTCAGTTTCATCCCGACGATCGGATTTTGGCTGGCGGCCATTCCACCTACGTTCCTGGCCTTGCTGGAATCAGG
>JBFFWQ010000152.1:0-12164 GCA_041570195.1 Promineifilaceae bacterium (SeqCode) | reverse complement strand
TTGCCGTTGCCGTCGGGATCAGCGGCGAACTCCATGCCCATGATGAGGGCCACGCCGGAGCACGAAGTCGAAACCGACGAACAGACCTTCACCGCGTAAAGATCGACGCCTGGGGCGACGCCGCCACTACCGCCGATGATGTGACCGACGTGGGTGCCGTGTCCGGCTTCCGGGCCGTCATCCAACGGATCCGGATCGGGCATTTCCGGGCCGCCGGGCCAGACGCTGCCGACGAAGTCATAGCCGCCGACGACCTTGGCCGTGGGAAAGGTTCCCGGCTCAATGATGGTCGGATCATCGGCCGCGTAATCGGCCGGATCGCCAGAACCGCCAAACGCCGCATGGTAGTAGTCGATGCCGCTGTCCAGCACAGCCACGCGCACGCCCGTGCCGTCGTAGCCGGCGTTCTGAACAGCCGTGGCGCCGATGTAGGGCACGGTTTCGCTCAGGTCCATCTCGTAGTTGGCCACCGGCGCGATGCGCTGCACGGCCGGGTTACCGGCCAGGGCCGGCAAGATCGCCGCGTCTACTTCTACGAATATCGCGTTCATGACCACTTGCACCTGGCCCAATACGCGCGCATTTGGATCCATGGCCAGAATCTCGCCCAGCAGGTCGGCCTGTTCGGCCTCGATAACGTTCTTGGCCTGCTCGGCCGACTTGCCGCGCACCTTTTGCTCGGATACCGATGGCGTCACCAGGCGAATGATGACGCTGCCGTCGCCTTCGGCCGCGACGCCGCTCTGAATGGTCGCGGCGTCGATGCCGTCCATCTGGAGCGGCTCAGCCAGTTTCAGCCCTTCCAGGCCGGCCGGTACGCCCCTGCTGCCAGCCCGATCGGGCAAGGCGTCTTCCTGGGCATAGACCGCCGAAACGATGGACAGCACCAGGGCCAAAGTAATGAGTAGAATAATCGATCGTCGTGACATAGGGATTTTCCTCCAAATCACTGTCTGCAAACGAATTATCCAATTGAGTCAAGACAAGGAACGCCAAACATACGCCCCTGTTACCAGATTACACTTGAACGTGTTGTGAAGTATCTATCTCAGAAGAAGCCACCTCCTCTTGGTCCACGTCCGCGGTCCCCCGGCTCGCGCCAACTGCCAACCGGCCGGCGAGCCGTCACCCGCCGGCGATTCAACAACCAGCCAACACAAAACGCCAGCACATCTGGCCCTGCGCTTTCATGCTCCTTTGATCGAGACAGACTGGTGAAGCTATGCGCCAAAAAGACTCCGCAGATCTGCAATGGTTCCGCGATGCGGCGACCGTGCGGCCGCCATTGGTCAAGTACCTAGGAACTATTTTAACACGGAGTGACCAACAGCCGCAATTATTGCGGAGGTACTACAAAACCTGCGGGTTTTCGAATACCGCTTAGGCCTGCGGCACGAGGCGAGCCACGACCGCCTGGTGGTCAGAGTGGGGTAAGCCGTGCATTTCGGCCGGTTTGGCCTCCAGCACTTTCCAGGGCACCTCTTCCTCTTGCAGACGTCCTCGTCGCAGGAAGAGATAGTCGAGCCGCATGCGTAATAGCGGATCGCCCCAGGGCCAGTGAAGCTGGTAGGTAATGCCGTCATCCTCTTGGTTGACCGCGCGGTATAGATCGACCCAGGTATCTTGCAACGCTTGGATTTGCGGGCTCCGCTCGCCGGTGTTGAAGTCGCCGCCGATAATGGCCGGCCGGTGGCCGGCCTGGACCGATACCCATTCCTGCAAGGCGGTCAACTGGCGGGTGTTGAGCTTGCGGCCGTGACCCAGGTGGGCCGAAACGGCTAGAAAGTCGCCTGACGGCGCCTTGACCGTCGCCGCCACGGCCAGCCGCCGGACCAGGGACAGGGGCTTGGGCGCCAGGTGACAGATCTGCGGCTCCGCCAAAGGGTATCGGCTCAAAATGGCCACCCCTTCCTCGAAGGCATTGATCCGGCTGTCGCCATTGGCCTGGCCGTAGGCGTAGGCCATGCCCAGGCGTTCGGCCAGCCACTCGTCGGCTCGCAGATCGGCCGTGCGGGCCACCTCTTGCAGCAGCACTGTGTCGGCCTTTTCCCGCTCGACCAGACGGGCGAAGGCTTCGAGCCGCTCTCGCAACTGGCGATGGCGGGGCCAGTCGTGCCACAGATTAGCGGTGATCACCGTCAGGCGGCCTTCATCTTTGACCAGCGGCCGGGCCGGCAGGGCCTTGAAGGTCAGATGGTCGGGTCCGGCCAGCGAACGCAACGCCCGGCCAAAAAAGGCGCGCAGTGGTTTGCTGAAGGAATGATCCAGTAGCCAGCGACCGGCCGGATGGCCGGTCAACGTCCGGATGAGTGGGCCAAATACATGGTAAGGATCGGCCTGCACCGGCCGGGCTACAGCTACTTGTCGTATCTTCGTCAAAACGCTCGCTTATTCCTCGTTCTTTGCCTCGGATTTGGAGTCGGCCGTCCTGTGGGTTAATACGCTCGTCAATTTGAGCGGAACGCGGCCCCTCTGGCTCTCTTGACTCGGCCATGTGCCAGGGCGACACAATTCTTACTGCAATGGTCAATCTGGGTCAAGCAGAAGGTTGGGTCATAGGCGAAGTCTCAGGCAAGTTTAAGGAAGCAAAGAGAATCGACCGGTAGTCAGGGCTGGTCTTTGCGGCTGCCGTAGTCGCGCAGGGCAGCACGCATGCCGCGTAAGAAGCCGGGCACCATCACCTTGGGGAATCTGGGCCAGGTGATGATCACTGCGGCGGCGATCCAGGCCACGATCAGCAGGCCATAAGGGGCGGCATCTCGTACGACGACGAAGATGAACCAGCCGTAGATCGGCGCCTGGAACAGCATGCCTGTCGCCCGGGCGAAACCCTTCCACCAGAAAAGCAGCAACCATAACAACATGTACAGGCCGGCTACCTGCCAGGCCACCAGGCCGGCGGCGGTCATATAAGCCAGCAGGCCGCAGCTGATGACCATATCGACCTCCAGGTCGTGGTCGCCGATCCAGGTGTGAACGGGCACGGGGCTGCGGCGGGCGAGAACACCGTCGATGCTATCGCCGGTCCAGTTGGCGATCATGAGCACCACAACGACCGGCAGCGCTTCTTCGCCTCTACTGAAGCCCAACCAGACGAAGATGGCTGCCAGCAGCGCTCGGGACCAGGTAATGAAGTCAGCTAGTTGCTTCGTGCGCGGCATCGATGTTTATCATCCTTCCACGTTCAACGGCGCCTCTTGACCGGCGATGATGTTCATAGACATCATACTAAGTTCGGTCCGCCCTGTAAAGCCGACGGCCTGCCAGAATTTGATGGCCGCCTCATTTTGGCTGAACACGAAGAGATGGCACTTCTCGATCCCCTCGGCCGCCAGGGCGGTCAGGCAGCGGGACACGAGCAGACGGCCGATGCCCTGGCGGCGATGGCCCGGCCGGACGGCCAGGTGGTGGATGTAGCCGCGCCGGCCATCATGGCCGCACAACACCGCGCCAACCAGCAAATCCTCTTGCCAGGCCAGCAGACTTTGCCCCGGATTGCGCTTCAGATAACGTTCGATCTGTTCTCGCGAATCGGCGCTGCTCAAGCCGACGCCCTCTACTTCCTGCCACAAGGCCAGCGTTTGGTCATAGTCGGCGGCCGTCATTGGTTGGATTACTGGTTTCATAATGCTCCCTGGGGCTGGCTATAAGCGCGGAGCCAATGGCTTTGAGCCTTCAGAACTTTCAGAATCCTTCATTTCGGCGGTTAATTCGAGGGCGCAATAGGACCCCCAAATGTGGGTATTTTCCGGGCCCGCAGCGATTGGATGCCGTGAACAAGGCGTTAAAATTACCGCGTTTAGGCGCTAAGAGGGCCGAAATCGGGCCAAACGGACCAGAATACCACGCCGAATATGTATTAAATGCTGTGGATATCTCTCAGTTAAGGCAGCAGTCATTCACGTGGAACGGGTCAAGCATCGAAGACACATCACAAATGATGGCCCGCCGAGATATTGACCATAGGATGGTCTCGACTCTAAGGCGATGTTACTCTTAATTTTACTTGGTTTATTCGCAATATTGGCCTTGGGCACTTACTATATTGGTGTTTCGATTGGGTACCTTGGCCTGGCTCTGATGGTGATGCTGGTCATCGTCGTCCTGGTTTTGGCTACGGCCCATGAAGACGTTCAGTAGTTCCAACTACTAACTTTACCATTTCAGTGTCCAATGACCAGTCAGGCCTGACGAGCCGATAAGGCTCGTCGTGTTGTCTCGGCTGGTTTATGCCATCTTTCTGGAGGAAAGTGCCGGCACTTGATCGGCGCTCTTCCACGATTAGCCCATTGAGTGCACAGCCATCTCATCCAGAGCCAAAAGACCCGAGCACTAGCCCACATCCAAGACGTTTCTCACCCAAGGCTTGTATATGGCCCGGCACAGGCATCCGCTATTTCCTTTGGGCGGCGGGGATTCCAGGCGCTTCTCCCCATAGCGGACCCTGTAAACGCGGAGTACTGCTCCCTATTCCGCGCTCGTCCGGACTAGTCAGCTTCCCATCTCCAAAAAGCAAGGTAGCCATAAAAACGTTCAGAATTGGCCAGCCCGATGATGCCGCCAATCCAGGCACTCCCATAACTTGACATAAAACAGGATCTGGCGGACTGTTTCGTGCCCTGTCCCTTTTACCGGCCGGCCCATCGCCACAGTCTGACGCCGCACCGGCTTCGCCGTTCACGTCCGACCTCTGGCATCCGGCCGAGGGACCGGGCGCTTCGCTCTGGCGCAGCCGGCCGCTTGTTACGCGCTTCCACAATCGCGAAAGGTACTCCCTCGAGCTTCACTCGACAGAGTGCTTAGGGTAGGCTTTTGTCTCCAGTATCACCCTCGGCTTGTCTCCACTGAGTTCACCCAAAGGCACGCCGTGATCCCTGCTGCGGCAGAGCCACGTCGCCCGGCGTCAAGGATTTCCTACGGCGGGCAAGCGCCCGCATTCCTCCTTGACCCGCTTCGGCTGCTCTGCAAGGGACCGGCTATGGAAGGTAGGTTGACCTTCCAGAAATCAATTCTGAGTGAGAACGAGAAAGGGGGTGAAGAAAATGAATCGTAAAGCCAAATCAGCAGGAGGCGGCAACAAGCCAGGTACTTCCAGGAAGAACGGTTCCAATGGCTATGGTTGTGACCCAAATAAGTACATGCTCAAGCTGCCTAAAGACAAGAAAGTCCAGTTGGCGAACGGCCGGGTCAGGCGGCAGAAAACCGAGACCGGTTATTTGCCTGTTGCTCCGCGCGTCGCCTGGTTCAGGAAAGAGCACCCTGACTGGGGCATTGTTACCAAGGCCGTCCACCTCGCCAACAACGCCGTCATCACGATGGTGGGGTGCCCACTTTGTTGACACCCTGGTCTGGGAACCAGGGTGCACTTGTTTCTTGAGCCCGTCTGTTCCCAAGGGTCAAGAGGATCAGTGATCTCACGGTTCTAAAAACTTCTTGACAAAGCAAATATTGAAGTTCTGCTTGTTGCGCTTGCGTCTGTAGCCTCTTAGTATTTCATTGATCAACTAAATCGCTTACTCCATTTAACTCATCAACAACCTCGAAAACATCGCCATTCAGGTAGAAGTTCACCGCCAGGAAGTTGGGCAACTGACCCCGGTCCTCGGCGCATTGGTAGGCTCGATCTAGAAGGTAATCGTAATCATTGATGATAGCCGCGTCTATCCTGCTGGGTGAAGCCCGAGTAACCCAATGGTTCAGCAAGAAGAAGGGCTTGTCCACCTCGCCGCGATTCGGTTGGCAGCTATAGGTTTCGTCGTCAAAATCGGCAACCTCGCTAAAAGCGTATGGCGTCTCTTCAGTATTGTCCCAGGCATGCAAATACCATTCCGGAGGCGGTCCCTCATCCTCGGCCATTACCAGCACACGCTGGTTGCTTTCAATCATCTCTCTAAGCGTAGGCCATGCTGTGCCTGGCTCATAGGTATACACAAGTTCATCCAGGCCGCTGTCTTGAAACGCTTCCTGAGTGTCGGCCGGGGTGACAATGTCTTCAATTATCAGCACCACGACTTCATTGGGGTGCGTTTCTAAGAAATGCTGCAACTCTTCCAAAGTCTCCGCCAGACCCGTGGCGCCAAGAGTGCACAACATGTGACACAAATAGGTGCCATCCTCTTGATTCAACTCGATTCTTTCCAGCAGATCTTGCACGGCAACTTGAAGATCTGGCGGCAAGTAATGGAGATGGGATTCGATCCAGGCCTGGTCGTTCCAGTAGTGAGAGTCAATGAGAAAGGCGCGCACGCCGGCATGTAGCTGGTTGGTGATATTGCCGTCATGAGAAGGCCAGACCCAACCATACTCGGCGATGGACATGGCATTGTGGGTAGCAGCAAAGACAACGTCGTTGATTGGCCGATCGCACAACTCAACATGGCCATTGCAAGCCAGTTCAGGCTGCTGGCGCTCACGGATCAAAGCCCACAAAAGGACTGGTATGAGCACAATAGCCAGAACGCCGCCCACGATGACGACCTTTCGCTGTCGCCAAACCGGCTGCAACCATCGCTCGATTGTCTTGGATAGGCGAGGGAGGAAGGAAAGAATGAGCAAGGCCACACCCAGGACGATAGGGATAATGATCGAACCTAAGACTTCACTCCAAACGCTGTTTGAGATGGCAGCAACGACGTCGAGGATCATGTTTTCCAAAGTTGTGGGCAGAACAGAACTGGTGCCCAGTTGTCCTTCCAAGGACTGACGCAACCAACTGCTCAAAAGTAGCCAGGCCAGGGCGACAGTGACGCCCGAAGCTAAAAGCGTGATACTCGCCGCTCGTAACATCTCAGTGAGGTTGTCAGCATGGATCCAGACAATTGTCCCTAATGCCAGAACCATTACTAAAAACATAAGTGGCTTAAGCACGCTGTCGAGGAAGACAACTACGCGACGAATTGCGTTGATGCGGTTGAGCAGTTCCTCCTCGGTCTGTTCAACGGTTCTAGCGGCCATGGTTAGGGTGTTCAGAGCCTCGCTATTCTTCAGTTGATTCACCGCCTCGGCCGCTGCTTCTTCAACGCGACTCTCCAGCAGCTGACGCGTCGCCAACGACAAAGCCCCAGATAAGTCATTTGCCAACAGGGCAGCCTCTATCTGAAACCTGGTAGTTGGAGAAGCTGTCTCACCTGCTGGTTCGAGCAATGCGTCAACCAGAGTTTGCCTTTCTCCGGCCGACAGATCTGCTACCGAGACAGCCATAGTGACTGGCACCGATTCGATGCTTCCCTGACTGATTTGGCTTAGGTAAAAGCCAAGTTCGGACTGGTCCAATTGACCAACAAGACCTGGCTGCTCTGTTACATTCTCGGCCAGCGATTCAGCCAAGAAGGCCAAAACGCCGTCGATGATGCGATCTGTCAGAAGACCTTCATCGGCGATAGCGTCCAGATCCAGTCGAGGTTGCAGTTCCTCTGTTTCACCGCGTAGATAGGCTGTTAATCCGTTAGTAAAACCTTCTACGGCCGATTGAATCGACTCAGGCGGCAATACCAGGTAAAGCGTAGACGTGGTGAACGTCAGCACATTGTCGGCCAGTGATGGATCCAGGTTGAGTCTGCCCAACAGAATCGCCGTTGCTTCTTCAGCGGCCGGATCTGCGAGAAGTTCACTATAGATCCTGTTGTAGAAGTTCGTGTCATCCATGGCCGAGTTGTACAGTTCCGGATCGAGCAAGATGTTGCTGACCAGGTTGGCCGCCAGGAAAACTACCAAAGCCAAAACAAAGATGACACCCAGTATAATCGTGGACCCCCACTTGATGGATGGCCGTGACCAGAATGAAGAGGGTTTCGATTTGTCGCTCATTCAGTTCTATCCTTTTCGTGTTGGGGTCTTATGCCCATGTCCTATCACGAGTAGCTACGCCAACCTATGCAAGTTCAAAGCAAGATCTCGAGGCCCAGAACGATGGGCAAAACGATCAACGCATTACATAGAAATTTGCCCAAAAACACCCAGACGGGGAATTGGTTGAAGCTGATGCCATAAGCTCCTGCCATTGTTGTTAACGCAAGACCTAGACCAGGTATGCCTATCAGTAGAAGTGCGGGCGCCCCCCACCTATCTATATATGCCCCAGCCTGATTCCAACGTTCTTCCCCAACCTGGGGAAACCTTTCTTGAACGACTGGCAACCCTTTCTTGCCAAGCTGGTACTTCGTCACGCTGCCAATCAGGCTCAAGCCAGAAAATGCTATGACGAGCGACCAGAAACGCAGATCAGGCAAGATTTTCATTGACGGTTGTGATCTCCGTATCTGGACTGTCAGAATCTGGGTTATCAGGCAAAATACCTGCTTCGCTCTCTTAACCACGGCGACCGCCAAATAAGCCGGATGAGCATGGTCCACATGACACTTACTGCAGCAATCACTACGTAGTCCCGCACGCTTGCCAACGGACCGAGTCTCAACCATTCCTGCATTTGAGGAATGTATGTGATGGCAATAAACAATAGGAAAAGCACAATTACCATGGTGACGATGCGCCGGTCACCGCTAAGTACGTCACCGCCCACCCAGAATCGCGTTGGCGGTTGCACGAAAATAACAAGCAACAGACCGATAACGACTAGGCCATAGGTTACGAACAACTGAGAGACAGGTGTACTCAAATCGAGGGGCCCACTGATTTGATTCATAGCCAGCGTGGCCGCGGCCATCGTTATGGCCGCCGGGACCACAAAGTGTGCCAATCGGGAACGCATGAATCGCACGGGTAAAGCTTGGGCCGACGACCAAAGGGTAAGTCCCACAGTCGGAATAATAACTGTGAAGAAGGAGATGACCCCACCATGCGTTGGATGGTAGTAGAAGACGCGCTTACCGGTGACTGCCATGACAAGAAGGAGCAACAGGATGTAGCCGATCTGGGTAAGGCTGATCTTCAGGACATCAAGCAGCCCGTTAACGATTCGTTGCCCCTGCTGCAGCATGGCTGGCAGCACTTCGAGCGAGTCTTCCAGCAGAATAATATCGGCTGTGCTCAAAGCCGCTTGACTGCTGCTACGTAAACCGATGCTCAAATTGGCCGCCTCCATGGCCGGTACGTCGTCAACGCGATCGCCCACCATGGCCACTCTTTCTTCATTCCGGCGAAGCGTGTGTACGATTCTTCCCTTTTGCTCTGAATTCAATTGACCGAGGATGGCGGCCTCCTTGACGGCATGTTCAAACTGGCTCTCGTTCATTTCGGCCAATTGTTTGCCGGAAATGATCGACTGAGGCGCCGAAACATCTCCGATCAAACCAAATCGTTCGGCAGCATCCAGCATCCGATTCGGATCATCTGAAGATAAGATCTTAATCTTGACCCCAGCTTCTATGAACGCACGTGCCGCCTCAACAGTTTCGGGCTGGATCTTCTCTTCGAATGTAAGCGTGCAGAGTGGAATCAGATCCAAAGGTGCTCGAGGCCGGCCTTCGACATCATACAAGGCTGCAGGTTCTGGTGTGTATGCAAACAACAACTTCGGCAAAGTGGGAACTGGTTCGTAGTCCTTTGGCTCTTCTTCTTCGAGATCCTGAGAGGATCCCCTGAATTCATCCAAACGAAGCCTTAACCCTTGAAGAATGCGCCCTGGCTCGTTGACAAGGTCCTCATTACTATCTTCTGGACCAGATTCTGCTTGGTCAAGCTCCACTTGTTTTATTTCAATATCCCCTATCGCGTCCTCGATCGCAACTGAGTCATCGGCAACCTGTTGATTCTTCTGATCATTTCGCCTAAGGAACTGGCCTAAGTGTGTGATTCTAACCCGAGATCTGAGGCCACCTTTGACAGAATCAGTCTCAATTCCCGTCGAAGCTTCTTCCTCTTCTTGGTCCTGTAATGCAACCAGATTGGGTTCCAAGATAGCTGGTTCGCCTATGACATAGGTTCCGGGCACATCGGCTTCAGAAAAGGTCACAGCGCTCCAGCCGTAAGCGGATAGAAACCAGGCTGCCTGATCTAGAGGCCTATTGCTTCCACTAAAATTGTCGGTCAGGCTCCGAAGAAAAAAGTTGTCACTCGTGGCGCTGTGTGCCAGATCACCCAGTATCTGCCTGATGCGACCCTCAGCTAGAATCGGAAATCCGCTTACCGGGGGAAACATTTCAAGACGCACCTGAGCGCTCATTAGCGCACCAGTCTTACTTACACAAAGGACGGACACTTGTGCCAATGATTCCAGGGCTTGGGACTCCCTAATGAGGACGCCTATGCCGCCAAGCCTGGCGCTTCCTAAGGCGTAGGAGGCGACGATCATGAAGAAAAGGCCACTGGCCGAAATACTGAAGATGATGGAGACAGCCTCGCGATATTTCGTTGCGAAAGCCTGCGATAGGAGAGGGCTATTAAACCAAGCCAATAAGAGAGGGGTAAGGCATATAGCTATGAAAACAAGCATAAGTCGAAGGATACGGCTGATAATGCGCTGCAGAGGGGTCAACTCAGACTTCTTTTGAACAGGAGTCCACTTTTGATTTCCCAGATCCTCAGGTATTTTCGTTACCCTGTAAACGGCCCTTCCTTGAATGCAATGGCTCCCTGCCTGGATGAGATCACCTTTCTCTTTGAATACTCCAGTTCCTTCGCCGCTAACAATGTTAACTTCGGCAACCTCGGGTCCACCCTCCACGATTTCACCGCTGGCCACGAATTCATCGCCAGGGCCAATCACGAGCAAATCGTCTGTGACAATCTCATCTATATCGATGCTTCTGATCCGGCCGTCTCGTATGGCCGTGGCCTGCGGTCTGGTCTGGGCCATCAACTTCTCCAACCGTTGCGTGGCCATCAATTGCTGGGCGACGTTCAAAACTATGTTCAGAATCAATATGCCGAGTGTGAGCCAGGCACCTACGGGATCTCCAAGCAATACCCGAACCGCTGCTGCGGCTAGTAGGCTTAGGTTGAAGATAGAAAAGGTGCGCGAGCGCCATATGTCTCGGCGCACTCGGCGAGCCTCCTGCTCCCGCTTCTGGGCCAGTACAGGTGAGTGCCGCTCGAGAGCTTCTGATTCAGAGAGTCCTTGAATGCCCTGTAAATCCAGTGCAAAGCTAGATGGCAGGGACTTCTGCTGCGGCCGGGCATGACCTAGACGATGACGCAAGTATCCCACCAAGGATGCAACCAGCGTAAAGCTCAGGGTCAGCCAGAGGATTCGACCCCACCACCTTGCTGGCAACCTGTCTTTCACTGGTTCTAAAGTAACTCCTGTTTGGGTCCGCTTTTCACGAAGCCTTGTTGGTGCCACTTTTCCTAAGACGATACGCTTCGAACAGAAGGACAAAGCCAAAGACGATCGAGAAAAAGATACTCATTGTAATCGCTGCGGTCGTTAATTGGCCAGGCGATGCTAACACTGAAATGCCAAGGACGATCTCGAGCAAACCAAGAATCAGGCTGCCCCAATCCCTTCTCCGTCCCAGAATGGAGCCAGCTGGAAAGCCGCCAAATAGGTGAAGCAGTCCCAGTGTCAGAATCAAGGAACCTGCCAGGATGGTTAGGGTTGTCAGGTCGAATTGGCTGGTCAGCAATGGCCAACTGAGAGCAATCAAACCTCCTAAGATGGTCAGTACGCCCAATGTCACCATCAAAGGTTTCAGCTTCTTGTTTACCCGTGCGTTCATCAGGTAAGTCAGGCCGATAATTAGCCAAAAGATACCCAGAAATTGAGCGAAGCGCTGGATGCTTTCCTGGCCATTGATCAGCAGAAGAATGGCCAGCAGTATTGCGCTGAGGCCGCGGATCAGATTCACCGACCAGTGCTTGATTACTTTCATAAGATTCTGATTCGCGCTTGATCTTGGTAATGCATCGATAGCCTTGTGCTCAATCGGTTTCCTCAAAACCAGCGGGTTACCACCAAGCAGTAGCCATTAAGCTGGACATCCGCTAATGGTCTTGCATCAGCCGCTCGCGCATTCCTCGGTCTGCACCGATTTCAGATTCGATAAGCGCGTTGAGCTTATCGTTTAGGCGCGCCAACAGATCCTCGTCGTAGCTCGGATTCCCTGGATCTGCCAGATTGCTCATCTCTTCTGGGTCGTTTAGCAGGTCGTAAAGGGCCACGTCGTTGTTGGCCAGCAGCTCCTCTACTGAACGCGGTAGGTTGTAGTGAGCCAGGCCGAAGTAACGAACCAGTTTATGGCGACCGTCAAAGATCCCTCGAAACACCC
>JBFFWQ010000151.1:0-12200 GCA_041570195.1 Promineifilaceae bacterium (SeqCode) | reverse complement strand
TTGGACCCAATCCACCGCAATTGGTCCATGCCTATATCGAGATCACCCCCTTCGACTTCGTTAAGTACGAGGTGGATAAGATCACCGGTTACCTTAAGGTGGACAGGCCGCAGCGCACCTCCTCCCAGCCGCCAGCTCTTTATGGCTTCATTCCTCGCACCTATTGTGGTCAGCGTGTCAACGACTTGGAGCCGGATTCGATCCGGGCCGACGGCGATCCGTTGGATATCGTCGTGGTCAGCGAGCGGCCGATCATGCATCCTGAGGTGATCTTGACGACGCGGGTGGTGGGCGGCCTGCGTATGGTCGACAACGACGAGTCGGACGACAAGATCGTGGGCGTATTGCAGAACGACAGCTTCTGGCAACATGTTACCGATATTGACGAATTACCCAGCGCGCTCATCGAGCGCCTGCGTCATTACTTCGCCACCTACAAGCTGCAGCCGGGTGAGAAAGATCCGGTCATCGTCAAGGAGACTTACGATCGGGCCTACGCCCTAAAGGTGATTGAGGCGTCGATACTGGATTACGATGAAAGTTTCGGCCGGGTGGACTGAGCCGGAAGAGAAACCATTTGAGCGGCCGGCCCCTGTGTCGCAAAATCCGTCGCAACGGACAACAAAGCCAGCAGGACGTTTACTGTTTGCTCAGTTCGACCAAGCAGGCAACTGCAAATCACTTGAGCGCAGGTTCGAAACCTGCATGGCCCACACGTAAAATTGGCCAGTGACACCGCTGCATCCGGGGCAGCGGTGTCTTCGTTATCAGACAGTACTGGCCGAGCATAGAGAAAAACAGTTCAAGGCCTTGTCTATCTCATGATGATGGAAAGGTAGCTGGTCACCGTCCGGCCGTCGTCGAAACTAACCTGGCTCTGGTCGAGTTCGCAGGTGAAGTGGCCGGGATGATCGTCATGGATGGGATGCGAATTCTGCTTGGCATCCTTAGCGAAAACCATGGCCAGTTCGCGTTCGCCAGAACTGCCCGAGACGCCGCTTGCGCCGACCGCGCCGTCGGCCTCAGCCAGTTGCTGTAAGAATTCGATGAGGTGTGGCGCCAGTGAGCGCGTGATCCGGCCCTCACCGTAGGCGCCGTCGCAGACGTAGTAGACGTTGTAGGCGCCCACCCAGTCGATAAGCCGGTCGCCAGCGGTGGGTCCCGGCCCGCCGACATCGGCCTGCATGGCGTCCTGATCCCAGCCACCGTAGATGATGTCCGTACCCTGGTAGTTGTCGTCCGATGCGTAAATAAACCATTCGGCCGGATCCGCGTCCAGCGTCATCGGATCGTTCTTCTTGCCAATGGTCATTGGTTGACGAGGCAGGACATCCAGGTAGTCGTTGCCCCGGCCGCCGAAGAGATGATCGTCGCCCCGGCCGCCCCAGATGGCATCGGCTCCGTCGCCGCCGAACAGATTGTCGGCCTCCCCGTTGCCATTTAGTAGATCAGCGCCAGGCCCGCCGTGCAAGCTGTCGGCCTGGTCGCCGCCCAGCATGGTGTCGGCGCCGCCGGCGCCGCCCTGGTCTTCGTCGAAGGCGAACAGTTCCACGCTGCGCAGCAGGCGGCCGCTGGCGTAGATGGTTGACTCCAGGAAAGGCGACCGCGAACGGATGATCTGCTCTCGAGACCCGTCCTCGATGGCATTGGTGATCTGGCCCAGATCGCCAACCATAGCGTCTTCGCCCTGGTTACCTTCCATGTAATCGTCGCCCAGCTGACCATACATGTCGTCGTGTCCGCTGCCCCCGTATAGTTCGTCGGCGCCATATGTGCCCGGAGTAGTTAGCAGACTCACCGTGGTCTCTCGGACCGCCATATCGAAACCATTGCCGCCGGTGAGACGCTGCCAGCCACTAGCCGTCGGCCGGCGTTGGATGACGCCGTTGTCGCCCAGCATGACGTCGTCTTCCGGACCACCATACATGTAGTCACCCGAATCGGCGCCCCCGTCAACGTTGTGCCCGCCGGTCATATCGTCTTCGCCCTCGTCGCCATAGAGCTCATCAACTCCCTGCTGTCCGAGGATGAAGTCGTCGCCCGCATTACCGTGGATAAGGTCGCCAGCAGCTAGATAGGAGATACCCGTGTAGATGGAGCGGAAGTTCTGCTCTATCGGCCAGGCGCTATTAATTTCCCCATGATCACCCAGGAGAATATCCGGTCCCTCTCCGCCAGAAATAGTGTCGCTCAGCGTGCCGCCAAAGGCCAGGTCGGCGCCTAGACTGCCGGAAATAACATCCGAACCGCCGAGCGTTGGATAGGTGGACCGGACGTAATCCGGGGAGGTCTTAATATCGCCGCCGTTGGCCGACAAGACGATCCGGCCGTTGTCGCCCAGGATTGTATCCGCTTGGTCGTTACCATCGAGCCAATCACCTCCAAAACCACCAACGATGAGATCCTCCTGGTCGCCGCCTTCGACGGTGTCGTGATCGCCCTTGTCCGGATACGTGCTTGTGATATCTTCCACGATATCATTTACATCGCGCGTGATGTAGGCGTTGTCGCCGAGAATGATGTCCTTGCCGCTGTCACCCCAAAGCTCGTCTCCCTTGCTCAAGAGAGTCGTCGTGATGGGCCCCGATCCGCCAATGATCAAATCGTCGCCGTCGTTGCCGTGAACGAAGTCAAAACCGCCAATATCAGGATCAGTTGACCAGATATCATTTGGATGGTCTGGATCGGCCTGGCGGGCAACTACGCCCTGGTCCCCCAAGATCGTGTCGTTGCCACGGCCGCCATACACTTCATCACCGGCGAAACCAGCAAGGATTGTGTCATAACCATCATCCCCGTAGATAGTGTCAGATCCGCCGTTGTGCGATACGGTGGTGCTGATGCGTTTAACAGCGGAGATGGACGAACGGAAGATATGGCCGTTGTCCCCGAGCATGATGTCGTCGCCGATACCACCACGCATGATGTCGCCTCCGCCATCGCCAAACATCTGGTCATCGCCGCTATCCCCGAACAACCAATCGTTGCCAGGGTTCGTAGCCTGTGTGGGATAGATAGCATCGATGCAACCGGTTTTGGTACAACTATCGTCGCCGTACAGTATGTCGGGTTCCTGGCCACCGCGCATGAAGTCCCTTCCGCCGTTGCCTTCTAAGTAGTCGCTACCGGCATCGGCAAATAGCCGGTCATTCGCCGGACCGCCAAACAGATAGTCCGCTCCGTCTCCCCCAAACAAGCAGTCAGCATTGCCGCTTCCGACAATCGCCACACCCAGGACCGTGCCGCTATCCTGGTCAGGGTTATCTACCTCGAAATTTCCGTCAGCGTCGACAACACCATCGCCATTGACATCTACGAGCCCGTTCTGGATAAGGATGCCATTGACGAAACCGGTATCCGTCACGGAGATGGTTCCCGTGTCGTCTATGTCCAAGTTGACCTTCCCACCCACCACCGGATAGCCTTCAAAGAAGCCGGCATCGTCTACACTGACCGTGTCATCGCCATTCAAGTCGAGTGTGCCGGAAACAACCTTAACGCGCAGCGAGCAGGACACGGTACCGGAGCCCGAAATCTCCGCCAGCTCGATCGAGGAAAGCACCAGCGGCGTGGTTGCAGAAATCGTGGAGGACAGGTTGTCGGTGATGGTAATCCAACCGCTATCGCCTAGTATCAGATCGTTGTCGCCTCCACCTATGAGAGCGTCGGACCCTTCCGAACTGACGTCGCCGGCCTGAAGCATGTCGCCAATGAGCGCGTCGTGACCGGTGTCGCCCCGCAGCAGGTCCTGGCCACTGCCGCCGACAAGCAAATCGTGCCCTGACCAACCAAGTAACCGATCGTCCCCGGGGCCTCCGTAAAGCTCATCGTCGCCTCGCCGGCCGTCCAGGATGTCGTGACCGTCATTGCCGCAAATGTAGTCGTCGCCTGTGCCGCCGGCCAGCGAATCATTGCTGGGGCCGCCGAAGAGCAGGTCGTCCTCATTACCGCCCGTCAGAGTGTCCCGGCCGACTACTTCGTTCGTCTGATCCTGGCATGCCTCCTGCTTTGAGAAGCCATCTGGCCATTCAGCAACATTACTAATCAAGGACTCGTGGAAAACGGTTATGGTATTCGTGTAACCCAGAAGCGCGTCCCCGAACAGTATGTTCTTGCCGTAGTCACCTTCTAGCAGGTCATCTCCTTTTCCGCCAACCAGGATGTCGTTTTTGTCCTGCAAATCTTCGGCGAAGTTGCTGCCAGGTGGCAGGCCGGGGCCGCCGGTTAAGCGGTCGTTGCCTTCGCCGCCGTCAAGGGCATCAATTCCCGGACCACCGTTAAGTGTATCACTCCCAGCCCCGCCATTTATGAAGTCGTCGCCGATATTGGCGTCGACCTTGTCATCACCTTCACCGGCCGATATCGTGTCATCGCCAGGGCCGGCGTTGATCACATCGTCACCGTCATCGCCATGAATCTCATCATCACCGCCCCCGGTCGTGATGCGGTCATTGCCAGCGCCGCCATAAACAATGGCGTTTAACTCGAACGGCACTTCGTTGCCATTCTGGTCAGAGCCAGGTTCGAGCCGGATCACGTCATTGCCGCCGCCGGCGTTCGCATAGATGGGCGCTGTAGAAGTAACATCCGTGCCTGATAGGAAGTAGGTCTGTTTGATGCCTTGAAAGACAACTGAAACCCAGGTGCCGCTGTAGAAGGTCGTCCCAGTGATAGTTGTCGTGCAGGCAGTAGTGGGCCCGACCATGAATGGTCCGGGTTGCTCGGCGTATTCGTGGATTTTGTTAAGCGCACTGCAGCCTCGGCCCGCAACCGTCAGCTGACGCACGGTGTACTTCTCGTTCGCGTCACCGCCGATTCTGCGCAGATTGGCTTTGTCGCCGACGTTTAGTTGTAATACGCTCTTGCCATTCCATGTATCAGCCTGAGCCAAGACGGGATCCGGCGGTTCACATTTGACATTGAATAGATTGATCGTGTGCCTGAACGGATACCACTCGGCCCGGGCGGTAAAGAAGAACAGATCGACTTCAACGTACATTCTTAGGAAGAAGGTCAGGTCGCCAGAGAATTCAAACAGGCATACCGGGTTGAAGCGCCACATCATGATCTCGTCAATGTACATCTTGCCGTCGGGGTTGGGATCATTCAGATCCAGATTAACCGTGAAGGTCACCCCCATGTCTAGGCCAACCTTGACAATACGGATCGAAACGGCCGCCCCGGCGTAGAAGGTGGCGCTGAAACTGAGCTCGGGGACCTCATTGCCGTCCGCATCATAGTCGTCGATGAAGATGCCGTCCAGGAGTGCTTCACCGGTGAAACTTTCACCGGCCAGCGCGTGGCGCAATCCACGCGTATCGTAGCCCATGGCGAAGCGACCGGTGACTGACACATCGCCGCCCACGATAAACTCGACCGGAATGGGGCCGACAGGCGTCACAAAGACAGTGTAATAACTGTAACTGAAGCCGGCCCCGGCCGAAACTGAGCCGAAGTCGACCCGCAGCAAGGTGGCGTCGATTCCCAGCAGCATGCCGTAAATCTGGGTGGTATCGTTCAGGAAAGGCATCGTGATCCCGCCGGCGGTATAGCTGGCAGAGGCCGAGGCACTCACTTTCTTGGTGACCTCGCGGCCGCTCTTAGTTTCTTTCGTACTATCTAGTAGATCCTTCTGCCAGGTCTTCGAAACTTCGTCCTTGGAGTAGCACTCCTGTGTCGTCCACGTGGTGCCCAGTGCCTTTTCCTCGATTTCATCACCACAGACCGGTTCAACAGCTCTTTCAACGCTGAAGCTGAACATGCCGCCAATGGGATCACTTCCCGTATCCTCTTCACCTCCCAGCCCGATCCAAACACCCTGGTCGTCCGCCGGCAGGTTATTGACGAAGGATACGAAACCACCCAGACGCTTCAGCAATGTCAGATCGTTCCCGCTGACTGTTTCCAGCATCGTCAGCATCGAGACCGGTCCCTGGCCAAGCGCCTGGGACAGGTCGTTGATGACTGGCACCGGTGCGCTCAGAGCATCGATCGGTGGCTGCAGCGGTCTGGTGAAGTCCTGGACATCTTCTACCAATGGGCCCAAGAAGCCGCCGAAGAAGCTACCGGCGTTCATGCGCACATCGGCATAACTCGGTCCACTAACCCAGGCGCTCTGAATGCCGTTGGCGATATCCTGCATACCACCCGTGTCAAGGCCAAGATGGAACGTGCCGGCGATCGGTAAGATGGGTCGTGTCCGGTCAAGATCGGCGACAAAGGCGATGTCCAAATTGGCTTTGGCTCCCACTGCAACTGTATAAGCGCCGGTTCGCGCCAACAACTGGCCAAAAGTCAGAATGCCACCCTCAGCGTTCAGATCCATGGTAGTACTCAGGACGAGATTGTAGCCAGCCGGATTATTGTCATTGTCAAAGAGAGTGCCCGGCAAGAAGCCCATGATCGCATTCAGACAGTTTGTAGGGCCATATCCTTTACTTATGAGAAAATCTGGCAGCTCCTTGATACAGGTGTTGGTGTCCGTAAAGGCAGCTTTTGCCGTGAGCTGCAATTCATCGCCATCGCCAGCTTTGATATAGGGTCCCACCTTCTGGCTGAGGCCGAAAGTAACCGTCATGGCCCATGTCGTATTCGCCTGTACTACCTGGTCATCTTCGGCCGTCACGGGCAAACCGGGTAGGCCAAGATCGAAGGCAGGCTGGAACTCGCCCGTCTCACTGATAGTGAAAGTGATCTCAAAGTCCTTGACATCGTCGTCAATGATAGTGTGCGGACGATTGGAACAGCTATAGATACCGGGCGTTTCGGTGACAACCCTGAAGCCCACGACATCCGCCACAGTGGAAGTGCAGAGAGCACCCATTGTCTCCGAGACGACCTTGCCCTCTTCTACACTGATGTCCGCCAGCAGATATTCGACCGCACTGACGCTAACTTCGGCTCCTGCGGCCAGATCGTAACCCACCAGAGGGACGCCAAAACCCCACCACTGACCGTCCAAGTTCTGCTCAATAACGCCGTCGAGCAGTTCCAATGGCAATGGCAGCATAGTCCAGTCGATGGGGGTCGCTTCAACAGCCTGCACAAGAGTGGTGAAATCACCAGCAGGCGTCCCGCCGGGCAAATCGTCAAGCTGATAGGCCAACGCCAGAACCTGACCCTGACTGTTGTCGCCCGTTATGACCACTGTCAAAGTCGCACTGATGACATCTTGATGCGGACTGGTGAATGTGTGGGCAAACATACTTGAGGTTTTCGACAGCGGTATTGTCTCGCTCAGTGTTAACATTGAGGTCAACGCCATCCTGACATCGCCTATGCCCTCGATCTTGTATAGGTCGCCTTCATCCCAGACCGCAGTGGAGTCTCCTTGTGCCGAGCCACCAGTTGCGGCTAGCCCATCAATGCAACTGAGGACATTGCTGCCAGCTGGGATGGGTAGTGCTATCGTGCAGGTAGCGTTCTTGCTTATATTGGTTAGCATGCTCCCAGGCTGGATGTTGTACTTGCTGAAGTCAACCGTTGGATTGTGGAGCCGAGTGGTACTCGGCCCGGTCAAGCTGAAAGTGTCTCCATTTTCCCAATGGTATCCACCGCCAAGATACCCGTCGCAAGTGACGAGATGCCCTTCGATTGCTGCTACAGTGCATGTGGCGGTTGTGGATGTCGTGATAGTCCGCGTGTTGGTCAGGATAGTACGTGTCCCAGAAATCAGGCCCCGGGACTCAATATTCAGGTTGGCTGATAGCGTAGTCGTGCTGGTAATCTCGCTGGCGTGTGTTCCCGTGATGGTTTCCAATTCATGCGCCCCGGTTAGCCCCGCATTCACGCCGACCTGCACGGCCGCGCCACGCAGGCTAGCGTGAAGATCGACTTCGCTGCTGCTGGCTGTTATGGTCAAAGAAACCCCGGTTGTGTCCCGAACCAATACATCATAGGCAGATACGCTTGAGGAGAGCGGGATACCGAGATCAACCTTCGCCTGGGACTGGAATTCAAGCGATAGAGCGGTGCTATCTGAATCGTCGGCAATCAATTCCGCCTCCCCAAGGTCCAGCTGCAATCGATAAGGCCTGAATCCTTGCTCCTCGATTTCGATATGAGGTACCAGATGGAGGATGGACTCACCTTGACCTGGCGGGTTTGCTATAGTGTCTCGGTAGAAACGGACGTCAACGGAGTCTTGCCCATATTGTCTGGAAAGGAGCGCGTTTAGCGCATTCTGCAGATCGGACAAAGTGTTGATGGGCTGGGGCGGATAAGTGGCGTAGTAGGTGTTGTTATTCGTATCAGTAAAGACCACCATGATCTGGAAGTCGTCTCGCTCGGCCTCAGGTACGGAGACCGATAAGGTGACTGAGGGTGATGTACCTACTATAACCGCACTCGCGTCTGTTGGGGTTATAACACCATGACCGGGAGATAGGGACCATTTAGCATCCGTGATGTTCGCGATGTCGGTGACTGCCCGACAAGACAGGTTGGCTGACTCCGGATCATCGTCGGCAGGAGGATTGCAGACGATTTCCGCGTCGCCCGTACCTGACCTGATGTCCACTGTGGCCGCAGCGATGGCATCAAACTGCGTAACCAGATCCCTGGGGCTCAGTCCAATCAGCGGCAAGGTGGCCGCAAATTCGGCTTTGGCCGGATTGTCCAGATCCAGGCCTTTCATTTGCGTCGCCAGACTGAAGAGAGAATCCAGGATCAGATTACCCAGGGCCTGGGGATCGCCCTGAATCTCATATTCATCGTCTGGCGCCCAATAGTTCCGTTCGCCGCCGGCCAGGGTGCCGGTTATGGGCAAGGTCTGGGTGTAGCCAACAACGCATGTGAGCGTGTGGGCCTCTACCTGGAAGCTGGCGCAGCTCGATCCGTCGGTCAGGTTCATCAATTCCAGGTTTAAAACATCTCCTGACGCAATGCCGCCGCCGAAGTCCTCGACAAAATCGCGCGACGTGTCGATGAGGACGGTTGAAGAAAACGGTTGTGTGCTCGTGGGTGTGTGAAAGCCAGCCAGAGTTGGTGCAATGTCGAACGGACGCAAGTTGTTAACGAAATCGGTGTCCATTGTGATCGTTGGTGGATCTGTGCTGGCAAGGTCCCATTCGACGCCAACCTTCCCTGTCAGTTCTTGGCCAAGTCCTTCAGAGTGGACCTCTAGATCGACAGTGGTGCTGATATTGGCCGTGCCGTGGACTTGACCGTGCCGGTTCACGGAGCCTGAGTCAGCCAGAAATTCTCGAATTCGGATAGCGTCCTTGATGCCTGCATAGTCCGTTACCATCGTCGAGGGTAGAAGTTCGATCTCTAACAAACTCTGGCCATGATTTCCTTTGGCCATCGTGAAAGGGCCGGCTGCCAAGACACCCAGAAAGCCGATGTTGCCCGTCAGGGTGACCGGGTCCGCTCCTGTCAACGCAAGATCTTCAAACTGGATAGCAGGACTCTCCGAGGGGACAATCAAGAAACGGTCCTCTGGCCCATTCGGCGCCGGGCAGTCGGGATCATAAGTATCCGTCAGGCCATCCTCGTCGTCGTCGGCATCGTTGTTGCAGAGCTCCTCCCCGACGGGCAAAGGTGGTAGATCGGCATCGTCCATGAGCAGGATCCCGAAGGTGCTGCTTACCACCACGTTAGTGAAAGTCACTTCAGGGCTGCTCGTCACCGTGGAGCGCAAATTGGCCAGATGGGTTTCCTGGCGTAACTGGTCGGCAAAAGCAAACTGCGTGGTCGTCATCGGCGTGTCGCTTTTCATGGTGACGTCATACATCAGCGCGGATTTGCCAGGCAGATAACGCATCGTGACCTGCCCGTCTCCGGATCCATTGCCGGCGATCATCGTGGTCAATTCATCTGCTAATTGGTTGGCGCTCAAGACTCGAGGAAAGACGATATGGGTTTCACCTTCGGCATCTACGTACTCGACGCGAGCTCTTGGTCGATCTGCCAATTTACTGGGATTAAGATCGCTGCGTATGAACTTGACATTCTCTTCTGGCGATATGCCCACGGTTTTGGTAAGCGGGTCAGTATAATCAAGGTCGGCGTTCTCGAGCATCCAACTTACAACTTGAGCCGGCTCTGCGATGGTAATTGCCTGACAGTAGAGGGGATTCGCGCCTGCGGGATCCCCAGTAGGCGGCAGGGTATCTGTCTTGCCACAGATAACCAGGGCATCGGTTTGCTGTTTGACCAACTCCAGGATCGGCTGGCCGGGCATGAACGCGTCGCTGAAACGCATGTCGAGGAATGGCAGCTGAACCTCGCCGGCAAGAAGCGCCGCATTGAGGCTGACCGCGTAGCTGTTAAGGCCGGCCAAGGCCGTGTCCGAATCGATGTTGGCAAACACTCGTAGAGCCTCTGGGATGATGATCGTGGTTTCGCCGGGCCACTTTGGACTGACGCTGCGATCGATGTCGAGGTCGATTTCTCCAGGTTCCAGATCCTCAGGCAGGACGTTTGCTTCAAGGGATAGTGAATAACCAGCGGACGAGCCTGGTCTATAGGCGACGGTCGTCAAATCCTCGATTGCCGTATTGAACCATTCGTCGCTGGTTATCTGTCCGTCGCCATCCGGATCGTTGAACTGGATGTCGATAGTCTCTGCTAACTCAGCGCTGCCATTGACCACGACGTCGATGAACCCAAACTGGTCGGTGAAGGTCGCGATGTTGCTGTCACTTTCTGCACTCTCCAGGGTGAGCGTCATCACTGACTCCGGAGACGTCATCACGTCGGAGCCCTCCTGTGAAAATATGAATGTGCCGCTAAGCGCCAGGCTTGTCGAGATGACGCCGCCGTGTAGGAAATTGCCAATGTAGCTGCAGTCACTATCATCTTGGTCGGCCCCGTCCGGATCGGCGATGTTATTGTCGATTCCATCGTTGCAGAGGCCAGGGGTGGCTGAGGCAGGATCCTCAAGGGACAACGTGACAGGCACCGTGACGACGCGGGAGGCCGTGAAAGATAGCCCGAGATCGCCGGTCTCCGGCCATTGGGTGACATGCACCGATACGTCACCATAGGGGTAGGGATCGGCTGACGTTTCGCCTCCTGCGATTCTTCCGGCCAGATCGTCGAACAGGCCGCCCAGCCGCAAAGCTTGTTCGTCGCTCGGAGAAACCGTGGTGAAGGGCATCTGTTGGCCCAACTCCTCAAAATAGGCCAGTTCGTTGAGCTTGCTCACGATATCGGCGATCGCGTCAAGATCTGCCGTGTCTTGCTGTTGCTGCCCAGCCGCCTGCGCTGCCTGTAACGGCGCCAGAAACTGATTGGCAAATAGACCGATCACGATCAGAAAGCGAATTATCTTGGACATTTCACACCCCCGGTCACTCTTCTGCTGTCGAATGAACGAGCGAGTCGGTAGACGCAAACTCGCGCGAAAGGAAAATCAGCAGCTCATCCAGGCAGGCAAAACCCTGCTCTTGCTCTTGCCCAATATGCACCAGGGCGAAGCGCCAGCTGCATGAGTTAGTAGGCTCCCCCTCATTCTGTAGCTCGTTTTCTTGCCAGCAACGTAACAGGAAGGCGCGGTAGTTCTGTTCACCTTCCAGCCACTGGTCATCAACGCCGGTCATAATGCTCCACCTCTGGCAATTGGCTTACCACCCAGAGACAGTCTGTTCCGCTATTGTTAAGCATACCATGCAGGCGTTACAGAAACGTGACAAGACGCGGCACAGAGTACTACAGTACCATAAGGTGATTGTGCCGGGCCCTGTCTTTCACTATAATGTCCAATGGCGAGGTTAGCGGACCGCGCCAGTTTGTCACGCAACTACGGCCTTTGGTTGAGTCAGACACCATTATGGTGCAAGTGATATGCCTAATGAAGACGGCCGTTGCATGTCCCATCTAGCCATCAATCTGCTTGGCACTTTCCAGGCCACGATTGCTGAGCAGTCGGCTCACTTCGCTACTGAAAAAGCTCGGGCACTATTGGCATACGTTGCCGTAGAAGCCGGCCGGCCGCACCGTCGCGAAGCTCTCAGCGCCCTATTCTGGCCGGACCAACCGGAAGCGGCTGCCCGGGCCAACCTGCGCCAGACGTTGCACCGCTTACGATTGGCCATAGAAGACGTCGAGAGCCCTAATCCTCACTTGCTGGTTTCGGTCCACGATGTTCAACTTGATCCGGCCGGCGATCATTGGTTGGACGTGGCTGAGTTTGAACGGTACGTAACTGCTTACCGGTCTCACTGCGGCCTGGGGCTGCCCTTGTGCGCGGTATGCCA
>JBFFWQ010000150.1:0-12234 GCA_041570195.1 Promineifilaceae bacterium (SeqCode) | reverse complement strand
CATGCGCCGCAGCCATTCCATAGAGATCATTTCAAACATGGCCTTACCCATCCATGCCGATGGCGAGATCTTCGCCTACCACCAGGGCAACGTTCGTCAACTCACCATTAGGTCTCTGCCGGCGGCGCTGACAATCATGGGCGCGACTATGCCCGATCAGCCCTGAGTCGTATTCGATCAAAATGTATGACCTGGAGAAGGCACTTTACGACCACGAGCTAATCGTATTGCGAGTCATTGGCGAGTGGTGGGAGTTGGATTTGACCGGCTATCAGAAAGCGGCCTGCGTCACGGCGTTGGCTGAGGCTCTCAAGCAGCTGGATTTGGGCCAGGAAATTCTCTATCTGGGACCGGAGGAAGCCGATGCCCTGGGTGATTTACTCTCCGCCGGCGGCCGGCTGCCGGTGGCTGCCTTTGAGCGCCAACATGGCCAGGTGCGGACCATGGGACCCGGTCGCATCGAGCGCGAAGAACCATGGCTTGACCCGGTTAGCCCGGCCGAAGGGCTTTGGTATCGCGGTTTTCTTTTCCGAGCGTTTGATGAATCTGAGGGTAGCGAGATGGTAGAGTACTACTACCTTCCCAATGAACTCTTCCGCAACGCGGCCGGCTATTCACTGGCTGGCTCAGAGTCGGAGGCGGCGACGGCCGTTGGGCTACAGCCGGTTGGCCCGCCTGAGCAGTTCAAACCGGCCGGCACAAGCGCCGTCGACGATTTGACAGCTATCCTGTCGGCCGCCCAAGTAAGCGCCCTTCATGAGGGGGAGTTGGGACGCCTTCAACCTTACTTCCTTAATCCCAATCTAGATCGCGCTTCGCTGTTATTCACACTGGCCTGGGAATTGAAGCTTTTGCGGGTGACTGACGAAGGAGCACGCCCGGCCCGCCAGGTCCTTACCTGGCTGCGAAAGAGTCGCGACGAGCAGATGCGCGACGTCGCCGACGCCTGGAGCAATAGCGCCTGGAATGAGTTGCTGCATACGCCCGGCTTGGCCTTTGAGGGTGGCTGGCAGAACGATCCCATTCTTGCCAGGACAACTTTGTTGGATGTCCTTTCGCGAACTGGCGATTGGTTCCGCCTTTCCGAGTTAGTGGCCAGAGTCAGAGACTCCGTGCCGGATTTTCAGCGCCCGGATGGCAATTACGATACCTGGTACATTCGCGACGCTCATAGCGGCGGATACCTTTCCGGCTTCGAAAGCTGGGATCTAGTAGAAGGACGGCAGCTGCGCTTCCTGGTACTGGGACCGCTAGCCTGGCTGGGCCTGGCCGAAACCGCCATGACCGGACTTGGCCAGGAAACCGTATTCCGTCTAACTCCTAAGGCATTGGCCTGGCTGGCCGGCGAGTCGCCGGTGACATCAGAGGTGACAATGCCGATTGTCATTCAGGAAGATGGGGCGATCCTGGTGCCCTTCAATGCCAGTCGCTACCAGCGCTTCCAGGTCGCTCGTGTGGCCGAAGCCGAACCGCTTGTACCTGGCAAGCCGGCTGGCTACCGCCTTACGCCCAGATCGCTCGAGCGAGCCAGGGAGCAAGGTATCGACGCCGAGCGACTACAGCAGTTCCTGGCAAGCGCCAGCCAGCGCCAGGTGCCGGCCGGCGTCGTTCGGGCAGTCCAGCGTTGGTCAGAACGCGGCACCGAGGCCACTCTCGAAAGCGTCGTCCTGCTGAGAGTGCGCGATGCGGAAGTCTTGCAGAAGTTGCAGGCCAGCGCCAAGACCCGGGCCTATTTCGCCGAATCTATGGGCGACCATGCCGCCCTCGTCAGGGCCGGCGATTGGCCCAAACTACGGCAGGCCGCGGCCACGATGGGCCTGTTTATCGACGTTGTGCCGAGCTCATCGCGAGACGCGGGAAGCAGATAGCCGCGCCTGGCTTCGCTGGTTGCCGAAAAGTTCTGACTACCCATGCCGATTCCGCAGTCGAAACCCAAGCCTGACGCCGATGGCTATTACCCGGCCGGGCCATCATCCGAATTGAGTCCGGGTCAGTTGTTGAGCATTAAGGTCGCCGGAGATACGGTCGTCGTAACCAGGCTAGATGACCAGTTTTTCGCATTCAGCGCTACGTGCCCCCATGCAGCTGGCGACTTGCGCCAGGGGACATTCTATCGCGGCCGGATTGATTGTCCCGATCATGGTTATCGCTTTGACGTGCGCAGCGGTCGCGTCATCTGGCCGCCTGATGAAGTGTGCCGCTTGAAGCGTTACCAAGTGAAAGAAGTCGACGGTTTGATAAAGGTCAGCCCGTAGCACGCCAACCTCGCCGGCCGCGCCGTGGCTCGGTTTTGCAGGCAAGAGCGGGATGCAATCTCGCACCAAGAGATGGCCCCTGAACGCGTTTTGTTATGTCAACTTAAGAATGATCACGGTCCGAGTCGGTAGACGTCCCCAGTGGCATGATTGAGGATATAGAGCTCGCCCTGGCTATCTTCGCCAAAACTGGAGATTATGAGATCCGTCTGCAACAAAGGCGATTGTTGCCAACTGCCATCGGCCAGGCGGAATAGGCCCCAAATCGTCCCCGAACAGTAATCGCCGAAGAAGTAGTTGCCGCTCAGTTCGGGATATTGTTGCCCGCGATAGACATAGCCGCCGGTGACCGAACAGTTGCCGCCTTGATGTTCATATTCGACGACAGGCGAGGCGAAGGCGGCTGGATCACAGCTGCTAGACTCAAAACAGTGGCTGGCTTCAAGAACCTTCCAACCGTAGTTCGCCCCGCCCGGATCGCCGGCCGGTTGGAAGTTAACTTCCTCCCAATTGTTTTGGCCGACGTCGGCGATATAAAGGTCTCCGCTCTGCAGGTCAAAACTGAAGCGCCAAGGGTTTCGCAGGCCGGTTGCCCAAATCTCCTCGCGTCCACCCGGCTGGCCAACAAATGGATTATCGGCCGGTACGGCGTACGCTTCGGAGCCCGCGTCACTTTCATTGACATCCAACCGAAGCAAGGCACCCAACAGCGTGTTGGGATTCTGGCCGTTGTTCAGTGGATCACCGGCGCTGCCGCCGTCGCCCATACCCACGTAAAGATATCCGTCGGGGCCAAATCCAAGTTGACCACCGTTGTGATTGGCGAAAGGCTGGCTGACGTTCAATAGAACGCGCTCACTGTCCGGATCGCCTCGACCTGGATCGTCAGCTCTGATCTCGTACTCGGCAATGACCGTATCGCCGTTCAGGTCCGTGTAATTCACGAAAAAACGGCCGTTCGTGGCAAAATCAGGATGAAAGGCAACGCTCAGCAGGCCCTGCTCGAGAGAGGCGGACCTTACGCGGTCGCTAATATCCAGGAATGGCTCCGGCTCCACTTGGCCGCCACTCACTATACGAATAGTACCTGCCTGTTCAACCACAAAGAGCCTGTCGTCAAAAGCGTGTGTCAGATAGACGGGCCGTGTTAGGCCACCCGATACCAGGTCGAGGCTGATTGCCTCGGCCGGCCCTTCAGCCGGCATCTCGGTCGGGGACGGCGTTGGCGTTTCCGGTGCCGGTTCCTCAGACTCCACACTTTCTGGCGTTGGCGATGCAGTCGGCTCTTCGGTCGCCGTCGACTCAGGCGAATGCTCCGTGGCCATCGATTCGGGCGTTGTCACTGCTTCAGTCATGGCCGGCGGTGTGTTTGTTGGCACCGGCGCGTCCACCACCGCGCCAATCGCGGTCGGTTGCAGCTCATCGGCGGCGTCCTGGCAGGCAGCCAGAATAATCGCCAGAGTCAGGATAACGAACATCAGTCCTGACCGTCGAATCTCACGAATAGCAGGCATACTCACTCCTGATTGGTCTTTCCGCCCCGTCTTTCGGGTCGCTGCCCCAAACATTCGCTTGCCCATCGCCCGGGATCAGCTTTGCCCTGATTGGACTGCGCGCAAGCGCTCACCGTATTGCGCTTCATAATACGCCCGATACTCGCCGCTCTTAATCTTCCGCCACCACCATTCATTTTCTTGATACCAGACGGCCGTCAGTCGAATGGCTTCCGCCTGACTGAAGCGCGGCTGCCAGCCAAGCTGTTTCACTTTGTCCACATTCAAGCTATAGCGTCGATCGTGGCCCGGCCGGTCGGCAACGTGACGGATAAGGCTGGGCGGCCGGTCCAGGGCGTCCAGCAGGATCTCTATCATTCTCAGGTTTTCCATTTCGTGGCCGGTGCCGATGTTGTACGCCTCCCCTAACCGGCCTTCATGCAGCACCAGGTCTACCGCCGCGCAGTGATCGCTGACATGTTGGTAATCCCTCATTTGCCGGCCGTCACCATAAACCGGGAGCGGCTCATTGTCAATGGCGTTGGTGGCGAACAAAGGCACGACTTTCTCGGGATATTGGTAGGGTCCGATGTTGTTGGCGCCGCGGGTGATGGTCACCGGCAAATCAAAAGTAGTGAAGAAAGCCAGGGTCATCAGGTCGCCGCTGGCCTTGCTGGCCGCATAAGGGCTACGTGGCGCCAGCAGATCGCTTTCCAGGCTGGCCTGGCCATGGGCAATGGTGCCGTATACTTCGTCCGTCGAAACCTGATGGTAGCGCAGCCCGCCAAACCTCCGCGCCGCTTCCAGAAGCACATAAGTGCCGTTGACATTGGTCTTGACAAAAGCATCCGGGTCCATGATCGAGCGATCGACGTGCGTTTCGGCGGCAAAGTTGACGATCGTGTCGACGCCATATCTCTCTATTGCGGCCGTCACAGACTCGGCATCGCCGATGTCGCCGCGCACAAAATGATAGCGAGGATCGTCGTGGACTTGCAGTAGATTATCTAAGTTTCCGGCGTAGGTCATTTTGTCAAAGACGACGACATGGTATTCAGGATATTTCTCTAGCAAATGGAGCACGAAGTTCGAGCCGATGAAACCGGCGCCCCCGGTGATCATGATGTTTTGCATTTCTTTACCTCTTGTAGATAGTAATCGGCGGATATTGCTATCACAGAACAGATACTGAATCACCGCCGATTACTCTTGACACGGGCATTGTAACGTACCGTCCGCGCGGGGCAATATCTCAGGTCAGCTTCATGACGATATCGCTCAAGTGATTGGCGGCTTCATCACCCTCGTCGGCCGCGTTGCTCAGATGGCGATATACCTCACGCAGTTTCAAGATTTCCATGATGTCGTCCAGGTCCTCGGGCTTGTGAAATAGGTCGGCGATTGCTTCCCGGTAGACTCTTTCCACGCGATTCTCCAGGGCCTTGGCTCGCTGAGCGTGCTCGTTCGCAACTCCTGGATGGTCGCTGAGGCGCAACATGCCCAGGTGCAATTCGACGGCCGCATCGCGCAGGAGCGATGCCATGCGCTTCAAATACTCGTTGGGAGTAATCTCGAGGATCTCCATCTCCTCGGTGGTGGTATAGGCATAGTCGACCACGTCGTCCAGGTTGCGCGATAAGGCATGAATGTCCTCCCTATCCATAGGCGTCACGAAGGTTTTATTCAGCTCGTCGACCAGAATGCGCCGGATCTCGTCGGCGTCCTTCTCGATTTGCCGGGCCCGTTCGGAGTATTTGACTCCGGGCTTTTCAATATATTTGAGCAACATCTCGCTGGCTTCAACCGCGAACTCCGCCTGCTGAATCAGTAGTTCCAGAAATCGATCTTGCCTGGAGCCGAATAGTTTTCTTAGCCGTTTCATGTTGTCCGTCCTGATAATCTTCCGCCAAGCTTGACTTGCTTAAGTTTGCGCCAATTCTTAACTTCAGGCCAGCCATTCCATCAGCCATTTCATCGGAAAGAAAAAAGCGGCGGCCAGCAGGCCCGTGGCCGGGATGGTCACCAGCCAGGCAACGGCGATATCCTGAAAGACGCCCCAGCGGACTTTGCCCAGCCGTTCGGCCGCGCCAACGCCGACGATTGTCGAGCTAACCACCTGGGTCGTGCTCACCGGGCCGCCAAGCAGGGTCGCCCCCAGGATGATAGTCGACGTCGTAGCCTGGGCCGTGAAACCGTGCACCGGCCGGATCTTATAGAACCGGCCGCCGATCGTGCGCATCACCCGCGACCCACCGAAAAAAGTACCCAGAGCCAGGGCACCGGCCGCGCTGGCCGTTATCCATAGCGGGCTGGACACTTCTTCAGATAGCCCGCTGCTCAACAGGCCCAGCCCCAGGATACCCATGACTTTCTGGGCATTATTACTGCCGTGGGTCAGAGCCAGGCCGATTGACGTAAACCATTGGCCGCGCTTGAAGAACGTATTAATGCCCGGTGTAGCCCGGCTGGTGACAAGCAAGGTGAGTTGCATCACCAGGTACCCACCGACCAGGCCCAACGGCGGCGAGAGTAGTAACGCCAACACGATTTTGCGCAGGCCGCTTGGTATCAGGGCCTCGACCCCGGCGCCGACGATCACAGCGCCGATCAGGCCGCCAAATAGCGAATGGGACGAACTGGACGGCAAGCCGAAGTACCAGGTGATCATCTTCCAGGTGATCGCCGCCAGCATGGCAGCCATAATCACTGCCACCGATATCGCCTGCGGGTCGACCAGGTCGGCGCCGAAGGTCTTGGCCACGGCTGTGCCAAAAAGAAACGGTCCGGCAAATTCGGCCACGGCGGCCACTGACAGTGCCTGGCGCGGCCGCATGGCGCGCGATGAGATGACCGTAGCCACCACATTGGCGCTATTGTGAAAGCCATCTAGAAAGCCAAAAACCATGGCCGCCGCGAAAAGCAGAGCAAATGCCGCTGGCACCGTCATGCCCCTATTGTCCTTGGCCAGGTTTGCGGCGCAACTGTCCTCATCATACCCCTTCGGTACGGTTGGCCTGTTTTGGGCATCAGGCTTACAATGTTGTGGTCATGACATCCAGATCGTTTTTCATGGAGGGACAGTCGGGTCGTTTCGCCTTCGCCAGCCGCGAGCGAGCTGCGGCGCTTAGCCAACGCGGGCGCAGGACCGGCTGGTTGATTCTGGTCCTGTTGACCGCGCTCTACGTCGCATGGTTGGTCTATCGCTGGCTTCTTCAGCCGGCCTGGCCCGAGTCCTTGCCGCCGCTGCTGACCGAGCTATTGCGCCTCTTCGAGTTGGCCGCAGCCTTTACCCTGCTCCTCCTGTGGGTTGGCCTACTATTGCGCCGCCGCATTGGCCGGGCTCAGTCTGCTGCCTCGACATTGACCGTTGAGCAGATGTACGCCTTAAGCCCAAAGGCCTTTGAGCACTACGTGGCCGCGCTGTTCCGCCGCAAAGGCTATCGCGTCGCGGTCCGCGGCCGCTCGGGCGATCATGGCGTCGATTTGGAGCTGTCGGCCAACGGCGGCCGGCGGGCGGTCGTGCAGTGCAAACGCTACAAGGACACGGTTGGCGAAGAAATCGTTCGCGGCTTGTTCGGCACGATGCTTCATGAGAGCGTACACCACGCCTTCCTGGTCACCACGGCCGAGATCTCCGATGCGGCGCGAGCCTGGGCGGCCGGCAAGCCAATAACTCTCATCGACGGACAGACTCTGGTCAAGGTTGCCGAAGCCATCGATGGTGCCCAGGACAGATGACGATCCGCCGCCAGGCAAGTCCGTGCCCGGCAACCATTTGACCGCCTCCGACGCCATGGACGAGCCGGCCGGTATTACCGCTAGCGCCACAACGACTGCCACTTACGACGAGATCGCCCATATTTACCTTGAAAGATGGCTTGATCGGTCGGCCATTCACGAACATCTACGCCGCTTTGCCAGCATGCTCCGCGCCTACGATCTTGCCGGGCTGCCGATCGTCGACATTGGCTGCGGGCCTGGTTTCGACGCCGCCTACTTTCGCGAGATTGGGTTGCGGACCATCGCTCTTGACCTGTCGCGTGACATGATGGTGGCCGGCCGGCCTGAATTCGGCGGCGACTATATTCAGGCCGACATGCGCCATCTACCTCTGGCCGGCAAGATCGGCGGCTTATGGGTGAACGCTTCGTTCCTGCACGTAGACCGCGCTCAGGCGCCGGCCACGCTGCGAGGTTTTGCCAGTGCCCTGGTCCCCGACGGCATCCTCTACCTCAGCCTCAAATCTGGTCAAGGCGCTGAGTGGATTTCCGAAAGCCATGGCGTACCATTGCCTCGTTACTTCGTTTACTGGCAACCGGATGATGTGGATGATTTGCTATGCGGGGCTGGCTTTCGCATCGTCGAAGGTTGGCTAAGCGCGGCAGATGAGGCAACCAGATGGCTCATCCGCTTCGCCCGCAAGGCCGACCGACGCACCGACTTAAACCTGACGACTATCTGACTAAGCCCAACAGCCAAGCCATGAAAGACAGCCAACACACGACGATTCTGCTCATCCGTCACGGCCAGACCGATTGGAATCTGGCCAGGCGGGCGCAAGGCCACATCGACATCCCTTTGAACGAGGCCGGTCGCCGGCAATCGGCTCGCCTGGCTCGCCGCCTGGCTGGCTGGCCGGTCGACGCAATCTACAGCAGCGACCTGCGCCGGGCGAGTGAAACGGCGACTATCCTGGGCCGGGCGCTGAACCTGACGCCGCGCCTGGATGTCGCCTTTAGGGAAAGAAATGGCGGGGCTTTTCAAGGGCTGACCGGCGATGAGCTGGCCAGACTCTACCCGGAGGCATTCCAGGCCTTCCTGGAACAGGGCCGGACCCCACCTGGTGGTGAGAGCAATCTTGATCTGGCCCGCAGAGCCACGCCGGCCCTGGAGCGACTGGCCGCCGCCCATCGAGGGCAGACCATAGCCCTGGTCACACATGGCGGAACCCTTCGCGTACTTATCGCCTATTTGATGGGACTGCCGGTCGGCAAGAAGGCGCCGTTCAAGGTTAGCGGCAACACCGGCCTAACCATCGCCGAAGTAGGCGAAGACAGACGCTACGTCACCTTGCTCAACGACGTTTGCCATCTCGACCATCGCGACGACAATCGAGACCGGGGGCAGGCGACCCGCACGGCGACTGGAGACGCCGGTTACACCATCGGCTGAATCCGGCCTTCCTTCCGCTCTTCGAGAGGCAGGCGTCCTCACATGCCGGTTGCGTTCAGGAATGCTCCCTCTTGGATATCTGTGTCGTAATCGGAAACGCTATGGCGTCGGCGTAGGCGTCGGACACGGCGGATTCTCGAAGTACTCTGTCCGCGCCGTCTGGCCATCGGTCGAGTCAACCCGCAAGCTGCCCGGATTACCGCTGCAAGTAGCCCACTCATATTCGAAGACCGGTCCAGCTACCCGTAGATCATCACGATAGTAGAAATACACTCCGCTGCCGCCCTTGGCATCGATCGTCACCGTGGCGACGGCCTGCGTGGCGCTGGCATCCTTGAGCCGCCAGGAGATATTGTAGGTAAAGGAGAGCGGGCCGCCAGCGTCCGGGGGCGTCGAGGTAGGTCTGGCCGTGCCGCCCGGCCGAGCTGTAGCCGTCGGACGCGGCGTCGAAGATGGGGTCAATGTAGCCGCCAGCGTCGGCTGCTGGATGGGCGTGAACGTCGGTACCGGCTCTGAGGTCTGCTCGCCAGCCTCTTCCGTCTCCAGCGACGCTGGCACGGTTTGTGGCGAGGCCAGGGTCGCTTCTGCCGTCGATGCGGCCGGCTCGGTCGACTCAGGGGTGGCTGTTGGCGTTTCGGTGATCGCTTCGTCTTCCGCTAGGGGCGCATTGCAGGCCAGGACTGCGCCGACCAGCAACGCGATCATCAAACCCAGCCGTCTCATGTGCGACATAGTACCCTCCTTCCGTCTACGGCATTATAGCACGCTCGCATGGCGCTGCTAGCAAGCGAAAAGTCATGATCGGTGACGTTTGGCAACTACTCTTCGGTGCCCTATACTTCGCAGCTTGCAGGAGCCGCCCGGCCGCGGCCGAGGCGCACTGCAATGAATTAAAATCACCAACCGCCGGAATTCACAAAGCTGAAGGCTGAGATCTGAGAGCCGCTTACCAAGGCTGACCACGCGCGCCGCGTAACGCCAACTTGGACGAAAACGCCGACCGCAAAGAGCCCAGAGCCCTCTGCAAGAAGCTCGGATCTAGAAGCTATTCACAAAGGAACACTCTTGAAAGACAAGAAGCTTTTAGCCAGGATCGATCAGTACATTCACGAGCATGTTGACGAATCTATCGGCGATCTGGCCCGGCTTTGCGCGGTGCCCAGCATTTCGGCCCAGGGTTCCGGGATACAGGAAGGCGCCGAATTAGTCGCTCACATGCTAGAGCAAAAGGGGTTCGAGGCCCAGATAATGCCGTCGGACGGCAACCCAGTCGTCTTTGGCCAGGCCGAGGGCCGCAGCGAGAAGACACTGCTGTTCTACCTGCACTATGACGTCCAGCCGCCGGAGCCGTTGGAGCTGTGGGAATCGCCACCCTTCGAATTGACGAGGCGTGATGACAAACTGTATGCGCGCGGGTCCGTGGACGATAAGGGCCATATCGTGGCTCGCCTGGCAGCGCTGGCGGCCGTGCGCCACGCCATGGGCGAGTTACCCTGCCGGGTCAAATTCGTCGTCGAGGGCGAGGAAGAGTTGGGCAGCCCCAGCATGGACGCCTTTGTCGAACAGAACCAGGAGTTGTTGGCCTCCGACGGCTGCATCTGGGAATTTGGCGGCGTAAACCAGTACGGCCAACCCAGCCAGGCGCTGGGCATGCGCGGGATCTGCTACGTCGAATTGTCCGTTAGGACGGCCGATCGCGATGCCCATTCAGGTCTGGCCGGTACGATATTCCCTAACGCCGCGTGGCGCCTCATTTGGGCCCTCAACACGCTCAAAGACCGGGATGAGCGAGTGTTAATCCCCGGCTTCTACGACGACGTGCGGCCGGTCGGCGAAGTCGATCTAGAATATCTGTCACGCCTGCCTGATACTAGCGATCACAGGAAGGAGATGTATGGTCTGGCCGGTTTCTTGAACGATCTCTCAGGCGGGCTAGAGTTCGAGCGAACGGCCGTTTTCGAACCCAGTTGCACCATTTGTGGCCTGGAATCAGGTTATCAGGGACCAGGTTCCAAGACGGTTTTGCCGGCCGAGGCCCGGGCCAAGGTTGATTTTCGCCTGGTGCCCGACCAGGCGCCGGACGATATCGTGAAGAAGTTACGCGCCCACCTGGATGCTCAAGGATTCGGGGACATCCACGTTGAACTGAATGGCGGCACGCGGCCGGCCCGAACCAGGCCCGATCACCCCATGGTGGCCCTGGCCGATCGGGCGGCCAAGGCCGTTTACGGCCAGGAGAGTCTGATCCGGCCCATGATCGGCGGCAGCGGTCCCAACTACCCCTTCATCCATACCCTGGGCTTGCCGGTCATAACCGCCGGCGTCGGCTACCCGGGCAACGGCGCCCACGCGCCCAATGAACATGTGCGTCTGGACGATTTCATCCAGGGCATCAGGCACACAGCTTATATCGCCGCCGCATTCGCGGAGAACAGTGATTAGTACTGACTATTGGAGAGTATGAAATGAACGTTGCCATGTGGGGCAAGGCCTTACGCGTTATTCCGAACATTGACCAGGAGCAGTGGTCTGGACTGGACATCATTTCACGGTGGCTGGTAGCCACCCGGTCGGCTGTGCTGGTTATCACCTTCATTTCTTGCGCTATTGCCGGCATCCTGGCCTTTCGGGCCGACAGCTTTGATTTGGGACTATGGCTGATCCTGACCTTCGGCCTGCTCATGGCCCACGCCACCAACAACCTGGTCAACGATCTGACCGATTCCTGGAAGGGCGTGGACAAGGGCGAGGACGCGTTTCGGGCCCAGTACGGCCCGCAACCGATCGAGCACGGCCTGTTGACCGTGCGCCAGATGTTGGCTTACGCGGCCGTCACCGGTTTCATCGCCCTGGCTTGCGGCGTCTACCTGGTCATAGCCCGCGGCGGCTATACCTGGCTACTATTGGCCCTGGGCGTCTTCTTCGTGCTCTTTTATACCTGGCCGCTTAAGCACATAGGCCTGGGCGAGATCGCCGTTTTGATCGTTTGGGGGCCGTTGATGATCGGCGGCGGCTACTACGTCGTCGCCGGCGAATGGAGCTGGCAAGTGGTCCTGGCCGGCATGCCGTATGCCCTGGGCGCGACCTCGGTCATTTTTGGCAAACACATCGACAAGATCGTCGGCGACAAGGCAAAGGGCATTCACACCCTGCCGGTATTGCTTGGCGAAAAGGCCTCGCGCTACCTCAACATCGCCTTGATGATCTTGCAATATGCCGATCTGCGTCGTTTTGCCAACTGGCGCGTGGCCGCTGGTATTTTTGCTGTTCTCTTGCCAACCCTGGTGATTCTTTATACCAACGAGAGTCACCAT
>JBFFWQ010000149.1:0-12261 GCA_041570195.1 Promineifilaceae bacterium (SeqCode) | reverse complement strand
GATGACTAAACTCGAGCTGCGTTAATCTGGGCCTGTGCTTGTCGATCCGTCATGACGCATTGCCGGCGACGTGACATCTGTCACGGTTTGCTGGGTTACAAAACTCATATGGGCACCCGCCGAATTGCCTATGTTCAATCTGAGCCGTACGACGCTAGGCGCGACCACCTCTACAACCTATAAAGGTAGTCATTGGCAGCGCTGCCATATCACTGTGCCTGTCATCAAATACTCGGTCAGGTATTGCAGCCCCAGATATGAGAAATAAACGTTCTGTAGACGACTACAGCATTCAAGAGTTAGAACAGGCGCTTCATCAGAGGAAGCGAAAGCAACGGGTTCAGCGACTGCAACGTCTCAGGGCAGATGGACGAGTAGTGGAAGTTCCCGACCGGCCGTCGCCGGAAAAACATCCAGTTCATCCGGAAAGTTTGACAACTACGACTTTCCCTAAGGAGTTTCGCAGCGTGAACGGCGGAGAGCCTGACGTCGCTGCCCTGGCCGGTCAGGATCCGGCAACGCCACGCCAGGCCAAGGGGCGCTGGTTAGCCAACAAGGCACTGCTGCTTATCGAGGTTGCCGTTGTTGTCGGTCTCATCGCCATTGGCATCAGTCTGTGGAATACGCGCAGTGATCTCAACCAAGAACTGGATGTGGCCCTGAGAGCAGAAAGCCAGAGCTTGGCCCTACCGACGCCAACCGCGACGCCCGTCATTGACGTCGCCGTCCTGCCAGGTGGGCATAAACCCCCAATCGACGGCCGCGTTCCTGAGCCAGGGGAAGCAGGTGACATCCCCGAACATTTATTGCCGGTGATTAATGCCTATGTGCCGCCACCGATACCTACCTCTGGACCGGAGCAGGCCCGGCGTATTCAGATTCCAGCGATTGATGTCGACAGCCCCATCGTCCAAGGAATGTATGATTGGGAGCAATTGAAGAAGGGGGTTGCCCAACGTATCGGCTCTGCCAGCCCAGGGGAGGTTGGCAATCTGGCGCTGGCAGGGCACAACGACATCTACGGCGAGGTATTTCGCTACCTGGACAAGTTGACGCCGGGGGACGAAATTATCGTGACCACGCAGCGTCGAAGTTATACATACGTGGTGCGCGAGACCGAAGTTGTTGATCCCACCGACGTTTGGGTATTGGAACCGACGGAGTTTGCCAGCACTACTCTGGTATCGTGCTACCCCTACCAGGTGAACACGAAGCGCATCGCCGTGTTCGCCGACTTGGTGACCTCATAGCAATCCAGCGCAGTTCGTGAGATAGTGAAGGAGTAAACTGAATGGGACAAATACCGGCCGCAGCAACGAAGTTATCGACAGGTCAAAGATATACCACCTTCATCCATGCCTCTCTGTTCGTGCTGGGCTTTTCGCTGATCTTCATCGTTGGTTGGGGCGGCGCGGCAACTGTCTTTGGCCAGTTGTTCGGCGAGTACAAACAATTGATCGCCCGGGTTGGCGGCGTCGTGGTCATCATTTTTGGGCTGGTCACCCTAGGCGTATTGAGGATCTCCTGGCTTTATCGCGATACGCGTCCCCAGTGGCAGGCCAAGCAGAGTAATCGGCTGCTTTCTTCCGTTATGATGGGGATCGTATTTGCGGCCGGATGGACACCCTGTATCGGCACCACTTTGGGCGCCATCTTAACTCTGGGACTGAGCCAACAGACTTCCGGAACGGCGATGTTGCTGGCGAGCGGCTACGCACTTGGACTGGGTATACCGTTCTTGCTCATTGGCCTGGGAATGAATCGGGCGGTGACGGCACTGCGCAGGTTTCGGCCGCACATGCGCAAGATCCAAATCGCCAGCGGTATCTTCCTGATTATTATCGGCCTGTTGTTGGTTACCAACCGGATGACGATGATCGCTATCTGGGCTCAACAGAACAACCTGTTTGTAGATTTGCCCCTGGGTAGATCCGCCACTCCCACGTATTTCATAGCCGTCCTTGCCGGTCTGCTGTCGTTCTTGTCACCCTGTGTATTACCGCTCGTCCCGGCCTACGTCGGTTATTTGAGCGGCCGGGCTTTTGGCAGCGCGCCTCAAGCGGAAGCGATCTAAGGTCGGAGCACTCAAACAGAAGGAGAGATCAAGAGCAATGGAAACCAAAACGTTTACGGTACCAAACATCAGCTGTGGCGGCTGTACCCGTACGATCGAAACGAAACTTGGTGATGTCGCCGGGGTCACTCGCGTCCAAGCCGACCCGAGAACCCGGCGAGTCACCGTGGTTTGGGAAGAACCAGCGACCTGGAAGCAGCTCGAGTCGCTTCTACAGAGAATCAATTACCCGCCGGAGGATTTGACGCAACTAACATTTGGTTAACATGAGGTAGTGCAATGATCACCAGGACGACCACCAGGATCGCAGCATATGTATTGCTTGTATTGGCCGGCGTAATTGGAGGAGGGGGGTTGCTTGCATTCATGCTATTCCTCTTCGCCGGTTCGTTTAATCTGGTAGACTTACGCCTTGGTGAGTTCCCGGCGCTGCTGTTGAACGCTCTTCTTTGTCTGGCGTTTTTTATTCAACATAGCAGCATGGCTCGACAGTCGTTTTACCAACGGTCGGAGCGTTTCTTGCCAGCCCACTTCGGGGGTGCTGTCTACGCAGTCGCTTCAGGTGTCGTCGTGCTGGCGCTGGTAGTTTTCTGGCAGGAGTCAGCCTACAGGCTTTTGGCACCTCAAGGCTTCGTTCGGTGGATCTTCCGTGCGATTCTTGTTTTGGCGTTTGCCGGAGTTGCCTGGACCATCTGGACCTTGGGCCTGTTCACCAATTTTCGTCTGAGATCGACCGTAGCCGAACTGCGAAGCACAGAACCGCAAGCAGCATCTCTAATAACCTATGGCCCATATCGCTGGGTTCGGCACCCGCTCTACCTGTCCGCCTTATTGATGATTTGGTCATATCCAGATCTGACCCTGGACCGTTTGTTGCTAAACGTCTCGTTTACAGTCTGGGTGATTGCGGCGACTCGCCTCGAAGAACGCAAGCTTGTGGCCACCTTCGGCGAGGAATATCGTAACTACCAACTCAAAGTACCCATGTTGATTCCGTGGCCTCTTGCTTCAGGCCGACATGGAGAAATCCGGGTCAAAGTGGTGGATAACTCCGGCTAACCTGAACGAATCCATTGAGCCACAAACTAGCCCGGCCGAGTCCTGCACTTCGCTTACAGGAGGCCCGTTCGGGAGGTCAACCTGGGGCGCCTATTTCGACTATCAGCTTGAAAGTAGGTGGTAGATATGGCAAAGTTGGATGACCTGCTCAAGATCCACGGTGTTGCTGCCGCAGGTGAGTTCACTGCAGATGGTAAGCTGGTGGACTTCCAGGCCAACATGGACATGCCGTCAGAGATGTCAGAGATGACGGCTCAGTTCTGCGCCACGGTTGCGATGATGTTCAACACGCTGGCCGACGCATTCGCGCAACTGAGCCAGATGAACTGGGTAACCCGGCAAGGTTGGATGTATGCTGGCGGCGACTGGACGGTGGCCATTGGCGGCAACAAAGGCGTATTCATCGACACAACTAAGGCCGACTTTAACCAGTTATTCGGGATTCTCGTTGGCCAACGGTAAAGCAACACGCTGTGGCTGGCTGCGTGAGCCCCAGGACAACCAGCCGCATTCTCAAAACGTCGCCTATGAAGGCTGCAACTGCCCTGGCTGTCATTTCAGACAGCATGATGTGACACGGTCAAGTAGAGATTGACCAGATCGAAACTGGATTCATCCTGTCTGGGGGCGAAATGAAATCATGGGCACAAGATGACAAGGGAGGTAGATGATGAGTGGGAAAACGATTTTGATCCTGGGCGGTGGTGTGGGTGGCATTGCCACCGCCAACGCTCTGCGGCAGCAACTGGGAGCGGAGCATCGTGTCATCGTGGTGGATAAGCGGGCCGACTACGTCTTCACGCCCTCGCTGCTATGGGTCATGGTGGGCTGGCGACGGCCGGAGCAGATCACAAAGAGCCTCAATCGCCTGCTGCGGCCGGGGGTCGATGTGGTGATCGCCGAAGGGCGGGAGATCGACCTGGACGGCCAGCGGGTGAAAACCGGCAACGGCGATCTAGCCTATGATTATCTGGTGGTCGCCGCAGGCGCGGACCTGGCTCCCGAAATGGCACCCGGCTTCGACGAGGCCGCCCACACGCCCTACGACCTTGAAGGGGCCACGGGGCTCTGGTCGGCCTTACAGGAGTTCAAGGGCGGCCGGGTCGCCATATTGGTTTCGGCCATGCCCTATAAATGCCCAGCCGCGCCCTATGAAACCGCTCTCTTGCTGGACGATCATTTGCGAAGCCAGGGCATTCGGAATCGCTGCCAGGTGGAGGTTTTCACGCTTGAGAAGCTGCCCATGGGTGTGGCCGGCCCGGCGATGGGCCAGGCGGTCGTAGGTATGCTGGAGGCCAAGGACATTGCCTTTCATCCCCAGCTGGACCTGACCCAAATCGATGCCGCCGGCCGGCAGATCGTTTTTTCGAATCGCGATCCGGCGCCTTTTGACCTCCTGGCCGGCATACCCCCTCACCGCGCACCCCGGGTGGTCAGGGAATCAGCCCTGGCCAATGAGGCCGGCTGGGTGCCGGTCGACAAGCGGACGCTGCAGACCGCCTACGAGAACGTCTATGCCACTGGCGATGTGACCGCCGTCACCCTGGCCAACGGCATGGCCCTGCCCAAAGCCGGCGTCTTCGCCGATGGTCAGGCGCTGGCCGTCGCCCGGCGCATCGTCGAGCAGATCCGCGGCGTCGAAACGTTGGCCGAGTTCGACGGCCTGGGTTTCTGCTGGATTGAGACGGGCGGCGGGTCGGCCGGCTTCGCCAGCGGCGAGTTCTATGCCGAGCCGGACCCCGTGGTTCCCCTGCCACGCTCTGGCCGGATGTGGCACTGGGGCAAGATCCTATTTGAGAAATACTGGCTAGGCGAGGGGTTTACCCGCCAGGTCTCAGGGCTGGGATTGAACCTGGCCGGCAAGGTCCTGGACGTCCCAGTGGCACCGTTGAGTACTTAAGCAAGATTCTTCCGTGGGACCTCGAATCGCGGTCTTGGGCTAATGTCTAGCAACCTTGTGAACGAATCCATCGCGGACGCCCAACTCGACAGAATTACCAATCAGCCCATAACGGCCGCCAAGTTTCGTTCGATCCAGTTCTGACTGACGACGCCTGGCAAAATACCGGCAATGACGCCATCCGGGTCGACGAAGTAGGTTGTTGGTGTGGTGTAGATGTCGTAGTTTTGGCTTACGGTGCCGTCTATGTCCAGCAAGAATGGGTAGCGAAGTCCGTGCCGGGCGATGAAATCGTCAACCACCACATTGTTCTCCTGCACGCTGACTGAAAGGACGACAAAACCGTCTTTCTGGTACTTATCGTAGGCTGCCCGAAACTCGGGTGCACTGGCGTTGCAGGCCGGTCACCACGTATGCATAAATGTGACAGCTACGGGCCGGCCGTGAAAATCGCTCAGCTTCACTTGTTCGCCAGCATTGCTGACCAATTGGAAATCGGGCGCCAAGGCACCGACTACCGGTGCGGTTGATAGCTCTCCCTCCCCCGATTGCGATCCTGGGAACTGCCCACGCAGAACCGCAAAGGCGGCGACCATTACCAGGAGTACACCGGCGACTCCGGCAAGCATAAGATATCGCTGCTTCTTTGCTTGTTCCCGCGCTTCGCGACGGGCCCTACGTGATTGCTTTTGAGTCATAATAACCTCCTATTAACTTCCAGTGATTGAGTCGAGCGCCCATCGGGCAGGGTAGAAAAACTCATTAAGCCGGATCGCCTGTTCGTAAGCCTCAATCGCCCCTTGTGCATCCCCCTGTAGCGCCAAGGCGTGACCTTTGAAAAGGTATGTCTCCTCAACATTGCGGCCGCCTTGAGTGGTAAGGGTTACATCAGCCAGATCAATCATGTCCTGGTATCGACCCACTCTCATATAAGCCGTGTAAGGCCGGAACTGGTACCAAACGATCCGCGGTGGGATGCCCAGAATGCGTGCCTGGTCGAAAGCCGCTGCCCCGTTCTCGTAATACTCGGATTCACCAGTCATTTCTCCCAGACGGGTCAAACTGGTGCCCAGGTTGAACCAGGCAAAGGCATTCTCCGGATCGGAATCTATCGCCGCCTGTGCCCGCTGGGCCGCGTTCTGCCACATCGTCGCCTCATCGAGCAGGTCGGGACCAAGCAAATCGAAGACTAATTGCTCTTTCTCTGGTGGATAGACGACAAAGAACGTGTAGTTGAACTGTTGCCAGTAATACTCAACGGTTTCATAGGAATCCGCCCGGCCGCTGTTGTCCCAGGGACCAAGGTAAGTATCCATGCCGTAGAGCTCTTGCTTATTTTCGTCATAACCGAAGACGGTGAGATAGTGGCCAAGCCAACCGTCTTTTGGCGTTGGTTCATAGCCCTTTTCGATGACTATGGGGAAGCCGGCCGCGACAAAGCGTTTGATCAGTTCCAGGTCGCCGCCGCTATGAGCAGTCGATCGCAGGCTGGTGTGCTCGTTCACATAGTCGCTGAGCTGCCAGGGGCTGACGTTGCGATCTTCTCGATTAGGCTTCAGGAAGGCGGCCGCCTCATTCTGTGTGGTATCGTTGCCGTAGAAATTGAGGTTCATGGTCAGGTTGGCGGGGCCACAGTTATTAAATCCTTGGGCAACGATCTCAAGGCCTTCGATGCGTGCCTGGCGGGGTAACGGAACCGGCGTTGGAGTGGCCGTCGGCGATGGCGTCGCTGTGGACGTTGCTGTAGGCGTTACTTCCTGGGTGTCAACAACCTCCTCTGCCAGTTCTGGGGTAGATGTTGGTTCAGCCGTCGGCGTGGCTGTGGCCGGCAACACGGCCGGAATAGTGATGCGCGGCAAAGTTGCCACAATCGATGGAGCGGGCAGCGCCGTTGGCAATGGCGTCGTCCCGATCTCGAGTATCGGCTCTACTAGAGGTATTCGTGCCAGGCGCACACGATATTCACCGGGTAGTGCGCCAACAACCCTGGGCACTGCAATAAATCCGCCAACAAGTAGCACCAGCGCCAATAGTATTAACGGTATTGTGTACTTAGCTCGTTTGCTCATACTCTGTTCCGGAATGCCACCTTGCAGAAAAGAAGCTCTTTGCCTCGCGCACATTCGACCATCTACGTATCGAGTTGATTCAAGACTTCAGCTGCGGGTGGGAAGTTGGGATTGAAATCGACTGCGTCCTTTAGATTGCTGCGTGCCGATGAAAGCTCTCCAATCGCAGCTAAAGCCAAACCCTTGTAGTAGAATGACTCTTCAAAATACGGTCGATCGTGCAGCGTAGCATCTGCCAATAAGATTACATCCTCATACCGCCCAGTTTGATAGTACGCTTCGTATGGACCAAATTGATACCACAGCATGCGCCAGGGCAGCCCAATGGCCCGGGCTTGGTCATATGCAGCTGCTGCCCGCTCATAGTCGCCTAAAGCATTGTAAACGGTGCCCAAATTGAACCAGAGAAACTCATTCTCCGGTTCCTGGCCAAGTTCAGCTTGAACACGGGGTAAAGAATCCTGCCACATGACAGCATCATCCATGTTTGCGCCGATGATATTCGCTACCTCGGCCGCTCGCTCAGGATGGTAAAGGGCGATGTAGTTGCGATTGAACTGGCGCCACTGCCGGTCAGCATCCGCATAGTGAAGAATTCGACCCTCAGGATCCGCGTTTTCCATAGGCGTTTCGCTGGTGCCGAACCAGGAATCATAAACCCAGAACTGCTCGCTGGCATCGTCGTATGCCACGATGAGCAAATAATGCCCATACCAGCCCAGCCAACGATACTCGCCAGGAGGTTCAATCCCCAGCTCGATGATCACAGGAAACCCGTTACCCACTAATCGCTTGATGGTATCGAGGTCGCCATTAGTCCGATCGATCGCGGCATATGGCGTCTCGTCGTTCACATACGCGGCCATCTGATATGGGCTAACGTTCCGGTCTTCCGGATTGGGTTTGAGAACGGCGGCCGGCAGTTCCTGGTCCAGGTATAGACCGAAGTAACTCAATGCCATGGCAACTGTCGCAGGCCCGCAGTTGTTCCAGGATTGGAACTGGTGTTGAAAGCCCTCTAGTCGAACCGCGGGCACGATAGGTATCGGTGTATTTGTGGGGGTAGGCGCTGGCGTTTCGGTCGGAACGGCAGCCGCGACCCGGGCTGATGTCGATTCAGAGTCGACCGGGGCAACTGTTGATATTATAGGGGGTATCGGCGTTGCAGGTTCATAGGAATTGGACTGTTGAGCGACATCGCCCAGCAAACTGGAGACATCGGCCGGCGCCGCCGATGCTGGCAGCACTTCTACATGTTCGCGAACGCCCAGTTCCTGTAACGGTTGTGGTAAACGCGCGACGTACCGGCTGGGAATGGCCTTTAACACTGTTGGTAGCTGCCAAACGAAAGCAGTTGTGAACATGAGAATTATTATAAGAAAGAGCAAAAAACGTTGTCTGTGCATAAGATCGCAGAACACATTGCGGTCGCAGCAACGTAACGTTGCCATAGCCGCGTTATGTGCTAGTTGAAGATATTGGTTGCGTCGGAAGTATGGACCCAGACCCACAGGTCATTTGGGGCATCGGCTGACCAATTGAACGTCCATTCCGCGTCCAGAATAGGCATATTGACGCAACCGTGACTGTGCTTGTAGCCATAGCGATCGTGCCAGTAGGTTCCGTGCAGGCCTATACTATTCAACTGATCAAAGTACATGATGTAGGGAACATCTTCGAGGAAGTAGTAGTCGACCTTGCCCTCGGCGCCCGACATCTTGTACTCGCCAAAGCGCTGCCAGACCTGAAACAGTCCTTCACGGGTTGGCCAGCGGTTAAGTCCGGAGGAAATGAGGGTCGCATAAACCATCCGGTCACCCTCGTATGCCGCAAAAGTCTGCTCGTACAAATCGACTTCAGTCCAGAACTCGTCAGGGTCTACCTCGTCTGGCCGGGGACTAGCATCAACCACGCTCACATAGGTCTGTCGTATCCAACGACCGTTCCCAATGTCGTACCAGATCCAGTCGTCCTGGCCAATTGCGGCATCATATATCTCGAAGAAGGTGAATCGTGGGAGTTCCGCGTAAGACGGGTTGGATTCACCATCTGGCTGGCTGCTTGGCTGGACGTCCTGAACGATCCAGCCAAATGGCCGTTCCGGCTGCCGCAGAACTTCCACACCCTGAAAGTCTGAGACAGTCACCAGTTGGATATCTTCTTCATGAACATATTCGCCATGATTGATCTGGTACCAGGTTGCACCGTTTACTTCGTCCCACGAATTGACGGTCGCAAACAGAAAACCGTCGCCTACATTGCGTACAGGAGCGACACCTCCGCTAGGCTCCGGATACACAAGGGCGTTGTCAGCCAATCTGGCGTAGACACGCCGCCCAAATAGCGTATCGTCGAACTCCGATGGTAGGGCAAAAGCTTCTATCTGGGACTCGGACTCTGCTCTGCACGCCGACGCTCGCGTCAAGACATCTTGATCCGGCACCAGTTGGTCCCACAGAAAGAACGAGCATTCTGATGCTCCGGCTAACGGCGCCAGCAGAAAGAATGCCAACGACAGTGAGCCAATAATGAGCGCATAGCGAATAAAACGAAACACAGACGTTCTCCTATCTCCACGCTGGTATCGAACCGGGGCCGAAAAGTCCGTATCGGACGGCCGACGCCGCACCCAGCATTATCATGACGGCAATCAAGCCTACCAGGATCAGGGCCGCTAGTTCTGTGACATCCCTTACTTGTCCTTCGCGCCGTAGCAGAATTGCTGTCAGCATCGCTCCAATGCTGACCATAAGGATAACCTGACCCATTATGGCTATTACGGAAATCGGATACAGGAGCGGTTGCCAGCCCGAAAGCCCAATAGCCCAGAAGATGGCGAACAACATCAAAGCGAGCCCTACCTCCCGCCAGCTAGAAAAAGAGGCGACTTGTTTACTCTTTTGCCATATCGACTGGTTAAAGATGGGCACCATGATTCCGGCCAGGGCCAGGCCCGTCAACAAGCCGGTGCCCGACCGCATGTAAAGGTTGGGCGTGTAGGGCGTCGGCAGGTAGAGATCATAAGCGACCGCGTTCAGCCCATCTATACCCATTAGGACAACAAAGCCGACCAGAAGCGCCAGTGTCCTTCTGGGAGGTAGATTCCTGGCGGTGCCGCGGCCAAGCACAATCAAATAGATGGCGCCAAGCAGGAACCCGGCGAACATACCGCCTTCGCGCGCCTCAATGGGCATCTGCACGTCTCCAAAAAACAAGCTGTGCCCCGGTCGCTGCGGGCAGATACCATAGGCGATACCCCAAAGCTTGTCATATAGCGGTAAGGGAACCACCAGGAAGGCCAACACAATCAGGCACAATATCCCAATTGCCCACTGATTCCGGTTGAAGCGCGCCGCTGGCGGGCTGGCAACAACAAACTGAAACTCCTTCAGCAATCTCAAGGTGTAATCGCCTCGCCGGTCACGAGCTGTCGACTGAATGTATCAATCTGCTGGTCACTCATCTGGCCGATCTGCCTGTGCGCTATTTCGCCGTCTGCTGTGACGAAGACGCTGGTAGGTAAGCCCATGACCTGATAGAGTCCCTCAGAAGTGTTCCCAGTATCATCACGAACGTTAGGAAATGTTAGAGTCAAGCCGTCCACAAATGCACGAGCCGCATCTAAGTCATCGATGAACGTCTGGTTCAGGCCTAGGACCACGAGCCCTTCACCGCGATATTCTTCGTAGGCGCGCTGCAAGGCTGGCATTTCTTCCTTACAGGGCACGCACCAGCTAGCCCAGAAGTTGAGGACCACCGGCCGGCCGCTGAATCCAGATAAGCTGCGATTCAGCGATTCGTCAAACAGGTCCGGCAAAACGAAGTCCGGGGCCAACGTGGGGCTGTTCTGAGATTGCGCCGCAATAGTAGGGACAGGTGTCGGCGTAATCGACTCTTCAATAGCCGCGGCCGACGCTGACTCGTTGGCGGGCGCCCCCTCAGGCGCATGATCATCGCCCGGTGACCACCCCCACCAAGCGAGCAGTTGGCTGCCCGGCAATATGCCCGAGAACACGCCGAACAGAGCGCCGATAAACAGACCCAGAAATATCGTTGGTCCAATTCGTGATCCCCGCCGCTTCTTGCGAGGGTTATAGTCAGGCCAGTACATCGTTTGCCATTCTACTTAGGTTTGGCACTTCACGTCATAGGCCGTTTGCGCACGCCCTTACCCGCCAAATGGCCCGTGTTCTCGTGGGAAATTCTGCGCTCGCAATTTTCGGCGACATCCGTTTAAATTAGAGAATGATGATGAAGGAGATGTCTGATGGCGCAACTGCTAGCACTTGAGTGCTCAAGTGAAGAAGCAGTGCGATGGGCCACCGAAACGTTGGCTTCGGCGGATCTCCAGGTGGCCACATCGTTCGATCTGCGCACGGCCCGCGCGGCGCATACAGAGTGCGCATGTCCCCATCACGGCACGGCAGCCTGCGATTGCCAGATGGTCGTGTTGTTGGTGTACGGCGGCGATGCCGGGCCGGCTACGTTGGTTCTTCATGGGCGCGACGGCCGCACCTACTTGTCGTTGGCCGATACACCCGGGCAGCGCCCATCCCCCAAACTAGCGGCTACTATCTTTGCAGCGCTTTCCTTAGACGCGCTTGCCCACGACGAGAGAGCACAGGACTTACTTCAGATCCCCTAGCCAACTCGTTGGACGCCACACCTTACGCCAGAAAACTTCTTTATACGCCACAGCCGCCGCCGCTTTTAGGCGCTTGTTCCAGCTGCCCATTGCTGACCAGCCACTCGTGAACAGTGCGGAAGCCAGATCCTGAGAAAACTTCCTTCCCGACGGCCATGCGGCCGTCCACGTCAGCGTAATCCAATCCCATCGTTGCCCGGAAGAAAGCGGCCGTTTCTAATGACTGCTGCGGATACCAGAAACTGTTCACATATTTGGCTGCTTCGAACATTTCGTCCTCGGAGGCCCCCTGCCCTGCCATGAGTTCCAATAAGCCTAACATCGCCATGCCATGGTTGCAGTCCGCGAAGGCCGTATGATTGTTGCAGCACGGCCGATACACGTTGTAGGCTACGTTCTCCAAGCGCGTTTGCTGTTCCGGTGTGAGCGAGATTAGGGATGTGCTGGAATAGAGCTCGGTGGATGGACGTTGCCCAATTGTCCATCCGCCAGTGGAGGCGAAGCGGCCGATATC
>JBFFWQ010000148.1:0-12417 GCA_041570195.1 Promineifilaceae bacterium (SeqCode) | reverse complement strand
GGCCCGCCAGACGGCTAACTTCAACCGGGCCGAGGGCTTGAGCGTTTTCGAGAATATCCTCCAGGCTGAACCGGAGATCGCTGGCGTGTTCGCCCACAACGACGAGATGATCCTGGGTGCCATCGAAGCGGCCAAGGCCGCCGGCCGCGACGCCGAGATCATTTTCGTCGGTTTCGACGCCGTCGACGATGCCGTGGCTGCCGTGGAAGCCGGCGACCTGGCGGCGACCATCGCTCAGCAGCCGGCCGTCATGGGCCAACTGGGCGTGGAAACAGCTGCTGCCTACGTTGGCGGCGCAAGCGTAGACGACTACACGCCAGTGGACTTGGCGCTGGTAGCTGGCGAAATGACGACCGGGGCCGCCCCGATGGGCGATTACGTCTTGGGGCTGTCACTGTCGACCTTGAACAACCCCTTCTTCGTTACCCTGGCCGAAGGCGCCCAAGAAGCGGCCGATGCGGCCGGCTCAGAGCTGATCGTCGTTGATGCGCAAGATGATCCGGCTCAAGAAGCGACCAACATGGAAGACCTGATCCAGCGCGGCGTGGACGCCATTATGGTGAACCCCACCGATGCCGACGCCATCGTGCCTTCGATCCAGAAGGCCAATGATGCCGGCATCCCCGTCTTCACCATCGACCGCGGCGCGGCTGGCGGCGACGTGGTCGCTCACATCGCCTCCGACAACGTGGCCGGCGGCAGCATGGCTGCCGAATTCTTATGCGACGCCCTGGGCGGCAGTGGTAACGTCGTCGAACTGGAAGGCATCGCCGGTACCTCGGCCGCTCGCGACCGGGGTCAGGGCTTCAATGACTATATGAGCGCCAACTGCGCTGGGGCTGAGATCGTGGCCCGCCAGACGGCTAACTTCAACCGGGCCGAGGGCTTGAGCGTTTTCGAGAATATCCTCCAGGCTGAACCGGAGATCGCTGGCGTGTTCGCCCACAACGACGAGATGATCCTGGGTGCCATCGAGGCGGCCAAGGCCGCCGGCCGCGACGCCGAGATCATTTTCGTCGGTTTCGACGCCGTCGACGATGCTGTGGCTGCCGTGGAAGCCGGCGACCTGGCGGCGACCATCGCTCAGCAGCCGGCCGTCATGGGCCAACTGGGTGTGGAAACAGCCGTTATCTTCCTGAATGGCGAATCGGTAGACGCGTTTACCGGCGTCGATCTGTCTCTAGTTCAGTAGGTGGATTTTCCCGGAAACTCATTAATACGTGGTTTATGAAATGACCTCGCCCAGTTTCCGGGAAAATGACACAAATCAGGCGTATTGTGCACTGAGAAACGGAGATTAGAGATCGGAGCCGGCCAATCTCTAATCTCCGTTCACGGACTTATCAGCGGATGACAGAAACAGGCATACTTCTCCAAATGCAGGGCATCTCCAAGGCCTTTCCTGGTGTACAAGCCCTGGACAACGTGGATTTTAGGGCGGCTCGGGGTGAGATTCATGCCCTGGTTGGCGAAAACGGCGCCGGCAAGAGTACGCTAATGAAGATCCTGACCGGCGCATTGCTGCCCGATGCAGGTCAAATCACCTGGCGGGGTGAACCGGTCGAGATCCATTCGCCGTCCGATTCCCAAAACCTGGGCATCAGCATGATTCACCAGGAATTGTCCTTGATTCCCTACCTGACCGTGGGCAAAAACGTCTATCTCGGCCGCGAACCGAAGCGCCGTTTACCGGGCTTTGTGGATTGGAAAATGCTGTACGTCCAGACGCAGGACCTGCTAGACCAGCTCAATCTGGACGTCGACGCCCAGGCCGATGTACTAGATCTCAGCATCGCCCAGCAGCAGATGGTCGAGGTCGCCAAGGCGTTTTCTCTCGACGCCGACCTGATCGCCATGGACGAGCCAACGTCCTCTCTGACTGACAAGGAAACCGAGATCCTCTTCGAACTGATGGGCCAACTGAAGGCCCAGGGCGTGGCCATCATCTTCATCACCCACCGACTGGAAGAGGTGTTTGCGGTCAGTGACCGTATCACCGTTCTACGTGACGGCCGGCACATCGCCACTTCGCCCACATCCGAGCTAGACCAAAACAAGGTCGTTCAGCTCATGGTCGGTCGCGAGCTGGACGATATGTATCCCTACAGCGAAACGGAACGACGGGGCGTCGTCCTTCAGGCCAATGACTTGAGCGACGGCCGCGAGTTGCACGGCATCTCCTTCGACTTGTTCGGCGGCGAGATCCTGGGCGTGGCCGGCCTCATCGGCGCCGGACGGACTGCGCTGGCCGAAACGCTTTTTGGCTTGCGTCCGGCAGCGGCCGGCGAAGTCGCCCTTAGCGGGCAGCAAATCATGCTTCGCTCGGCCAAGCAAGCCATAGCGCATGGATTGGGATTCGTCCCGGAAGATCGCAAACAGCAGGGACTTTTTCTGAATATGGCCGTGCGCGATAATGTGACCATGAGCGCAACCAGTTTGGTTTCCAACTTCGGCTTTCTCAATTCTGTCAAGGCGAACAATCTGGCCCGCGAACATGTCGAAAAGCTAGACATTCGCACGCCCTCGCTGCGCCAGCGGGTGCGCAATCTCTCAGGCGGCAATCAACAAAAGGTCATTATCGCCCGCTGGTTGACCCTGTCGCCCCGGGTGCTGATCTTGGACGAACCGACACGTGGCGTTGACGTGGGCGCCAAAGCCGAAATCCACTTACTGATGCGCCAGTTGGCCCAGGAAGGCGTCGGCGTCTTGATGATCTCTTCAGAATTGCCCGAGGTTTTGGGCGTGAGCGACCGCATCATCGTGATGCACGAGGGCCGTATAACCGGCCGCTTCCAGCGCGATGAAGCTACTCAGGACTTGATCATGCACGCCGCAACCGGCGGGGATAACAACAATGGCAGCTAGCGTACAGTCAAGCTCCGCCAGGACGACGTCGGCCGTTTTACTCGACCTTCTCCGGCGCTACAGCGTCTTGATCATCTTGTTGATCATCGGCCTGGTCTTCACGCTAGGTTCAGACCGATTCTTGACGCCCTCGAACTTGATGAACATCGCCCTGCAAACGTCCATCATCGCCATCGTGGCCATCGGCATGACCTTCGTCATGCTGACCGCCGGTATCGATCTGTCGGTCGGATCCGTCATGGCTTTGAGCGGAGCGCTGGCCGCCGGATTGGCCGTCAATCAAGGGCTGGGTACATTTGCCGGCATAGGCCTGGCGCTGTTAGCCGGCATGGCCGTGGGCGCCGTTAACGGTTTGTTGGTGGTCAAAGGCAAGATGCCACCCTTTGTGGCCACCCTGTCGACCCTGGCCATCGCCCGGGGTCTTACCCTGGTCTACACCCAGGGCCGGCCGATCTCGGGCATTGACGATCGCTTCATCTTCCTGGGCAGCGGCGAGATCCTCGGCATCTCGGCGCCGGTGGTGATCATGGCTATCGTCTTTGTAATCGCTTACGCCGTCCTGCGCTCCACCCGCTTCGGCAACTACGTTTACGCCACCGGCGGCAACGAAGAAGTAAGTCGCCTGGCCGGCATCCGCACCTCGTGGATCACCCTTTCGGTTTACCTGATCAGCGGCTTCCTGGCGGCCATGGGCGGCATACTGCTGGTAGCGCGGCTCTGGTCAGCTCAACCTAACGCGGCCGTGGGCTGGGAATTGGACGCTATCGCCGCTCCGGTTTTGGGTGGCGTCAGCTTGTTCGGCGGCGTGGGCAGCGTGGCCGGCACCGTGGCCGGCGCATTCATCCTCGGCATTCTATCCAACGGCCTCAACCTCATGGGCGTGCCGTCCTTCTACCAGCAAGTCATCAAAGGCGTCGTCCTGATCCTGGCCGTCATGCTGGACGTCCTGGCCTCCCGGCGTCGCTAGAGAGCGTTTCGGCGATCTCATTGATTTCCGGCGACGAAGCCCAGAGAAGATAAAAGGCAAAATCAGACCACTTCAAGCTCGGCCAAGACTTCAGCCGCCGTCCCTTGCAAATCGCGTTCTCGCCCCAGGCCTTCCGCTTCCGCCACAACCTCGGGTGGAAGGGTCGCCTTGATCGCCTCGAGACGCGTCTTATAGATTGCCCGGGTAGCAATGCTCGCTCTGACGAAAGGAAGTTTTTCCAACAGAGCGCCGATTTCTACCGCTCTTGCGTACTGATCCTCGTCCGCCAGGAGATTCAAGTAAACTAGCAGTCCCAATAGATTTGTGACCATTCCAAACACGCCAGAAGCGGTACCGAATGCCTGGTGAATGTTTCGCTTTGCCTCCGAAGGACGGCCGAGCCGGCGCAACGCTTCCGCATAAGAGCCAAGCGGCCAGCCGACTTCAAAGGCCCCTTCAATTTCTCTGAAGCAGGCCACACTTTCCTTCAGGAACGATTCGGCCTCGTCATCTGCTCTCTCAAGAAGAGCCAGTGAGCCCAGGTTAAACAAAGCCAAACCAATGCCACGTCGGTCGCCCAGCCTTCGACACTGCTCCAGACCAAACTGGCTGTGACACGCTGCTTCTTCAAGTTGGCCACTATGGATTTTGGACATACCCAATCGGACGTGAGCGATAGCGATTTGCCCCGGTTGCCCTTGCGCTTCATAGAGGGCCAATGTCTCTTCTCGCACCGCGTCGGCTTCGGCGACTCGGCCGATCCAGGTCAATGTCATCCCCAGATCTAGCGGTCCGGCGGCGATGTCAGTGATCCGGTCGCCCAGCATCTCTCGCAGGTCAAGGCTTTCGCCGATCAATTGACTGGCTTCTTCGGCCTGGTCATCCAGGATCGCCAGGACACCCAACAGCCACAAGGCATCGGCCGTTCTTTTCCGGTCGCCGTTTGCCCGACCCAGGGCCAGCGCTTCTTCCCCGAGTCGCCTGGCTTCCTCCATCTCTCCGTGATGAGCAGCTGACCACCCCAGGGCTGTCAATACTTTGGCCGTCCCCGAAGCATCACCTAACTCACGGTAAAGTACCAGGCTTTGCCTGTAGAATCGCCGCGCCTCTTCGCTATCGTTATCAAAAGCCAAATCACCCGCCCGCTGCAAGCCAAACGCCCGCTCAGGTAGGTTTTCCACCGCGACCAACTCAGGGCTTAGCAGGTATCCCAACGCCTGATTGACCAGCAAATCGGCCTTTTCCCGCCCGCAGAATACGCTCTGCCACAGCCGGATCTTGGTCAGGATTCTTTCCAACCCGGCGGTATTCTCTCCTATCTCTTTAGTTGCAATGTCCTGAGAAAGACCCTCCGCTGCCAGTTCGTTGGCCACTTCTCCCTCGTGAAAGCGCCGGCGCCATAAGTAGAACCGGCCTAAGCCATCGGCCGCACCATCAACTCTAGAAAACCGCCTTGCTTCTATTGCGCAATGCCAGGCCGCCCGCACATTGGCGCTTTCTTTATCCATTTCTGCCAGCGTATCCAGCTGCCTGGCTCCCTTTAATTGCGCATCCCACCGACCCAGTGCCTTGCAATAGTAAGAACAGTGCCGATCGCGGGTAGACGCCTCAAGGCCAGGGATGCTGGCAAGCTTGTCCACGCCAAATTGGCGCAACAGTCGGTGAACCTGGTAGCGGTCGCGCGTCTTATCGTACTGAATGAGCGCCTTGTTGGCCAAGTTTGCCAGTTGCCGCAGGGACGCCCCGACGACCTCGGTGGCGGCCTGGCGAGTGAAACCGCCGCGAAAGACGCACAGCTGGGCAAACAGTTGCTGTTCATCCGCGGCCAGTCTCCGCCAGGTTACCTCGAATACAGCTTCCATGCTGCGATGGCGATCCGGCAAGTCGGCCAAATCACTTTCCAGAAATGACAGTCCTTGCTCGATTTCGGCCAAGATGTCGCCGATGGACAGCACGTACGTCCAGCCTGCAGCCAGCTCGACCGCTAGGGGAAGTCCCTCCACCAATCGGCAGAGATCAATTAACGCTGGCGCCTCTTCGTCTTGCAGATGAAAATCGGGCTTCACGCGCCGGGCGCTGGCGACAAATAAGGCCACGGCGGAATAATCGGCCAATAGTCGTTCGGTTTGCATCTTTCGTTCGTTAGCATCTGGATACCGTAGACCGTCAAGAGCATAAAGCCGCTCGCCGTGCAAGTTCAGCTTCTGACGAGAAGTAACCAGCAGATGGACGTCCTCCGCGGAGCGACGGATCCTGGCCAGCAACTCCACCTTGTCCATCAACTGCTCGAAGTTGTCGATGATTAGCAAAAGTCGCTTGCGGCGCAAATAATCGATCAGTTGTTGTTCTGCCGAGCGTCCAGCGCGACTCTCTTCAGCCGGCTGAAAACCAATAGCCCGGCACAAAGCCGGGACGAGCTCGGTTGGCGACTCGACCGCCTCCAAGGGCGTGAAGAAGACACCATCCGGAAAGCGAAAACCGCCATCGCGTTCGATCATCTGCGTCTGCTTCCGGCCGATAGCCAGAGCCAAACGCGTCTTGCCGCTGCCACCCACACCAAAGATCGTGATGAGCCGAGCAGACCGGTCATTCAACACATTGTCAATCGCCCGCTGTTCCCTTTCCCGACCAATAAATGGGGTCGCCTGGCCCGGGATATTGTGGGGAACTGGACCGGGAGGGGCAGGTCTTCCGGAATCCCTATGTGGTTCTTGTCCGGCTGGCTGGCCTTTCATATGCCGCCGAATATTCTGAAAGAGAGCAATCGTTTTGCTGGACGGTTCGATACCCAACTCGTCGGCCAAAATCTGGCGGCACTGGTCATACTGCTTAAGTGCGGCATCATACTCACCGTTCAACATGAATAGCAACATCATGCTTCGGTGGGCTTCCTCCCGCCACGGATCCAGCTCAAGCAAGCGGTGAGCGTACTTGATGCCGGCCTCGCCATTGCTCGCATCGAGATGATAATCTACCAGCTGCTGTGCAGCTTCGACGGCCAGCAGGTGCATCTGTTGGCGCTGAATCGTCATCCATTCCTCGAACAGGGCTGCCCTGGACACCTGAAAACCAGCAAGGAGATCGCCGCGATATAGGTCAACCGCTGCCTCTAAACTTGACGGGTCACTCTTGAGCGCCAGAATACTCTCATCCATGCATTCCTGAAATTCGGCCGTGTCCAGCCAATGGGGAAGAGTTAGATTGAAGCAGACCGTTCGCCGGCCAATGTTCATGTAGGGCGCCAGCAGTGTCCTTCGCAACGAGGTGAGCGTGCCCCGCAGATTAGTGCGCGCTCGGTCATCTGGAAAATCACTCCAAAGCAAGCCTGCTAGCGTGGCTCGGCTCTGCGGTTGCCCACTTGTTGCCAGGTAACATAAAAGGGCCAGGGCCTTGTTCGGCAATTGATCGGCAAGCTCAGCACCACTATGCTTAATACTCACTCCCCCGAGTAAGCGCAGGTGCAACCGGTCCATCTATCTCCCGAGAGGCGATTTTTCGTGTCGCCGATGTTTCAACGCTTTTTCAACGATCGCTCGATAGACTCATTATATAACCATTCTTCAATGTTTTGAAGGCGTTATCGAATGTCAATTGTGGACCGGCCGCCAATCTATATCGCTTTTCTACTGCGCTGTTGGCTAGAAGAGTCATCCTGGCGCTACAGCCTGGAGGAAGTTGGAACCGGCAAGCGGCATGCCTTCGCCACACTCGATGAGTTCTTTTCATACATGTTGACCAGGTCCATTCTGCCACAGAATGGAACCGACACACCCGATGAAAAAACCGACGAACTGGGGCTTGAGTCTGAAGCAAAAAAACAGCTTCGGTGATCGCCTGCGGAACAAGAGATGAACGGGGTCGTTTGATGTCGAGGTCAAAGTGAAATCAGTTTAGAAGGAGAGTGCATGATGTTTTCTCGATGGCGTTTTTCTTTGGTGGTTTTGCTCGTGGTATCCATCGTGGCTTGCCAATCGCCCGAGCCTGAAACCGTTGAGGTTCCCGTCACAGTCGAAGTGACCCGGGTTGTCGAGGTGACGTCCGTACCGCCCGAGCCAGAAACGGTTGAAGTAACCAGGGAGGTCGAGGTAGAAGTACCGCTAGAGGTGGAAGTAACAAGAGTTGTCGAGGTGGCTGCCGAACAGCCTGCCCCGGAAGCACCTGTCATCAATCCCATGATGCCCATTGAGTTCGATACCATCGCCTCGTCGGCAACCGGCCGGGATTACACGCTTACCATAGCGCTGCCAGTAAGCTACATGTTTACCGAAGAAAACTACCCGGTAATTTACGTCACCGACGGTGATTTCTATGCAATCCCATTAGCCTATGCTGCCGGCCAGCTTGCCTTTGGCCAAGAAGTACCTGAGTTCATCACCGTTGGCATTGACTATGGTAATCCCAACCCCATGGAGTGGCTTGAGCTGCGCGAGCTGGACATGGGATTGGAAGGCAGTGGGCAATTCATGCGATTCTTTGAGGAGGAGTTGATTCCCTACATCGAGTCCAACTACCGCGCTGATTCAGCCAATCGCACGCTGGTCGGCCACTCGTCAGGTGGCAACTTCGCTCTGTATGGCCTGCTACATGCGGCAGACACCTTCAACAACTTCATTGCCTCCAGTCCTGGCGGCGCGACCGGATGGACGGATGCCATACGAAACTTCACCGCCAACCAGGGCGATACGCCGGCGAAGCTGTATTTGAGCGTGGGCGATCTGGACGAGGAGGCGATTGTAGCCGGGGTACAGTCGTTTTCCGATGCTTTAGCCAGTGAGGGTTTCGAAGGCTTGGACCAGGAGATGGCAATCTTGGACAACGAGACCCATCTATCCGTTCGGCCGCGGGCGTTTAACAACGGTCTGAGATGGATCTTTGCCAGTGGGAGTGAATAGTGGTGTGTGCGGGAGAAGAAGCGACGGTAATCTTGCCCAGTCCGGTGCCAGGTTGGCTGATAACCGCGAAACACCCGTCCTAGTTCCTCAACAGGAGAAAGAAATGAAAGCCTCAAGAGTAATTCTTCTATTGGTGATTGTGTTGTTATTGGTACCCGTTTTGTCCATCCAGGCCCAAGAGCAGGCGACAGGGACGACGACGACCAAGGTGCTGGTGCGCGGCGCACCCATTCACGGCTCCAACGGCCTGGCCATCAACGACCAAGGACATCTGTATATTGCCAGCGCTATTGGCCGGGAAATCGTCGCCATGGATTCCCAAACCGGCAAGATCCTGGAAAGGTTCGGTCCGGAGGTTGGCGTAGCAGGACCGGATGACCTGATCTTCGCGCCAGACGGGTCAATGTACTGGACGGACATCCTATCCGGCGAGGTCGGCCGCATGACGCCAGATGGTGTTGTCAAGAAACAGCTCGTAGCCCCGTTCGTCAATCCCATCACCATGTCAGACGACGGTCGTCTCTTCGTCGCTCAGGCATTTGTAAATGACGGTCTGTTTGAGCTTGACCCCGAACTGCAGGCCGCTCCAGTCAAGATTTTAGGTGAGGATAACCCGGCATTACACCTGAATGGCATGGACATCGGCCCAGATGGCAAACTCTATGCACCTCGCCAGCAGTTGAATCAGATCGTTCGCATCGACGTCGACACGGCAGAGGTTGAAGTTCTCACCGACCAGTTTGAAGGCGCCTGCAAGTTCGACTCACAAGGCAGGCTCCATGTTGCCGTCGACGATCGTGTCGTGCACTTTGAACCCGATACTGGCGAGGTCACGACCGTCGCCATGCTGCCAAATGACGGTGCGGACAACATCGTATTTGATGCTGAAGACACGCTGTTTGTCTCTAACTTCCGCGACGGAACGATCCATACTGTTCTGCCAAGTGGCAATGTGCGTCTGCTCAGCCCAGGCGGCCTCATCAGACCAGGAGGCATCGCCGTGTTGCCGGATAGCCATGCCGGCGAATCAATCTTCGTGGCCGATTTCTGGACCGTACGCGGCTTTGACGGCCTGAATGGCCGGCCGGGAATCAGCGGTCGTGACTTCTTCTTCGATAGCCCCTTCACCGCTTCGGCCGACGGCGAGAATCTGGTTCTAACCTCCTGGTTCGGCAACACAGTCGAAGTTTGGAACCCGGCCTCTCAAGCCATCCTGGAGGTGCACCTATTCGATGTGCCGTTAAACGCCATGCGCTTTCAGGGCGATCTGGTCGTTTCTGAACTTGGTACCGGCAGTGTGGTCAGGCTGGACGCCGGCAGCAATCTACGCACACCATTGGCCACCGGACTGAGCGTTCCTTCCGGTCTGGCTGCCATCGAAGACAACTTGTGGGTTGCCGATTGGGCCACCGGATTTGTCTGGCAGATCGTGGCCGATGGCATAACGCTTGATCCCCCTCAGCTGACGGCCGCAGGACTGGCGCTTCCTGAGGGAATGGCAGCAGATCATGATGGAAGCTTGTTGGTCGTAGAAAGCGGTATGGGGCGTTTGTCCCGCGTTGACCCCGCTACTGGATCAGTACATACCATTGCCGATAACCTGGCCTTGGGCTCGGCTCCACCGGCCGGCTGGCCACCGACCTGGATCTTCAGTGACGTGGCTGTTGGCGAAGCGGGTGCCATCTACGTAACCGGTGATGTCGACAACGTGATATATCGCATCGAGGTCAGGCCTTGACCGGCAGAGATAGCTATCCAAACGACATCTTTGGGAAAGCGCTATTGGCGCCAAGAGCTTGTTTAGGTTAGGTTTGTCCACAGTGCTGCGTCTGGCAAGTTGGCCGGTCGGCTTGAAGCGGACCGGCCAACTGGACTGAAGGGTCCGATAGGAGCCATGATCTTATGCGCTGACGAACTTCGAAATCTCTGAGTCCGGGACAATGACTGTCTGAGTTATCTGTTCATGGCTTGTAGTGATGTTGACAAGGAGGTATTCCAATGACCCGTACCACTCAAGAAGTCTTCGATTCCCACCGCGAAGCGATTGAGACCCTGGATTTTGAAAAGCTGGCAGGAGATTATGCAGAAGATGCGGTCTTCGTCACCCTCGACGGCTCCTTCATAGGTCGAGAGGCGATTCTCACCGGCTTCTTCCAGACCATGTTGGCCCAAATACCAGACGTGAAGATCAACTTCGAGAAGGTCGCCATTGAGGGCGACGTCTGCTTGCTCCAGTGGTCGGCCGAGGCATCCGCGGTAAGCATTCCGACTGGAACCGGCGCCTTCATCATCCAGGATGGCCTAATCCAGCGCCAGGCCGAATGGTTCCAGATGGTGCCCAAAGAAGGGTAAGTATTTATTAGCCCAACAACCGAATACGGTTCTGATTACCGGCCGCTGGTTCTAAGGTTCTTCCACCTTGCCAAAGATCCCCCGCTTATCGAACCACGGCTTCAGGATCAGGTAAGCGCCCAGGATGATGAACAGCAGCGCGCCTTCCAGGGCATCCATGCCCAGCAGCTGGGCGACGCCTCCCAGTACAGCCAGAACCCCTAGAAAGGTAGTGAAGCCGCTGAGTTTGATTCCATAATAGTAGCGGGCGGCATTCAATCCCAACATGATCACGCCCACGCCGACGGACCACACGCCTCGCGGGATCTGATCGCCGGGTATCAGGGCGAAACCGCCCAACATGATCAGGAAAAGACCCCAGCCCATGGCTTCCAGGCGTTGATTCTGGGCCCGTCTTTCTTCATCCTTCAGCCTCTCCTCTGCCGTATTCTCCGCTGCCGACTTGGCAGACGCCTCGACGTACGGCTCGGAACCCGCCTCCTGGCCTCGCCAGGCTGTGCCCAATAACACGATGCCGATCACGCCCAGGGCGATGGCCGGAACGATGGGCGCATTCGTATCGCCAACCATGAACATCATACTGTCCGACGGCAAAGTGACAGCCAGAACGGCGATCAACGCCGCCAGCGCCAGGCAAACAACCCCACCAACCGCTTGCGATCTATTCATTTATGCCTCTCCCTGGCAATCATGCCGGCAATATTGCCACGCAACCAGGCCGAATTGAAGTGCCTTGGCGCGGGTCCCGTTTTCCCAACAGATACGAGTGGCATCCTCTTTTCTCCCAACAGCGCCACACGATCACCCATCCATGCGCCGAAGCAAACCGCCAGCGCGCTTAAGTCCAGCGTATCATAACTCGGCCGGCTTCTAAAGGGCGAGAGAGTCTGCGATTCGGGGCAGCAGGCAGAATGGCGTCACTATCTGAGTGGCAGGACCACGCCTACCATCACTTCGGCTACGCTATCCGGTAAACCTTGTCGTGCCTGCGTACCCGCTGCCCGACTTTCATGGCCACGTCCTGACCCGGAAAGGCTTCATGGACAGGTTGGTGTTCGATCTGGAGGGATGTGACCTGTTGCTGAAAGTCCGTTGAATAGCCCAGGATCTGCAGCATATCGCCGACGCAAATCGGCTCCACGAGCTGCAGAACGGCCACGCCGATGCGATTATAATAGTGGACCACGTCGCCGACATAAGCACCTTCCATATCGGCAAGTCTTATTTCATCCCCGGCCTCGATGGTCGCGGTTCCCTGTCCGTACATAACCATTGCTCCATCCTCCTGGCATTGTCCCAAACCCATCGCCCACTTCCCCATCATATCATGACTCGGGCGGT
>JBFFWQ010000147.1:0-12939 GCA_041570195.1 Promineifilaceae bacterium (SeqCode) | reverse complement strand
GCCTTCATCGACTCTTCGACTCGCGCGAACAACGATTGCCAATCTCTTTCCCTCTCTGCCATTTCTAGCCTCCTCCATGTTCTCTATTTGGCGCTTATTATCCTTGCCCCCTTCCTTTTCCAAAAATCTGACGCGCACCCATGCCAAGATGTTTCGGCGCCTGTTTGATTCTGGTCGTCAGGCGGCCGGACCAAGCCGCGCCGGGTTACTGAATCGAGGGCTATGGCGATGATCTGCTACAAGACGCCAGACGAATCGGGCGCCCACAAACGGCAGTTTTTATGTCAACTATTGCTTTCAGAGTGGGAGAGGTACTTGCCTACCAGCCAAGCCACCAAAACGGCCAGGAAGATCTGGCCAAGAACAGCTTCTAACGTCGCCAAGGTGCGGGCGCTATCTGACAGGGGAATAATGTCGCCATAGCCGGCTGAGGTAAGGGTGATCAAGCTGAAATATGTGAGATTGGCGAGTAGATCGACCGACGCCCCGTTTTCCTGTATGGCGACCGCGGTAAAGGAGAAGGATCCTGGTTGGCGGCCTTCGGCGATGATATAAAGCAGGGCCCAGGCTAATCCGATCAATAGGTAAACAACCATGGCGCCACTGATCGTATGCACCGTAACCCGATCTGCCAGCAGCACTTCGCGTATGACGGCCAGGGTGGCAAAAATGACGAACGCGACGATGAAACCAAGGTAGATGAAAGTCAACGTGTCAGGCGGCCATTCATCGGCCGACGAAAGCGCCGACAAAACAAGCGTTGGAATGGCCAGCAGCACGGCAATGGCCAACCATTTGCGCTCTGAGCCCGCTACATAGATGCTAGCTAAAATGAGAATGGCGAACACGACATCCATACCTGGAAATGAGTTCTCTACCTCTTGCAGGAGGTAGACAAACAGCAGCAGGACGGCAACTAGAAGATAACTCATCCGACGTCCGATAATTCTCTGTGATTCAGGTTGCATGGCTAATCCTCATAGCTTGTTGGTAAGTCCCAGGGGGGATTCTCGTAAATGCTGGAGGTCTCAGCGTACGATCTGGACATTTCCATGAGGTAAAGGACGAAGGCAAGCGTACTGTCGAAGTCGCGAGGATCGGCCGGCTGCCGGACCGAGACGGCCGGATCTGGACGCGTTTCCCAGGCTCGATCAATCAGTTCGGCCCAGGAAGGATGGAGCTTTTGCTTGGCCCATTGGGCTCCAGCCAGCTTGGATCCGGTGTCTCCGTTGTAAAGGTCGTGCAGCATCCGGCAATAGTTCAAGGTGATGAAGCCTTGATAGAAGCGGTTGTTGTATTGCTCTGGATCAGCCAGGATCTGTTGCCCCCAATCGTTGATGGTGGTCAGGATGTCACGCCGTAATAATGTCACGGGCAGCGGGTCGATCAACGTCGCCGGATCGGGTCCTGCTAGCGCCAGGCCATGAGCACGTACGGTCCAGCGAACGACGACAGTGTTGCAATGATTGGACCTGATGAGCGATCGGGCGCCATGGTCAAGGTACCAGAGATCTTGATCACTCAATGAATGCTGGCGCAGGATCTCTCTCGGGTAGTAGGAACCCTCTAGATGTTGGGCCCATGGACAGTCGAGGCTGTAGATTCGCCCATGTAATTCCTGAATCGCAGGCACCTGACCGTCCGACAGGTCTTGCTTTGCGACGATGATGAAGTCGACGTCACTGTGCAGATCAAAGTCACCCACGGCAAATGATCCCTGCAAGTAGGCGCCGAGGAAGTCGTCCATCAGAATCGCTTGCACGCCCTCGATCAGCTGCCGCAGGACATGGTTGAGTTCTGGATATGGCGTCGGATCTATCGAAGTGGTTTTGCTCATGAACAGGCCGGAGTTCAGAGAAAAGTCGCCGGAGCATATTGTAGCATCAATATGAATGGTTGGCGTTGATGCTTGGGAAAGTCTCGCCGAGCCAGCGGCCGGCCAGAACCGGCACTCCCCAGGCAGATGAATTCGATCTACCTATGTCTTGCCCAGAATAAGCAGCTCTTCGTACCCTTTCCGGTTGGCAACCGATTCGGCCGGAACCTCGCGATGTTGCAGCTTGAAGCCTCGCTCGGCGTATGAAGCGACGATGTCGTTGGGCTGCACGACGTAGGGTGGCCCCCCGGAGCGCCGGCCGATAGGAAAGGCCAGAATGATGTAGTTGCCGCCCGGCTTGAGTAAACGGGCGACCAGGTCGGCGTATTCTGGTCGCCGGTCCGGCAGGATGGCGCAATAACTGGTGTAGTCCAGGATGTAGTCAAAGCGGTTGTTCCAGGTGGCCGGCAAGGAAAAGAAATCGGCCTGGACGATCTCGGTCGGGAATTGGGGGTCGGCTAACTCTTTCATGGCTGCCGCGGCTTCGGCCGAGAAGTCCACGGCCGTGACCTGGAAACCATGTCTGGCGAAGAGGCGGGCATCGTGCCCGCGGCCGGCGCCCAGCACCAGCAGGGCGGCCGGTTTTAGCCTCCGGCTTTCGGCCAGACGGCGAAACACCGGCGTAGGACCACCCAGGTCCCAGCCAAACTGGTCGGTTTGATAGAGTCTGTCCCAAAAATCTGACGAATTGACGTCAGTCGCGTTGACGTCAGGGTTTGAGTCAATCGTCCCGGTCATAACTTGAAGCAGCTGGTGTTAATTGAATCCATCATCTCAGGCTTCCAATAGCGTACTGTGTGTCAGGGTTTCTTGGTGTGATCTGGGCTACCAGGTTTCATGATTTCATTTCCCCAGAAACTGGAGCGAGAAATTCAAGAGAGCAGGCATCACTGAGCTTTCGGGGAAATATGCCAAGCGCTCAGCCGGCCGCTTCGACGTACGTGCGCAGCAGGACGCTATCCCGATTGGCCGCTACCTCGAACTTGCCCAGGGCGGCCGGCAGCAGGGTGAACCGAATGGCGTCCAAGTTCAAGGCCCCGATCTGTGCACTACCATCCAAGACGCCCCAGATCTCCAGGCTGTCGCCGTCGCACTCGCCGTTGAACGTCGAGCCCTGGGCCATCTCGAGCCGCTCGGTCACGAAGTAGCGGTTTTTGCACAGCAGATAGCGGGAAATGCCGGAGTCTTCGGCGACCAACATGGCCGGCGATAGGCCTGGTTCCACTTGCTGGAAGTTGATCACATCCAGGGCCTTTTCAACGTGTAGTGGTCGCGGCCGGCCGTCGGAGCCAAGCCGGTTCCAATCATAGACGCGGTAAGTGGTGTCGGAATTTTGTTGAATCTCGGCGATGATCAGCCCGCCCATGATGGCGTGTAGCGATCCGGCCGGCACACAAATATAGTCGTCCGTTTTAGCCGGGAAGGAATGCAGCAAGGGCTCAAGCCGTCCGTCGAGGATGGCCTGCCTGAAGGACGCCCGGCTGGTTCCCGGTTTGACACCCAGGATGAGCCGGGCGTCTGGTTCGGCATGTAGCACGACCCACATCTCGCTTTTGCCCAACTCGTTGCCCTCGTTGGCCATAGCGTAGTCATCATTTGGGTGAACTTGAACAGAAAGCGGCCGATTTGCATCCAGCAGCTTCACCAGCAGAGGAAATTTGCCCCGATCTTGAGCCCATGAACTATTCCGGCCGATCAGATCCAGGCCTAGCTCTTGCTGCACTTCGGTGAGCAATTTGCCGGCGTAATGGCCATTGTCGACCATGGTCGTGCCGTTTTGATGGGCAGCGATGTCCCAGCTTTCGGCGGTGATGCCGGACGGTAACTGGCGGCCCAGGCGCTCCAGATTGCGACCGCCCCAAATGTAATCTTTCAGGACCGGCTCAAAGGTCAGTGGATATAGCCGACTATTGATTGGAAACCCTCCTGCTACAAAGGAAATTCCCAGAACGACGAAGCATAGCAGGGAAAGTATACGCCATTTCTCGCTAGAGAATAGCGATTAGCACTGGAACCTGGTCCCCACTCAGGGTATGGAATGGGAAACCAGATCCATTGTCTCGGTGCCGAAATCGGAGATGGTGGTCTGGTTGACGATGCCAATGCCGTAGGCCATGTTGTAGTTGTTCGTCATAACCAGCGCCTGTTCTACGGCGTTACCCATCATGGACAGCAGCATGGTGGCGTTGTTGACCTGTTCAATCTGTAGCCCGGCCGTACTCTGACCGTTGAACGCAACCGGATCGGCGCTAAGAACAGTATTCTGCTGCTCAGTGGTCATGTCGCCGGTCGCCTCGAAAGCAGTCCCTTCCACTTCCTGGGAGAACGAGATCGTGCTCTCCATGTTCGTGGTCCAGGTCTTTCCCGGAACCAATTGCTCAGGCGGGAGCAGGAACTGGCCGTCGATACTCACCTGTTCGATGGTCAACTCGACGCCGGCCGGCGCGGCGCCCAGGCTGGCGAAATCGAACGAGCTCATGCCCTCGCCGGCCGCGCATTCCCAGCGATAGTCAATAGAGACGTCGCCAATGGTGATGTTGAGCACGGCCGTCGCGGCATCTGAATCCCCTTGCACATCCAACACTTCCCAGACTAATGTCTGGTCCGTACCTTCGTAGGTCCAGGTAGCACCCGGCCGCATTGGTAGATACGGGTGATCGCAAGCCGTCTGGGACCCCGTTCCTGACGCGCCCCAACCTGAACCATCCGCAGCGGCGACTGTCTGCTCAGAGCCTTGTTCTTCTGCTGGCTGGGATTCTTCAACTACTTCCGTGGGGACCGGGGCTAATGTTGGTGTTGGCGGAGGTTCGGGTGTGGCCGTGGGTTCGGCGGTTGGCTCGGCGGTCGGTTCGGCCGTCGCCGGCTCGGCCGGGCTGTCCGCTTCGGCGGCCGGCTCCGATGGTTTGGCTTGGTCGCTGCCGCCACAGGCGACCAGCGCGATTGTCGATACAAGAACGAGAACGAAGAATAAACGCCTAAACATGATCACTTTCCTGATAATTGAATTCTGACGTTGAATAAAGGCATCACTAATGATGACGACTCTATTTCGATCTGGCCAAGGGATTCATTGGCAGCGACGCTCGCGTCTGGGCTGCTGAGCTGCATTCGGTCCGTCGCCTACAAGCCTCATGATAACGTGCTTGGTGGCTATCGACTATGGCCGTTTGGTCATCTTACGAGAACGGGCAACGCGACCCTATCTCATAACGAGCAGCAAGAAAGCCAGAAATTCAACGCCGCTTGAGCCCATAACCAGGCCAATGCTCCAGAAGCCCAGGCTATCCCATTTTGCGGGATCGGCCCACGCCCCGCGCCACATGCGCCAGCCCTGCCAGATGGCCATAGGGGAGATGAGCAGCAAGGCCAGGGCTACCAGGATCGGTAGGCCAATCCAAACCAGCAGCGGCAGGCTGAGGTAAGCAAGGGTAAGAACGATGAGGTAAAGGCGCACCGCGGCTAACGAGCCGACGAAATAGAGCAGCGTATGCTTGCCGCTGGCCATGTCACCGGCCGCATCTGGGAAGTTGATGACCAATAGCATGGCGAACTGGAAGCAGGCCAGGGGAAATACGGCCAGGAAGGGTAACAGATCTAAAACGCCGGCCTGCACGTAGTAACCGACGATGGGCGTCAGTCCGGTGATGAGCGCCGCCCCGGTTATTTCGCCCAGGCCGTGCATGTTGAGCTTCAAAGGGGGCGAGCTATAGCTCCAGCCGAGAACGCCGGCCAGAAGGATCAATGGCATCGTCAGCGGGCCTGTCTCAAGGATCAATGCCAGCCACAAGGTTGCGAACACAGCGATAGCAGCCATGGTTATGGCGGTTATCAGGGCTACCTGGGGTGGTAAAAGACCCTTGGCCAGGATCCGGCTGCCGCCAGACCAGCGGGTCGGCGTGGTGTTGGCTTCGTCGGCCGCCAGGTCGAAATAATCATTGCTGTAGTGGGTCATTAGCTGGACGGCCGTGATGGCTATCTGGCTCCAGAGCAGAGTCGCGATGTCCAGCTCGGCCCGGTTGTAAAGGGCCACAACCACACCCAACCCATGTAACAGGAATCCACCTAATAGGAACAGGGGCCGGCCCAGGCGTATATAGTAGTAAGTCAGTCGCAATACGCTTGGCGATTCTATTTCAGCCATATACTTAACATCACTCGAAAACCGTATGCTTTTTCTAGACGACGCCCATAACTTATGAGCTGACGATGGCGTTTAGGCCGAGCAAGATGTACTCGGCATAAAAGAGAGACCACAAAAACATGTAGAAACGGGTAAAAGCAGCAGGTGCCGTCACGTCGACGGACCAGCTGACCCGCCAGAACAGCAGGATGATGAATAGGTGGGGTATCAACAGTAGCAAGCCATCTGGCCCGGGCAGCAGAGCCAGCGCGGCGATGACCGGCACCAGGTAGAAAGCGGTCAATATCAGGCGGCCGCCTTGAAATACTGTCTTCGGGCCCAGGCGGACGGTGAAGGTCCGAATGCCGAACTTGCGGTCGCCGGACAGGTCCGGGATATCCTTGTACAGGGCGATGACCAGGCCAAAGCCGAAGAAGAAAAGCGCCAGGCCAAAGATCTGCCCCCAGGCTATTTCCGGCGCTACAAAGAGAGTGTTGGAGAAATGGAGGAATAGACCGACGTTGGCCACAACACCCCGGACAAAGGCGATACTCAGCGCGGCCCAAAGCGGACGAGTTTTCAGATGCAATGGCTGTACTGAATAGAGTGTGCCGATGATCAGTGTCAGCAGGATGGTCAATAGCAGGTAAGTTCCTAAAGCAGCGGCCAGTCCGACGGCCAGCATGCCAAATAGCGCAACCAGGAGGCGCCCCTGGCGCATGGAGAACTCCCCGGAGGCCAATGGCAAGGTCGGTTTGTTAATCCGGTCAATTTCGACATCGGTCACCTGATTCAGGCCGACGACGTAGACGTTCACCGACAGGCAAGCGACGATCGTCAACGCCAAAGCACCAAGCGTGCCCTGGTCGAGTTGTTCGTACCCTCGGGTAAGGATGAATATACCGATGACCTGCAAAGAGGTGGCGATGATCGTGTGCGGCCGGCAGAAGCGCAAGAAGGCAGATAGTTTGTCCATAGTGGGCATCGTTTTCAGGTCAATTCGCGGTCGAGAACAGCGGCGACGGAACGGTCGCTCGACAACTATTCGGTCACTTGAGGCGTTGCTTTGGGTAGAGCCCTGTTCTGGCTCTCTTCCATAAGGATTGTCCGAACTGACCCACAATCAGTTTTGAACCTATAGTTGACCTTTGATAGCACAAAAGCGCACAGATGCAAGACGTAACGATCCCCCGATTCAGTGCTTTACTGGATTTCCAGGATCTTCGGCGCATGAATAGGCTCAATTGGGACCTATGTACTGTCGGGATTACCTACCTAAGGTATTAAGATTAGAAGTTATCGATGATAGTGCTGACGCTCTGGCGCGATCAGCTAGCGTTTGACGAACATTTTCCCTGCACAGTGTGAAAAAGGCCTATCTCGTCTGAGCCATCTGGTGGGGTGTCTCGCACGGGATTTTAGTGGCATCGTTAACAGACAGGAGTTGAAGTATGTTTAACCGATAACCCATATGTACATAGCTATTATCGCGGCGAAAGCGGAGGAACTACCGGTCCGGCGACGCGGGTCTTGATCGATCTCGATCATCTAGCCGCCCAGGCGCCCATCATCATGCTCGGCCGTGAGGCCAATGACCTGCTGGGCGTGCCTACGGCTGTCTGGCAAGTATCCTGCCCGATGTGGCCGGCATCATGAATATCCTGCGGCCGGCCCGTTTTGGCGAAGTGCCTGAGAAGTGGTTTTCGCCGGACATGATCCGAGAAACGAACGCAGCGATGTCGGCCAAGTTTCGTTTGGCCACCTACTCTATGATCGGCGTGGGGCGGTTGTCAGGAACGGCGATTCCGTGGTCCGAAAGGGTCACGTTGGACGAGCCGCTCAAGATAGCCCGGTGGATGGACGAGACGCTAAGAGCCAAAGGCACCTGTTTGCTCTACACTCATGTTAGCAAAGCGCTACGAGTGTGCGTCGCCGCCCGAGAAGCCGGTCTCGATCTCAGCGGCGCGGCCGTCATGGCCGGTGGCGAGCCGCCGACAGAGACCAAAGTGCGGGAGATCACCAGTACAGGCGCGCGCTGGATACCTATTTATCCTTTTAGTGAGTATGGCACGGTTGGCATCGGCTGCGCCAATCCAGTTGACGAAAACGATCTACACCTGTTGAATGATGGTCTGGCGCTCATCCAGTACCCGCGTATGATGCCCGGATCGTCGATGATGGTGGATGCTTTCAACTACACCACCTTACTGGCTACCGCGCCCAAGCTTTTTCTGAATGTCGAGAGTGATGACTACGGCATCATTGAAGAGCGGTCTTGTGGCTGTCTCCTGGAAACCTACGGCTATCCATACCATCTACGCCAGGTCCGAAGCTTCTCGAAACTAACCAGTGAAGCCGGAACGCTGATCGGCAGCGAAATGATTCGCATCCTGGAGGAAGTGCTGCCGTCTCGTTTCGGAGGGTCGGCGCTAGACTATCAGTTGCTGGAGGAAGAAGACGAGCATGGATTTACTCGTCTGAGCTTGCTGGTTCATCCAGATATCCTGGTCGACGACGAGAATGCGGTCGTCGAGACGGTACTGGATGCCTTACAACAAAGCAGCGCCAGTCCTGGACAGGGCAGTCTGGCGGCCGAGATGACGCAGAGTACCTGGAAGCAGGCGAATACACTCAGGATCAAAAGAAAAACGCCCATCTTGACTGGCCACGGCAAAATGATGCCGCTTTATGTGGCGCCGAAACCCGTGGATTCACAGCGGTAGTACGGCCCATCACTTCAATAGCCATCACCTTATCGTGTCACGCCAAAAAGATCTGTGTGAGGCAATGCCCGGTGGTGCTGCCGGCCGGAAGCCGTCTCCCGCGCCGGCAAGCTGACGGACGAAGCAGTTTTGTGCGATAATGGGTAAGGTTTGGGTTTGAGGGCGGACCGGCCGTTCGCTCTCTGTCAGATTAAAGCGTGGAGCGAAGAATGCGAAGCAGATCGGCGAGCTATATCGTGGCAGGGGCTATCCTTTTTATCATTATAGTAGGCCTGCTGGGCAAATACTCGACCACGACCGGTGTGGACATGCCGGCTGTCGGCTACTTGCCAGTCATTTCCTATGACGCCACCAGGTTTAGCTATTTCCCGATTATTCGCTCAGATCCAACACTGACTTCCACACCGACGCCCACGCCGCAGCCGATGTCCACTCCAAGGCCCACGCCCACGCCGACCCGTGTGACGGGCGGGAGCAATTTGCTGCCCAACCCCTCCTTTGAGAATGGGTGGTATCACCCGAGCGGCATCCCTGAGCTGCAGATTCCTAACCAATGGATCTTCGAATGGGACGAAGGGGATAATCTGCTGGCGCCTGAGCCCTGGAATAATTGGGTCCGGCCAGAGGTTCGAGTGTTACCCCGTGATTTCTTGCCGCCTCATGAGCGCGACCTCTTCATCTGGGATGGCATTCACACGGTGAAGGTATTTAAAGGTTATGGTGCATTAAGCTACAGAATGAAAACGACGGTCAATTTACCACCTGGTCGATACCAACTGGAAGTTAGTGTATTTCCTGACCTGGTCGTCGGCTACACTTCCGACGGCCAGAAGATTTGGGCGCCCGATCCCAAATCGGGTGAGGTGCGCATCACCATTGATGGTCGGCATGGTTCTTGGATACTGCCGATAATTGGCCAGAAAAACACTATCCGACGCACCTTCAATGTGGATCAATCGAAGGACGTGTCCATTACCGTGGCTATTCGCGGCCGCTGGGCCATTCTAAACAACGGCTGGTTCATGGATGATTGGCGCTTGGCTACAGTTGCTCGTTGATCCAGCAAAGCTCGACTGACAGCCCGCCCCCTATTGCCGATCCAGCCCTGTCAAGGTAACTGGCACTCACCGTTCTTTCCGCCATGAACGTTGACGAGGAGCGTAGATAAATGTTCATGCTCGAATTGGAAGACAGTATCGTCATTAGCCGACTAGTTGAAGATGTTTTTCCCTACATGGACGATATCGAACGTGAGCACGAGTGGCAACCCCATTTGAAGGAGTGGAAGCAGACGCCGGATCCTAAGAAGAATGGCGTCGGCACGGTGCGGCGCTATGTGAACCACTACATGGGCCGCCGCTTCACTAATGCCTATATCATCACCGAGTATGAGCCAAACAAGAAGGTCATGTACGAAAGCACGGCCGATGCAGCCGTCCAGGCGAAGGGGGTCAGCTTTGGCAAGCTGTTGCAGGCGGCACCCAATTGACGTTCATATTCCGGCCGGAGTTAGGCGATTTCTAAGGGTTTATCCCCAAGCCAATCGTGCGGCGCATTGACATGCGCACGCTAAGCAATAACATGAAGCGGCTCAAGCAAGTGCTGGAACAAGGCGGGGAAAGCAATCCTGTCAGGTAGGTTGCTGGCCGACAATTGGTTGACATCGACAAACAGTCTGGTTCAATTGCCAAGTTTTTCCTTCTCGCCGTAGAACCAGATGATGTGACGGCACTGCTTGCAGATGTAACAATCCCCAGAGCGGTTCAGCCAATCAGAGTCGAAGAGGCTGGCAACCTTGGTGTTTAGCTGAGCTTCTTTCTTCCAGAACTTCTGCCCATCACAAATCGGGCACTGTAGTAAATGACCAGCCCGCTCGACAGCCACTGCGTTCTCTGCCATCTCACTACCTTGTATCTAGCATCGCCCAGCGCCAGATTGTAGCCCTGGGTGACAAATCCAGTCTTGGATGTAGTATGGCAGGGCTGGTCCGGCAGCGCATCGGGCAAGTGGACAATTCCAGGATGGTTAGTTGGCCAATTTGCAAACCAGACCGATCATTCACTCCTTTGGCCGAGGAAGTGACCGGCGTTTAGGCGCAGGGTCAGCGACTCCGGCGCATCGGGAATGAGCTATTCCAATCAGTGGCGAAGGGCGGTTGCCAGCGACCATATTCATTCTTTTGGCTCAGAGCGCGATGGGCGGAACATCGGCAACTCTTATCTTTTTTGGTTGAGCAACTGGCTATCAGGCGTTGCAAATCGGCCAGCTCTTGATCGCCCAACCGGTAGCCACGATGATCCCACGCTTCGGAGTCCGGATTGCCGCGGCGCGACTCTTCGTAAATCGCCGCCCCACGGAAACTACAGCTTCCGCAACGTACGATCTGTAGCAATATGTCATCCGAGCGGCTGTCTGGCGGCAAAGTGATGGAAGTAACGATCCTGAGCGACCAGGCGGTCGCACAGTCTGGACAGTCAAAATAGGCCATCGGTTCCTTCTCGACCTAATCCTAGACGAAGGTGCCGTTGCGCAGGTCGGCCAGGGCCTGCATGATTTCTTGGCGAGTGTTCATGACGAACGGGCCGTAGGGCACGATAGGCTCCTTGAAAGGCGCGCCGGCGATCCACATGAAGCGGGCGGCCGAGCCGGGGCTGGCCTGGATCCGCGCGTGATCGCCATCGCCGAAGACGACCATGCTCACGGCGTCCACGGTTTGGCCGTGATTGGCGTCGTCTAGGCCGAATAATCCTGCGCCCTCGAAAAGGTATGCCACGGCCGAATGACCGCCGGGTACCGGTAGGCTGATCTCGGCCGCCGGTTCCAGGGTGATGTCCATATACAGCGGCCGTGCGGCAATTTCGGTCACCGGGCCTTGTTGGCCGCCAAATTCACCGGCAACTACCCGAACCTTCGCCCCATCCTTTTCCACGGTTGGGATGGTATCAGCTGTGACCTCTTGGTACCGGGGTTGGCTCATCTTTTCGGCCGCCGGTAGGTTGACCCAGAGCTGGAAACCGTCGACGATGCCGCTCGGGCCGCGTTTGGGCATTTCCTCGTGCATGATGCCCCGGCCGCTGGTCATCCACTGCACGTCGCCCGGGCCGATGACGCCCACGTTACCCAGACTGTCGCGGTGGCGAGTGTTGCCTTCTAACATGTAGGTGACCGTTTCGATGCCCCGGTGGGGGTGAGTCGGAAAGCCGACAATGGGTCCTTCGATGGGATCGTTGAAGGCAAAGTGGTCGAAGAGCAGGAATGGATCGAAGGGATTGGCCTGGTTGGGGCCGAAGCTACGGCGCAAAAGCACGCCAGCACCTTCAATTATGTACTGCGGATCGATTACCTGTTTCACGGTACGGGGTGAATCTGTCATACGAATCTCCTTGACTGTGCATCAGGGTAGCTGAGATAAGATTCTATCAGCAACTCTAGGCAGTACACTGATTCTCTTAGGATAAACCAAGGCCAGCCGGCCATGAAGGTTGCGTATCTCCGCTTCTTTTGATTCTTCGGAGACCGGGTATCGGGTTAGGTGTGGCTCACGGGCCCTTGGCGGCGTCGGCCGTTATCTCGTTTTCACTTCTGCCAGTCATCTCTATGTCACGGATATTCCGTAGGGTCGTTTCGGCGATGTTGGCTAGGGCTTTCTCGGTGAAGAATCCCTGGTGACCAGTAATAACAACGTTCGGCAGCGTCAGCAGGCGGGCAAAGACGTCGTCCTGGATAATCTGGTCAGACAGATCCTCGAAGAACAGATCGGCCTCCTCTTCATACACGTCCAGGCCTAGATGGCCGATTTGGCCTGATTTGAGGCCCACCAAGACTGCCTGAGCGTCTATGAGCGCGCCGCGACTTGTGTTTAGTATGGTCACGCCTCGTTTCATCCTGGAAATACTGGCAGCATTAATCAGGTGGTAGGTATCAGGCGTGAGTGGACAATGAAGGCTGATGATATCCGATTCTTGAAAGAGTTCGCCCAGTTCGACATAGCGCATGCCCAATTCTTCGCAGCCATCGTTGACCATGATATCGTAGCCAAGCAATTGGCAGCCGAAACCGTGAAAGATGCGACTGGTCACTTCGCCGATTTTGCCCGTACCGATAATTCCGACGGTTAAACCATTTAAGTCGAAACCCAGCAGGCCATCAAGCGAAAAGTTACCTTCGCGTACCCGGTTATAGGCCCGGTGTGTTTTTCTGTTGAGTGCCATGAGCAGGGC
>JBFFWQ010000146.1:0-13767 GCA_041570195.1 Promineifilaceae bacterium (SeqCode) | reverse complement strand
GCTAGCCTTGTCGGGCTAGCCTTGTCGGGCCAGCCTTCCTAGGCCAGGGCGCTTTCGTCGCCGGAGTCGCGCACGAAGAGGCAGGAGGCGTCGACGATGTCGATCACTTCGCGTAGGAAGTCCAACCGGAAGTTGTCGGGCAGACCAAAGAAATTGATGTCGGCGCTGGGCCCCTGGCGGACGGCGTCGTGGAAGGGGCCTTCGATTACCCGGACCTGGGTGTGGCCCGGCAGGCGGGCCAGGGTGATAAGCTCGTGTAGATAGTCGTGGGCCTTGATGGCCGTTTCCCCGTCGTCCACGGCCATGCATAAAGTGATCTGGCCTCGCCAGTTGGTGGCCAACTGGTAGGCCAACAAGACCGATAGATCCATGTTGCTCAGGCGCAAGCCCAGCTCCCAGGCCGGCCCCTGTTCGCGGACCCAGACGTTGATCAATTGTTCGCGGCCGAGCTCGATCACTGGGTGGCGGGCCAGTAAGGCAATGCCGATCCGGAAATCCAGGCACTCTTCCAATATCTGGCCCAGATCGAACTGTTGCCGCTCGGGGAACAAGGGCATGAAAAGGATGTTGGGCCGGAAGAAGACACTGTCCAGCACCTCGATGGCAGTGACCAGGCCGTTTTCATAATCGGGTACTTTGAGCAACGTGGTGCGGGAGAAGACGCCGTCGGCCGCGAAGGCGTGGCTGATCTGGTCCAGGTTTTCTACCGCTTCACGCCCGCCGGGCTTGTAGAGGCCCAAGGGGCGCACGGAACCCTGGGGCGAGGCGATGGCTCGCAGGAAACGGTAACTGCCGTTGAGGGTCTCAGCTTCGGTGACCGGGGCCAAGATGTTGGGGTTCCAGGTACGTTCCGGGGCGGCCGGCAGGCGACTAACCCGTTCACCGGCCCACTCAGCCAGGGAGCGGAACATGCCGCTGCGCACGTCACCCCAGGGCGTACGCAGCTTCTTGCGCAACAGGTAAGCGTAGATGGCCAGGGTGAAGATGATGGCCAATAAGCTGAAGATGGGATTGATCAGCGTCATCACAAAGAGGCAAGATACCAGACCAACCAGGGGCACCCAGCGCGGGATGGCCAGGGTCGGCCGGAAACTGACCATGCCTAGGCTCTGCTCGATGACCACCACGGCGTTGAGCGTGCCATAGGCAAGCAGGAAGAACATGCTGATCAAAGGCGCGATGGCGTTTAAGCCGCCGGAAATCGTGGCCAGCAGCAGGACGGCCAGGGCGATGACGGCGGTGATCAATAATGCCCGGCGCGGTTCACCGCTATCGGAATCGCGGACGATGAAATGACTGCGGGGCAAGATGCCGTGCTGGGCCAGGGCCTGCATGACCCGTGGCGCGGCAACCATCGAGGCCAGGGCCGACGAGAACGTGGCGCCCAACAAACCGGCGACGACCAATTGTGGCCAGCGAGCCTTTTCGGCCATGACGATATTGCCGGCGTCGATGTTCAATAACTCGTCTACGGCGGCCATGCGCGAAAGCCAGACGGCCAGCAGCAGGTAGATGACCAGGGTGATGGCGATGGCGCTCATGGTGCCCAGGGGAATGCTCTTGCGGGGATCGCGCAATTCACCGCTCATGCTGATGCCGACCATGATGCCGGTCACGGCCGGGAAGAAGATCGCAAACACAGTCCAGAAATCCCCATTGGCGAAGTCGCCCCACAGGGTCGGCGTGACGTTCATGCCCGGCCGGCCGTCGACGGCCAGGCTGCCCATGAGGATGGAGAACAGGGATAGGGCCACGATGGCCAGGATCAACAGCTGCACCCGGGAGGCGAATTGGGCGCTGACGTAGGCGATGGCCAGGATGATGACGAAGGTGCCCAGGACGACGGCTATCTCCGGCCAGTCGGGGAAGATGTTGAGAATGCCGGCGCTGAAACCCAGGATGTATAAGGCGATGGAGATGCCCTGGGCCAGGTATAGAGGCACGCTGACGCTGCCGCCGACCTCCAGGCCCAAGGATTGGGAGATCAGGGGGAAGGCCCCGCCGGCGCCGACGCGGATATTGGTAGAGATGGATGAGACGGCCAAGCCGGTGGTGACGGTGACTACGTGGGCCATGAGGATGATCAGGATCGCGCCGACCAGGCCGGCGTTGCCGACCACCCAGCCCAGGCGCAAGTACATGATGACGCCCAGGATGGTCAGAACCGTGGGCACAAAGACGCCGTTGAAGGCGCCGAATTTACGGTCGTTTCCCTGGCCGGCCGAGCGGCTGAAACGAGCTCTCAGCTTCATGGTTAGCTCCTGAAAAAGCTATCAGCTGAAAGCTTTCAGCTGATAGCTTTTAGCCGTTAGCTTCGAGTTGTTAGCTTTCATTCTTCATCTTGTGGTCCCTCGCCGGTTAGGGCGTCGCTTATGATGGCGTCGAGGGCTTCCCAGGCCGTTTCCAAGTCGCGGCCGGCGGCTATTGGTTGATCGGGCAGGTTTGCCGCAGTCAGTACCAACCGTTCGCGGAGGGTAACCAAATCCAAGGCTAACGGGCCAGGTTCATCGAGACCCTGGTCGCTTGGGGCAGCGGCTGAATCGCCAGCTAAGAGGTCGTCGACGGCCACCAGGGCCAACTCGAGGTCGGTCGCGGCCAGGCCGGCGTTGCCTTCGACCAGCCGCAGTCGGGCCCGGCCGATCATCTCCCAAACGCGGAACAGAGCTATCGCCCGCCGCCAGCCGGCCAGGTCTTCGGCGGCCAGCTCATCTAGCTGGCCTTGCAGCTCATCTGCCTGATTTTGTACTTCGGCCGACCGGCTGTCGAGAGCCGCCAATTCCGTCGAAAAGCCGTCGACTGCGCCGCCCAATTGATCGATTTGTTGGCCGTTGGCATTGAGATCTTCCTGTAAGGCCATAAGCCCGGCACTGAGAGCGGCTGTTTCCTGGCCCAGGCTATCTGTTTCGGCCGTAAGGGCGGCCGTCAACTTTTCGACTTCGGCCAGCATTTCCGCCTGGTGGTCCAGGTCGGCGCTCAGCCCTTTTTCCAGGTCGGCGATCTCCTGTTCGCGGTCGGCCAGGGCCGCTTCCAGATCGGCCACTTGTACTTGCCGGGCATAATTCTGTTCTTCCAAGACGCCGATTTCCGCTTCGCCTTCCTCGATGCGCCGGGTATTGCGCTCGATGCGGACGATCACGGCGTCGAAGGAGCGGTCGAGTTCGAGGAAAATCAGCCAGGCGCCAATCGCCAGGCCAGCCAGGATCAACAGCGCTAAGCCAACCTTGAGCATGGCCAGGAGGAGTCGTTTCAGGAAACCGCCGGAGCCGGCCGGATCGGAGGCGTCGTTTGTCTCGGGCATGCTGGTGGTCATGTCAGGTCTCCTAAGATAGTGGGACGCGGATGAACGCGGATGGACGCGGATGAAAAGGACAGATCAACAGAGGTTTTAGATCACGGATTTGCGCGGATTGGCACAGATAAAGAATGGTAGAAGCTATTGAGGGTTCTGTCATGGGCTTCAATTTACGTATACAGTGGCTGGTTGGGCCTCGTTATTGCTCTTGGGTGGCTGTCGGCAAGGCCAACGGCGTGGCTGTTGGGCGCGGTGTGCGGGTAGGTCGTGGTGTTGGGCTATCTTGGGCCGGGGCCGCGTCCGAGCTCGGAGTCGGGCCCGGGGTTTCGGTTCCGGAGATGGTAGCGGTGGCCGTGATAGTGGCGCCGGGTGCTATCTGCAAGGCGCCCAGCACCTCGCCTAAGCCGGTCAGGAAGGCGTCGAAATTCTCGGCTGATTGGGCGATTGCCTCGATCTCTTCCTCCAGCGCGGCGGCTGTCTCGTTCATGGCCTCTACTTCTTCGGCCAGCGTCGCGACTTCGGTTTGCATGGCTTCGACATCGGCTAATAAGAGTTCGGCCGTCGCCTGGGCTTCCTGGACCATGGCTGAGCCGGTGGCCGAGTCGGCCTGCATGGTGGCCACGGCGCCGGTCAGTGTTTCTATCTCGGCCTGGATCGTGGCCTGGTTCCCTTCGGCCGCCTGCAGCGCGCTTTCTACTAAAGATTGGCGTTCGGCCGCCCTGTTGCCATTGGCAAAAAACAAGGTGCCGTTGACCAGGTAGAGGAACAGCAAGGCCAGCACGGCGCCCAGGAAAGCGCCGGCGATGGTGCTCAACAAATAACCGAACAGCACGCCGCAACCGCCGCCCGATGCGGACGTTGTTTCAGGTTCTGTAGCGGATACCGCTCCGGATACCGCTGCGGCGGCCGGCATGGCGGTTGGTCCCGGCTCGGGATCGGGTCTGGAATCAGGGGCTGGTCCAGGTTCGGCGTCTGATTCGAGATCAGGCCCGAGCTCGGGGTCGGGGTGAGGCAGGTACGGCCGAGCCAGCACCTTGACCATCGAATCGATATCGTCTTGTTCCGTTTCGGCCGGCGTTTCTTCCCCGGCCGCTATTGCTGCTTCGCCGGCCGGTTCAGTTTCGGCCTCTTCATCTTCCTCGGAGCTTTCTTCGTCCTGCGTTGCCTCTTCTAGCGGTTCTTCTTCGGGCGCCGGTTCCTCTACAGCGGGGTCAGCTGAATCGGCCGCCTCGGGCGTTACTTCGATCTGTGTGGGCGCGTTTTCATCAGCCTGGGTTTCGTCGTTGTCTAACGCATCTGCTGCCATGGGTCTCTCCTAGTTGGACTGAATTATGGATTATAGCATTTCGGAATATCTCATGCAGTTCGTCGCACATTTTTGTGACGAAGGTCAATTGACAGACGCACCAATTTCCTTTTGACTATAGGCGGGTTTCCGATCCTTACGTCGTAACTGACGTCGTAACTGACGTCGTAACTGGATTGAAGCCCTGAATGGGTTTGCTTTGCGCTTTTTCATGACAAAAGTGGCGACGCAATGGCTTTAGGGGTGCTCTCTCATGTAACACTGTCGTTACCATCACCCACCCTGGCCTCTGATTCAAAAAGGATGGTTCTTGACCATGAAACAAATCTTGCAAATCCTGTTGACGTCGACGTTCACTGTGCTCCTGCTGGCAACGGCTGCCTGCGAAAGCGAGCCGGTCACGCCGACGGCATCACCCCAGGTTATCGAAATCGTTCCCAGTCCCACTACTCCGCCGGTCGCCTCGCCGACCATCGTGATTCCCGAGGTAACGAAAACCGCCCCGCCGACCACAATCGCGCCTACTGCTACTGCCGTCCCAGAGCAAGCAAGCGACGTGGTAACTATTCCGATGACGATCTTCGCCAGCTACAGTCCGGCGCAGGTAGATACCGTTCCGGCGATGTTCCACGAGCCCATCGCCCCAGACATGAGCAATGTCCTGGTACCCTTTGCCCTTTCTGCCGATCAGTCGGCTCGTTTGGGACGTGATGGCGTTGTGGTTAGTCCTGGCGTGGAAAAGGAGTTCTTCACCGTCTATGAGAAGGCCCGCTACGATAATGTGCCCATCTTTGTAACGAGCGACTCGCTGCTGCACAGCTACCATCTCATCTTCGACAAGGTGCTGCGGACGGCCGAGCGCCAGGCCTTTGTCCCGTTACTGAGCGAGCTGAACGAGGCCATGCTAGCCCAGGCCGATGCTCAGTATCAAACACTGCAGGGTTCAGCCTGGGAAGACGCCGCCCGGCGCGCGGTAGCGTTCATCGGCGTCGGCGTCACATTGCTAGATCCCGAAGTAACGGTCCCGGATTATGCCCAAGAGCTCGTACAAGCTGAACTCGCGCTGGTTGAAGCCGCTGCTGGTATCCAACCCTCGCCCCTTTTTCCCGGCCTGGAATATGGCGAGGATTACACCCAATATATCCCCCGTGGCCATTACACCTTGAGCGAGGAGCTTGAGGCCTATTTCAGGAGTATGATGTGGTATGGGCGCATGACTTTCCGCCTCAAAACGCGCGATCCCGAGATAGGCCGCGCCGAAACGCGTGCCGCCCTCCTGCTCGTTCATGCCCTGCGACAGACAGAAGTCAACGGCCGGCCGGCTCTGGATGTCTGGCGCGACCTCTATGATCCCACCGCCTTCCTCGTCGGCCGCAGCGACGATCTGACCGCCTTCCACTACCTGGAGGTCATAAACGGCGTCTATGGCCAGACGCCAACTCTCCAGGACATGACCGACGAATCGTTGTTAGCTACCTTCATTGAGGAGGCCGAACGGCTGCCGCCGCCCCGTATCCTCGGCCTGGTTATCAGCGAGTTCGATGACGTGGTCGAGACAACCAAGGGTTTCCGTTTTATGGGCCAGCGCTTCGTGCCCGACGCCTATATCTTCCGCCAGCTTATCTGGCGCAACGTCGGTACGCGTGAGAATCCTCGACAACTGCCCAGGGGACTGGATGTGATGGCGGCCATGGGTTCTGACCGCGCTTACGCTATCCTGACTGGCCTGGGCGAGGTCGAGTATGCCAACTATCCCGAGCAAATGGCCAAGATGCGCGATTGGACGGCGAGCCTAACGCCTGAAGAGTGGACCGAAACCCTTTACAATGGCTGGCTATACACCTTACAGCCGCTGCTGGAGCCGCCTGGCGAGGGTTATCCCCAGTTCATGCAGTCCGATGCCTGGCTGGACAAACAGCTGAATACCACCTTGGGCAGTTGGACCGAATTGAAGCACGACACGATACTGTACGCCAAACAAGCCTATGCCGAGATGGGCGGGGGCGGGCACTATCCACCACGGCCGCGGATCGCCCAGGGTTATGTGGAGCCGGTACCAGAATTCTACGCCCGCCTTTCCGCCCTGGCGATGATGACCCACGAGGGGCTGCAAAGTCGTAATTTGTTGGGCGAAAAAGACGCCAATAGCCTCTTGCGAATCGTCAGGCTGGCCGACGCCTTCCAGGCCATGGCCGAAAAAGAATTGCGCGGCGAGCCACTCAGCCAGGATGAAACTCAGTTGATCCGCTTCTACGGCGGTGAACTGGAGCACCTGGTCATGGCCTCAGGCGACACACCTGACGAGGATCCGTCGGCGCAGCCGTTCATGGACGAGGAACCGCAGGCGGCCGTGATCGCCGATGTAGCCACCGCGCCGGATTACATTCGAGACGGTGTGCCCGATCCAACCGTCCTGGAGGAAGGCGTAGGCCGGATTGACGAGATCTACGCCGTCGTGCCGGCTGTGGCCGATGATGGCTCCGTCTTCTTGCAAGTCGCCAAGGGTGGCGTCTTTTCCCACTATGAATTCCGCTGGCCGGCCGAAGATCGCCTGACTGACGAGAAGTGGCGCCAGATGTTGGATGAAGGTGATGCGCCCGAAAGACCACCCTGGATCGACAGCTTCTTCACCACCGAAACCGAGTTCGCCGACATACAACGGGCTATATACGCATTTCAGAAGACGGTTCCCTGTGCCTATTGGGGGGGACTTGAGCAGGAGTGGCTCGATATTTGCTACCGCGTTTTCGACGTGCAACCGTCTTTTGCCGGTTGGACGCCAGAAGTCACCGCCGCCTTCCAAGATGAGCTGGCTGCTCTAGAGGCCGCCGGCCAATACGCCGGTCGCCAATGGCTTAACGCCAACTACCGCTCTTTCGATCTGCAATCGCCGGATCTGGCGGTCGTAGCCGTCCGCGAGACGTGGCTAGACACGCTTTATGAGCAACTTAAGGAAGAGCCAGAGGATGACGATCCCGTCTTGGGTCATCGTGGCCCCTACGCCCTTGACGTCACCTATACGTTGGCGCGCGGGCCAGACGGCTGGTCGGTGACCCGGATGGTTTTGGCCGACGGTCCGCCGGACTGGCAAGAGGCAGACTGATAACACCAATTATGCGCTCCTCTATTCGGTCAGGAGTTCTGCTAAGTTTTCTGCTACTGTCTTTAGTGGGCTTGGCTTGGCTGGCACCGGCCGGTGATAGAGCAAATACGCCTGATCTGCAGGTCTATCCCTGGGTATATTTGCGCCATGGTCGCCCTCTTGCGCCTGGCGAACCTGTTGTCAGCGTCATGATCGTGGGTGACGTCATGCCTGGACGCGGCGTGTCGGCCGAGCCTGACCCCTGGAGCGACGTCGCCGGATGGTTAGGAGCGGCTGATCTGACCCTTGGCAACCTGGAGGCCGCGCTGGTGGATGGCGGCGCCCCACGCCGGGCGCCAACGGGCGAAGCCCAGCCGATTCTCCTCAGCGCCGCGCCAGATGCCGCCGGGTCGTTGCGCCAGGCTGGCTTTGACATTTTGAGTTTGGCCAACAACCACAGCCTGGACTACGGTGTCGTAGGCCTGAAGGAAACGGTCAGTCACCTGCAGCAGGTCGGGCTGGAGATCGTCGGATTGACAACAGAGGATGGGGCCATCGCGCCACTAGATCAGCAAGTGAATGGTGTGCGTTTAGCTTTCCTCGCTTTTAACGCGATCCCCGATCCCCACCCCCATGAGACCTGCCTTTCCGCTGGTGCCTGCGGTCCACAACCCGTCCGCTGGGAACCGGCCGCAGCGGCGGCGGCCATAACGGCGGCCAAGATTCAGGCCGACGCCGTCATTGTCTCTGTGCACTGGGGTTTCGAGTACGAACCCCGGCCTGACCCCAGTCAGGAGAAGGCAGCCAGAGTCATGTTGGAGGCTGGTGCGGACTTGATCGTCGGACACCACCCGCACGTGGTCCAGGCAATCGCCGTCAGCGATGCACAAGTTGCGGCCTACAGCCTGGGCAATTTCGTCTTTGACCAGCGTGTTGATGGCACCAGGCAGGGGCTGGCCTTGCGCGCCTTTTTCGACGCGGACGGTCTGCGGGCGGTCCAGGCGCTGCCCACGACGGCCGGATCTCGTCCTCGCCTCTTGGGCCAGAGTGAAGGGGCCGCGTTGCTGGAACAGGTGTTGCCGCGGCCACAGCCGGTGGGTTTTGCCTGTAACAACTCCGGCTGTTCCATGGCTGAAGTGCCGCAATCTGAGCGCGGCGGCCTGTTCTTTGCGGGCCAGATTGATTTGACCGGCGATGGTTTGCCCGAGACGGTGCGCCGTGAAGGGGAGCGAATCACCATCTATGAGAACGGATCGGCCGTCTGGCGCAGCCCACCGGCGTGGCGAGTCGTAGATGTCGCCCTGGGCGATCCGAACGATGACGGCCGCTACGAGATCATGCTGGCCATTTGGCGACGAGATGAAGCTGGTCATGAGCGCAGCCAACCCTATATCGTCGGCCATCGCGGTGGCGATTACACACTTCTGTGGGGCGGCCGGCCGGTGGTGGATCCCATTCAAGAGCTGGCCGTGGGCGACGTGAACGGCGACGGTCAGGAAGAGTTGGTCGTGATTGCGGAACTGGCCGATGGCTCGGCCCAGGTTGTCTCCGTCTGGCGCTGGGCCGGTTGGACCTTCAGCCAGGTGTGGCTCAGCCAGCCTGGCAGGTATCGTGATCTGATTCTCGTCGAAGGAAACCAAACCCTGATCAGCGTCATCCCGGCTGCCGGCGAACCCAATGATTTGACTTCCACCAGTTCCAAATCCAACTCTTGTTCGGTCAGCGCCAATTGGAAGGATCGCCCCACCCTTTCAACGAAGTATTCCCTGGTCAGGCGGTCGAGCATGGCAGTTTTCCTTGGAGAATAGCTCTTGGCTTTGAGCTTTTAGCAGTTAGAATTTACATCAATGGCGGTGTGCCGTGGCGCGTGTGGTCTCCTTCGAAAATAGCTCAGAGCTTTTAGCGTTTAGCGTTTTCATCAATGGTGGTGGGATTACGCCGCTCTTGTCGTTCATTGCCGGTGAGCGCCAGCTTGTACGGGGACAGTTTGCAGTTTTTGGGACGCTTTGTCAAGGTGTCTGGCGGCTGTTGGGCTGCCGGCCGGGACGGAGATCGACAAACTTTGGCCCAAAACGCGTTTTTTGTGGTATAGTGTTTGTGAGTCGCACAGTGTTCCCTTGCTATATGGGCGACTCGCTTGCACAGACAATTGAACGGTCCTTATCACAGCAGCTCTCTCGTCATGGGAGACACAAATCAACCGAGGCTCTTTGGGACAAGATTGCAGATCTACCTACCAGGACCCCATTGGGGGTTCGTTGGCGCGAAGTACGGGAGGTGGACGGGAGCGAAGCGACCCCAATCTGACGGCGGCCGAAAGGCGGCGATCAAGCTTGGGTCGGGCGACCGGCGGCGACGAGTCCTTCCTCTTCGCCCTCTACAGCATTACGCGGGCAGTCAAGGTTGCCCTGGGTGATTGGCCGGCCGAACAGTAGTATAGATTCTTGCACAGCTTCTAGCGGCAGACTTTATTTGGCGCTTCTTGTTACAGGTTCATTATCGCATAGCGTTACTGACATGCCGCTGCCGAGTTGAACGGCCGGCGGCGGGTGCGGTGGCGCGCAGGGAGGTAATCATATGCGCAAGAAGTATTTTGTTTCTCGTAATCGTTTTATCGTCATTATTGTCGTTCTCTCTTTGATCGTTCTGGCCCTGGGGCTGCTGGTCAATGTGGCTTCGGCCGTCCCGGTCATTAGTGCCACTAAGGTCGACCATCTGATAGTAGACAACGACGGCGACGGCGTTGCCGATCCGGGCGACACTATCCGCTACACAGTCGTGGTCACTAACTCCGGAACCATGAACGCCAGCAACGTGGGGTTCGCCGACGCCATCGACGCCAACACCACCCTGGTTGCCGGCTCGATCAAGACGACGCCCATCGCCCGCCACGACATTTATGCTTCCCTGGGCAATGTCGGCATCACCGTCCCCGCACCAGGTGTGCTGGTGAACGACAATGATCCCGACGGTGGTTCCGTGTCCGTTATTGCGGACGCCGGGGGCACTGCCAATGGCGGCGCTTTCTCCATCGGCTCCGATGGCGCTTTTTCATATTTGCCCCCGACCGGCTTCGAAGGTACAGATAGCTTTAACTATCTCATCCAGGACGCCGACTTCAATCAGGACCGGGCGACGGTCTATGTCTCGGTCACGGAGATGATCTGGTTTATAAACAATTCTGCATCATCCTCTGGCGGCGGCGGGATCACTGCGCCATTCAACAGCATAAGCGCCTTTAACGCCATCCAGACCGGAACGGCGCCCGGGGCCAAGGACGGCGATATCGTCTTCCTATATAGCGGGTCCGGGAATTACAACAACGGCATTGTCTTGCGCAATGGCCAGACGCTCATCGGTCAGGGAGCGGCATCCTCTATCGCGGACATCACCGGCATCACCGTGCCTACCCATAGCAACACCCTGCCGACCACCGGTGGGACGCGGCCGACCATCACCACCGCCAGCGGCGACGGCGTGCTATTGGGCCTAAACAACCAGCTGCAAGGTTTCGACATTGGCAACACGGCCGGGGTGGGCATATCGGATAACGGCGGCACAGTGGGCACACTCACCGTTAACGAAGTCGCTGTCTCCGGCACCGGAGGCGGTATCGAGATCGACAACGGCGGCGTGGTGGCTATCACCCTCGATAGCCTGTCGGCCAGCAGCAGCACGGACGAGGGCATCCACCTGGCAGGCGCCAGCGGGGTTTTCGTGGTATCGGATACCAATGGGACCATCGGCAACACGGGTGTGCCGGCCGTCGTCATTGACGGCAACCCCACCCTGGGCCTTGGCAGCGGCGCCCCGGGCCCGCTGACGTTCGCCAGCGTTTCGTCCAGCGGGGCGGCCAATGGCATTGTGATCCATGACGCTATTGGCGGCTTCACCATTGCCGGCAGCGGCGGTACCTGTTCGTCCGAAGCTAGCTGTACAGGTGGGACGATCAAGAACACCAGTGGCGACGGCGTCAGCCTGCAAAATGCGTACGACATCTCTCTGAATTACATGTTTTTAGATTTTACTGGCGGGCAGGGCATCAACGGGTCCAACGTGGCCAACTTCACGCTGGCCAACAGCGTCGTGACCCGCTGCGGTAATGCCGTGAACGAAGGTTGCTTGCGGATGGTCAACCTGTTTGGCAACGCCGCCATCACTAACTCCGACCTGTCCTTCCCGGCCGAACGCGTGGCCCTGATCGACAACAGCGGCGTCACAATGAATTTGACGGTCAGCGGCAGCACCTTCCGCGATACGCAATCGTCGGGCACCGGGGCCGACGGCCTGGAGATCACCAGCGATGGCGCGTCCAATACGACCATCGACATCGTCAACAGCTCCTTCCTGCGCAACCGGACCAATGGACTGCAGGTATTCTCCCAAGGTACGTCAGTCGTCAACGCCGATGTAACCGGTAGCACCTTCGACCGCGGGACGGGTAGCGGCATCGGCATGGACCTAGCGGCCGCCAACTCGGCCACGCTGAACTTCAACGTGATCGGCAATCCGCTGATCAACGGCCGCGGCAGCAACGCCATCAATGTTTTCTCCGACGACAGCGCCACCGTGCAAGGCCGGATCAACGACAACCCCGACATCCAGGCCGGCGGCTCGACCAGCAGCGGCTTCGGCATCAGCGCCCAGGCCAACACCAACTCCAATATGACGCTGGAGATCGATAACAACGTCATCAGCAATATCGGCTTCGATGCCGGCATCCAGGTCCTCTCTCGTCTGGGCGCCGGCCGCTTGGACGCGACCATCAGTAACAATAATGTGACGGTAGACGCGACAAACAGCCTGTATGACATCTGGGTTCAGGCCCAGAATAACAACACCACCTGCGCCAACGTGACCAACAATACGACCAGCACCGCCAGCGTTGCCGCCTTCCGCGCTCGTACTGTGGATGCCGGCTCCACTGTCATCCTGCCAGGGACCGGGGCTACGGCCACGGATGTGTGGAACAATAACGGCAACACCCCAGCCAATTCGGTCGACAGCAGCCAAAATGGCACCCTGACCCTGGGCGGGGCTTGCAATACGGTCAATCATCCCACGGTCTCGTCGGCTCCGGCGCCGGTGACCCGCTCCTATCCCGACTTCCCGCTGGCCCAGGCTGGCGCTGGTGAAGCCGGCCCGGCTCTCGCGGCAGCCCGGACCAGCAAGAGGACGCCGCACGCGGCCAAGTCTGCGACCGTGGCCCGCGCGGCCCGGTCGGCGCGTTTCATGCCGGCTAATTCGGGCGAAGCCATTAACCTGACACTGGGCGCGCTAGACCCGGGCCAGGTAGTGGTCATCAGCTTCGACGTGACAGTAGATAGCGGCATTTCGTCCAGCGTGAGCCAGGTCTGCAACCAGGGCGTTGTCAGCGGCGATAATTTCGCCGATATGCTGACGGATGATCCGACTGTGGGCGGCGTCTCGGACCCAACCTGCACGGCGGTCGAGGTCGCCAGCGTGGACCTGCAGGTGCGCAAGAGCGACAATAACTTTGAGGCTGAGCCGGGCGACACCATCAACTACACCATACGCTTCACTAACACAAGCTCCATCGCGGCCACAGGGGTAGTGCTGACGGACACGGTGCCGCAAGGGACGGTATTCAGCCCGACGCTGAGCACGCCTGGCTGGAATTGTACAGGCACGGCCGCCGGGAACATATGTACCTATGATCTGGGGACGGTGGCCGGCAATTTCACCACCGGGTCGCTGGTCTATGGGGTGGAGGTGCTCGATCCGCTGAATTCGAACTTCAACTTCATCGTCAACGGGGTGGCCATAGGCGATGACGGGGCCGGCGGGCCGGATGAGACCCCGGGCGACAACTTCAGCGTCGCCATTACGCCGGTGGACGCCCGCACCGACCTGCAGGTGCGGAAGAGCGACCATGGGATTGAGGTCTTGCCGGGCGATACCATCCAGTATACGATTCGCTTCACCAATACGGGCACGAACATAGCCAATGGGGTGGTATTGACGGACACGGTGCCGCAAGGGACGGTATTCAGCCCGACGCTGAGCACGCCTGGCTGGAATTGTACAGGCACGGCCGCCGGGAACATATGTACCTATGATCTGGGG